>NZ_LR134476.1:1200000-1800000 GCF_900637955.1 Trueperella bialowiezensis
CAGGTGACACGCTCAAAGCGGGCATCATCCTCGAAGCGAACAGCCCAGAGCTGGTCAACAACATTCGAATTAACGACGTGCTGCCAAAGGGCTTTTCCTATGTACCGGGTAGCTCGCAACTATTTGTGCAGACGCGAAGCCCCAATTGGTTCTACTTCGGCGACGACCACCGAGTGAAGGTTAATCCCGGACTCGTTAATCTTCCCGATCCGACCATATCGGGAGACCCGCAAGTGGACGCGGTCGAGACTTACACCGATTTAGCCGACGCCACGAAGGCGCATAACACCGGCGGGCAGCGGTTGTCATGGGAGATAGATAGAAGCGTTTTCGATAGCCTGCCCAAGGTGGAGAATCGCACGTCTGCCCTGACTGCCGTGCTCGTCTTCGACGTGAATACGGATGAGGCGCTCGCGAACTCGGTTGGCTCAGATTCGTGGACGTTGCAGAACTACTGGTCTGACACGTATGCGAAGAACCCGTCGTACACTCTGACGGATCCGGAAAACAAGTATAAGTTCGAAGGCTTAGCCGGCCATCTCGCCGCGACGGGCTTCACGGCACAAACCAGCGTCGAGTTCGAAATGATAGCGGGCTCGCGCGTGCATAACACGCAGGCCACCGTGGCCACCATGCGCACGATGAAGGTGAGTAAGGAACCCGACGACGGTTACGTTGCGGCTGGAGGAGCTGATGGCTTCGACATTTCGGTGGCATTCCACCATCCGCACATACCCCGAATGGTGATCACGGATACCATTACCGGGCCTGGAAAATACGAGCCGGGAACCGCCACCGTGTCTGTACCGGACACGGCAACGTCCTCAGATCTCTGGTTTGAATACCTCAGACCGTTTGACCCACCGATATCACTGACGGAAACGATCGTGGAGCAAACCGACGATTCTGTGACGATACAGTGGGAAATCGACGCAACCCGCATGGTGAGCTACCACATGCAGGAAGATCATGAGAATCCTGATGGTCCGAGGACGTATGAGCTCATCCCGAACGAGGTGAAGATTCACGTTCCGTTCACTGTTCCAGACGACGTCCAAGATGGAACGCAGATCGCGAACTCTGTGCGCGTACAAGCTGACAGGAGCAGACAAGTTGGAGACGTGTGGGGGCCTCCGGAACAGAACTACGGCTCGAGCATGGTGACGAATGATTACGCGGTGACGGGAATCCCGCCGCAGGAGGCATCCGATTCTGCCCGGTTCACGGTGGTCAACCCGTCGCCGCCGCCCGCGGTTGGGATCGACACCCCGGACCTGCTCGCACCCGGCCAAAAGGGAACCGTTAATGTGACGGTGCCGCTGAGCGAGAATAAAGTGTGGTCGAACCTCTACGTGACAGCGACCATCCCGGCAGGGATGACTGTCGAGTCGCTCGGAGACCCCGCTTGTTCAGGCGACACGTGTAAGAAGTTGGCTGACACTACCCGCGCGTGGGACGTGATCACTAACGACGACGGCACGACGACGATCGGCTGGTGGCTCGGCAACGTTGAGGCCTCTCCCCAGATACGCGACGTGACCCTACCCGTCAACGTGCGAATCTCGGATGGTGACCAGGCGTCGTCGTTGAATGACGGCGACAGGCTGACCGTGAAAACGCACGCTTACTCGGAGGACGTGGTTAAAGAAGACACCATGCCAGACGAGATCCCGACCGAGCATCCGACGGCGTTCAAGCCGGCGGTAGCCACGGCCATCACGGTGATCGGAGAGCCGTCGTTGACGATTGCGAAGTCTGTGGTGGGCGACGGCCCGTACTCGACCGGTGACCAGGTGGACTACCTGCTGGAAGTCACGAACACCGGGCGCACGACCGCCTATGGAACCTCCGTGCAAGACGCGCCCGACTACTATTTGACGGACGTCAAGATCACGGACATGAACAGCGAAACGGTGCTGGTGAAGGGCTGGACGGCCGACGCGCCCACCTTCGGGCTGTGGATCGAGTCGATCGCTCCCGGCCAGACCGCTACGGTCCGGTACAGCGGAACGGTTCGCGGCGGATACGAAGAGGAAGCCGAAGCGAAGACGCAGCTGGACAACACGGCGAAAATCAACGGGTTCGCATCTCAGCCAGCGCCGATGCCCACCGGTTCCAAGTGGTATCCGAGCAACGAATTTGCCGAGGCACACGCGCCACTGGATGCTCCGGGTCTGCAGCTGACGAAGACCGCGGGCACCCAATGTGATATGCCTGCCGGGATGGTGAGCCCAGATGGGCGTATGACGTGGTGCCTCACGGCGTCGTCGGTGGGAAGCCAGAACATCTACGACCTGACGATCAGCGACCTGCTCCCCGATGAATGGGTGGCCGATCTGGACGGCGTCGAGATGACTGCCCCGTACACCGAGGAGCGCGGTGAGTTTACGCCGCTGGCCGGCGTGGCGCAGGATGGCCGAGAGCTCACGTTCCCCGTCATCGACGAACTGGCCTCCGGGCAGTCAGTGACAATCCGGTTCGAGACGCAGGCTCCCGCGCTTGCCGCAACATCCGGGTTCAACGAGGCGTCAGCCACCGCGATTTCCCGCAACGGCAAAGCGACCGTGCGCGCGCAAGCGAAAGCACCCTACCTGTACCCCGATGCTGAACTGTCGATCTTGAAGACACCGCTCGAGCAAACCTTCGCTTTCGCACCCTCTGATGGTGGGGCTGCTGGAACGAAGGTCACCTGGGATGTCCTCGTGGTCAACACGTCTGGCCGCGATCAACACAACGTGAATGTCGTGGATACCCTGCCAGGAGAAAACGGCGTGGGCAAGCTGACGCTGTCCGATTGGTCCGCGGAGTCCAGCACGGGGGTTGAGGGCATTGCGCTCGCAGACCCGCAGGCTGCCGCGGCGCAAGATCAGGGCGACGGCGCAGAGCTGGGCCGCGACCGGGTGGTGTGGACAATCGACACGCTACCGGCCGATGGCTACGTCAAATTCACCGTGGTGACCACGATCGGGCAGATCACCAGCGACGGGCACACCCTCGAGTGGAGCAACGACGTCGAAGCGTTCTCTGACGAGGTGTTCTCGCCGGTCATCAACCAGGCCATGCTCACGTTGAAGCGCAGCTCTGCCATTACAAACATCGTGTGGCACGATGTCAACGCGGACGGCATTCGCGACGACGCAGAAGTGGGCATCCCAGGCGCGCTGGTCTGCTTGGCCGATGGAGACGGTGTTCAGGCCCGTGACTTCGACGGAAACCCCGTCGAGTGCGTGACCACGGGTGCTGACGGCACGTACGAGTTCACCAACCTGCTCGGCGGCGACTACTCCGTGACCGTTCATCCTGGAGATGGGTGGTACGACTCGCCGCTGAGGGTCGGAGACGATCCGACGCGCGACTCCGATGGCCGTGACATCGCGATCGACGGCGTGCCCAACGGCGTGATTGTGAGCGGCTACGACACCGGCCTGTTCCGCCCGGGCGCACTATCCGGCCTGGCGTGGTTCGACGCGGATGCCAACGGCCTCCAAGACGACGGGGAAGAGCGCGTGGCCGGCATCAGAGTCACGCTCCTCGACGCCGATGGCGAGCCCGCCGTCGACGTGAACGGAAACCCGGTCGCACCGGCGGTGACGGCCGAGGACGGCACGTACCTGTTCGGCAACTTGAGGCCAGGCCAGTACTCCGTCACGTTCGCGCTGGCAGACGGGATGACCTATGAGTGGACGACCCGCCTGGTTGGCGACGATCGCACGCGCGACTCCGACGGGCCCAACTCCGATCCAGCCGCGGTCGTGTCCGACAAGGAGACCACGGATATCGACGTGGGCGTGGTGGTTGCGCCAGAGCCAACGCCGGATCCGGATCCGACGCCAGACCCGACGCCAACGCCGTCGCCCACGCCCACGCCTGGTGGGGATCTGCCGTGGACTGGTGCATCAGTGGCAGGGCTGATGGCGGTTGCGGTTGCGCTGCTCCTCCTTGGGGGCGTGGCGGTGCGGCGACGTCATCTCGTGGAGGCGACTGACGAGGTCGAGTAGTTAAGAAGAAGCACCAGCGACACGCCGTGTGGCCGACGCCACTTGCAGTTTCTCGGGGGTTCGAGAGCGGCAAGAGGCGCGGAACATGCGGCGTGTCGCGCGTTTCGGCTCACGTGCGCTCGCGACAAGTGGCGTCCACCCCGTGGAAATGACAGCGATGTGATTCAAAAAGGGCTACCATATGTAGTGCTTGAAAAAAATCGGAACACTAAATATAGGGTTTCCGCGTAAATCAAAGCACAAGCTTACATCGGCCAAGCATCGCATGCGAAGCTCACCGCGTGCGTACGCCGCGGCGCCGACGTTACGCCTAACAACACACTTGAACGAGCATGGGGGAAGAGGGACATCAATGTCGCTACTGGCCAATCACACGCGGGCAGAAGTGCACACGTCAACGGAGAACACGCACGAGCCACACGGCGCCAACGCGAAGGTCACGGTGACCAAGCGTGACGGGCGTACGGTGCGATTTGATGCGGCAAAGATTTACCGGGCTATCGAAGCCGCTCTTAACAGCCGAGGCATTGAAGATCACGAGTTCGTAGCACGGGCAACGGACGCCGTCGTCGCCAGCCTTCCGCAGGAAAACCTGGACATCCCCACGATCCAGCGCGCGGTGGAAGACTACCTCATGGGCTCAAAGTACCCGGAAGTCGCGCGTGCTTACATTGAGTACCGTCACGATCGCGATGTGGCTCGCGAGCAGGCGATGGACGTGCAGCACTCGGTGGGCAAGCTACTCTCGCGTGACAAGTCGGTAGTCAACGAGAACGCCAACAAGGACGCCACGGTGTTCAACACCCAGCGTGATCTCACGGCGGGCTCGGTGGCAAAGGCCTACGCGCTCAAGCACATGCTGCCCAAGCCGGTAGCCAACGCGCACATCAAAGGCGACATCCACTTCCACGACCTGGACTACAACCCGTTCCAGCCGATGACCAACTGCTGCCTCATTGACATCCCGAACATGCTCAAGGACGGCTTCCAGATCGGTAACGCGCGGGTGGAATCTCCGAAGTCGATCAACACGGCGTCGGCACAGATTGCGCAGATCATCGCGAACGTCGCATCCTCGCAGTACGGCGGCACGTCCGTGGATCGAATCGACGAGGTACTGGCTCCCTACGCGAAGATCAACTACACGAAGCACATGGCCGACGCCGAAAAGTGGGTGGCCGAAGAGCTGCGTGAAGAATACGCGATGGAGAAGACGCGCAAGGATATCTACGACGCGATGCAGTCGCTGGAGTACGAAATCAACACGCTCTACACCTCCAACGGGCAGACCCCGTTCGTCACCCTCGGCTTTGGCCTGGGCACGGGCGTGTTCGAGCGGGAAATCCAGAAGGCGATCCTCAACGTGCGCATCGGCGGTATCGGCCGCGATAAGCACACGGCGATCTTCCCGAAGCTGGTGTTCGGCCTGCGCCGCGGTGTCAACCTCGAGCCGGAGGATCCGAACTACGACATCAAGCAGCTCGCGCTCGAATGCTCGGTAAAGCGCATGTACCCGGACGTGCTGTCCTACGACCGCCTCACCGAAATCGAGGGCGATTACAAGACGCCGATGGGCTGCAGGTCGTTCCTGCCGAAGTGGGTTGATCCGGAAACGGGCGAGGCCGTGAACGCCGGCCGCAACAACCTGGGCGTGGTCACGCTGAACGTGCCGCGTATCGCGATTGAGGCGCGGGGCGATAAGGAGAAGTTCTGGGAGATTTTCGCCGAGCGCATGGACATCATGAAGCAGGCGCTGCTCTTCCGTATTCAAACCTGTGAGGAAGCCACGCCAGCGAACGCGCCGATCCTGTACAAGTACGGAGCTTTCGGCAAGCGGGCTGAAGACCACGAGACGGACGTCAACAAGTTCTTCCGCGGGCACCGGGCTACGGTGTCGGTGGGCTACATCGGCCTGTACGAAGTGGCCACGCTGTTCTACGGCCCGGATTGGGAGTCGAATCCGGAAGCGAAGGAGTTCACGCTGGACATCCTGCGTGAAATGAACCGTTACACGGATGAGTGGAAGGCGGAGTACCCGTACTGGTTCTCGGTGTACTCCACGCCGTCGGAGTCTTTGACAGATCGTTTCAACCGCTTGGATCGGGAGAAGTTCGGCGTGATCGAACACGTGACGGACAAGGAGTACTACACGAACTCCTTCCACTACGACGTGCGCAAGAAGATCACCCCGTTCGAAAAGATCGACTTCGAGGCCGAATACGCCGAGCTGACGAAGGGCGGGTTCATCCACTACTGCGAGTACCCGAAGCTCACGCACAACACGAAGGCGCTGGAGGCCGTGTGGGATTACGCGTATGACCGCGTGGCCTACCTGGGCACGAACACGCCGATTGATAAGTGCTACGAGTGCGGCTTCGAGGGCGAGTTCTCTCCGACCGCCGAGGGCTTTGCTTGCCCGGACTGCGGTAACGAGGATCCGGCCACCTGCGACGTCGTGAAGCGCACCTGTGGTTACTTGGGTAACCCGCAGAAGCGTCCGATGGTGCATGGCCGCCACGTGGAGATTTCTTCGCGTGTGAAGCACATGGATGGTCCGACGCGCTAGGAAAGCGCAGGGGAGCGCCGGGAAGGCGCGGGATTTTGTGGCGGTTAAGGATAGTGACGGCATTTCCGCTCCCCGCCCTGGGGAGTGGGATGGCCGTGTGCTGTCTGCCGGTTACGTAGCGGATTACAAGCCGTTCAATTTTGTGGATGGCGAGGGCGTGCGCTGTTCGCTGTACGTCTCTGGCTGTCCGTTTAAGTGCCCGGGTTGTTATAACGCGGCAGCGCAAAGTTTTCGCTATGGCAAGCCGTATACTCCTGAGCTCGAGGAACGGATCATGGACGACCTGGCGCAGCCGTATGTGGCCGGGTTGTCGCTCGTGGGCGGGGAACCAATGCTGTCCGCGCCGATCCTGTTGCCGCTGGTACGCCGGGTACGCGAGCGTTTTGGGGACGCGAAGGATATTTGGATCTGGTCGGGTTACACGTACGAACAGCTACTGGCCGAGCAGGCGGATAAGCGCGAGTTGCTTGAGGCCTGCGACGTCCTTGTCGACGGCCCGTTTATCAAACGCTTGTATCACCATGATTTGGCGTTCCGAGGTTCGAGCAACCAACGGATTATTGACCTGCGGCTTTCACGCGACGACGCCGGTCAGCTGCTTCCCGAACCCGCCTTGTGGAGTTCGGGGCGGCGGGATACGGAAAGCTCAGTCGAATTTGTGCAGCCGGCAGCGCCCAGATCGTAAGCCTGCTTCGGTTCCGGGGGTACATGTTGCGTTCCCGGGGTACCGAATCCGGCGATTTGTCTACCCCGGGAACGAAACAGGTACCCCGGGAACAGTCGCAAATTCTGGAATGATCACAGAATGAGCAGCCCACTGATTAGCTGCTTCTGTGTGTTAGCATGCGTAGTGACGCAAGCCATACAACATGTGGAGGATCGCATTATGCGTAAGTCATTCGCTCGAGTAGCAGCTATTGGATCGGCAGTACTTCTTACTTTTAGCTTGGGAGCTTGCTCGGAGTCTAAACCGAGTAAAGAAGAATACCGCGAGGCGCTTGTTGAGGTGTCCAACATTGACTCCTACCGGTCAATGCTCGGCGAGGAGCACCAGCAGGTGATTGACAACTACCTAAACTGCATCGTGGACGACACGTACGATGAGCTTCCTGCCTCCACTATTCAGTCTTTGATTGATGATGGTGTTGCTGCGGAGGGCACCGAAAAGGATATCGAACTGATCGAGACCGCCACCGCCAAGTGTGGAGAGATGCTGGAAGCCGAACTGCAAGGGGCTGCCAAGTAAGGCAGATCCTGCCCGGCACGCGCGAGTGGGCTGCGTAGAAACCGCGAGGGCTGTACGTAGCACCGCAATGTCAGCCCCTTCGCTCGCATATCATGCTCAGGCACCACGACCTGCCTGCCTTTTGCGTGCCAATATTTTGCGCGCGAATTTTTGCGCTTATATATGCGCATATATTTTACGTGCCAATTTTTGAGTGCCAGTAGTTGGGTGCCAAAAACTTGTGCGCCAGGATTCGCAGCGAGCGTAGATGGACTTCCTCCAAGTTGAGTAATCACGTTTCGCTGTGGCCGCGTACACACTAAGATAGACTCATGGCAGCATATTTACCGAACGGATATGCTTTCAACAATGAGAAGCCCGCGGTTAGCGCTGATAACGCAGAGATGCGCATCGTGCCGGTAGCCACGCGCTAGATCACGGTTCGTTGGAGTTCGATGGAGAGCGTACATGGAATTAACTATTGACGGCATTAAGAACAAGGCCGATTTCGAGAAGGCGGGCGTTGAGCTACCTAGCTTCGACGTCGCCGAGATGCAGGAGAAGGGGAAGGCGAACCCGCGCTGGATTCACCTCGGCCCGGGAAATATTTTCCGTGCATTCCCCGCACGCGTGGCGCACGATCTGATTGCTGATGGTGAGCATTGGCCGATCACCGCCGTCGTGCCGATGAACCCGGAGGAACTGGATCGTCAGCTGGCAGCGCACGATCTGATGACGCTCTCGGTCACGCTCAACCCGGATGGTACGCGCGGCCTCAAGGTCATTGCGGGTATCTCGGAGGGCTTGGCATGGGCGCGCCCGGACGACTACGCGCGGCTTGTGGAGATCGTGAAGGATCCGGGCGTCACGATGATTTCGATGACGATCACGGAAAAGGGCTACGGCATCCACGATTCGCAGGGCAACCTGTCCGAGCAGGTGCTTGAGGACATCGCTTCCGATCCGCGCCAGTTCCACAAGAACACGATGGCCAACATTGCGGGCCTGCTGGTTCGTCGGTACGACGCCGGTGGCGTCCCGATCAACGTCATGTCGTTCGATAACTTCTCCCACAACGGCGATAAGCTGCGCGATTCGGTTACGCAGGTCATGCGTGGCTGGGTTGAGGGCGGCAAGCTGGATGCGGCCGTGCTCGAATGGGTGGAAAACCCGGAGAAGGTGGCCTTCCCGGTGTCGGTCATTGACAAGATCACCCCGCGCCCGAACGAGTCGGTGGCAGACGAGCTGACGGAGCTCGGTTTCACCGACATGAAGGTTGAACTTCTGGGCCGTACGCCGATTGCTGGCTTCGTCAACGCGGAGCCTACGGAATACCTCATTATTGAGGACGTGCTGGTCGGCGACGTTCCGAACTTCGACAAGTACGGCGTCAACGTCACCTCACGCAAGGTGGCCGATGACTTCGAGAACATGAAGGTCACCACCTGCCTCAATCCGCTGCACACGGCACTGGCCACGGCCGGCGTCGTCCTCGGATTCGAAACGATCGACGCCGAAATGCGCGATCCGGCGTTGCGTGCGTTCGTCGAGCAGCTCGGCCGTAAGGAAGGCCTGCCCGTCGTCGTCAATCCGGGAATTGTGGATCCGGAAGACTTCCTCAACGAAGTGCTTGAGGTGCGCTTCCCGAACCGTTACCTGCCGGACAACCCGTCGCGTATCGCGATGGACACCTCGCAGAAGGTGGGCATCCGTTTCGGTGAGACGATCAAGAAGTACATCGAGCAGGGCCGTGATCTGGGCGAACTGAAGGCAATCCCGCTCGTGATCGCCATCTGGATGCGTTACCTGCTCGCGGTGGACGATTCGGGTAAGCCGTTCGATCCGTCGCCGGATCCGCTCCTCGACGAGCTGCAGGGCCACCTGAAGGGCGTTGAGCTCGGCAAGCCGGTCGACGCACACGCAGTGCTACAGCCGATTCTTTCTAACCCAGCTATTTTTGGTGTCAATCTGTACGACACTCCGCTCGCCCAGCGGATCGAACAACTATTTACCGAACTCGTGGCCGGCACGGGCGCCGTCCGCGCAACCCTCAACAAGGAGATGATGGCATGAAGATGACATTCCGCTGGTACGGCGAAGGTCACGATCCGATTCCGCTACAGTACATCAAGCAGATCCCGGGCGTGTCCGGAATTATGGGCACCCTGTCGTACAAGCAGGCAGGTGAAAACTGGGAGAAGGAAGAGATCAAGGAACTGATCGACGGCGTTCACGCTGCTGGTCTCGAATGTGAGGTCATCGAGTCGGTCAACGTTCACGAGGACATCAAGCTTGGCCTCGACACGCGCGATGAGTACATCGAAAACTACAAGACCACGCTCGAAAACCTTGCCGAGTTCGGCGTCAAGGTTGTGGTCTACAACTTCATGCCCGTGTTCGACTGGCTGCGCACCGACCTGGCTCACGTTGATCCGGAGGACGGCTCGAACTCGCTGTTCTACGATCACGACAAGATCCAGGGCATGACACCACAGGACATCGTGAACACCACCGAGGAAGAGTCCGGCGGCCTCACGCTTCCGGGTTGGGAGCCAGAGCGCCTCGCGCGCCTCGACGAAGTCATGGAGCTCTACCAGGACATGACAGCCGACAAGCTGCGTGAGAACTGGAAGTACTTCCTCGACGCGATCATCCCCACCTGTGAGAGGGTCGGCATCAAGATGGCCTGCCATCCGGATGATCCGGCATGGGATCTGTTCGGTATTCCGCGCGTGTTCAAGAACATGGAAGACATCGAAAAGATCCTTGATCTGCACGAGTCCAAGGCGCACGGCCTGTGCGTGTGCATCGGCTCGCTCGGCTCGGAGCTCAAGAACGATCTGCCGGCAATCCTGCGCTACGTCGGTGAGCGCGGCCGCCTACACGCTACGCATCAGCGTAACGTCATCCACTTCTCGGAGCGTACGTTCAAGGAGTCGCCGCACCTGTCCCGCACTGGCGACAACCCGATGGAAGAGTGCATGGAAGTGCTCTACGACGTCGAAAAGGCAGCCAAGGATGCAGGCGAACCGTTTGACATCTACGTGCGTCCCGACCACGGCCGCATGATCTGGGGCGAAGAAGGCCGTCCAGGCTACCCGCTCTACGATCGCGCGCTCGGTACCCAGTACCTGCTCGGCCTGTGGGATGCCACAGTACTTTTGAAGGAAAGGGCGGAAAAGGAAAATGCCTAAGAATCTCCCAGACGCACTGCCATTCCTGGCAGAAAACCCGATTGTTCCCGTCGTCGTGATTGACGACGCCGAGGACGCCGTCGCCGTTGGCGAAGCGCTCGTGGCCGGTGGTATTTGCTGCGCGGAAGTCACGTTCCGTACGGCGGCTGGCCCGGAGGCGATCAAGAAGATGTCCGCTGTTGAAGGCATGACAGTCGGCGCGGGCACGATCCTCAACCGTGAGCAGGCAGAACGCGCAGCCGATCAGGGTGCGAAGTTCTTCGTCTCGCCGGGCTGGGATTCCGGCGTCGCCGATGTTGCTGCAGAGCGTGGCATCCCGTACCTGCCCGGCGTGCAGACGGCCACGGAAGTGATGATGGCCGTCAACCGCGGAGCAACCGTGGTCAAGTTCTTCCCCGGTGGCGAAGCTGGCGGGCTGAAGATGGTCAAGGCACTGCGCGGGCCATTCCCGAACACGGCATTCGTGCCCTCGGGCGGCGTGAACCCTGCTAACCTTGAGGAGTGGATCACAGATCCAGCAATTGCTGCAGTCTCGGGATCGTGGATGATCAAGCGAGACCTCATCAATAACAAGGAATTTGACAAGATCACCGAGCTTTCAAAGGAAGCCTCGGAAAAAGTGAAGGAGCTTCGTAAATGAGTCTTATTGAGTTGCGTCCAGCGGACGAGGTCCGTTACGACGTCGTTTCCCTAGGCGAGGTCATGCTCCGCCTGGATCCGGGCGAGGGGCGTATTCGTACGGCTCGTCAGTTCCGTGCTTCGGAAGGTGGCGGCGAGTACAACGTTGCTCGTGGCATGCGCCGTGCATTCGGCAAGCGTTCGGCGATCGTGACCGCGCTTGTTAAGGACGAGGTCGGCCGCCTGGTTGAGGACCTCATCCTCAACGGTGGCGTGGATCCGCAGTGGATCAAGTGGGTAGAGTCCGACGGCTACGGTGGCAAGGCCCGCAACGGCCTGAACTTCACCGAGCGCGGCTTCGGCATCCGTGGTGCGGTTGGCACCTCGGATCGTGGTCACACGGCTATTTCGCAGATGCGTCCTGAGGACGTGGACTGGGACAAGCTGTTCGGCGAGTACGGTGCCCGCTGGCTGCATACCGGCGGTATCTACGCCGCGCTGTCCGAGCAGTCCGCAGAGACCGCGAAGGCTGCCATGGAGGCTGCGAAGAAGTACGGCACGATCGTGTCCTACGATCTGAACTACCGTCCGTCGCTGTGGAAGGCACACGGTGGCCTCGACGAGTGCCGCCGCGTTAACCGCGAACTGGCCAAGTACGTCGATGTCATGATCGGCAACGAGGAAGACTTCACCGCGTCGCTCGGCTTCGAGATCGAAGGCGCGTCGGAGAACCTCGACAACCTTGAGGTTGAGTCGTTCCGCAAGATGATCGAACTGGCAAGCGCGGACTTCCCGAACTTCCAGATCATCGGAACCACGATGCGCGAGGTTATTACGGCGTCGAACAACAACTGGTCTGCTGTTGCCTGGCACAAGGATCAGGGCTTCGTGAAGGCCACCCAGCGTGACGGCCTGGAGATCATGGATCGCGTGGGCGGCGGCGACTCGTTCGCCACCGGCCTGATCTACGGCATCCTCGAGAAGGATTCGATCCAGGAAGCCGTTGAGTACGGTGCGGCGCACGGTGCTCTCGCGATGACCACGCCTGGCGACACCACGATGGCCTCGCTCGAGGAGATCGAGCGTGTTGTGGCTGGTGGTTCTGCTCGCGTGCAGCGCTAACACTGCTTCAAGCTAGCCGCGCCACTGCGGTGGTGGGCTAGTGTGGCGGAGGGGGCGCCCGGGAAATCCCGGGCGCCCCCTCCTGTGGTTCCTCTGCGCGTTCGGCTATTACCTTGAGCGTTCCGGGGGTACACGTTCGGTTCCGGGGGTACCGAATCCGGCGATTTGCCTACCCCGGGAACGCAACAGGTACCCCGGGAGCAGTGCAAGAGCAGTGCAAGTTCGAGTGCAGGTTCAGGTGTGAATCTGTTAGGCGTTAGCTGAGACCGAGGTTAGTCGCGTCCTACAGCTAGCTTCGAGGCTTGTCGTGATCGTCGACGCGCACGGCCTCAACCCGAATCTCGTCGACCACGATCTCATCGGCAGACCACGATTCTGCCGAGTCATCGCTACGAACCTTATCCTTCACTGCCTCTGCCGCCTCGGCGAACTTCGCCGTCGCTGCCTCCTGCGCTTGCGCGAAGGTCTCGGCTGCTTGGTTGCGCACGGCGTCGCGACCCTGCCGCACAGTATTCGACTCCCACAGCCGCTGCGCACCAGCCTTGATCTGCTCGTACCTCTTCCGCCCAGCGCGCGCACCGAGCACGTAGCCGATCGCGCCGACTGTTAGTGTTCTTAAAAAGCCCATGTTATTCCTCCCTATGCAATCGCATACTGATATCCGATTTTACGCTATAAGGCAGCAATTCGAGAGGGATAAGCCCTGCCTTAAACCTCTAGCAACCTACAGGGTTGGTGCGTGACTAACGCGCTGCGCCTAGGCACAGGCGGGAGTTAGCTTTCCGGGGAGAGCCGCACGATCAGGCCGCGATGGTCTGAGGAGCCGAGCTCGATATGCATGGCGTCTACTCCGCGATATGCGCCGTTGTGTACGATCCGGTCGATAGGCGTGCCAAGTAGCTGCGGCAGGCGGGTTGGCCACGTGCCCAGACCGCCAGAGCCGGCTTCGATAGCGGCGTCGTGACACTGGCTTCCCACAACCATTTGATGGTCAACAGTCGAATTGAAATCGCCGGCCACAATCAGCGGATCGCGCTCGTCACACAGCGAATATATGGCGCTGACGTCCGCTCGCCACTGGTCAATCGATTCCATCATCGGGGCGCGCGGGTGAACGCCCACAATCACCGGCCCGTTCCCAGCTGCGGGCGCAACCGCCACGCTGGTGGCGAGCCCGTCAGCCGACGTCGTCTGCCGATATTCGCCCATCGCCTCCGACACGAGCACGAGCGTCGACTTAAACTCGGGCTGATACTGATCTGTTCCCGTGTTGAAATGCTGGAACGCCAGGCCGCGTTCGGCCAGAATGTTCGCAAGTTCGGTGCCGCGCGCAGTAGCGGTTTCCGGAAGAACAACCACGTCCACGCCGTTGCTATCGATCGCGTCTACGAGGGCGTCGACGTCCACACTGCCCCCGAGCGTGTTATAGGTGAGCACGGTGATGTCGCCATTGCCGATGCCTGCGCTGGTGACGCCGCGGTCGGGGCCAAGCTGATCGGGGCTGGCGAGCCCGCGCGTGTAGACGGTGCCACCGTGGAAAAGGGCCATCGCCAGGTAAGCAACACCCGTGACGAGCGCGATTCTGCCTGCACCCACGAGCGTGCGGCGAATAAGACCGAAAATAAGCAGGAAGATCGCTGCGCCGAAGCAGACGACAGCAAGCCACGGGCGCACCGACATGATGTGAACCATGGGAGCAGACAGCGCGACGTCGGTGAAGCCGGGCACGAGATCAGGGCGCAAGGTCACGGCGCCCGCGCCCACGAGCGCAATCGCCAGCAAACCCCAAACAAATCTCATGAATGCTCCATTCCCTCACCTGCGGTGATGCGTTCAAGCCGCATGGAATTATGTCGCGGCGCTCCCGGTTTCGTGGGCGCCAACCATATTCGATTGTAACGATTTGGCAACATTACTGACTGCAACACCCCGCGCGTATCACGCCACACCCGACATCCACCCATGAGCACAGGCCACACGCAAAGGTGATCCACGCTACACTTGGAGGTGTTTGGTAGGAGGAATCCATGGAAAACTTTGAGCTCACTGACCTGATGGTTGACCGCGCTCGCGGCGCCCTGCTCGCCTCGGCTGCAGGCGACGCGCTTGGCGTACCCTACGAATTTGGCAAAGCCCCCGATGATCCCCAAATGATAGGTGGCGGGCTTGGCCCGTATTCGCCCGGCGAATGGTCGGATGATACGCAGATGGCGATCTGCGTCGCGTCCGTTGCTGACTCCGGCGTGCGGCTCACATCCGACGCCGCACATGATGAGATCGGCCAGAACTTCATCGATTGGATGCGCGACGGCGCGTCCGACATCGGCATCCAGACCCGGGCGGTCCTCGGGCGAGCAGCCGACATGGACGGCGACGTATCCGACCGGCTGCGCCATGCGGCCAAAGAGTTTAGTGCGAGTACCGACCGGTCGGCTGGCAACGGTGCACTTGCCCGGATTGCTCCCATTGGCATTTCTTTCCTGTGGGACCGGGAGGCCACGGCCCGGGCCGCGCGCGACATCGCGTCGCTGACGCACTGTGATCGGGAAGTGGAAGAATCCTGCGTGCTGTGGGCGGAGGCGATGCGGGTGGCCGTGGTGGACGGCGTGCTTGATGTTCGTGCAGGTCTCGACCTTTTGCTTGAGGATTCGCGGGATAAGTGGGAGGCGTTGATTGACGACGCCGATCGCGGACTCGTGACCCCGCGGACGAACGGGTACGTGGTCTCGGCGTTGCAGTGCGCATGGTTTGCGGTCAAGGCCACCACGGAATACTTCGGAGAGGCCGCCGTGTTTGATGGGGTTCGCCGAGCGGTCAAGCTCGGCGGTGATACTGACACGGTTGCTGCGATTGCGGGCGCTTTGCTGGGTGCACGTTGGGGCGAATCGGCGGTTCCGCAGAAGTGGAAGGACGCCCTATTCGGATGGCCGGGCATGACAGGCGCCGATTTAGCCGATATGGGTGAAAGAATCGTGCGAAATTCCCAGCCGCGCGGGTTCTAACCGACCGACAGCGACATTTCATTGCGCTATAGCGCAAGATCTTCGTATATACGAAGATCGGGCTCCAGGGCGCAATGAAATGTCGCTGGAGCCCGAACACGGGCAGGGCCGAAGCCACATACAGCAGGCCTGGAGCCAGCATACGGTGGGCTTCGACAAACAGTCATCGCCCGTCCACGTGCTGTTCACCCAGGTCAGCGCCAGCTAGACCTGGCGATATAGTTGCAGTATGAAGAAAACAATCGCTCGGCTGGCTGCCGCATGCATGGTGTTTCCGCTCGCCCTCACCGGATGTTCCTCTGAAGAAGCTACCCCCACCGATGCTGTGCTTGAGTTCCTCAAGGCCACAAGCGACGGGGACATGAACAAAGCCTGCGCGATGGTTACCCCGGAAACTGTGGAAATCCTCAAGAAAGAGACGCGGCAAAGCTCCTGCGAAGAGGCCATACGAGCATCAATGGAACAGGCCAGGCCAGGGGTGGTGGAAGCGACTGCCAAGCTCACGGCCGAACAGCTCACTGAGATCGAGATGGGTGACCGAGTCATCGTCGAATATGAAATTGACGATTTGCCGTATTCTGGCGTGGTGGTCAAGCGCGACGGCAAGTGGTACATCACTTACGAATAGGTCCAGCTCCCCGCAGTTAGTCGCCGCGTAGCTGCCCGGCCTTGTCCAGTAGTTCGAAGCCGTCGGCGCCGCGGATGATGGGCACGCCGGCATCTTCGATGTCGGCGTCTTTTCGTGATCCTTGGGTGGCTTCGGTGGTGCCGTGCGAAAGAACTTGTTCGAGCGGGTCGAGGGTGCGCATGGCGATTCCGCGCACCCGGTTGGGATGTTCGCGGGCGAGGTCGTCGTAGATGATCGGGTCGTGCTGCCCGTCGTCGCCGATCAAATACCACTGGATGTTGGGGAACATGATGAGCAGGTTGCGCAGCTGTGTCTTCTTGTGTTCCATGCCGGAGCGGAAAAGGCCGGTGGGGGTCGGCCCCCAGTCGGTCATGAGCATCGGGCCGACGGGCAGTCCGTGTTTTTGGATGAATAGTTGCATGGAGGTGTACACGTTCCAGGCGCCGGTGGACAGGTAGAAGACGGGCGCGTCCGGGACCGGTTCGAGGAGGTGGTCGTAGAATTCGGCCATGCCGGGTACGGGTTTGCGCATGTTGGTGTGCAAGATGAAGGCGTTGTAGGCGGCGATCATGGCGCGCGGGAGGGACGTGACGAGGATCGTGTCGTCGACGTCGGAGATCAGCCCGTGGGTGGTGTCTGGCGAGACGATCATGATTGGCGCGGTCACGGGTTCGCCGGCGGCGGGCGTGAGCGTGGCTTCGTGCCAGCCGGGTTCGAGGCCGTGGTTGTCGATAAGGAGGTCGACGTAGCCGGAGCGGTCGGTGCGCGTCTCGATGGTTTGCTGGCCGAGTTGCACGGTGACCGGGAGGAAGCCGACCTGGGTGGTAAAGAATTGCCGCCACCCGCGTTGGGCGTATTCGGCTTGTTCGGCTACGAGTGTGGCAATATCACGCATGCCTTGCGTGGTGAACGAGTGTGCGGAGGATGGCAAGAAGGGGATCTGGAACGGTTTTGAATCTTCGTCCGGGTCGGCCATGATGGCGCGCGCGAGCACTTTCGCGGCGGTCACAGATCCGTAGCCGGTGTATCCGGTCAGCCGTGGCAGCCAGCCTTGTTCGCGCCGGCGCACGATGTTCCGCCGGTTCAGGCCGTCTTCAAAACGCCGGGCCAAGTTCGCAATTGCCATGGTTCCAGCCTACCTGCCACTTGGTGGGTGGGCGCGCATTAATCGCACGACGCCGGTCTGCCCGGCAGCACCCGCCCGTCCACCTAGCGCGCGCCCAGCGAGCCCTAGTTTCCGAAGGTGGCCAGCTCGAGGCCGAAGGCTTCGGCTACGCCGCGCTCGTAGAGTTTGCCGTCGAATGTGGAGAGTCCGCGGGCGAGGTCGGGCAGGTCATGCATGGCTTGTTGCCAGCCGGCGTCGGCGATGTGGAGCACGTAGCGCATGGTGGCGTTGGTGAGCGCATACGTGGAGGTGTAGGGCACGGTGCCGGGCATGTTGGCCACGCAGTAGAACAGGCAGTCTTCGAACTCGAAAGTTGGATCGTCGTGTGTGGTGGGGCGGGAGGCTTCGAAGCAGCCGCCTTGGTCGATGGCCACGTCTACGAGCACGGAGCCGGGCCGCATGTCGGCTACCATCTCGTTGGTGACGAGCCGTGGGGTGCGGGCGCCGGGGATGAGGACGGAGCCGATGACGGCGTCGGCGTTTTTCAACCCGCGGGCCACGGATAGTTCGGTGGAGTATTCGGTGTGGATGCGCCCGGAGGTGACGTCGTCGATGTAGGCCATGCGGCGGAAGTCGACGTCGTAGACGGTGACGTCGGCGCCCATGGCGGAGGCGATGCGGGCGGCGTGGAAGCCGACTGTGCCGCCGCCGAGGATGGCGATGTTGGCGGTGCGGGTGCCGGGTACGCCGCCCATGAGGATGCCGCGTCCGCCGCCGACTTTGAGCATGAGGTGTGCGGCGATTTGGGCGGAGAGTCGGCCGGCAACTTCGGACATGGGCGCGAGTAGGGGGAGTACGCCGTTGTCGGTCTGCACGGTTTCGTAGGCGATGGAAGTGACTTTACGGGCGAGGAGTTCGCGGGTGAGCTCTTCGGAGGCGGCGAGGTGGAGGTAGGTGAAAAGGACCTGGCCTTCGCGCATGAGGTCGTATTCGGCGGGGGTGGGTTCTTTGACTTTGAGGATCATGTCGGCTTGTGCCCAGACGTCCGCGGCGGTGGGGGCGATGTAGGCGCCGACGTCGGCGTAGTCGTCGTCGGTGATGCACGAGCCGATGCCCGCACCGCTTTGTACCATGACCCGGTGGCCGGCACGGACGAGTTCGTGTACGCCAAGCGGCGTGATGGCCACCCGGTATTCGTTGTTTTTAACCTCTGTGGGCACTCCAATAAGCATCTGTCCTCCTGCTGGTAACGCGTTAAGTTTACAAGGCGGGCAGGCGTGTACGAGCGTGTTGCCGTTGATTGGTGTGAATCAAGTGTTGCCGTGTGCGACGACGGTGGACTTGTACCGGTATAAATCTGCCCGGTAGACGTGGAATCCCCATTCGATGATGTGGCCGCGCGCGTCGTAGGCGGTGCGGTCGATGGTGAGCACCGGGTCGCGGGTGGAGATGGCGAGCAGGCGGGCTTCGCGTTTGTCGGGCCGTTCGGCTCCCACGGATTGGGTGGTGGAGGTGGGGACGACGCCGGATTCGCGCAGCAGTTCGTAGAGCCCGCGGTGTTCGAGCTGGTCGTCTGGCGGTGCGATGGCGGCGGGCAGCCAGTTGTAGAGGATGGCGACTGGTTGGCCGTCGCGTAGGCGGAGCCGTTCGAGTTCGACTACCGAGTCGTCGACGGCGACGCCGAGCTGTTTGGCGATGGCGTCGGTGGCGCGGCGGTGGTTGTATTGCAGGATTTTCGACGTCGATTCGTGCCCGGCGTCCTGGATTTCTTCGTGGAGGGACGGCAGTTGGAGGAGTTGGTGGTGGGGTCTGGCGGCGACGACGGTGCCCACTCCGCGGCGCCGGTGTAACAGGCCTGCTTCGACGAGCGTTTGCAGGGCTTGCCGGGCGGTTGGCCGGGAGACTTTGAGGCGCTGCGCGAGCGAAACCTCGTTTTCGATGCGGGTGCCGGGGCCGATGACGCCGTCGAGGATCGCGCGTTTGATGGGCGCGGAGATTTGGGCGTGCAGGGGCGCTGGCGACGTGCGGTCGATGTCGATGTCCGGCTCGTAGCGCTCTGCCATCCGTCCCTCTTTTCCGTGTGCGGCGATTGTGCGGCTGCCTACAGTTTACCGCCGGGCTGTGAGAAACGCTGGAATGATCATTTGTCATGACATATACTGGCGGGAAGACACCGAACAAAGGTTGCATAGAACGGCGGCAAATCGCGGTTTCGCGCCGAAAGGCGGGAGGCTGCCAGTGCCGGCGCGCAACCCCGATTAAAAATGAGGCAAGGCTCAATGCTTCTTGAAGCTCGCCAGATGAGCAAGCGCTACCCGGGCGTGCAGGCGCTCGATGCCGTCGATTTCCAGTTGGAGGCCGGGCAGATTCACGCGCTCGTGGGTGAAAACGGCGCCGGGAAATCCACCCTCATGAAGATCCTTGGCGGGATCGTGCAGGCAGATTCCGGTGAGATTATCTACGACGGCGAACGCGTCAGTTTTTCTGGACCGCTCGCCGCCCAGGACGCCGGGATCGCGCTCATCCACCAAGAGCTCAACCTTATGCCGGACTTGACGATCGCGCAGAACATTTTCTTTGGCCGGGAGCCGCGTAAGTGGCTGCGGATTGACGACGACGCGATGGCCGCCCGCTCGGGGGAGATCCTGCAGCGCGTGGGCTTGGATGTGGATCCGCGAATGCCGCTGGGTGAACTGAGCGTGGCTGGGCGGCAGATGGTGGAGATCGCGAAGGCGCTGTCGATGGACGCGCGGGTGCTCATCATGGATGAGCCGACTGCCGCGCTGTCCGCCCACGAGGTTCAGCAGCTGTTTACGATCACGCGCGAGTTTATTGCCGCCGCGCCACGCGAGCGCGCGGTGGTCTATATTTCGCACCGGCTCGATGAGATCCAGGAGCTGTGTACGCACGTGTCGGTGTTGCGTGACGGTAAGAATGTGGCCACCCACCCGGCCGCTGAACTCACGCGTGATGACATGATCGCGCTCATGGTGGGCAGGGCGATTGACACCTCGCACCGGCCGGAGTCGCAGCCGCAGCCGGAGATCGGTTTCGAAGTCCGCTCGATTAAGGCTGGCATGGTCGACGACGTCTCCTTCGCTGTTCGTAAGGGCGAGATTTTCGGGATTGGCGGGCTCGTGGGTGCAGGGCGGACGGAAACCGCCCGCGCGATAGTCGGCGCTGATCCGAAAGAGGGCGGCAGCGTCGTCGTCGGCGGAGAAGAGGTGCGTATCGGCTCGGTGGAAGATGCGGTGCGTGCCGGGATCGGCTACCTGTCAGAAGACCGCAAGCACTACGGCCTGCTGCTCGACCAGTCGATTACGCAGAATATTGCGTTGCCCTCGCTGGGGCGGTGGGCGAACGCGGCGGGCGTGATCGACGACGCCGCGGCGCAGGGAGTCGCCGAAACGGCGGTGGAGAAGCTGGGGATCGCTACGCCGTCGGTGGAGCAGAAAGCGCGGAACCTCTCGGGTGGAAACCAGCAGAAGGTCGTGATTGCGAAATGGGTGGCACGCGACTGCGACGTGCTCATTTTTGACGAGCCGACCCGCGGCGTGGACGTGGGGGCGAAGGACGAAATTTACGCCCTCATGGAGGATCTGGCCGCGCAGGGTAAGGCGATTGTGGTGATTTCGTCGGAGATTGCCGAGCTGCAGCGGGTGTGCCACCGGATTGGCGTCATGTGCCAGGGGCGGATGACGGGCGTGCTCGCCAATGAAGAAGCGACGTCAGAAAACATTATGGATCTTGCCACGCGCTTTACCGTGGCGCGGGCGGGAGGAGAACAATGAACCCGGTTAACTACGTGCGCACCTTGTATACCCGGCATCCGGCGCAGGTGCTCATCGTCGTGTCTGAACTCGCGCTGATCGCGATATTTTCGTTGCTCAGCCCGTACTTTTTGGACCTTGGAAACATCTCGGCGCTCCTGCTGGACGCCTCGGTGTACATTCTCCTCGCGCTCGGACTCACGTTCGTGATCGCCACCGGGGGCATCGACCTCACCCCCGGGTTCGGGCTCGCGTTCACCGGCGTCATCACCGCGCTCGTCATGACGAAGGCGGGCGGACCAATGTGGGTGGCGATCACCGCGGGCGTGATCGCGGGCATCCTCGCGGGCCTGGCACTTGGCATCGTTAACGGATTCCTCGTGGCGAAGCTCAACATGCAGCCGATGGTGGCCACGTTGGCGATGATGCTCGTTGCCTGGGGCGCCGCGCTCTCGCTCACCGGTACGTCGTCGGTGCCGCTCAACGACTACCGGCCATTCCTCGAGCTCGGAAACGGCGAAACCTTCGGGCTGACCAACGCGATCTACCTGTGCATCATCGCCGCGATCTTCGCCCACTTCCTGCTCAAACACACGCTGATCGGGCGTTACGCGCTCGCGATGGGCTCGAACGAGGAGGCCACCCGGCTCTCCGGCGTCGACGTGCAAAAGTGGAAGTGGCGGGTGTATGCGCTCGCGGGCGTGTTCACCGGGCTGGCCGGCGTGCTCATGGCCTCGCGCTTGGCATCCGGTAAGCCGGATGTGGGGCAGTCGTATGAAATGTATGCGATCGCGGCGGCGGTGCTCGGCGGGGCATCCCTGCGCGGCGGTAAGGCCTCCGTGTTCGGCTCGGTCGTGGGTGCGATTCTTATCGCCACGATCCGCAACGGCGCCGTCCACATGGGCGTCTCGGATCAAAACCAGAAGATCCTGCTCGGCGTGGTGGTACTCATCGCCGTGTACTTGGATGTGCGGCGGCGCCCAGCGAAAGAGATCGCCTAGGCGGGAGTATGGGCATGGTATACGCGAAAAAAGAAGGCATCGGTAAGCGTTCTGGTTGGCGGCGTGGGGCGCGGCGCGCCAAAGTTTGTGCGTTGCTTGCGGCGCTCGCCGTCGCGCTGGCCGGGTGTGCTGGCCTGGGTGAGCGGCTGACGGACGCTGACGACAAGCTGGACATCGCCGTCGTCGCTAAAGGTTATGCGAGCCCGTTTTGGGCGGCCGTGAAGGAGGGCTCGTTCGCGGCGGGTGAGGATCTGGGCGTGAATGTCACGTTTAACGGGCCGGACACCGAGTCGGACGTGGTGCGCCAGGTGGATCAGATTAATTTGGCGCATGTGATGAGCCCGGATGCGTTCGTGTTTTCGGCGTTGGATTCCTCGGCGTCGGTGATTGCGCTCGAGCAGTTTGTGGAGTCGGGGATCCCGGTGGTCGCCTTCGATTCGGGTGTGCCGGGTTCGGATATTCCGGTGTCAACTGTGGCCACAAATAATCGTGCGGCGGCGGCTGCCGCGGCGGCGAAGATGATTGAGCTGACCGGCGGTGAGGGCGAGGTGGCGATTTTGGCGCAGTCCTCGACGTCGGTGACCGGCACCGATCGCCGCGACGGGTTCATCGACTATTTGGCCGAGCACGCCCCCAATTTGAAGGTGGTGGACGTGCAGTACAACGATTCGGATCAGGCGAAGGCGGAGCAGCAGGCGTCGGCGATCATTCAGGCCCGGCCGAACTTGGACGGCATTTTTGCTACCGACGACGACGGCGCGGTGGCCGCCGCTCAGACCGCGCGGCGAGCGGGGGCGGACGTGCACGTGATCGGGTTTGACTCGGGCGCGGTGCAGGTGCAGCTCATCCGTGAGGGCGCGATGGCTGGTTCGGTGACGCAAAACCCGTACATGATGGGCTACATGGCGGTGGAGACGGCGGTGAAGGCGGCGCGCGGCGAAGAGGTGGAGAAAGTGATCGACTCCGGCTTCTATTGGTATGACGCCACGAACTGGCAGGATGAGGAGATCCAGAAGGCGATCTACGACTAAACAGCTGGATGCTCAGTCTGAGCATTGGCCGCGGGTGTGAAAGCGCCGCAAAACGGCATACGTTAGATTGCCGTAAATCTACGGCACGTTCGCTGTGGCTTGTCAGCCTTAGGGGAGGACGAGTGAGTCAATGCCTGCGTATTTTTGAGCGGCTTCGTATGTTGAGTTACTAGCGACCTGTTTGATTTTCTCAAGCAGATTGTCATCAGTGACGCGTGCGGCCCGATCAGCGTAGAAGCCCTCGTTGAACACATCAATTCCCATCTGGTGACAGTAATCAACCAACAGATCAGGGTTGAATACCTCAAACGGATCGGCATCAGGTCTAGCAGCAGGCGCCCAGGGGAAAGGCGTTAGGGACTGTTCAACGAGATAGGGCCTATTCCATTTCAATCCGAGATCACTTTGGAACACGGAGACGTATCTATGCTCGATGGGTAACGAACCGGCGTTCTTGTTGTACTGGAGCCACGCGCCGAAGTCAGTAAAATTGCGAATTCCAGATTTCGGGGAGGGCCAGATCAACGACACGTCAACCGTGTCTTTTTTCAACGTGAGCCCGATCCGATGGGAAAGCAACTCTTGCTCCTGGAGAATTGCCCTGTTCGTTAAAATCGCGGTCCATTCATCTGGAACAGTTGCCATTAACAAGTAGTCCGGCTCACCCAACAATGGCTGCAGACCGATTAGGTTCTCTTCAAACGATCCCGGACTTGTCCGAATACTCATCGTGTGGAACTTGCTAGGAAAACGCCACGTATCAAATTGATCTACCACGTCATCAAATGATGCGCGGACGAAACTGATCGAATCCGTCACCGGCATGAACCGACCACCAAACAACGTCGTCCGATGCGAATAAAACCTCAACACAACTAACTTCCCCTCGCACTAAAGCCGATGAGCCCCGACCCGATCCTGAGCTTGGGCATACGACAAAGACTGCGGCTCAACGTTCTTTTTCGCTGCCGAGTTTTCCACCACGAAAATCGGGCCGGAGTAAAACTCTTCGTTATAAGGATCAATACCTACCGCCCGGCAATAGTCGATGACCATCTGCGGGCTGAACCGATCAACAATCCGACGTTTTTCATAAGAGGCCAGATCTTCAAAAGGCATAAACGCCGCTGAATGATCAAACTGCCACTTAACCCGATGATTACCCTGATCACTGACCTGCACATACATGTTCACGCCATATGGGAATGACGGCATCGTGTAGTAGAAAAGCCAACCCGCTTTGGCACCAAACCCCGTGGCCGGATTCTCCGACGCAAACCCAATCGACGCCTGCACATAATCACAACGCAGCCGTTTTGCAGCAACGCTACCATCGGATCCTTGACCAGCCGTAGAATCATTTGAAAACACAGCTGTCCATTGCGGATTTGCTGTCTGGACGAAAGCAGTCTGGCTTCTATCTAACGGCTCCATCGAAGCTAGAAGCTGCTCGAAGTCACCGTGGAAGAACCGGCCTTCTTCGCCTCCTCCATCCCACGTCCGGCGCCAAGTCTCAAACGAGTCAGCAAGTTCGTTCACGCCTGCGGCAATGAAACCAATCCCTTCAGTGACAGGGTAGAAGCGGTTTCCAAAAAGTGTGGTCTCAGGTGTGATGACCAGGCCATGCTTCTTGGTATCTGTTCCCAAACGAGCGGTGCCACTGTAGGTAAATCTTTGATTTGCTGCCCGTTTGTCGAAAAATTGAGTTACATCGAAGCGAACGGGGTCAATCTGGATTTTTCGAGCTCTGTTCCCATCACGATAGGTCACTACGAAATACTTCGTACCTCTAAGTCGGAAGTCCTCAACGTCGACGATGTTCTGATGTGTGAGCACGTGAGTCCCACGAAAGGGGTGGTAGATCGCCACCGAATCTTCATCGGCGACGAGCGCGTACTTGCCATAAAAGTAAATGCCCACGAGCGCTGCCAGACCGGCGATGAACGCCAGAGCGACTGTGATCCAATGGACGGCTACACTGTTTTCGCCAGGGCCACTGACGATGAGGTGAATGCCTGTGGCGATGGTTCCCACGGCCACCAGCATCAAAAGAAGCGGAGCGCCCTTCGAGTAGGTTTGCACAACCCCAGGCGCCTTCGGTTTGCGAGTGGAAAGGACGATCCATGTTGCGATCGGCACGACGAGACCCGCTATGCCCGCGCCTATAATCGAAGGGCTCAACATCATCCACTCACCTCGTCCTTGCCGGCTCCAAGATGGTAAAAAGCATACCGGACAAGCGGGCTGCCGAGATTCAAAATGCGGATATCGCCATCCCTGCGCGTAGTTGTAGCAGAGGCTGATATCGCACTGTGAATCCCGGTCGGGTTCGTCGGCACGGTCGGGCCCGTCAGCCCGGCTGATCAAGCAGGGCTGACGGGCCACTCAATCGAGGTGTTTAGAAGAAGTCGGGCGCGGGCATGCCCACGTACACGGTTTCGAGGTACTCCTCGATGCCTTCCTTGCCGCCTTCGCGGCCCGTCCCCGACTGCTTAAGCCCGCCGAACGGTGCCGCCGCATTGGAAATGGTCGCCGAGTTGACGCCGAGCATCCCGATTTCCAGGCGCTCAGCAAGGCGCAGCACCCGGCTCATGTCCTTCGTGTGGAAGTAGCCGGCCAGGCCCACTGAATCCTTGTTGATCACTCGGATGAGCTCGGCCTCGTCGTCGAAACGAATGACGGGAGCGATCGGACCGAAGATCTCCTCAGTGACGATCTCGGACTCGGGATCGACGTCGACGAGCACGGTCGGCTCGATGAAGAAACCATTGTTGAACGGCTTGCCACCGCCCACGGCGATCTTCGCGCCGGCCGCAACTGCACGGTCCAGCATGCCTGACACGTCGGCCAGCTGCTTCTCAGACACGAGCGGACCCACGTCCGTGCCCTCGGCCAGTCCGTCACCTACCTTTTGCTTCGCAATGGCTGCGGAGAATTTTTCGGTGAACTCGTCGTAGACGTCCGTGTGGACGAAGAAGTGGTCGGCCGCGTTGCACGCCTCGCCCATGTTGCGCAGCTTGGTGGCGACGGCGGCCTTCACCGCTTCGTCAATATCGGCATCCTCGAACACGATAAAGGGCGCGTTTCCGCCGAGCTCCATGGACGTGCGCAATACGTTGTCTGCCGCTTCCTTCAGTAGCGCCTTACCAACGGTGGTGGAGCCGGTGAACGAAAGCTTGCGCATGCGCGGATCTTGGATGAGCGGCCCGGTGATCGGGCGGGCACTCTTCGACGGCAGCACGGAAAGCACGCCCTTGGGCAGGCCGGCCTCATTCATGATCTGCGCGAACAGTAGGGCGGTCAGCGGGGTGTCTTGCGACGGCCGCAAAATCGCCACGTTACCTGCTGCGAACGCCGGGCCAGCCTTGCGGGTGGCCATCGCGAACGGGAAGTTCCACGGGGTAATAAAGAGGCACGGGCCAACAGGGCGGCGCACCACCATCGCCTGCAGGTGGCCTTCAGGAACGCGGAAGTAATCGCCTCGAATGCGGGCGGCCTCCTCGGCGAACCAGCGCAAGAACTCAGCTCCGTAGGTGACCTCGCCGTAAGCTTGGTCGAGCGGCTTGCCCATTTCTAGGGTCATGACCGTGGCGAGCGTGTCCCGATACTTGCCGGTGGCAAGTTCGAAGGCCCGGCGCAAAATTTCAGCGCGCTCGCGGGGAGCAGACACGGCCCAGTCCCACTGAGCGTCGACGGCGATGTCCATGGCGCGCGCGGCGTCGTCGGGAGTGGAATCAGCGACGGAAATAAGCACGTCGCCGGTAGCAGGGTTTAGGACGTCGAAGCGTTCGCCCGACGACGAGTCTGTAAATTCACCGTTGATGAAAATACCCGTGGGGATGTTTGCAAGTAGCTCTGCGATTCGTGAATCGTTCATTTCTAGCCCTTTCCTCCCCCTGCACGGCGCCGTGCAAAGGGTGATTGTGGAAGCAATTTTGGTGACTTTCCATTTTGCTCTTGACGTCGGAGCGTTTTCCAACGAAGATCATATACAAGATCATATACGATCCACCTTGGGGGAGCGCAAGCCCCAAACGCGAACTGGTCGCAGGCGGCAGCAACCGGCAGAGGCAGCAACCAGGCAGCGGGAGAAGGCAGCATACCCAGCGGCAGGTGAACGACCACCGGCAGCACACCTAAGGCAGATCGCAGATTGACTCAGCAAAGGAGCGGGCGTTGAGCCAGAACATTGTTTCGCAAACCCTCGGGGATGAGGTCGGCAAAATCATTGCTGTTCACCTGTCTTATCCTTCACGAGCCGAGCAGCGCGGGCGCATCCCGGCGGAGGCCTCGTATTTTATGAAGGCGTCGTCGTCGCTGAACGGCCCGGGTGAAGTGGTTCGCCCGGACAACGCTGAGCTGCTCGTGTTCGAGGCGGAGATCGCGCTCGTCATCGGCAAGCCTGCTCGTAACGTTTCCGAAGAGGAGGCCTGGCAGTACGTCAGCCACGTTACCGCGGCCAACGACATGGGGATCCTCGACCTGCGCCCGGCCGACAAGGGTTCGAACGTGCGCTCCAAGTCCGGTGATGGCATGACGCCGATCGGTCCGAAGCTCATTCCCGCTGACAAGATCAACCCGCGCGAACTACGCGTGAAGGCCACCGTGGACGGCACGGTCATGCAGGATGATTCCTCCGGAACCCTGCTCTTCCCCTTCGAGCACTTCATCGCCGATCTTTCCCGCGTCATGACGCTCGAACCGGGCGACATCATCCTTACCGGCACGCCGGCAGGCTCCTCGGTGCTCCAGCCGGGCCAGAGCGTCACGGTCGAAGTTTATTCGGAGTCCGACCCGTCGCTTACGTCGGGTGAATTGACGACGACGGTCGTGTCCGGCCCGGCGCTCGCAGACGTTGGCTCCGCCCCCGCGGCTGATGACAAGCAGCGGATCGACGCCTGGGGATCGCGTGAAGCAGCCGGCCTCGAACCGGAATTTGAGCTGACCGACGAGCTGCGCGAGCGGATTTCCAACCTGGCCCTTGCCACCCTGTCGTCGCAGATGCGGCAGAAGGGCTACCCGAACGTGTCGATTGACGGCGTTCGCCCGCAGGTGCCGGGCACCAAGTTGGTGGGCCGGGCGCGTACGCTGCGCTACGTCGGCCATCGCCCTGACCTGTTCAAGAAGTACGGCGGCGGTTACAACGCGCAAAAGCGCGCTATCGACACGGTCAATCCGGGCGAGGTGCTCGTCATGGAGGCGCGCGGCTACGAACACGCCGGAACGCTCGGCGACATCCTCGCGCTGCGGGCGAAGGTGCGCGGCGCGGCCGGCATTATCACCGACGGCGCGGTCCGCGACTGGGCCGCCGTCGAAGAAGTCGGCCTGCCAGTGTTCGCGCAGGCGGCACACCCGTCCGTGCTCGGCCGCGTCCACATCCCCTGGGACACCGACGTGACGATCACCTGCGGCCGCGTCGCCGTCCAACCCGGTGACGTGATTGTTGGCGACGACGACGGCGCGATCGTCATCCCTCCCCACATGGTCGAGGAGCTGGTTGCCGACGCCGAACAGCAAGAATCCGAAGAAGAGTTCATTGCGCAGATGGTCGCCGCCGGCGAATCGGTCGACGGGCTGTACCCGCTCAACGCGCAGTGGCGTGAAAAGTACAACGAGTGGCTCGCGGAGCAAAACGACAACTAAAGCTAGCGGCAGAGCTAGCCGCCAGGCCACTGAAGAACATCAAGAAGCGAAGACCAGGAAAGGTAGACACATGGTAGCCAAGCCAGCGGGAATTCCCGAAGAGATCAAGCACTACATCAACGGTGAGTTCGTTGATTCCGCCTCGGGGGAGAGGTTTGACATCCTCGAGCCGACCACGAACTCCAACTACCTCACGGCCCCGCTGGGCGGCCAGGAGGAAGCGAACGCAGCGGTAGCCGCAGCTAAGGAAGCCTTCGATGAGGGCACGTGGGCGAACATGCTTCCGCGTGCTCGTTGGAAGATCCTCAACGCGATCGCGGACGAGGTCGAGAAGATTAACGACGAGCTCGCACAGATCGAATCGTTCGACACGGGCCTGCCGATCCGCCAGGCACGCGGCCAGGCGAACCGTGCGGCGGAGAACTTCCGCTTCTTCGCAGACCTCATCGTGGCCAATGAGGACAAGGCGTTCTCGATGCCGGGCCGTCAGCTTAACTACGTCAACCGTAAGCCGCACGGCGTGGCCATCCTTATCACCCCGTGGAACACCCCGTTCATGCAGGAATCGTGGAAGTTGGCGCCGGCTCTGGCGTCCGGCGCCACCGTCGTCCTTAAGCCGGCAGAGTTCACGCCGGTGTCGGCGTCGCTGTGGCCGGGCATCATGGAGCGTGCAGGCGTGCCGAAGGGCGTGTTCAACATTGTCTACGGTGACGGCCAGACGGGCGACATGCTCGTCACCCACCCGGACGCCCCGCTCGTGTCCTTCACCGGTTCGCTGGCAACGGGCAAGAAGATTTTCGAGCGTTCCGCTCCGTACATGAAGCACCTCTCGCTCGAGCTGGGCGGCAAGTCGCCGGCGATCATTTTCGCCGACGCCGACTTCGAAGCAGCCCTCGATTCCACCCTGTTTGGCGTGTTCTCGCTGAACGGCGAACGTTGCACGGCCTCCTCACGTCTGCTTGTGGAGCGCCCGATCTACGACCGTTTCGTGGAAGCCTACGCGGAGCGCGCGAAGAAGATCGTGGTCGGCCCGCCGTCGGATCCGACGTCGGAAATCGCGGCCCTTGTCCATCCGGAACACTACGAGAAGGTCACCAAGTACATCGAGATCGGCAAGTCCGAAGGCCGCCTCGTCGCTGGCGGTGGCCGCCCAGCACACCTGCCCGAAGGCAACTATGTGGAAGCCACCGTGTTCGCGGACGTCGCCCCGGACGCGCGGATTTTCCAGGAGGAAATCTTCGGCCCCGTCGTCGCCATCACCCCGTTCGACACGGAAGAAGAAGCGATCAAGCTGGCCAACGACGTCGAATACGGACTCGCAGCCTACGTGTGGACGAACGACATCGCCCGGGCACACAACGTATCCCACCAGATCGAATCCGGAATGGTGTGGATCAACTCGCATAACGTGCGCGATCTTCGCACCCCGTTCGGCGGCGTGAAGGGATCGGGCCTCGGCCACGAAGGTGGCTACCGCTCGCTGGACTTCTACTCGGTGCAGCAGGCAATCCACGTCACCCTCGGTGAGGTTCACACCACGCGGTTCGGTGCCACCGGATACGCAGACAACGATCTTGGCCTCGGGGGACCGAGCGCCTAAAAACTGGTGGGGCGTGCTCGTACGCGGCGCGTCCCACCTACCCAACCCAGCCCGCCGGCAGAAGGTGCGGCATTCAGCCAAAGGAGACTGACATGACTGATATCACGAAGCGCCCCAAGGCGCCTGCTCCAGATATTGTGCGTTGCGCATACATGGAACTCGTCGTCACCGACCTCGAGAAGTCACGCCACTTCTACGTGGATGTGCTCAACCTCGTGGTCACGAAGGAAGACGACAACGCGATCTACCTGCGCACTGCAGAGGAGTTCATCCACCACAACCTGATCCTGCGCAAGGGCCCGGAGGCTGCGGTGGCCGCCTTCGCATTCCGCGTGCGCAGCCAGGAGGAAGTGGACAAGGCAGCGGCCTACTACGAGGAGCTCGGCTGCGAAGTGCGCCGCGGCGATTTCGTCGACGGCGTCCGCAACGCCGTGCGCGTCGTGGACCCGCTGGGCTTCCCCTACGAGTTCTTCTACGAGGTTGACCACGTGGAGCGGCTCGCGTGGGCATACGACCGCCAGGTCCCCGGCGAGCTCGTACGCCTCGACCACTTCAACCAGGTCACCCCGGACGTGCCGAAGGCCGTGAAGTACATGGAGAACCTTGGCTTCCGCGTGACGGAGGACATCAAGGACGACGAGGGTACGACGTACGCAGCATGGGTTCGCCGCAAGCCAACCGTGCACGACACGGCGATGACGGGCGGCGACGGCCCGCGCATGCACCACGTCGCCTTCGCTACCCACGAAAAGCACAACATCCTGGCGATCTGCGACAAGCTGGGCGCCCTGCGCATGTCGGATCACATTGAGCGTGGCCCGGGTCGTCACGGCGTGTCCAACGCGTTCTACCTCTACATCCGCGACCCCGATGGTCACCGCGTGGAAGTTTACACGCAGGACTACTGGACCGGCGATCCGGACAACCCGGTCGTCACCTGGGACGTGCACGACAACCAGCGTCGCGACTGGTGGGGTACGCCCGTCGTCCCCTCCTGGTACACGGACGCCTCGCGCGTGCTCGACCTGGACGGAAATCTGCAGCCGCTCGTCGAGCGCACCGACTCACGTGAAATGGACGTCACCATCGGCGCAGACGGATTCTCCTACACCCGTAAGGGCGACACGGAGAAGGGCTTCAAGTTGGGAGAGCAGGTCTAATGGCACCAGAATCGCATCCGTACAATCGCGATGATCTCGTCTTATCGACGAAGAAGAAGGAAGATCGCCGTGTTGCTGTAGGCACTCTCGTGGGTACGGCCGTGGAGTGGTATGACTTCTTCATCTACGCAAACGCCGCCGCGATCGTGTTCGCACCACTGTTCTTTGACCCGTTCATTCAAAGCTCGGGCGAAGTGGCAGGCCGGTTGATCTCGTTCGCGACAGTCGGCATTTCCTTCTTCTTCCGTCCCCTCGGCGCGGCAGTGGCCGGCCACTACGGTGACAGGATTGGCCGTAAGGCCATGCTCGTCGCAACTCTCCTTCTTATGGGTGTTGCAACGTTCGTCATCGGCCTGCTCCCCACCTATCACCAGGTTGGCGTGATCGCGCCGATCAGCCTGATCATCCTGCGCGTGCTCCAGGGCTTTGCCGCTGGCGGCGAATGGGGCGGCGCAGCGCTCATGGCAGTGGAACACGCTCCTGTGAAGAAGCGTGGCCTGTTCGGCGGCTTCCCGCAGATCGGCGTGCCACTGGGCATGCTCATGGCAACCGTGGTCCTATCGATCACGTCCGCCGTGACCAGCGACGACCAGTTCATGAGCTGGGGTTGGCGCGTACCGTTCCTGTTCTCGATCGTACTCATCGGAATCGGTATGGCGATCCGGCTCGGCGTGAGCGAATCGCCAGTCATGGAGGAGATCCGTGAGGCCGACGAGAAAGACGAGCAGGTGCGCCTGCCGATTGTGGAAATGTTCCGCACGGCATGGAAACCACTTGTTCAATCAGCGCTCATCTTCGCCGGCAACGGCGTGGCAGGCTACATGATCACGGGCGGGTTCATCCTGTCGTACACCACCCAAGATAAGGGTCTAGATCGAGACATCATCCTCAACCTGATCTCGGCAGCGGCCGTGGTGTGGATCATCTCCACGATCTTCTCGGCCTGGCTATCTGACTACATCGGCCGGAAGAAGACGTACATGATCGGCTTCGTTATCCAGCTGGTGTGGGTGTGGGTGCTCTTCCAGTTCCTGGAAACCGGCAACTACACGCTGATCGGCTTGGGCATGATGGTGTGGGCGATCCCCATCGGGTTCACTTACGGCCCGCAGGCAGCAATGTTTGCGGAAATGTTCCCCGCGAAGATCCGCTACTCGGGTGCCGGACTCGGCAACGCTTTCGGTGCTATCCTCGGCGGCGCATTCGCCCCGCTGATCGCCACCTACCTCGTGGCCGAAACGGGAACCACACGTTCGGTGGCCGTCTACATTACGATCGTCACCCTCGTCGCAGTGGCGGCACTGCTGTGGATGAAGGATCGCACGGGCCGTGACCTCAGCCCGGCAGCCGACGCCGAACTCAACGAAAAGATCGAAAAGATCGCGGCAGAAGAAGAAGGAGTTATTGAAACAACCTTCGATCGTGGAGCCGGCTTCTAACGGCTCAACTAGAATCCTTGCTAAGGGATTCACAGTAAGAGAGGGAAACTCATGGGGAACGCGAAGTCAAAATCGACCATGGTGTACGAGGCTCTTCGCGATGCGATTGTGGCAGGGCGGTACACGCCGGGTTACCGGCTAACCATCAGCACGTTAGCGAAAGAATTCGGCGTGTCCGCCGTCCCCGTCCGGGAAGCCATCCGCTGGCTTCAGGCCGAAGGTTTCGTCGAATACACCCATAACGTGGGTGCGCAAGTCACCCAGATCGACGTCACCAAATACGCAGATTCGCTCCGCGTACTGGCCTTGCTAGAAGGAATGGCAACGGCGTCGTCGGCACCCCACCTGACGGGCGCCGACCTCGCTACGGCACGCAAGCTCAACGACGAAATGCGTTTCGTCGTCGGGATGCCCGTGTTTGACTCGGCGAACTATCGCAAACTGAACGAACAGTTTCACGCTGTGCTCACGTCCGCGTCCCCCAATTCCCGTCTCATTAGTCTTATGAAAAGAGAAGCAGAACGCGTCGCGCTCATGCGCCGAACCTCGTTCGAGTTCGACGCCCAGCGTTCCATGACGTCAGTCCAGCAGCATCACGAGCTTTTGAATCTCATTGAAGGCGGCGCCGATGCCACCGAGATCGAGATTTTTGCGCGGCAGCACAAGCTCGCATCGCTGGAGCGTTCGCTCAACACACTTACTGACACGGAACCAGTTGCTGGTACTGAAACCACAACTGCCACATAACCAGGAAAGGCTTTCAAGTGAAGTTCCATCACCACGGATATATTTCCGAAGATCCCCGCGTGCAGATCGCACACGAATCCTGCGTGGATCGCAACCCGGATCTCCCCGACGAGGTGGATGTTCTTATCGTGGGCGCCGGCCCAGCCGGGATGATTACGGCCGCTCAGCTCTCGGTTTTCCCCGAGATTGAGGCGCGCATTATCGACGTTCGTGACGGGCGGCTCCCGCTCGGGCACGCTGACGGTATTCAGTCTAGGTCGGTTGAGACCTTCCAGGCGTTCGGCTTTGCTGAGGAAGTGATTGAAGAAGGTTACCGAATCACCGAGACGGCGTTTTGGAAGCCAGACCCGGATAACCCCGACCACATTATTCGCACCGGTTGGACCGACGACGACCCGAACGGCCTGTCTGAATTCCCGCACCTGATCGTCAACCAGGCGCGTATCTTGGACTACTTCCGGCGCTTTATGGGCCGGCAGGCCTCGCGTATGCCGGTGAATTTCGGTTGGGAGTTCCGCACGCTGCGTATTAACGAAGGCGCGGAATACCCGGTGGAGTGCGAGCTGGTGGGCTCGGGCGCGGCCAACAAGGGCGAAGAACGTACCGTGCATGCTAAGTACGTGCTGGGTGCCGACGGCGCGCGCTCCAACGTGCGCACGGCCATCGGTGCGAAGAACTCGCGCGTGATCTCCAACCACGCGTGGGGCGTTGCCGATATTTTGGTTGACACCGACTTCCCGGATGCGATGACCAAGGCGATCATCAACTCCAACCACGGCTCTATCTTGCACATTCCGCGTGAGGGCGGCTTCCTGTTCCGCACCTACGTGGACCTCGGCGAAGTTCCTGAGGACGACAACCACCAAGTGCGCAACACTCCGCTTGAGGAGATCGTAGCCAAGGGTAACAAGATCATGAGCCCGTACTCCTACCAGGTCAAGGACGTGGCCTGGTGGTCCGTGTACGAAGTGGGGCACCGCGTGACCGAACGGTTCGACGACGTCCTGCCAGAAAACCGGGGCAGCCAAGACCCGCGCGTGTTCATCGCCGGCGATGCGTGCCACACCCACTCGGCGAAGGCCGGGCAGGGCATGAACGTGTCCATGCAAGACGGGTTCAACCTGGGCTGGAAGCTTGCGCAGGTGTTGCGCGGCTACTCCTCGCCGTCGCTGCTGTCCACCTACAACGCTGAGCGCCAGCCGGTGGCGCAAGACCTCATCGACTTCGACCTCGAATGGTCTGGCAAGATGGCTGCCACCGGGGAAAGCGACGAATCGATCGAGGACTTCTACGTGCGCACGTGGGAATTCCCCTCCGGGTTCCGAACCGAGTACCCGCCGTCGCTGCTCATCGCTTCGGATGCGAAGCAGGAGCTGGCCACCGGCTACCCGCTGGGCAAGCGCTTCAAGTCCTACCGTGTGATGCGCCGCTCGGACGCTCACGACGTCCACCTTGGCCACCTGCACGAAGCCGACGGCCGCTGGCGCATCTACGTGTTCGCCGACCGTCCGAAGGCTGACGCCCCGGATTCGAAGGTGCGCGCCTTTGGTGACTGGCTGAAGAACTCGCCGGACTCGCCGGTGGTGCGCCACACGAAGCCGGGCGACGACATCAACTCGGTGTTCGACGTCAAGGTCATCTACCAGCAGCCGCACCGCGAGTTTGAGCTCGGGGACGCGCCGGAGATTTTCCGCCCGCGTGTTGGCAAGTACCAGCTGGAAGACAAGAACGAAGTGTTCGGCATCATCCACCACCCGGGCATCCCAGAGAAGCGTGACGCCCTGGTTCCGGCCACCACGAACATGTTCCAAAAGGAAGACATCTTCGAGGCGCGCGGGATCTCGCGTGATGGTGCCGTGGTTGTTGTACGGCCAGACATGTACGTCGCCCACATCACCTCGCTTGAGGACACGGAATCGCTCGCCAACTTCTTCGCACCGATCTTTGATCTGAGCTAGGAGCACAGGTGTTAGAACAACGGATCTTAGATGAGATCGCAGCTGAGCTAGCTGAAGCGGAGCGGACGCGGGCCGTGATGCCCCGCATCACGGCCCGGTATCCAGAGGCCACCATTGAGGACTCGTACTCCATTCAGGCCGCCTGGCGGGACCGCGAGGTTGCTGCCGGGAGGAAGATTGTTGGGCGCAAGATCGGGCTGACCTCGAAAGCGATGCAGGCTGCCACCGGTATCAGCGAGCCTGATTACGGCGTGATCTTCGAGGACACTGTGTTCGAGAACGGATCAGTGATCGACTTTGATCGGTTCTTGAATGTGCGCATCGAGGTGGAGCTGGCGTTCGTGCTCAAAGACCCGCTCGAAGGCCCGAACTGCACGGTGTTCGACGTGCTGCGAGCCACCGAGTTCGTGACTCCCGCGTTGGAGATTCTAAACTCGCATATCGAGCTCGAAGGGCGCACGATCGTCGACACGATCTCGGACAACGCGGCATACGGCGGAATGGTGTTGGGCGGCAACCCGATGAAGCCCGACGCCATCGACCTGCGCTGGGTAGGCGCCCTGCTCTACAAGAACGAAACGATTGAGGAAACCGGCGTGGCAGCCGGTGTGCTCAATCATCCGGCCACCGGCGTGGCCTGGCTGGCTAACAAGTTCGCCCAACATGGTGACCGCCTCGAAGCCGGGGAGGTCATCCTGGCCGGGTCGTTCACACGCCCCATGTGGGTCGACCGCGGTGACACCGTGCTGTGCGACTACGGACAGATGGGAACCATCTCATGTCGTTTCGTGTAGAACTCCCGCCCACATTCGCCCAGCGGTTGGCTGACCAGCGTTCGGCTGGTCAGCCCTCTGTGGGCGCCGGTCCTGCCGGGCTTGGCTCTGCCGAGCCTGGTCGGGCTGATAGCCGGGCCACGGCTAGTCAGGCAACTGGTGGCCGGGCGCTGGTCGGCATGTGGGTGACTTCGGGAAGCCTCGTCAACACGGAGATCGCAGCAGGTTCTGGCCTGGACTGGATCCTCATCGACGGGGAACACGCCCCGCTGTCTCTGGCTGACATTCAGAGCCAGCTGCAGGTGGTTGCCGCCTATCCGGCAACCCCGGTGGTGCGGGTGCCGGCCAACGACGTCGTGCTCATCAAGCAGTACCTCGATCTTGGTGCGCAAAACCTGCTGGTTCCGATGGTGCATACTCCTGAGGATGCTCAGGCTGCCGTGCGGGCAACCCGGTATCCGCCTCAGGGCGTGCGCGGGGTTGGCTCGGCGTTGGCGCGTGGTGCGCGGTGGAACCGCGTGGCGAACTATCTCCAGCGGGCTAATGACGAACTCGTGTCCCTCATCGTGCAGATCGAATCGGCTCAAGCCGTGGACAATGCGGAGGAGATCGCTGCCACGGACGGCGTGGACGCGATCTTCATTGGGCCGTCTGATTTGGCCGCTTCGATGGGGCTGATCGGCCAGCAGGGTCATCCCGATGTGGTGGCGAATGTGCAGCGAGCAATCGCCGCCGCCAGGAAAGCTGGCAAGCCGGTAGGCATCAACGCCTTCGATCCGACTCTTGCGAATAGGTATATCGATGAGGGGATCGACTTCATCCTGGTCGGGGCGGACGTGGCGATTTTGGCTCGTCAGTCGGAGGCGCTCGCGGATACCTATATTTATGCGCGCCAAGGCCAGGCGGGCGGCGAGGTGCCAGACTCTTATTAGATGCTGCTCGGTAGCACCGGAAACTTTTCCCGCTATAGCCGGAGATCTTCGTATATGCCAAGATCGCCCGCTATAGCGGGAAAACTTTTCGCTAAAACCGACTGACCGGCTGACTCGAGCCGGCTGAGCACAAGAAAAAGCGAGCTTCACGGTGCAAATGTCCGTTTGCACTGTGAAGCTCGCTCACGTGATGAGAGGGCTTCGCCCAGCTACTAGCTGTGCTTGGCTACGCCCGGCTACAGCCAGCAGCTAGGTGCAGCTGCAGCCTGCTCGAACCAGAGCGGGCCGGCTTACTTGCCGATCACGCCCTCCTGCTCGCCCAGAATGCCTTCTAGCTTGAACGCGCGGATCGGGTTGCCGACCACGAGCTCCTTGATGACTTCCTCGGCCTCGTCCATCTCGAGGCGATGCTCGGCCACGAGCTTGGCCACGTAACCGGAGTCGATGCGGCGAGCCACGTCGTGGCGAGCCGGGATCGACAGGAATGCGCGCGTGTCGTCAATAAAGCCCGAGGTGCGCGTGAAGCCAGCCGTTTCGGTGACGGCGCCGCGGAAGCGAGCCATTGCCTCCGGAGCGTCGATGAACCACCATGGCACGCCGATGAACACGGACGGGTAGAAGCCAGCCAGCGGAGCAAGCTCGCGCGAGTACACAGTCTCGTCCATCGTGAACGGGATGAGGTGCAGGTTCTCCGACGTGCCGAAGTCCGACAGCGCGGGCTGCAGGTTCTCGGTGAACTCAGTCTTCGTGGGAATGTCACAGCCAACATCAGCGCCGAACCGTTCGAAGGTTGGCCTGTGGTGGTTGCGGTACACGGCCGGATGTAAGGTCATGGTCAGGCCGTCTTCGCTGGCCATGCGGACCTGCTCGTACATCATCGACCTGCGCAGCGCGTCTGCGTCTTCCTTGCTGACCTTGCCGGCCAGTGCTTCCTTGTAGATGCGCTCGGCCTCGGCGTCGGACAGGCGCGCGGTGCCCGGATCGGCGTGCGAGTGGTCGGTAGAAATCGCGCCGTTCTCCTTGAAGTAGGCGCGGCGGTTTTCCATGGCCTCGTTGAAGCCGGCCCACGTGGTCGTATCCACGCCCGACGCATTCGCGAGCGCCTCCATGAGCTGCGGCCAGTCCTCGCGGGCGGGCTCAAGGTACTTGTCCGGACGGAAGGTCGGGCGTACTTCGCCGTCGAAATCCGGATCTTCCTTGATCTTCTTGTGGTGGCGCAGGTCGTCAACCGGGTCGTCGGTGGTAGCGATGAACGACAGCGGGAAGCGCTTGTACAGCGCGCGCGGGCGGAACTCGGGCTCCTGCAGCCGTTCGGCGATCTGGTCGTAGATCTGGTCGGCGGTTTCTGCCGACGGGCGCACGCGGATGTCGAAGTAGTCGTAGAGTTCGTTTTCCATCCAGTACTTCACGGGCGTGCCGCGGTAGAGCCACCAGTGCTTGAACAGGAGCTTGAACGCCTTGCGGGATTCTTCTTCAGAGAAGTCCTTCTGGCCAACACCGAGCAGCGCCAGGTCAACCCCGTGGTTGTGGAGCATGCGGTTGACGTAGTGATCCGGCGTGATGAGCAGCGACGTCGGATCCTTGAACGGCTCGTCATTCGCGAGCCACTCCGGAGGCACGTGACCGTGCGGAGAGATGATCGGTTCATCCTTGATGGAATCGTGAAGTTTGCGCGCGATGTCGCGGGTCGTAGGATCGGCCGGGAACAGGCGATCCGGATGCGGCTGGAGTTTCATAACTGCCTTCCTCTGTATATTGCCTGCCTGTAGGCGATTGGTTGGCCCGCCTTAGGCGAGGTGGATCATCGGTGATCCGCTCTCATTCTAGGATAGGTGGTCGCGATTAGAATGGGTACCCGTTTGGTGAAGATGGGAAACATTTCCCGACGACGCCGTCTCTCGGCAAGCAGCAGACGCCCGGCGGGTACCAGACGCCCGGCACATCACGGTTTTGACATTCCGGACTTTTAGCCCTCGAGTTAGGCGGAAAAAATTGTTACGCTCTACCCATCTCGTGATTCCTTTCGACAGGGAAAGGAATCTGCGGGAGCGTATCCGCAGCGTTGCGAAACGCGCTCAAATTTCCACGCGTGAGCCCTCGCACAGGGCCACATTAAGGAGTTCCAATGAGAAAACGTTGGAGGCTTCTCGCCGTGCTCGCCAGCATGCTTCTTGCCGTGACCGGATGTTCTGGTTTCGGTGGTATTCAGCTGGATAGTGTCGGCGACGAAGACACTGTTTCTTACTTTAAGGTTGCGCTCAACCAGACTGAGAGCCATCCGTCGTATATTGCGCTTGAGGCGTTTGCGAAGGAGTTTAACGAAAAGACGAACGGGCGCTACGTCGTCGAAGTCTTCCCGAACGAACAGCTCGGATCCCAGCAGGAAGTCCTGCAAATGGTGAAGTCCGGGGCTATTGAGATGGCGATTGTGTCTGGTACGCAGCTGGAAAACATTAACACTGATTTCCGGGTGTTGAACATGCCGACGACGTTCGGCTCGATCGAGCATCAGATCAAGGTTCTGCAGTCTCCCGAGATCGTGGGTGACCTTTTCTCTTCGTTGGAGGAGAAGGAGAACATTACGGTGCTCGGTGGTTACACCCAGGGTGAGCGTCACGTGTACACGACGTTCGGGCCGGTTGAAGTGCCGGAGGATCTGAGTGGTCAGAAGATCCGCGTGCAGGAATCGGACATGCACATTCGGATGATTAACCTCATGGGTGGGTCAGCGACGCCGCTGTCTTACGGTGAGGTGTACTCGGCGTTGCAGGCCGGCGTGCTTGACGGGGCTGAGAACAACATCGTGTCTTACCTGACGGCGCGTCACTTTGAGGTGGCGAAGCACCTGTCGTACACGGGCCACCTGGTGGGTCTTGATTACATGATTATGCGCCACGATCTTTTGCAGGCAATGCCCGAGGCTGATCGGGAGCTGCTCTACGAGGCATGGTACGACTCGATGGACAACCACACCGAACTGTGGCTGAAGGAGACCGAAGAAGCGAAGGCTGAGACGGAGGCTGGGGGAGCCCAGTTCCACGAGGTCGACAAGGAAGCTTTCGCTGAGGCACTTAGCCCAATCGTGGACGAATACTTGAAGACCGACTACCAGCGTTCGCTTTTCGAAGCGATCCGCGATGCAGATAAAGAAGGGAGCAAGTAATCATGACTACCGTGTATAACGGACTGAACCGTTTCCTCCAGATTCTGTGCATCATCCTGTTTACTTTGCTTGTGTTGGCAACCACGTGGCAGGTGTTCTCCCGTCTCGTCCTGCACTCTCCGGTCACCTGGTCGGAAGAGCTGGCAAAGATGCTGTTCGTATGGCTGTCCTTCCTCGGCTCGGCCCTCGTGTATGGCGAACGCGGCCACATGGCCGTGGAGTTCGTCGCCCGCAAGTTCGACGATTCGAAGGAGCGCGGCTTCGCGATCTTCACCCACGTGGTGTCGTTCATCTTCGCAGTCATGACACTCGTGTGGGGTGGCTGGAACGCGGCAATGAACGCGTGGTCGCAGAACCTGACGGCCCTGCCGGTCAACATCGGTTCCGTCTACCTCGTGATGCCGATTGCCGGCGTCGCTATCGCGCTGTACGCCGTCTACCACATCATCGAAATCTCGGCCGGCCGGGAGACGAACTACCCGGTGCCCGAAGCCGAACTTGCCGCTGAAGAAGGCGAAAAGATGGCTGCCGACGCCGAAAAGGAAGCACAGGTTGAACAGAAGGGAGCAGACAAGTGACACCTACAGCTGCCGCAGGTCTGATCCTGCTTGTTGGAATCGTAATCCTGATCGCCACCTCGGTGCCGATCGCTATTGCTATTGGTTTGCCGACGACGATCGCAGCCATGGCCGTCATGGCCCCCGACGTGGCCGCCATGTCGATCGCCGGACGCATGTTCACCGGCGTGAACTCGTTCTCGCTGTTGGCCATCCCGTTCTTTATTTTGGCCGGCGTGCTCATGAATCAAGGCGGTATCGCTGCCAGATTGATCGACGCCGCTAAAGTGCTGGTCGGTAAGCTTCCGGCCGCTATGGCGCAGACGAACGTCGTCGCTAACGGCCTGTTCGGATCCGTGTCGGGTGCTGCGGTTGCCGCGGCCTCCGCCATCGGTACGATCATGAACCCGCGCATGGTCAAGGACGGCTATTCGCGTGAATACGCGGCCGCCGTCAACGTGGCCTCGGCGCCGTCGGGCATGCTGCTGCCGCCGTCGAACACGTTTATCGTGTACTCGCTGGTGTCGTCGACGTCGATCGCCGCGCTGTTCATGGCCGGCGTCGGCCCGGGCTTGCTCTGGGTTGCCGTGTGTTTGGCCGTGGCCGTCATCTTGTTTTACAAGTATGAGAAGGACAATGTTGTTCCGCCGGAGGACCGCCCGTCGCTGAAGGTCATCGGCATTACGCTGTGGCGGGCCATCCCGTCGCTGCTCATGATCGTCATCGTGATCGGCGGTATTTTGGGCGGCCTGTTCACCGCGACCGAATCGTCCGCGATCGCCGTCGTGTACTGTCTGGTTCTTGGGTTCTTGTACAAGAACATCAAGATCAAGGACCTGCCAGGCATTCTGGTGAGCGCTACGCGCACCACCGCGGTTGTGATGCTGCTCGTGGCCGTGTCGTCGGGCCTGTCGTGGGTGATGGCGTTCGCGCGTATCCCCGACATGATCTCGAACGGCCTGCTGTCCATCACCGACTCGAAGACGGGCATCATCATTATCATCATGCTGATCCTGCTCGTGGTGGGTACGTTTATGGATCCAACCCCGGCCATCCTTATCTTCGTGCCGATCTTCCTTCCGATCGTCACGGAGCTGGGCGTGCACCCGGTGCACTTCGGCGCGATGGTCGTCATGAACCTGTCGGTAGGTGTGATTACGCCGCCTGTGGGCAACGTGCTCTTCGTGGGCGCGAAGGTTGCAGGCCTGCGCATCGAACCGGTGATCGGAAAGCTGTGGCAATTCCTCGTGGGAATCATCCTCGCGCTTTTCGTGGTCGCGTTCGTGCCAGCCATCTCGCTGTGGCTCCCAGGAGTTGCAGGATTGCTGTAACCGCCTGAGTGGTGACTCGAAGAGCGGCGGTGGGCCGGGTGAAAACCCGGCCCACCGCCGTTTTGTTGTCGCTTTGCGCATGGGTGCTGGTATTTTGCGCTTCCGGGCGGCCCGCCCCGCGCCAGCGCAGCGCTTCCCGGGGTACACGTTGTGTTCCGGGGGTACCAAATCCGGCAATTTGTCTACCCCGGGAACGCAACATGTACCCCCGGAACATGGGGTAGGCCCAGCAGGCGGAGGGCCAGCGCGTTAGACGCGGGAAGTGCCTGAGCCCGGAACGCGGAGAACTAGAGCCCGAGCACCCGCTTCTTGAGGGCGTCGTAGTCGGCTTCGGTGATGAGCTCCATGTCGAGCATCTTCTTAGCCTGGGTCAGTGTGGCTACCGGATCGTTTGCCTCGCCGCCCGCAGTGCCACCCGTAGTGCCACCAGCGCCAGAATCAGCGCCGCCGGCGGGTTGCTGCAACGCCGCGAGTCCGCCTGCCATTCCTGCACCCATGCCGAACATGGCCAGCCCGTCACCGCCGCCGGCCTCGCCGGCGGCCTGCACGCCCCGAGCCGCCGACTGCTGCAAGAACGCATTGCCGCGTTGACCGGCCAGCGCGTCGGCCTTGCGCACATCAGACAGCAGCTTGGTTGTGTCGGCGTCGTACTCAATAGAAGCGATCGCGACGGACGGAATGATGAGGCCAAACCGGCTCGTCCAGTGGTAGTTCTCCTCGACAGCGGCAGACAGCGAGCGCGCGAAGCCCACCGAATCGGCCTGCAGGTTGGCGATCCGCCCGGCGCGTTCTGGATCGTTGGAGTAGCGCGAAAAGGCGGCGGCCAGCGAGCCCACCAGCTCGGTGAACAACTGCTCGCCGACCGGATTGTCGGAATCAGTGAAGTCAAAAACCGGCGCATCTGGCTGCAGGTAGTTAGCCGGCACGAGGTTCGTGATGAACAGGAACGGGTCGGAAATACGCAGCGTATACGTGCCGCGTGCCACCGCGCCCACCTGCGTGCCGAGGAAGGCGTCGTCCCAGTGAATCTGCGACTGGGTACCAAACCGGTTGCCCGTAATCTCCTTGAGGTTGACGAAGATCGCCACATGCTGCGCGCCAGGCTGGCCGCCGAACTTGAACCGCTGCCACGACGTCGCCAGCGTGGGCGAGATCAGACCGTCAACGAACAGGGTCTTCGCGTTCTGATCTCCCGGATTCCACACGTACCCGCCGGGCTCGGCGATGAAGCTGGTGATCCGCCCGTCGACAAGCGTGACCAGGCCATACCCTTGCGGTACCACCACACGCGAACCATTACTCACGATCGCCCGCGAGTGCCGCGTGTTCGAGCCGCGCCCGGCGTTCTGCTCCTGCATGACGGCCGGGGCGAGCGCCGCCGTCGGCGGAAGATCAGCGGGAAGGGTGAGGAAGTCGAGCCACTGGTCGGCGAACGTGCCGCCAATCGCGCCGGCGAATGCTTTGATGAATCCCATGTGCTTTCCTTTTTGTAGTGTCGGTTCTGATGTCGGTTCTGATGTCGGTTCGCGCGCCACGCCTACGTGGGCTCACGCGCGAAAGGTTAGGTGGGCTCGTATCTCGTGATCGTCGTGTCGTTGATGCGCATGCGCGGCTGGTGCTCGTTGCGATCTTTGATCTTGCTTTCCTGCACGTCTGGATCGTTGTAGTCGAACTCGTCGAGGTGCGTGACGTCCCACAGTTGCGCGTTTGCCTCGTCTTCGAATGGGTGCGTGTCTTCGAGTTTCACGGTCCGCCGATACACCCACGTGATCGCGGTCAGCATGGTCAGCAGCGGCGCGGCTAACGTGAAGAGCAAGGCGGCCAGGCCGAGGATCTTCGTCTCTCCAGGCATGCGGAAGAAACCGAGGTAGGTGAGGAATAGGCCGAGCAGAAAAACGAGTAGCGTCAGGCCGCCGCTGAACGCCATGAGCGTCCGATGAGACACCGGTAGCGAGCCGTTGACCTTGCCGGTCCGTCCGTTGACGGCCACGTGATAGTCCAACTCCGGCTCTTTCTTCGCGCTGGCGAACCGCGCGCTATAGAGCCATACGGGCAGGTAGATGGCGAACCACCGCGAGCCCACGAGGTCAATCTGCTGTTTATCCCAGCTCACACCCCGGTCGTAGTGGGCGAGGGTCGGCCGGATGCGTTGGCGGCCGATGGCACTCACTTGCCAGAGGGTGACGTCGGTGAGGTCGTCGACGTCGAGCGTGCGACGTTCGGACGTGTAGCCGCGCATAAGGTTCGCATCGAAAGCGACGGCGTTCTCGGTGTCGAAAGGCTGGAGCGTATTGAGGATGTTGACGGCGCCCTTGGCTCCCACGCCTACGGATGCGGCGAGCGTCTTAAAAGACGTGGCGAGGATGTTGAACCGGCTCGGGCGCTTTTCCTGGTAGCCCTCCGAGTACACGCCGTAGTCCGCGGAGGATTCCACGGCCAGGTCGTCGACGGCGATGTTGAACTTTCGCCCGACCTGATAGCTGTCGACGTCGTACGACCTCCGCGACCCTTCCACCCCTCGGCCTTGCTGGCGTTCCCCGCGACCTTCGAGTGTGATCGTCGCATTCGTATCAACGACAACGTACGGCAAGTACACCGCACGCACGGCGTCCTTGTTGAATTGGCGGCGAAAACGCCCGTCGACCCAGATGCCACCGCTGCGCATGTGACGTTTCATCGACTTGATTGCTTCTTTGCGGCTGACCTGGAAGGGCAGAATGAGGTCGGGAACCAGGCCGTTTGGGATCTGCCGGTTGATTGACAGGGTTTGGCGGCACCAGTGGCATGTGGCTTGCAGAGTGTTGTCGGTGTGGAGGACGATCTCACCGCCGCAGCCTTGGCATTTTACTGTGACGAGGTTGGAGGCATGCTTATCAATATCGGAGGCGCCCAGCCCGATGTGCATGCCGGTAAGTTCCCGCACGTCGGTGGATGAGTGTTCGGCAACCGTTCGGGTGGTCCATGTGTTCTTGCAGTATGCGCAGGTGAACGTGCCGGCGTCGACCTTGACCTCAGCCGAACCGCATCGCGGGCACTTGTTCAGACCGTGATCGCGGCCCGAAAACGAGTCAATGTATCGCGGAGTGGAGGCCATAATCTCCTTACCTCACCGTTGCCGAACCTTTTCTTTTAATTTAGCAACGCAAGGAGGAGAGTCGGCAATATTCCGGTAAACAACAGGTGAACGGGCGGGCTGAGCCGGGCGGTTTGGCTGGGCCGGGCCGGGCCGGCACCAAACGCGGAGCTAACGCTTGAGGATTTCGGGTTTGCTGCATATATGTGCAACGTTTCGGAAAATCTCAATAGTTAGCTCCGCCTTGCGTGGGAAGAGCCGGACCGAGTGGAGAGCTAGAGCGCGATAGCAAGCATGACGCAGCCAAGGATGATCGCACTCAGGCCGAGCGCCATCATTCCTAGCAGGCCGGCATTTGCCCGCACGCGGTGTTGGAAAGCACGCCTGTCGGATGGCCCAACATCAAGCTGTTCGCCTAGGTGGGAGTAGGGATCGCGGCCCGGCTTGGCATGCTGGCGCTCATTACCAGTCCGGCCATCACCAGGCTGGTCATCACCAGGCTGGCCACCGCGGCCCCCACGACCACCGGGCTGACCAGCGTTAGGTTCAGCCATCTTGGCGTTCCTCGCGCCGGTCGCCTGACCAGTTGGTGTGGTACACGCCGTCAACGTCCACGCGCCGGTAAGTGTGTGCGCCGAAGAAGTCGCGCTGCGCCTGGATGAGTGCGGCTGACAGGCGAGGGGAGCGTACGCCATCGTAGTACGACAGCGAGCTTGCAAAGGCCGGCACCGGAATGCCCGCACCCACAGCCTTTGCGACGACTCGCCGCCAAGCCGCTACCGACTTGCTGATCTCACCGGCGAAATACTCGTCGGCAATAAGAAGCGGCAGCTGCGGGTTGCGCTCGTAGGCTTCGGTAATCCGGTCGAGGAAGCGGGCGCGGATGATGCACCCCTCACGCCAGATGCGGGCCATGGCGCCGAGGTCGATGTCCCAGCCGTATTCGTCCGAGGCCGTGCGAATGAGTTCGAAGCCTTGCGAGTAGGCGATCATCTTTGAACTGTAGAGTGCGAGGCGGATATCTTCGATGGCGGCCGCGCGATCATCCTCATTAACGCCGTCCGCGCCCGGCGTCGTGTGTGCGGGTAAGACGCCCTGTGCGGCTTCGCGCTGGGCAACAGAACCGGACAGCGAGCGTGCGAACGTGGCTTCGGCGATGCCAGTGGTGGGTACGCCCAGCCCGGCCGCGGTTTGTACGGTCCACGCGCCCGTACCCTTTTGCGCGGCCTGGTCGAGCACGATGTCGACGAACGGCTTGCCCGTACGGGCATCGGTGTGGCGGAGAACTTCAGCGGTGATTTCGATGAGGTAGGAGCCGAGTTCGCCGTCGTTCCACTGTGCGAAAACCTCGCCGATTTCCGGGGCGCTCATGCCGAGTACGCGACTCATGAGGTCGTAGGCTTCGGCGATGAGCTGCATGTCCGCGTATTCGATGCCGTTGTGCACCATTTTGACGAAGTGGCCGGCGCCGTCCGGGCCGACGTGCGTGCAGCACGGCGTACCATCTGGAGCTTTCGCGGCGATGGCTTCGAACATGGGGCCAAGCCGGTCATAGGATTCTTTCGTGCCGCCGGGCATGATCGACGGGCCAAGCAGCGCGCCCTCTTCGCCGCCTGATACGCCGGCGCCCACGAAGTGCAGGCCGCGCTCGCGGAGAGCTGCTTCCCGACGGCGGGTGTCTTCATATTGGGCGTTGCCGCAGTCAACGATGATGTCGCCGGTGTCCATGTGTGTGGCGAGCTGTTCGATGACGGCGTCGGTGGCCGCACCTGCCTGGACCATGATGATCGCGACGCGCGGCGTGGACAGCGAGCGCACGAAATCCTCAATCGGGCCGGATGGGAAGAACTGACCTTCGCTGCCGTGCTCGGCGATCATCGCGCCCGTGCGCTGCGGCGTTCTGTTGTGTACCGCTACTTTGTAGCCGTTGCGCGCCAAATTGCGCGCCAGATTTGATCCCATGACGCCCATTCCGGTGACGCCGATGTCTGCGATTCCTGCTTCAGGTGTGGGAAATTCCACGTTTTCCACGTTAGCTCCTCAGTCCAGCTGTATCGAGAGATAATTTTACCGAAACCGCGGTTTAATCGCCGATTTTGTTCAATATTGAGAACGAAGGCTCGGAAGGCCGCGGATCGGTTCACTCTCACCAAAAATCCAAATAGGGGACTTTAGTCCTTGCGCTTTTGCTTAGGCTGCCCTAACCTAATTACACAAAGATGCGCTTGCGTTAAACAAGCGTTAAACAAAACTCTAAGGAGCATACATGCACATCAGGAAGGCACTTGCCGCCGTGGCTGGCCTCGCACTTCTACTTTCGGGCTGTTCGTCTAACAGTGACAAGCCGGCAGAGGGGAACGAGACCACTGCACCAGCAGAAGCAACCACGGAGGCTGCAGACTTCCCTCGCACGGTCAAGCACGCGTCGGGCGAAACCACGATTGAGGCACAGCCTGAACGCATTGTCGTCATGGACATGGCAGCGCTTGACACGCTTGATGCTCTTGGAGCGGGAGACAAGGTCGTAGGAACTGTCACATCGAATCTTCCTACCTGGCTGGCTGACGACGACGGAATTAACTACAGCAACGTCGAGTCGGTAGGCTCCCTCAAGGAACCAGACATGGAAGCCATTGCCAAGCTGGATCCGGATCTGGTGGTGTTGGGTGCCCGCTCTGCGAAGCTGTACCCGGAGTTTGAAAAGTCGTTCACCACTATTGATGCCACGCATTCGTGGGATGTCGATAACTACTCGGAGACTGTGCCGGATCAGATCAAGATGATCGGCGAAGCAGTTGGCGCTGATGAGGCGGCGGAAAAGTCTGCTGATGAGATCACCAAGCTGATTGCGGACAATAAGGGCGCAGCTAAAGACAAGGGTAGCGCTCTGGTCATCATGACGAACGGTGGCGAGATCTCGCTGCACGATTCGAAGTCGCGCTGGGCTCCGATCTACGACGTCTTCGGTTTCACCGAGGCATACAAGAAGGACGAGGCCGATGAAGGCCACAAGGGCGACAAGGTGTCGTTCGAAACAGTGAAGGAACTCAACCCGGACTGGATCTTCGTGGTTGACCGTGACGCGGCGGTTGGCAAGACCGACGCGGGAGTGACTGCGGAACAGGTTCTGGATAACGAACTGGTTCACTCCACAAACGCATGGCAGAACGAGCAGGTGGTTTACCTGTCGCCTGAACGTTGGTACATCGTGATGCAGGGAGCTTCGAACTTCCCGGCGATGCTCAACGAAATCGCAGATGCCATCAAGTAAAAAGAAAACTTCTCTTGCCGGGCGAGTTACACCTGCCGCAACAGTCTCGCCCCCGCGCCGGCTCAAGCCGCTGAACCTTGAGCCGGCGCGGCCTTGTGTAAATCCCGCATCGTGCCCGCACACGCCCACGTGTAGCAGGTCAGGCAGGCGGGGCAAGTTTGCCTTGTTGCTAGCGGTATCGGCTATCACCGTCGTCGTGCTGGCTGGCATTTCCACGGCGATCGGCGGAGCCGACATGAATCTGATGGACATCCTGCTCGGCCGCGGCAGCGCGGAGGACATGCAGGTGCTGCGCGCCTCGCGCATCCCGCGCACGCTCGCCGTCGTGCTGTCCGGCGCGGCGATGGCAGTGGCCGGGCTCGTCATGCAGCTTCTGGTGCGGAACCGTTTTGTGGAACCGTCGACGACGGGCGTCACCGAATCCGCCGGGTTAGGCATCCTCGTGGCAACAATCTTTATGCCTGCGATGAGCCTGCCAATAAAAATGCTCGTGGCCGTGCTTTTCGCACTTGCGGGCACGTTCGCGCTAACTGCAATAGTCCGGTCGCTACCGCATCGAGACATCATTGTGGTTCCACTGATCGGCCTCATCCTGTCTGGAGTGATCGGCGCGGGCGCCACATTCCTCGCCTGGGAGTTCAGCCTGCAGGGCACTCTCAACGCGTGGATGACCGGCGACTTCTCGGGCATTATCCGCGGTCGCTACGAACTGCTCTGGATCGTAGCTGCCGTGGCCGCGCTGGCATACATTTATGCGGACCGCTTCACCGTGGCCGGTTTGGGCGAGGACCTCGCACGTAACCTCGGACTTAACTTCCGAGCCGTGCAAGCTTTTGGGCTGACGATCGTCGCCGTGGTTACCGGTATCACCACGGTGGTTGCCGGCCCGCTTCCATTCCTCGGCCTGGTCGTGCCCAACCTCGTCTCTATGGTGCAAGGTGACTACATTCGCCGCTCGCTACCCCTCGTGGCGCTCGTCGGTGCCGCGTTCGTGCTACTCGCTGACATCATCGGCCGCAGCCTCATTTATCCGGCGGAGATCCCGGTGGGCGTGGTCATGGGCATTATCGGTGCGGGTATCTTCCTGGTCATTTTGGTTCGGCGGGTGAAATGAGCATCGATATTGACCGCGCGATTAACGCGCGCCGCACAGACATCCGCCGCAAGCTTGCGATCATCGGCGTGGCCGCGGCGGCGATGTGTGCCCTGTTCTTAACGTACGATGCGCTCGACGCGTGGGCAGTTATCGGCCCGCTGCGGGCCAAAAGGCTGGGTGCGCTGATCGTCGTCGCGATTGCGCTGTCAACGGCCACTGCCGTGTTCCAAACCGTCACACGTAACCGAATCTTGAGCCCGTCAGTCATGGGCTTTGACTCGATGTATCAGCTCACCGCCACGGCCTCCGTGTTCTTCTTCGGCTCGACGGTGATCGCGAAAGTGCCCGGGCCGGTCATGTTCGCCATCAACACGGCACTCATGATGATCCTGGCGGTCACACTGTTCATGGCCGTGCTCGGCCGCAACCGCTCGAACGTTTACCTGCTCGTGCTCGTGGGCATCGTGGTCGGAACCTTTTTGCGCTCGATCAATTCGCTGTTGACGACAATCATGGATCCGGGGGAGTATCTGGCGGTAGCCGACGCCCATACGGCGTCGTTCGCGGTGATTAACACGACGTCGTTGCAGGCGGCAGTAGTGTTAGCGATTCTCGCGCTCGGTTACATTTGGCTGCGCGCCCCGGAATGGGACATCCTCGCCCTCGGGCCAGACACGGCCCGCAGCCTCGGGATCCGTTACCGGCGTGAAGTGCGCCTGGCACTCGGCGCCTCGGCGGTTCTCGTCGCATCAGCGACGGCGCTGGTTGGGCCGCTCATGTTCTTCGGCCTACTCATCGTCAACATCACCGTGTTTGCTACGGACTCGAACCGGTTACGCGACCTGATCGTCGGCTCGTCTGCGATGGGTGTGGCCGTGCTCGTGGGAGGGCAGGCGATCCTCGAGCACATTCTGCATCAGGCAACAATCCTGCCCGTCATTTTGGAACTCGTGGGCGGCCTGCTCCTGCTCACGATGATTGTGAGAGGTGCTCGCAAGTGATCGAGATTTCCAACGTCACCATGGCCTACGACGCCGATCCGGTGGTGTGCGATGTCAGCTTCACTATCCCCGACTCGGGGGTGACCGCACTCATCGGACCGAACGGCGCGGGCAAGTCCACCCTGCTGGCTGGTGTGGGGCGGCTCAACCCGCTACGCGGCGGGAATGTGCGGATCGACGGCGTCGACCTCGGCGACTGGGACGCCGAAGAACTCGCGCGCACCGTAGCGATTCTGCGGCAGGAAAACCACCTGTCGATCAGGCTGACGGTGGCAGAGATCGTCATGCTCGGCCGCCACCCACACTCGAAAGGCCGGCGCACGCGGGACGACTACGCACACGTGGCCCAGGCATTGGACTGTGTGAATATGCGCGACCACGCCGATAGGTTCCTCGACGAACTCTCGGGCGGGCAGCGCCAACGCGCCTTTATTGCGATGGCTCTCGCACAGGACACGAAGTATTTGTTGCTTGACGAGCCGCTGTCCGCACTCGATATGCGCCATGCCCGCGACATGATGCGCCACCTACGCAAGGTGTGCGACGAGCGGGGGATCTCCGTGGTCATCGTTATTCACGACGTCAACACGGCCGCCGCCTATGCGGACACGATGGTGGCACTCAAAGACGGCCACCTCGTAGCACACGGGACTCCCGCGGAAGTCATGCGTGCCGAGCAGCTCGAAGAGATTTTTGGCGTGGACGTGGATGTGGCAACGGTAGGCGGCCGCCTCGTCGCAATGCCAGTGGCCTAGGCGCTACCTGGCTGGGCGGAACCAAACCAGACGGAACCTAGGCCACCAAGGAAAATCTCAGCCTATGCCAGGGCCGCGTTCACGACCTCCTTGGCCTCGGCTTGCACCTGCTTGAGGTGGTCTTCTCCGAGGAAGGATTCGGCGTAGATCTTGTAGACGTCTTCTGTACCCGACGGGCGGGCAGCAAACCAGGCGTTTTCCGTGGTGACCTTCAGGCCCCCGATCGCCTCGTTGTTGCCTGGAGCGTTGACGAGGCGTGCCGTGATCGGTTCGCCGGCCAGCTCGGTGGCCGTCACGTCCTCTGGGGAGAGGCCCTTGAGTTTGGCCTTCTCTTCCTTCGTGGCAGCCGCGTCGATACGCGCGTAAGCGGATGCGCCGTACTTGTCGACGAGCTCGCGGTGCAGCTCCGACGGCGACTTGCCGGTGACCGCCATGATTTCGGATGCGAGAAGGTCGAGGATCAGGCCGTCCTTGTCCGTGGTCCACACGGTTCCGTTCATCCGCAGGAACGATGCGCCTGCCGATTCTTCGCCACCGAAGCCGATGTCGCCAGTGATCAGGCCGGGTACGAACCACTTGAAGCCAACCGGCACTTCCACCATCTTCTTGCCCATGCCAGCAACCACGCGGTCGATGAGCGAGGAGGAGACGAGGGTCTTACCCACGCCAACATCTGCCTTCCACTGGTCGCGGTGGCTGAACAGGTAGTTGATTGCCACGGCGAGGTAGTGGTTGGGGTTCATGAGTCCGGCGTCCGGGGTGACGATGCCGTGGCGGTCGGCGTCGGCGTCGTTGCCCGTGGCGATGTCGAAAGGTGCCGAACCATCTGCGCCGGGCTTCATACGCTCGAGCAGTGAGGCCATGGCGTGCGGGGAGGAGCAGTCCATGCGGATCTTGCCGTCCCAGTCCAAGGTCATGAAACGCCACGTGGGGTCGACCGTCGGGTTCACGACCGTGAGGTCCAGCCCGTAGCGTTCGCCGATTGCACCCCAGTATTCTGCCGAGGCGCCACCCATGGGATCTGCACCGATGCGGATTCCAGCGGAGCGGATCGCCTCGAGGTTGATGATCGAGGCGAGGTCGTCAACGTAGGCAGACAGGAAGTCGTGCCCGCGCGTCGTCTCAGCATTACGCGCCTTCTCGTAGGGCACCCGCTTAACGTTCTTCCACCCCTCGCGCAGCAGTTCGTTGGCACGCGCGGCGATGACCGACGTCGCATCCGTATCAGCCGGGCCGCCGTGTGGCGGGTTGTACTTGAAGCCGCCGTCGCGAGGAGGATTATGCGAGGGCGTGATCACGATGCCGTCGGCGAGGCCGGGGCCTTTCGTACGCACGCCAGCCGCCGTGTTCGCACCGTTCGCCGTGAGGATTGCGAGCGAGACGCCGGGCGTGGGAGTCCACGAATTTCGCGCGTCGATACGCACCTCGATATCGTTGGCGGCCAGCACTTCGAGAGCCGTCTTCTCTGCGGGTTCGGACAGGGCGTGGGTATCACGGCCGATGTATAGCGGGCCGTCGATTCCCTGCGACCTGCGATATTCGACAATCGCCTGAGTGGTTGCGACGATATGCGCCTCGTTAAAAGCGCCGTCGAATGCGGAGCCGCGATGCCCCGACGTACCGAATACCACCTGCTGAGCCGGATTCTCCGGATCAGGCTCGATGTCATAGTACGCCGCAATGAGGGCATCAACGTCGATGAGATCTTCTTCTTGAGCAAGTTTGCCAGCACGTTCGTTCATACGTGTATGTTCTCACTTTTTGTGACGCAGGTCTACGAATTTATGCCAACCGCTATGAATTTCCGTCAGGCAGCAGCAAAGCGACGTCTCCGTGAACGCGCGCCTCCCACGTTCCACCCCACCTTGCCTGCGCATACGCGACCTTGTCCGCCACCGGCTCGTCCAGCTGCACCACCCACGCTTGCGGGATCACGTTGCCCATCGATCCCGTCCAATACACCTCATAATCGGGCGCGAGATACGCCAGATGAGAGATATCCGAGGCGACGACGAGCCGCTCGGCCTGCCCACCGGCGTCGGCCTGCTCACCCTCGGCTTGGTTGCCAGCGGAGCGCTCGTGGCGTTCGCGTTCGACGTCGGCAAGGTCAGCGAGCGCCTGCTGCGAGCCTGCCGGATCCCACACGTACCAGCCGTGGGCGACATGCGCGAGCGGCCCGCTGCCCACCATCACGAGCGACGAGGTGAGGGCGACCGCGCTCGCCGCGATCTTGACGTGCTCCCGGCTCGCGCCCGGCTCGCAAGCATCTGGGTCGCTCTCGTCAGCCCGGCTCGCGGCGAACCTGCGATACCCGTCTATTCCCGCGACCACGACGATCGGCATGAGCACCGCCGAATAGTGCCACGTCCAACCCCAGTAGTGTTCGATGTTGCCAATGAAACGCCAGGCGAGCGTGGGAACGATCATGACCATGAGCGGGGAGCGCAGCGCGATGATCCCGCCGAGCAGGATGAGGAGCCCGAGCGTGAACCACTTCTGCCACGGCGTGGCAAAGCCCAAGAGTTGCTCGGCGAACGTGACGTCGTCGATCCGGTCCGTGTAATCCCATCCGCCGGCTGTATTGAAGGTGGGAATAATAAAGAACACGCTGGCCACGAACCAGCCCACGCCCCACAGGCCAAGGCAGATCCACGGGCTGGCACGGCCGAGCCACGCGCGGGCGGCGAGGTTCTGACGCTGGGCGTACGACGGCGTCGTACCCCGGCTTGCCGCCGACCAGCTCGCTCGCCGCGCGTCCCACAACCCCACGCCCGCGAACGCGGCCACGGTGAGCCCCAGGTCCTCTTTGACGAAAACCAGCGCGGCGATCCAGATGATGGCCGCTCGGGGGCGTCCGCTGACGTAGCACGCCAGGCCGAAGGCGAGCAGGGGAACGGCAAACGCGATCTCGTGGAACTGTACCGCCACCGCGTTGGCCAGCCCCCAGCTCAGCGCGTAGGCAAGCGCGACGGCCGCCCCTGGTCTGCCGAGCTGCCTGCGTGCAAGCCACGTCACCGGCACGATCGACACCGCGAACAGTGCGTTCTGCACAATGAGCAGGGTGAGCCCGGAGGGGAACAGGGCAAAAATCGGCGTGAGTAGGAACAGGATGGGGTGGAAGTGGTCGCCCCACAGGTTGTAGCCCGGGCCTTTAATCGCCACGATGGGTTCGGCGAAATTACGGTAGCGGTCGAGCAGCTGAGTAAAAATCCCCAAGTCCCAACTGGGCGCCGCGAAGTTCGCCCACTGCCATAGCGAAAACGCGCTATAGCCGGCAAATGCCAACCCGGCGAGCACCCACCCGAGCCGGTCCGACATGAGCCGGTCTGACATGGGCCGATCACGCATAGGGCGCGCAGTCAGGCGGCGGGGCATCATACGATGTTCCGCTTCTGGATCACCCGCAGGACGATCCAGCCCAGCGGCACGCGCCCCCAGAACGTGAACAGTCGGTAGAGCACAGCGGTGGAAAACGCGATCGACGAAGGGATCCCGGCGATCACTAAGCCGCCGGTCAGTGCGGCTTCAACCGGGCCGATACCACCCGGTGAGGGCACCACAGAGCCAACCGAGTTCGACAGCAGGTACGTGATGGCCAGCGTGACGAGCGGCAACTCATAGCCGAAGGCCTTGAGCGACATGCCGAACGTGGCGATGAACGCCGCCGACTGGAACACGGCTCCGCCCGCACCTAAGAGGATGCGGGTCGGATGCGTGACGAGCCAGACCATCCGCGGCCAAATCTGCTGCAACGTGGGCCGAATCTTGCCAAGCACCCAGTCGCGGATCGGTTTGATGACGAACATGATGGCAATCGCAGCAATGACCACGCCGATCGCGATCATCACCGACCCGGACGGCAGAGATAGGTTGCCAAGATCGCCGGTGAGCAGCGAGAGCACGAGCAACAAAATGATAGTGACGAGGAACTGGGCGATCTGCGTGATCGTCACCGTGGCCACCGCCGGCGTCGTCGGCACGCCCTTGCGATGAAGGAAACGCAGGTTGAGCGCTGCCGGGCCGATACCTGCCGGGGCCACGAGAGTGACGACGGAGGCGGCCACCTGCACGGCGAGGGTCTCACCGAACGGCAAGTTTTCCTGCGTGTAGGCCTTGAGCGAGATCGCGGCACCCACATACGTGCCAAGTCCCACGAGGAACGCGGCGACCATCCACCACGGGTTCGCGTTCGCGATTGCGGTTCGTAGGTCGTCGAAATTAAGCGAGCCAAGTAGCGCGACGACGGCGACCACGCCAATCGTGACCGTAATGATCGTCTTCGGTGAGAAGCGCTTGAACTCGACGTCTTGGAAATTAGTCGCTTCGGGAATGTCTTGGGCGAGTGCGTCGCGAAGCGCCTGCAGATCCTTCTTCGAAAACGCATCTTTCGTGTACCTGGGCAGGATGGTGCGCTGGAGGAACGGCGCAATCGAGGCCACGATTGGCGCGGGCAGGGCGCGCTGCAGTGAGGCGACGGCGCGATCCACACCCACGGTAGACGCCAACATCGCAACCGTTTGGGCAAGATCAACCTGGCGGGCGGCGTCAGTAGACAGCACAGAGCCGTGGTGCCAGGCCGTCACCCGCAGGCCGTCATCGGTGACCTTCACGTATTTTGCGTGCATGTTGCCATGCGACATGCCGGCGCGGTGTGCGAGGCGAAGCTGATCCCACAACGAATCAAGGTCGGCGTCGGAAATATCGTCGGCCGGTACGTCGTCGATAAAAGGCTCTGTTGAGGCAGGCTCGATGAGCACGATCGACGACTCCATGCGCGCCAAGCCCACAAGCTTCGGGCTATCGATCCCAACCTTTTCCGCACGCATCGAAATCAGTACCATCTGTTCGGCCATCGCAGCGGTCGTGCTACGGGTTTGCCGGAAGGTCGTGCGCAGGGTCAGCCGCGCCCACAGGTCGTCAAGGAAAGAAATGACCTGGCGGTCGGCGTCGAGCGCCTTGACGTGAAAGGCGCGCTCGTCGTCGTCGGTAGCAATATAGTTGCGCGACACGAGCGACGACCGCGTGGCCGGATACTTAGCCCGCGCCTCTTGCCGAAACATTTCGGCGTCCAGCCCGTTGATCTCCCCAAGGTCGTCACGTTTAGCGAGGTCTTCAAGTTCGCGGATGAGGTTTTCCGCCTCGGACGTCACCTCGTTATCTGTGGGGGAGGCTTGAATAATCTGCCGGATTTGCTCGAGACCAGCCATGTTGGTGTGCCCGAGCGGCGCGGCAGAATCAATGTGGTAGGCGTAGAGCGGATCGTCGGAGGTGAGGTCGTCGATCCGGATAATCGTGACCGGATCGAGCCCGGCGCGGCGGATCATCGTCACGAGATCGGCCCCCGTGGTGCGCTCGGGTTCACCGCCGATCACGTAGCGGGTGGCAAGCCCGCAGGCGAGCCCCACGAACACGGTCAAAAGCGCAGCGGTTAGCGTCTGGTTTCCCTGGATCACCGAGAACACGAGCACGATGGCCAGCAGCCACCAGCCCGTGCGGGTAATCCGCGAGCCCTTAGCCGATCCGGAAACGGCCAGGATCGCAGCCACCACGGCCACATACGGCACGAGCGCAATATGAGATTGCTGCTCGATCGCAGTGGACAGCTGGTCGATGAACCGCGACGTCGGCCACCAATGCTCACCAGCCCACACGACCACGTTCGTCACCACCGCGGACACGCCGGCAGCGACCGCCGCAGTGGCGAGCGTGCGCCAACGGCGTCGCACAATCATTTCGGCGATCAACGCGAACGGCAAGAAAAACGACATGAGGCCTTCAAGCACGTTGATCGGCAACGCAAGCAGAGTTTCGAGCACGCCGCCGGTTGCCCGGCGCACGTCCGCCGCTATCGCAAACGTAGTGGTCTGGGCGTAGACGGCCACGAAAGCAAGAAGCACCGCGCCGAGCACGGCGAGCACCGCCCCGAACAGATCCGCGGGGTTGCGAGCCCACCGCTGCGGCGAATCAATTAAGAGCACACGGCGGCGCGGGGTTTGGATCTGCGAGGTCACAAGGTGATCCTATAATCTAACGGAGCCGGAGCGAATTAAGAACCACGATCACGGACGACGACGCCATCGCAAACGCCGCAATCCCCGGCACGATCACCCCGCCCACAGCGAGCGGAATGGCGATCAGATTGTAGGAGAACGCCCACGCCAGATTCTGCTTGATGATTTTTAGTGTGGCCGCCGAGACGCGTAGCGCGGCGGGAATCGCCCGGATGTCGGAGTTGACGATCGTGATGTCGGCGGCCGCTTTGGCGACGTCGGTTCCCGACCCCATCGCGATCGAAAGGTCTGCCTGCGCGAGTGCGGCCGCGTCGTTGACGCCGTCGCCCACCATCGCCACATTCGCCTTTTGCTGCCATTCGCGCACGATTGCCACCTTGTCTTCCGGGAGCACGCCGGCGTGGACGCGGTCGATGCCGAGCTCGGCGGCCACGGTGCGCGCGGCCGCCTTGTTATCGCCGGTTACGAGCACCGGTGTGAGCCTCTGGTCGCGCAGCCCGTCCACGGCCTCCTTGGCCTCGGGGCGCAGCGTGTCGCGTACGCCGATCACACCGATTACGCGGCGATCAACGGTGACGACGACGGCGGTGGACCCGGATTCTGCGATCCGTTCGGCGGCTGCGCGTACCGGCGCGACGTCGTGGTCGGTCAGCCAGTCGAGCTTGCCAGCGGCCACGCGTTCGCCGTCGATCTCGCCGACGACGCCCCCGGCCGGAACCGCCGTGAAACCGGTGACCTGGCGTAGCGTAAGGCCGCGATCCTGGGCGTCCCGGACGATTGCTTTCGCAATGGGGTGCTCGGAATGGGCTTCGAGGCTCGCGGCGTAGGTGAGCACCTCTGCCTCTGTTGCTTCGTGTGCGACGACCTCGTCAACGGACATGACCCCGGTGGTGAGCGTGCCGGTTTTGTCGAGCATGATGACCTCGGCTCGGTGTGCGCCTTCGAGCACTTCCGGCCCGCGGATGAGCACGCCGAGTTTGGAGAGTTTGCCTGATCCGGCCAGCAGGGCGGTGGGCGTGGCGAGGCCAAGCGCGCACGGGCATGCCACGACGAGAACGGTGATCGCCGAGGCCAGCGCCATCTGCACGGGGTTGCCGAGCGCGAGCCGCACAACCAGTGTGACCAGCGCAATCACGATAACGGCGGGTACGAATACGGACGAGATACGGTCCGCGATCCGCTGCACGGGCGCCTTACCGGTTTGTGCTTGGGCGAGCAGGCGGCCCATCTGAGCCAGCGTTGTTTCTTCGCCCACCCGGGTTGCCCGCACGTCGAGCGAGCCCTGCTCGTTGATCGTCGCGCCGGTGACCGGCGAGCCTACGGTGACGTCGATGGGCACGGACTCCCCGGTCACCAGCGAGGCATTGATGGCCGAATGCCCGGCGACGACGACGCCGTCGGCAGCCACCGTTTCCCCGGGGCGGACCCGGAAGATGTCCCCAACCTGGAGCTCGGACGCGGGGATCATGCGGCCGATCTCAGCGCCGCCTCGGGAGACGAGGAAAGCCTGGTCTGCGCCGAGTTCGAGGAGGGCGCGAAGCGCGTCGCCGGCCGATCTGCGCGATTTCGCCTCCAAGTATCGGCCGAGCAGAAGGAAGGTGACGATCATGGCGGCGGACTCGAAGTACAGGTGCGGCTTGCCCGTTAGGCCGTGGATGCCGCTCATGTGCATCGTGTAGCCGATGTGCCCGGCGCCGCCGAACAGGAGCGCCCACAGCGACCAGCCCATCGAGGCGAGCACTCCGAGGGAGACGAGGGTGTCCATCGTGCCTGCGCGAGCTCCCTTGTGGAAGGGCCAGCCGCACCAGAAAGCAATCGGCAGGCTCAGCGCGGCGACCAGCCACTGCCAGCCTGGAAATTGCAGGGCGGGGATCATCGAGATGCCGACGACCGGCACCGAGAGCGCGGCTGATATAACGAAGCGCCGCCACAGATCTGTTGTGCGTTCTTCTGCGGCTGTTTGTGCGGCGTCGTCGGCCTGTGCCGGGTTCTCAACGACGGTGGCGCCGTAGCCGGCCTTGGTAACCACGTCGATGAGTTGATCGGGGGTGATCGAATCGTCGCTGACGACCACGTGGGCGCGCTCGGTGGCCAGATTGACCACCGCTTCGACGCCCGGAACCTTGTTGAGTTTCTTTTCCACGCGCGCCACGCACGCGGCGCACGTCATACCCGAAACGGCAAGGTCAATGTCGGTGGGCATTACCGTTCGATGCGTACGAGGTCGTAGCCCGCTTCGTCGATTGCTTCGCGCAGCTGGTCGTCTGTTGCTTCGCCGACGACCTCAACCGTGGATGTGCCATCCGCGTCAAGCGTGACGATAACTTCGTCAATGCCTGAGATGGCGGTGAGTTCTTCTGTTACGTGCGATACGCAGTTGTTGCACGTCATTCCGTCTACGTAGATTTTGATCATGCAGGCGGAACGGCCGGGGAGCGGCTTTTATTCCCCCGCGTGCGGAAACTTTTCACGCTATAGCGGGAGATCTTCGTATATGCCAAGATCACCCGCCAGGGCGGGAAAAGTTTCCGGCCGTCGCCGCTATCTCTCCGAACTAACCCGATCTGAGCGCTGTAATGCGAAGGCGCCAACCGCGTAGCAGATGACAGCCCAGAGAGCCGCGAAGCACATGTTTTCAATGCTTGGCTCTCGTATCCACTCAACGTGATAGGTCAGTGGGTTTACCTTGGCGATGGCGTACAGGTATGTGGGAACTGAATCCAACGTGTAGAACAGAGGGGCAGATAGGACGATGGGCAACGAGGTCAGTGTTGAAATCATGTCGCGTGTCGAGTAGCTATCGACGAGCGCGCCGATGGCGGCTCCGAGCCCAGCCCACCCCCAGACCACCAACACGGCAACAAGAATATTGTGAATGATCGCTGTGAGGGTGGGCGCTGTGATGCTCCAGCCTGATACTCCAACGTAGGCGAGTAACAGAATGGCAGATTGTACTAGGAAGACGAGTGTGTCAACCGCAAGTATTGTCAGAAGATAAGCTCGAGGGCTGCCGCCTTGCATCGTGAAGATCGCGTAAACTCCCCATTTCCGGTCGTTTGACACGTCAGACACGGTAAAGGTGAATACCCTGAACGCCAGAAGGCAGAATATTCCGGTGAGCGCGTAGCGTACATAGTCGGTGCCGAAACTATCGGAGACCATCGCGGAAATACCGGCGACTAAGAAAACGAAATATGCGACTGGCTCCACGAGTCTGCCGAGATAGACACTGCGCCAATTCCACAGTGAGGCAACGTGGTATTTCGTTAAGATAACCATTCTTTTCATGGGTTATACCTCTTCGTTGACACAGGCTTGGAAAGCATCCCACAGGTCGTTGCTTTGAGGTGCGTAGCTCATGAACTCGGCAGCGTCCATGTCGCGAATGGTGATTCCCTGATTGATGGCGATGACCCTTGTGCAGTACCGCGCGAACTTCGAGGTCTCATGCGTGCTGACTAACGCGGTTGCACCCGCGTCGACTCGCGTACGAAGGTAGTCAAACACCGTATTGATCGCTGAGGGATCTAGCCCAGTTGTGGGCTCGTCGAGGATCATGAGTTGTGGATCGCCGATAATTGCGCGTGCGATCTGCGTTCTACGCAGCTCCCCGCCAGAAAGGGTTTCTGCCGTCCGGTTTAAGTACGGCAACAAACCAAGTAGTGAAGCAATGTGTTCAACCTGATGAGACGCACGGAAACTCGCAGTTCTCAGTTCCACACCCATCGTAATGTTTTGCCGGACGGTCAACGACCAATCGATCACCTCACGCTGCGGACACCAGCCAATGTGGGAGCGGTCAACGTGAGTGGTCAGCTCGCCTGACGTGGGTCTGATGAGGCTGCCTAGGATGTCGAATAGCGTCGATTTGCCAGCTCCATTGGGGCCTATCACAGCGACTAGTTCACCTTCGAAAAAGTCCGCCGAAAAATCTTGCAAGGCAAAGTCGGCGTTCTTGCTGTATCTCTTCGAAAGGGAAGAAGCGCTAAGTACAGGTTCAGCCACGATTTACCTCCTCGGTGAAATGCCCCGGGTTTTCTTCCTAGGTGTTTACCTTGGTTTCCTGTTCTTGGTTGGTAGTGTGTGACTGCCTGTATTCTTCTTCCTCTGCTAACGCGTTGTCCAACGCGTCTCCTACACTACCAGCCGACGTGACACGTAGCAGCTCGTTGATATCCCGTAACTCGGCATTTTCTGCCCGTAGCCTGGCATTTTCAGCCAGCACGTCTTTTTCTTCATGTAGCACCACCCGATCCTTCGTCTCCTGATCAAATTACTTGGGTATAACCCCGTCCTTCCAGCCCTAACCCTCGGAAGGAAACCCGGGACATAGCAGACCACCGCGGAAATACCAGCGACTAAGAATCATCCTTCTACCATCGCACTGTGAGAATATTCGGCAAGGTCATCTCTGGTGATAACTGATGCCGGGACAAGTTGGTAATGAGATTCGCGTCTGACCCTGACTTGGTTGTTTTGAATTGCCAGCTCAAACAGCGCGATGCGGCCGCTGTCTGCGAATTGAACTGCGATGGGGCGGCAGATTTTATCAGGCCACTTTTCCTCGCACACAGCAATATCCTGTTCGGTCTGTGTAATACCTATCTCATCTGCGCCGCCCTTGGCCTGCACTGGCAGAACGAACTGTCGGCCGAACCGGTCAACCGCGAGATAGACTTCGTCAACTTCAACTTGTCCAATGCCTATGGCGGTTGTCCGTAGATGATTCTGTAACGAGTAGGCGGTTACTCCAAGGAAAATATCGATGAGTCGGTTATATCGCACGAGAGCTAGGAGGGCTTGTTCGTCACCAAGTGCCGATGCCGCGATGATTTCCGGAGTTGCATCGGGAATCTTCGTCACAGCAAGCGCCGGGTTCGGCGCGATGCGTACTTGGGCTGGGATTAAATCAAAACTGTACGCAGAGCGGCCAACAGAACGCACTATCCATTCAAAACCGGCTGGTGCAGTCTCTAACATGACAGAAGGAAGTGGCATCCTGTAACGAATCGCATAGAGAACGTCTCCAAGATTCTTTGGCAGCGGTATTCCGAGTTCTTTCGCTGCACTGCGTAGTTCTTCACGTTTCCAGCGCACTGAGGTGTCGCCTGGCTTGTAATGGCGGGAAAACACCCAGCCGGCGAGTTGCTGGTAGCGATTCTCTCTTTTGTCCGGAATAGCATTGTGCATGGACAGTATATTTACCCTACCTTTCGATTGCGCTGTGGGATAGCTCGCTCTGTGAGCCCGTAATACTCATGAGCTTCGCCTGCTGTCATCGACAACAGTGCAGCATTGCCAAGCTCAACATGAATTCCTTCGATGGGAACGATCCCATCAGCCTTTAACAATTCGGAAGCTACCGCCCTGCCCAAAATGGGTGGCACAGAGTTACCGATCTGCCGGAATCCGTTCCATTTCGTTTCGTGGAACCGAAACCAATCCGGGTAACTGTGAAGTCTGGCAGCTTCCCTAACCGTGATCACGCGGGGGCGAGCCGGGTGAATCGGCCGTGGCGCGGTAAACGCGCCGCGATCTGAGGCGGTTCCGGCCCGCAGTGTGTTGCACACGCCGTCGGGGTGGAGCCGCAAGAACCTACTGACTTTCTCGGTAGTACCAGGTTCAGTCTTCATAAACCTATCAATTGACCGTTGAGTATGGATAGTGCGCATAGAGGAAGTCAATATTCCATCAACTGCAGGCCTTCTATGCGAGAAGTCGTGTGCATCCACTGTTATCCCGCGAAGAATAGCTGAGTACGGCGAGGCTGACCCATATGGAGCGCGCAGTAGTGTGTCTGAAACGAGAAGTTCCTCATATTGGTCAACATCTGGCAAGTCGCCAATCGCATCTGCAACAGAAGGGCCCAACGGCAGCTCTGCTTTCGCGGGAATAGATCCACGAATCGTGCGCGGCGTGAAGCTCTCCTCCGGATAACGAGGAGCTGCCACATCATTACGGTGCCCAATCATGAACACTCGTTTGCGTGATTGCGGTACGCCGTACGCCGCAGCCTGTAAGACCTTTAGTGGTTTGACCACGTGGTAGGTGCCGTCATCTTCCAGTAATTCGATGAGCTCACCAATCAGTTGCCTGTGAGTGCCGACCAACAAACCGGCCACATTCTCCATCACGAAGTAGCGCGGCCTTAGCTCGAGCACCAGGCGCACGTACTCCTTGAGAAGCTCATTTCGCGGATCATCAATCGCGCGTTTACCAATCATCGAGATTCCTTGGCAGGGTGGGCCACCGGCTACAACATGAATCTCTTGATCTGCAATAGCCGATGCGCGCCGAATCTCATCACCAGTTATGTTCTGAACGTTGACGGCGAATGTCGCCCCATAGGAGAAGTTGTAATCGTGAACCGCGGCGTGAATTGGATCGTATTCCACCGCGGCAAGCACGTCGTAGCCAGCCTGCTCAAGGCCAAGGGACAGACCTCCCGCACCAGCGAAGAGGTCAACAGCTATCGGACGTGTTCTTTCCATCTTCTCCATGCCTTGACACTACCAATTGCCACCGACACATTTTTCTCTCTCCACAGCTGGGTTCCTCCGGTTCATCCGCTACGCGTCTTCGTCCTCGCCGGTTATCTCTTTGATCCAGTGGATGTTGGCCGTGAGGTCGGCGGGGTAGGGGGTCGGGCCCGTGTGCGTTGCCGGCGGGGCGCTCGCGAGGCGTTCTTCCATCCAGTCCGGCGCCTCGCGCGGGAATGCCGCCATCTCGTTGCTCCATTCGGCGGGATCGACGTGGTCTGCCCACACCGGCTCTTGCGAGCCGTTCACGTTGAGCGTGCCCTGCCCGTCTTTGCCCAGGCGGATGACGGCCACGAGGAACGGCTCTTCGCCGGCGAGCACGCGATCCTGCTTGAGGCGGCGCATGTAGTGGATGACCGCGGTCGGCAGCACGCGCATCGCTGCGAACCTGTCGCCGTCAAGCTTCGCGTACCCCTCGTATAGCGCCGAGGTGCCGACCAGTTGGATGCGCAGCGTGACTTCTCGCCAGTCAGGCGGGGCCGTGTCCGAGACCAGCGTGAACGTTTCACGAAGCAGCTCGTTCGCGTCCGAAAAATTCACCGGAGATTCCCGGCGCGCAGCAATCGCGGGGCGGTCGGCCACATCCCAATCCGTAGGCTTGGCCTCGATCCGGCGCTGATCTGTCACCTTGTCCGGTGCGATGAGCGCCGTAAACGTGCCGCTTGACCAACGCTGGAACTGCGCCCGGGTCAGATACAGGGCGTCCGTGAGTGCCGAGGCCACCTGCAAAAGCAGACGCCCGTTCGAGTTCACGGTACGCACTACGCGCACCGGCATGCCCGACACGCGGCCGGTCACGAACTCGGTGTAAATGTGCGCCGAGTCGTCCACCGCGATCCGCTTTGCCCACATGCCCGATTCGATGAGCTGGAAGCCGTCTTCCTGATCTGGTTCGGCAGGCGAGACCATCGTGACTGCCACCGGTTTGCCACCCTCAACTTCGACGTCGCAGGGCACCGCACCCCAATCCCGTTTGATGACCGGCCCGAGGAAGGGCGTGGGCACCGCGGCCGTGAACGTGCCGGTCTCCATGTTTTCCCAACCGTAGGCGATCCCGTGGTAGGTGCCCCGATGTTCCGGCTGCGGGTTTCCGGGATAGAACCGCCACAGGGTGGCGCCGCTGGTCACCCGGCAAGGCTCCAGGTAGAGCAGGTCGGTTTCCACTCCGCCGCCGCGTGCCACGCCAGACCCGTCAAACCCGTAGTCGATCACCCCGCCGCGTATCGCGTCTGGATGTAACGGGCCCACCGCGTGCCGGTCCATCGTGAACGGATCGGAGGGCAGGTGGACGATGTCGAGCGGCTCGTCATCGGCGAAGGGCGTGTCGGGAAAGCGCAGGCAGAGCAGGTCGAGCAGGTCGGAGACTTCGGTGACGCGCGAACCAGCCGCGGCGTCCACCGCGTATCCGGAGACGACGTCGTACCCCTGCAACAGTGCTTCGGCCTGGGGTGCGGATACGGCGAGCATGAAGGTAACCATATGACCACCCTACCGGCACAAGATCGCGAAAATGCCTCCGCCGACCAGGAAAACCTACTAGCCTTGTGGCATGCGTCTCGGAGTTTTAGACATTGGCTCGAATACGGTTCACCTTGTGGTTGTTGATGCTTATTCGCGGGCGCGCCCCGATCCGTTCGCCGACGAGCGGTCGATTGTGCGGCTCATGCAGTATTTGGAAGATGACGGTTCGATTAACCCCGAGGGCGTGCAGGCCCTTGAGCGGGCGACCCGCAAGGCCGTGGCGTTTTCGCGGAAGAATAATGTGGACGAGCTGATCGGCATCGTCACGTCCGCCGTAAGGGAGGCGACGAACGGCCCGCAGGTGATGGAACGGCTGGAGAAGATTGCGGGCACGAAGTTCGGCGTGCTGTCTGGCGCGGAAGAATCGGAGCTCACGTATTTCGCGGCGCGGCGCTGGCATGGCTGGGCTGCCGGGCGGATCATGGTGCTTGACATCGGCGGTGGCTCGTTTGAGGTCTCGCTTGGGATTGACGAGGAGCCTGAGTTCGTGGCGTCCGTACCGTTGGGTGCTGGCCGGCTGACGAAGGATTTTTTGAAGCACGATCCGCCGCGTGCTTCTGAGCTCGTGTTGTTGCGCCGGGAGATCGAGTCCCAGCTTGAGCCGCTTGCGCAGCAGCTCAAGGAGTTGCCGTCGCCGGATCATGTGGTGGCGACGTCGAAAACCTTCCGCTCGCTGGCACGTTTGGCTGGTAACCGGATTTCGGTGGTAGGCCCGGAGGAACGACGCCGTATGAGCCGCTCCGACTTGGGGGATTGGGTGGAGCGTATTGCGCGGCTTCCTGCGGCTTCCCGTATGGAACTGCCGGGCATTACTCCGGAGCGCACCTATCAGATCGTGGCCGGAGCCGAAGTGGCGTACAAGGCGATGAAGATGTTCAAGATCAAGCGCTTGGAGATTTGCCCGTGGGCGCTACGCGAAGGCGTGTTGCTCGAGCGGATTGACAGGTTTGATTCCGCCCCGCGCACGTCCGGCCTCGACCTCAGCGACCTCGGCTAGAAATGACCACGCACCGGCTAGAGGCCACCACGTACCGGCTAGACGTCACGGGCCCTCGGTTAAGCCGACGCACCTGATTCTTTCGGCGTGCCCGCCGAGTGGCGGCCAGCGTGTAGCCCGCGCCCGGCGGTTACTTGTTTTGGCGTAGCCGCCGAATAATCCACCAGGCGAGCGCGATCAAGATGACCGCGAGCACGATCTTCGACAGCACGCCCACGTACTGCTCCACGAGGTGCCAGTTTTCGCCGAGCAGATATCCGGCTCCCACGAGCACAATGTTCCAGATGGCCGAGCCGGCGGCGGTCAGCAGCGTGAACTTGAGGAAGTTCATCTTAATGACGCCAGCTGGCAAGGAAATCAGCGAGCGGAAGATCGGCAGCATTCGCCCGAAGAACACGGTGCTTTGATCGTGCTTGTGGAACCATTCTTCGGTTCTGTCGACGTCGTCGATCTTCACCAACGGCAGCCACTCGAACACGGCGCGCGTGCGCTCGCGGCCAAACACGCGTGCCACGCCGTACAGCGCCCACGCGCCGACCACCGAGCCGATAGTCGCCCAGATGATGGCCTCAACGAGCGAGAATTTTGTGCCCAGCGACGCCGTGAATCCGGCGAGCGGCAGAATAATTTCGGAGGGAATCGGCGGGAAGAGGTTTTCGATCGCGATCAGCAGCGCCACGCCGACGCCACCGAGGGCTTCCATCAGTTCTACTGCCCAGCCGGCGATCCCATCGAGGGTTGACATTCAGGTCCTAACTTTTGGCGAGTTGTGCGGCCACCCCAGTGTAAGTTGCGGGGCTGAGATTGGCCAATCTCTCCGCGAGATCAGCCGGTAGGCCGAGCGAGGCGATGAAGTCGCGCATGGTGTGTTCGTCGACGGCGTGGCCGCGGGTGAGTTCTTTGAGGCGTTCGTAGGGGTCTTCCATCCCCTCGACTCCGGCGATTCGGGCGGTGCGCATGACTTGCTGGATCGGCTCGGCGAGCACCTCCCACGCGCGGTCGAGGTCCTCGTCGAGGCGCTGCGGGTTCGCGTCCACTCCCGCCAGGCCGCGGCGCAGATTCTTGACCGCCAGCAGCGAGTGCCCGAAAGCCACGCCCACGTTGCGCAGCGTGGAGGAATCCGTGAGGTCGCGTTGTAGGCGCGAGGTGACGAGCGTGGCGCTCAGCGTGTCGAACAACGCGCACGACATCTCCAGGTTTGCCTCTGCGTTTTCGAAGCGGATTGGGTTGACCTTGTGCGGCATCGTCGACGAGCCCGTGGAGCCCTGCGCCGCGAGGTTCTGCTTGAGGTAGCCCAGCGAAATGTACGTCCAAAAGTCGGTGGCCAGGTTGTGGGCGATCCGCCCGAAGCGCGCCACGTCCGCGAACAGTTCCGCCATCCAATCGTGCGATTCGATCTGCGTGGTCAGCGGGTTAAACGTGAGCCCCAAGCCCTCCACGAACTGTTTGGCGAGCGCCGGCCAGTCGGCATCCGGCACAGACACGGCATGTGCGCCGTAGGTTCCGGTGGCGCCGTTGAATTTGCCGAGGTAGACGGCGTCGTCGATCCGCTCTAACTGGCGGGTGAGCCGCCACGCGAACACTGCGAATTCTTTACCAAGCGTGGTGGGTGAGGCGGCTTGGCCGTGGGTGCGTGCGAGCATGGGAACCTCGGCGTAGTCGCGGGCGCGCTCGCCTAGTTCGGCGACGAACGCGCGGGCCTGCGGCAGCCACACCGATTCGACCGCGTGCTTGATGTTGAGTGCGTGGGCGAGGTTGTTGATGTCTTCGGACGTGGCGAAGATGTGCACGATCTCGTCCATCTGCGGAAGCGGGGCGGGCCCGGCGTGCATCTTTTCTTTCAGATAGTATTCGACGGCCTTGACGTCGTGGCGTGTTTCAGCCTCGAACTCGGCGAGCCGGGCGATAGCGACGTCGTCGAAATCCTCCACGAGCGCGCGCAGGTAGGCGATCTCGGACTCACCGATCACGGGCGCGCCCGGCAGAATCTTGTTGACCGACAGGAAGATCAGCCACTCGACCTCCACGTGCAGGCGCGCGCGGTTGAGCGCGGGTTCGGACAGGTAGTCGGCGAGCGCCTCGGTTTCGGCGCGGTAGCGGCTATCGAGCGGGCTTAAAAACTTCGTCATGGTCTGATTATAGGCAGGCGGGCTAAAGGTATGGGCTGGCCACCCGGATTGTTTGCCGCCCGTACGATCCGCCGAACAGGGCGGCGTGAACGATGAGTATGTGTAGCTGGTGCAGGCCGATGCGGTCGCGCCAGCCGTCGGCCAGCGGTGAGACCTCGTGGTAGCCGGCGTAGATGTCCTCTACGAACGGCGTGCCGAACACGCGCAGTTGGGCGAGGTCGGATTCTGCGTGTCCGCCGTGGCAGGCCGGGTCGATGAGCACGGCGCCCTCGCGCGCCCATAGCACGTTGCCCGACCACAGGTCGCCATGCAGCAGCGCCGCCTCCGTGGCCACCAGGTGTGGTTGGGGTGAATCGAAGACGCCGTCGCGCAGCCTTTTTGCCAGCCGCTCGATGACCTGCCCGTTCGGCATCGAGCCGTTGTCGACGGCCGCCTTCACGTAGGGCAGGAGGCGGTCTGCGGCGTAGAACTCGCCGAACCGCCGGGCGGCCTGCTGGGCGGGACGCTCCGGCGTCGTCGAATCGGCCTGCACCATCGGGAGTAGCGCGTCGCCCATGTGGCCGACCCCGTCGAACTCGGGCGGGAACGTGGCCGGCGCTTGGCCGAACACGCGCGGACCATTGGAGAATGCGTGGGTGCGTGCCAGCCGCGCGCCGAACTCACGCGCAGCCTCACGGCTCGGCCCGACCGCGGTGATCGCGATGGTTTCGAGCGTCGTGCCTGTGTAACCGGCGAGCTGGGCGACGGGAACGCCGCCCGCCGTCGTCGCCCCTCCAAGCTCCTGTAAACCGGCTACTTCGTGGGCGATGGCGCGGGCGCTCGCGGTTTTGCGGAAGGTGCGTGGCATGGTGTTAGCTGCGGTCGGGCAGGAGTGCGCTGAGGAACCAGTTGACGACGCCGACGACGATGCCGGCGCCCACGGCCCACCAGAAGCCGTCGATGGTAAGGCTGAGGTCGAACATGCCGGTGACCCAGGCAGTCAGCGAGATCATGAGCGCGTTGACGATGATAAAGAAAAGTCCGAGCGTGAGCACGTAGAACGGCAGCGATAGTACTTTGACGATGGGGCGGACCAGCATGTTGACGACGCCGAGCACACCGCCTGCGAGTAGGAAGTAGATTGCGCGCTGGCCGCTGGGGTCGACGCCGGACAGGAAGGAGTCGGCGGGGACGGCGCCGTCGAGTCGTACGCCGGAGAGCAGGATTGTGGCCACCCACAGTGCTACGGCGTTGACTGCTGCAGTGATTAAGAACCTCATATGGGCTACTTTACGGGCTTGGTCAAGGGGTGGCGGGGCGATGCGCCGGGCGCGAAATCGGTGCATGATAGGGGTATGTACTTCCGACCTGATATCGCTGACCTGCCCGCTTACGTCGCTGGAAAGAATCCGGATGATCCGGATGTGATCAAGGTGGCGTCTAATGAGATGCCGTTCCCGACGCTGCCGGGTGTGGCGGCGGTGATCAACGGGCGGCTGGGGGATTTGAACCGGTATCCGGACATGGGTAATGCGGTGTTGCGTGATGCGATTGCGGCGTACCATCGGGTGTCGCCGGCGAATGTTGCGGTGGGCAACGGGTCGACGGCGCTGATTGAGAAGTTTTTGACGGCCGTGTGTACTGCGGGTTCGCAGGTGGTGATGCCGTGGCGGTCGTTTGAGGCGTATCCGATTGCGATTCAGGTGGCTGGCGCCACGCCCGTGGGGGTGCCGTTGAAGGGCGGGAAGCCCGATCTTCCTGCGATGGTGGACGCCATCGGTGCGGACACGCGCGCGGTGTTGATTTGTACGCCGAATAATCCGACGAGCGCCGCCTTGACTCACAGCGAGCTGCACCAGTTTTTGCATGCCGTGCCGGCCGAGGTTCCGGTATTGCTTGATGAGGCGTACGTGGATTTCGTTGAGATGGACGACCCCGTGCGGGGCGTGGAGTTGGCTCGCGAGTTTGGGAACGTCGTCGTGTTGCGGACGTTTTCGAAGGCGTACGGTTTGGCGGGGATTCGCGTGGGGTACGCGATCGCCGACGCCGGCGTGGTTGCCGGTTTGGATAAGGTTGCGACGCCGTTTGGGGTCAACGTGTTGGCGCAGGCGGCGGCTGTGGCGGCGTTGCAGTCGCGTCCGGAGGTGGATAAGCGGGTGGCGGCCGTGGTGGCCGAGCGGGGGAAGCTTGTGGGGGCGCTGCGCGCGCTTGGCTGGGACGGGCCGGAGCCACAGGCGAACTACGTGTGGTTTGACCTGGGGGAGGACTCGGCGCGTTTCGCGCGCTTCTGCGCCGAGGAGAAGATTGTGGTGCGCACGTTTGTGGATGAGGGCGTGCGCGTGACGGTGGCCGAGCCGGAGGCCTCGCTCAGGCTGCTCAGGGCGTATAAGCGGTATCGCGCGTAGCGAGGGCGCCGGGGGATTGTCCCCGCCAGCGCGGGGAGCACTTAGTTGAAATTGTCGTGAAGTAGTAGATGAGCTTCTTAGTCCGGGTTTTGTCGATCCATTATTGCAGGCGACCCAGAGTGGAAGCTCATCACTGACAAGAGTACCACAGGCTTATCCCGCCAGCGCGGGGAGCACCTCTATCGCGGTCTTCATCGCTTCTAACGCGGGGGCTCATCCCCGCCAGCGCGGGGAGCACGTTACGCATGACAACGCGCCGGGCGTACGCCAGGGCTCATCCCCGCCAGCGCGGGGAGCACTGCGGGGCGTGCATGGGCTCCCGCCCAAACCCCGGCTCATCCCCGCCAGCGCGGGGAGCACGAAGACGACCACGAGCACGTCACCGCAGTCACGGGCTCATCCCCGCCAGCGCGGGGAGCACTGAAGATGAGCTGGCAGAAAACGCTAAGCGCGTGGGCTCATCCCCGCCAGCGCGGGGAGCACAATAGCGACTGACAATACGCGGCCGCATACTCAGGCTCATCCCCGCCAGCGCGGGGAGCACCTGACGCAGGCGATTCCACTTTCTGAAAAGGAAGGCTCATCCCCGCCAGCGCGGGGAGCACGCGGACCGGTTTCTTATCGTCCATGCCACGATGGGCTCATCCCCGCCAGCGCGGGGAGCACGCGGACCGGTTTCTTATCGTCCATGCCACGATGGGCTCATCCCCGCCAGCGCGGGGAGCACTCATAGCTTGGTCACCTGTGCTTTTTCGTGGAGGGCTCATCCCCGCCAGCGAGGGGAGCACGGCTTGTCTTTCTCGCCGTAGAGGGTGCGCCGGGGCTCATCCCCGCCAGCGCGGGGAGCACATATAGTTCACTTGGGTATAGTTCTGTGCTCAGGGCTCATCCCCGCCAGCGAGGGGAGCACTAAAGGCAGAGCGGCTTGGATTGGGCCGGCAAGGGCTCATCCCCGCCAGCGCGGGGAGCACCATGACTGCGACGCCGTTAGCGTACTGTAATTGGGCTCATCCCCGCCAGCGCGGGGAGCACTGCCTCGTTCCGGACAGCCTACGAGTCCGACCGGGCTCATCCCCGCCAGCGCGGGGAGCACATACGTTTTCCGCTTGCCTCGACGGCCAGACGGGGCTCATCCCCGCCAGCGCGGGGAGCACCTACCAGCAGTCCGCTTTCGACAACGAACCACCGGGCTCATCCCCGCCAGCGCGGGGAGCACCATAATCTGGGCGATGATTTCATGCCGCACGAGGGCTCATCCCCGCCAGCGCGGGGAGCACGGGGCGGCTGACGTTGAACAAGTATCAGAACTGGGCTCATCCCCGCCAGCGCGGGGAGCACTGGGCTTCTATTCACGTGCCGAAGACGGTGACGGGCTCATCCCCGCCAGCGCGGGGAGCACAGCGATTTTCGTAAAGTAGCCTAGCGACATTGGGGCTCATCCCCGCCAGCGCGGGGAGCACTCGTCAGCGAAAATTTTCCGCTGCACGCACCGGGGCTCATCCCCGCCAGCGCGGGGAGCACGGCCTGCCCGTGTCTGATGTGGCTATCACGATGGGCTCATCCCCGCCAGCGCGGGGAGCACCGGTTAACCCGCCAAAACACGAAATCAGTACAGGGCTCATCCCCGCCAGCGCGGGGAGCACTTTTCCCCGGTCTCAGAGTCATTGCGGGAGGCGGGCTCATCCCCGCCAGCGCGGGGAGCACGAAACGGGTGCGTTGGAATCTTTGTCCAAACTGGGCTCATCCCCGCCAGCGCGGGGAGCACTATCTTCCAGATCACCAGAGGCTTCAGCCTGTCGGCTCATCCCCGCCAGCGCGGGGAGCACCGTGACCAGCTTGAGCAGTCGAACGAGAAACTGGGCTCATCCCCGCCAGCGCGGGGAGCACCAGATTCTCAGTGAGGGCGATGTCGGCCAGACGGGCTCATCCCCGCCAGCGCGGGGAGCACATGAGAGACTGCGGCATCGGCAGCCGAAACACGGGCTCATCCCCGCCAGCGCGGGGAGCACGCCCGCGATCCGATGACGCTGGCCTACCCGCTGGGCTCATCCCCGCCAGCGCGGGGAGCACTTACCTCCCACGTTAGCCTCTCTCTATCACATGGGCTCATCCCCGCCAGCGCGGGGAGCACTATGCCAGATGGTATAGCCTAACGGCATGAACGGGCTCATCCCCGCCAGCGCGGGGAGCACTGGCTCTCGTAGCCGGGCTAACGCCTTGTCTCGGGCTCATCCCCGCCAGCGCGGGGAGCACTGGTCACCACGATTGGGCACGTCACTTCCACGGGGCTCATCCCCGCCAGCGCGGGGAGCACTGGTCACCACGATTGGGCACGTCACTTCCACGGGGCTCATCCCCGCCAGCGCGGGGAGCACTCTTGCTGACCAGCAGAGATTCGAATGATTGAGCCAGTTTACATACGACTTCTTAGCTTAGTCGTCCATCGCCAGCCTTAGTCGACGGCGCACAGAAAACGGTCGGGAGGCCGTCGTCGTGTCTTAAACTCGCTTTGCACATAGGAACATTTTCCCGTTTACCTCCGCTTCTTCCGAGCATGCCGAGCGGTAGACCACCCGGTGCGTCTTTCTGTTGCTTTGGACTTAGACGAATTATCCGGGCGCATCATCAGAGTTAAACCGTCAAAATCTGTAGGAACCCACGCATGACGGTGGGTCCGGAACGTCATCCCCTGCTCGGTATCGGCGGAACAGACCATAATCGCTCGTCCGTCTTTGCACAGTTCCACAGTTCTTTCCCACACCAGTTCCCGGATACGAGCACTCGGATTTCCGACAAAGACGCCGGGTGCAATCTCCATCAGCCACTTCGTAAGATCGCCACGAAGACCGGCGGGAACTGCAGTGAGCTGAAGGACAATCATTGCAGCGCCCCGAAATCCCAATTCGTTCCAGCGGGAACAGGTTCGAGTTCGCTCCACAAAAACAGATCTACGTCCGCATACGAATCTTCTTCTGGCAGCTCCATGAGTTCCTGCAAATCCCGAGTCATTCGCTGCATCAGCCGAGCACTAACAACCTTGTCTCGTACCCGGCGTCGTACATTCAGATCGTCGCCTTCTGCAGACGCAGCCACCGCTTCAACCGCAGCCGGTATAGCGATCTCTGCCTTGTAAAGATCGGCAATGTCGAAAACGAAAGAGCGATCCGTGCCCGAGTGAATGATTCCCAACGAGGGAATACAACCGAGCCCTACAATCACGGCATGCGCGATGCCGTACAAAGCAGCGGATGCTTCCGTCAGTGCGCGGTTGATGGGGTCTCCCGAATCGAAATCATTGGGATCGTAGGAACGCTTCGTCCAGGGAACTCCCGTGCGCTGCGCTTCTACCGCATAGATCGTCTTCATCCGAGCGCCTTCTCGGCCGCGAAGCTGAGCCATCGTGAAGGTTTTGATGTTCTCGCCGGGAAAGCGTTTTGCGTACATCCGCCGAGCACACCGCAATCTCGAACGCTGATTCGACCAGATTTTTGCGTGGGCTTCAGCAAACTTCGCGGTTTTCGCGGCGGGGCGCCCGTGCGCATAATATCGCACCCCCTTCTCGCCTACCCACACCACCGACGTACCGGCGTCACCCAGCAACGCCATCGCCGCATAGGTCACCTTGGTTCCAGGGCCCATGAGGACGACGCCGATCTGGGTGGCCGGTACGTGGACGATTCCGCGCTCGTCTTGGATAGTAAGCGCATTACCGTCTCGGTTGATCACGGCCCGTTCAACGTAAAGGAAGGAAAGCCGGTTCTCCATTCTTGTGAGAAGAAGGCGATCGATCGGTTTGCTGCTCGGGCCTGATGCCATAGCTACTCCTGCCCTCTAGCAAGCGTGATCAAGCCGCAACCGTATCCTTTTGCGCGCCCCACGCCGTTGACCAAAGCAGATCGTAGCTTTTCGGCGTCCGTCACCTTTAAACGTCCCGCATAGCGCGCAGTAACGAGATGTACTCTCCTGCGCTTGCCTTCGGTTCCAATCGCCTTGCTGAAGTTTAGTGTTTTGCTTTCGGTCACGTTAAAGGTGGGGTGCTCCAAAGAACCAACGTCGACGCCGATTGACTCGGCCTTCCCGAGCAGCCATTTGATTTGCTCGGGAACACTGAGATGCGCCACCACTTTTCCGCGCCGCTCGCGCCCACGATTAATGCTTTTTGTGGGGTTTGCTAGAAGCTCGAAGTTCCACACTTGCCCTTCGGCTAAGCGCTCGAGAAGGCGATCGTAATCCGCAGTTTCCTGCGGTCGGATCTCCCAGCCCGCCTCTTCAACTATGTGTGCGGCTCTCGGTTTTTCCGGCCCGACGACGTAGAGGAGGTGCTGCTCGCCGCGCTGGTCAAGCCGCCACAGGATTCGCTCATTATTCTGATCGACATCTCTGGGGAAACTTGCCATCACAGCGGCGTGCAGTGCTTGCGGATTGGTGAGATATTTTCGAGCTTGGCGGCGTGCGGGGTTTAGTTGCAGCCGGGTAAATGTAGTCATTACGAGATCACCTCGTTAAAGAAAGGATCGGATGCTTGGCACAACCCGTTCTCCACTGTGCGAGAACCGGCATAGACAACCGTTCTCCAATCGTATTTACGATGATTTTGGGAGAAAGAAACTGGGATGTCTTGCCGGGCTTCGCCTTGTTCTCCCGGTCTCCCGTCACGGTAGATGGGAAGTTCCACGATCCGTGCGGATTCCTTTTTGTGAGCGGCTGTTGCATACCATTCTTCGTGATTAAGGAGAGCATCAACAGGCGGTTGATCGGTGATCCCCAGATCCAGATTTGCCGGTGCCGGGCAAGAGCGGCGCCCGAGGAAAAGCGGGTACGCAGGTTCTCGAAGAGCTCGCTGAAGGTCTTCGATCCAGGCACGGTCTTCACTACCTAATGCAGCCACGAAAGCAGCATCTGAAAGGAAGTAACGAACGACCAGGTTGGCGTTGGCGTTCGGCTTGTCTTGCCAGGGCTGTGCAGTTTGGTAATCACGCAACAGCGATCCAGGTTGATCGATCCGAACTGCAAACTCGAGCTGTACAAGATCATCTACGGGTTCGCAGCGATCTCTTCCCAACGCTGACGCTAATATGCCGATCACGCCAGATTTAGATGGTGTAGTGCCAGTAGCTCTAATCTTGTACCTAGATTCATCGCCCCAAGACTGCAACGGGCCTTTCAGCAAGAGAAGAAGGGAATGTGCCATTCTTTATTCCTCCTTGGCTGAGGAGAGCACATCGAGAACTCTTTCGCCGAGTTCCGGGAGATTGACTTTTTCTGCGAAGTCGCCGAATGCTTCGTCTAGACCTCCGGTGGCGAGAACGAAGGAGCCAATCGGTTTCATGCCGTAGGTCTCTTCGATCTCCCGAGCTTCCTGCGCGAGTGCACGAGCCGCTGCCTGCCGTCTGGTGCCGTCCTTGCCTTCGACTGGATCTTCGAAAGCGTTGACGAGCGAAACGGATCTCGTATCTCGGATCGCCACGTAGACAAGCTCAGGGAGTGTGTTATTTGCGAAAGTATTCTGCTTTCCCGTGGGCATCGATTCGATGAATGCCCTGATAAACATGTTTGTTGCTGGGAGGGCCAATTCTACGTCTCCAAGGTTTGCTGCCAGGCCATCAACATTGACAGTAGCGAAGCGGTAGAGAGTGGAAGACATCATCTGTACCGTGCCCATCATTCCAGCACCGGTCTCGTCGGCGTTTTCAACGACGTCGTCTACCGCAGTGAAGAAATCGAACTCGGGCTGCGATTCGTGTACGCCGATCGCATGAGCCACCTGAACAGCAGCATCGACACTGAATGCGGCAGGCTTTGCGAGCATGCGCCCAAACATCGCCATGTCGATGGAATGCCTGGTGTCGAGGATCTCCGCGGCATCTTTCTCCGAGATCTTTTCACCTCTGGCTGCGACAATTTCCTGTGCCGCGCGTTCAATTTGATGGGGGCTGAGAAACAGGAGGGCCTCAGTGGTGGGATATGGTGATTGGTTCTTGGAGTCTTTTTTAGTATCCTTGCCGGACTTAGGCTTAACAATTGTGATTTTAGTTTCCTCAAACAGGCTTTTCACCCCTTCGACGGCATTATCGAGACCGAAATCTGGAGCGATTTCCAATACTCGCGCACCGATGATCTCTGGGAGCTTTTTGGAGCGTAGGCCTAATCTGTCTTTACCTATCTTCTGTCCAAAGTATTTCCTGATGGCGCGTTTCCATGACTGGGAAGAAACCCGCTGGCGCGGTACACCGCCGAAAATTGCTGATTTCGGTGCTCCCGTATCATCTCGATTAATAAGGCTCGGCGGAATGGTGTGCAGGGCGTGAATGTCTACTACGAGTGTCATAATCTTGCTCCTTTTAATCTTGGTTTGGTCGTGTAGAGTCGGACTGAGTTTTGCATTGTTCGTCGTATCCCCAGGCAAAATCCCTTCCCCAGCGCAATTGGACGCCGGGGCGCTTTTCAATGGATGCTAAGGCTCGAAGATCGGTGGCTAACCGAGCGTAGTCGAAACCCAGATTATTTGACCGGAGAAGAGAAACGAGCGAGCGAATATGTACGAGCCGAGCATCCTCATTGCTGGCAAGCAGCATGGCATCAACTCGAGCCTTCACTGATCCGGAAGCGATCTTCGCGTGCAATCTGCCACAGGCTCGAGCGAAGCCGATACCGCTTACATGAGCAGGCTCGGACGCCGATTGCATGTGGATGGCGAACAAAGTGAGTGATACGTAGGCTGCTTTCTCCGACGGTGTTGGAGCGTCCCCTTTTCCTACCAGTTTTTCACTGAACTCTTCTTGCATCACGAACAGCACCTGCCCAACGGCAAGGGGATTTGCTCGGAGATCCAAGCTTGAATACCGCCGCAGCTCAGCAAGTGTGGCCCGAGCAGCGCGATGCCGCTGAGAGTTCGGATCCGAGAAATAGGCCTCTTGCAACCTTGAGCAAGTGGCATGGATAGCCCTAGCGAGATGGTTGCGCGTTCTTCCCTTTACTGGGGAATCCTCGATTCTGGAGTTGCCTGCAGTGGCAGCAGGCTGTGGTTGCTCCATTATGCACTCTCCTCCGTGTTTTCATGGTTCATAGTTTTGTTCCTTGCTGTTTTAGGAAGGTGTTCGTCCAAATCGAGTAGCAAGCGCTGATAATATTCGGCTGCGGAGACAAGTTCCTTCGGTGATTCTTTTGACGCCTTCACGAGTTTGCCGACGAGTGCTCGCGGCCCGGCACCGCGTAAAGCTATGCGCGCCTCGTCTTCAACTTTGCTACGCACCGTGCTTTGCCAGCTAGCTTCCAGTTCTTCGAGACGGTTACTATCTGTGCTTGCTTCCTCTGGGGTGAGGCTAGCCAGCTGCCGGAGCCAGTGATTAAAGTGAGGCTCGAGTTCTGTCAGCAGGCGGTCGGTGGGCGTGCCTTTGGGAATGTGGTCATTCTCTTTAGATTTGAGACGTCCGTCATCGTCCTTAGGACACAAGCCCGCAGCAATGAGTAGATTTCCCTCAAATTTTTCGAGCGCCAGTGCGGCTTGCGTAGTAGCAGTTACAGCTGCGCGTACCTTATTTCGAAGATGCCGTGATTCTTGCAAAAGAAGGATCGTTGGCATGCTTATCGTGGAAGAATATGTTGTGGCAACCGATGACTGGTTTGATCCGTAGGCGATCGATACGAGTTCAACGTTCAAAACTTTTGGGATGCCCTCAACTTGCCGAGCAAGAGTCGCCAGACTGCTGAGATTGAGCGGACGCTTGGGCGCTTTGGCCTTAGTGCTAAAGCCGCCGTCTGTTGCTGTCACTACAAGAGCATCAAAGGCACGCCATATCGTCCGTTCCACATCGTAAGGGCGTGGATAGTAGATATCCTGACCTTTCTTAGATTGAGCGGGAGAGTATCGGTACGGGGTCATGGGATCGCCAAAAACGTTCTTGCCTTTGTCAGGAGTAAGATCACCGAGTGCTACGAGAACACCCGTAACCCTATCTCCTTCGAAGTACAGACGTACACGGCGCGACTGCCACGTAGCAAGATCTGCTGCCCCCTGCGGTTCTTTCGGTTCTCCAACGGTGGAGCGCTCACCAGGGCCATCGGGATTGCGTTCCCACACTGGTTTATCATTTGGGTTGATGAGTGCTTCTTGAGGCGTGTTCAGCACGAGTGTTTCTAACAGATCTCTTCCGATCACCAGCGTTCCACCAGTCATACCTGTCCAAGCAGGCTGATTAGGATAGCCCTTTCCCTTTTTAACCCGGGGATCACCGACCGCACCTGTTTTGACGCCTCGATAATCGTAAGCTTGGAGATAGACAAGCCAACGTGCAGCTTCATCGAAGCTGAGCGAATCGCGTTCGCTTCCAGCACGCATCGAGAAATAATCATCTTTAATTTCCGGAACAATCAGTGTTACTGGTTTGATCACGCCTTCGCTCGTGTGTAGATCAGCCACCTGCATGAACGGGTGTTTCACATCGAGCAGATGGAATCTAGACTCGAATTGCCTGAGATATTCAAGGACGGCTTCGTCCCGTCCAGCACGGCGCAAGTCCTCACGCGTTTCTTCAAACCATTTCCGGTGCTCGTAGGTGCTTCCCGGCCGCACCTCGGTTTCGGGGTGGTGGGCACGCCAAAAAACCGCGAGCAACAACCTGGTCAATGCGTAGTTTTGCGCTGGCGAATCCCCCTGGATCCGGTAGATGTTCTGAGAGCCGTCAAAAACGTTTTTGATTCCGACGGTTAACTGCTTCCCATCGATGTCCACACATTTGATCCATGGCTCATCTAGTAAAGAAAACATCGGCCCTCTTTCGGTTGTTCCCTTGTGGTGGTCTTAATGAAAAGAGTAATAAACGGCACCGACAGAAAAACGCGCCCGAAAATACTCTCCAGAGTCCCCACTTTTTGTTCGGCTCATTTAGGTCCTCTACCAGCGCGTTCAGCTCATAGCGATTTAGCGTGAGTGAGCCAAACGATCTCTAGCGGGTTTCATCAGTGCTCACGGCTAAGCCAATCTCGGGATCGTATTCCACGCGATACTTGCCGAGATTGGCTATCCCGGATTCATCAAAATTCAAAGCGACTTGCCCGCTAAGCAAACCGGACGATGCCCATTCTCCAGGTGTATTCGCCTCCAGAGAATCGATAACGGAGTTGAAATCCGTATCGCTTCGCGTGGTCCAAGCAGGGAGGCGCAAAGAATTGCCCGCAAGATCGAGATCCTGGCTGTAGGTGGGTAAAACGCCGTTGAGCACCTCTGAGTCCGAGCCGAATGCGCGGTATCCGTTGGCTGTTGGCTGGATGGCGATCACTTCGATGGTGAATTCTGAGTCTCGCACTTGGGCTGAGCCACCTTGTTCGCCGTTAAGATCGGGAGAATCGTTGTGAATCTTGTCGAACAAAAGCTCCAGCTCAGCAGCGTTGGAGGGGGAAGGAAAACGGAACGTCTTTGCCCGTGTTTCTTTGGCTGAGCGCTCGGCATCAGCTTTTTCGCACGCCTCTTCCCATTGAACCTGCCACGCCGCGGGAATATCGGGTTCTTCCGAATAGACTTCGCGGACTAGTTGTGGCACCCCTGAAGGCCGATTAATCGCCTCAGGGAGGTGAGCCATGGTGGCCAAAAGGAGCTTCTTTCCGTAAATGTGTACCGCACCGCGGTCAAAAGCGGGGACCTCGCCGTCGTCCTCTATCCCTCGTATAAACATCTTGGGCGTGCGCACTTTCTCCGGGCGATCCTCGACCGGGCGCGAATGGCGATGCAGACGCCCGGCGCGCTGGATGATGAGGTCGACTGGCGCGATATCGGTGATCAGCACGTCCGCATCAATATCCAGACTCTGTTCAGCAACCTGAGTGGCTACGATAACTTGCCGTAGTGGCCTGCCCTTACCGCGCCGTGCAGTTGGCCCGAGTTTTTCACGGAGTGCGTCCTCTTTCGCGCTTCGGTGGGAGGCGATAAACGCGGAGTGATGCAGTTCTATCTCACCTGCAAAATCCACCTGCAACGAGCGGTACGCTTCCTGGGCGCGTTTGATGGTATTGCAGATTACCAGCGCAATTCCGCCGTCAGTGAGGAGATCACCTACAAGCTCGGATAGGGTGGCGAGGTCATCGGCTATACGACGAACAGAAATCTGGGCGTCGTCAGGGCGCGGAGACACCTCCACTGAACGAACTCCCTCGCCGTCAACGACGCTCACCAGGGGATAGAAACTCGAGTCGAGGGCGCAAACCGGCTCATCGACGTCGTGGGGAATCTGCTTGCGATACGCGGAAGCGAGCGCCAACCGCTGCTGCGGCGGCAAAGTTGCCGACATGAGAATCACGCTGGCGCCGTACCGCGCGAGCCACTCGAGTGCTCGGTAGAGATACTGTGACATGTAGGCGTCGTAGGCGTGCACTTCGTCGATGATGACAACTTTTCCAGCTAACGCGACGTGGCGCAGCATCGAGAACCGAACCTTTAGCACCATCATGAGCACTTGATCAACAGTGCCCACTACGAAATTCGAAAGCATGCCCCGACGCGAGCCCGAGAGCCACTGGTTGGCCACCAGATCACCCTTATTTTCCTCCTGATCCGAGTGGCTACCTTGGCCGGCTGTTTGCTTTCCTAAAGGCCGACGCCGAAGCTGCTGAAACTGGTTATAGAGCCTGTTTTTCGAGTGGGCAAGGTACATCGAAGCCACGCTTCCACTTTTGGAGCTTCGGCGAGCCCATTCCGTGATGCGTTCAAAAAGTCCGTTCGCGGTTGCCATAGTGGGAGCCGCAACAAAAACGCCTTGAGCTCCCGACTTCTCACCTAGCACATGGGCAGCTGCGAGCCCCGCCTCCGTCTTTCCTTCGCCCGTTGGCGCCTCGATGATCATGAGGGTGGGGCCAGTAGCCGCGCGGGCGATCTCAACGGCGGCCTGCTGGATGGGCCGCACCGTCGCAGATTCATCCCAGTCGAAGGTGCGAGTAAAAAACTCCTGCGCGTTAGAGAGAGGTGCAACCGGATCCCACGATGGTGGCAGATCCACCGCGCTCATTCCTTGTTTCACCCTCACAGGCTGAGGGGCGATGAAATCGTAGGGGAATGCCTCCTCGTTGGAGGCGATCCAGTCGGCCATGATGAGCAAGCCCGTCATGAGCTGGCAGGCGTCGGAAGTTATCTCCGGCACGTTTGGTAGTACCGAGAAAATATCTGTTATCTGAGCCATGGCCTCGATGAATTCAATTGCGACGGTATCGAATTCCGTATTTCGGTGCTCTATGACTTCTTCAAAATGGGCCAAGACACAAGTATCGGTAGTGAAGCCGTGGTGAGCATCGGCGACGCTGGCCATGCGAGCAGCTACCGGCATAGACACGCCCTGCGCTCTCAACCACTTTTTGATGAACCCCGCCGAGGCTGTGCCATGGGGAAATTTGGTGTTCGCTCCCTCGTCTTCTGGCCAGTCAAGTGAAAGACCGACGTCGTAGATGGGCTGCAACAGGTAACTAGAGTTTTCGCGGTGCTCAACTAAGCGTTGGAAAGACACGGTCGCTTTACCGACGTCGTGCGTGCCGGCGTAGAAAATGTAGAGGGTCTTGGTATCGGATTCGCTGAGTTTCCATGTGCTTGCCAGCGAGCGTTTGAGCGAATCAGAAACCCAATGCTCCCAGAGCCATTCCGCTACACATGCGGCGTCGATGAGATGCTGAGGAAGTCGCAGGTAAGCATCCTCCGTGCCCGATTTAGCCCACAGTGAGTGTGCTTCCGGGCTTAGTGAGTTCAACCAGTCCTCTGCCTGCTTTGCGATGTCCACTTGGACGCCTCCGAATTGCTTTAGTCGGCTCTTGTCATTCAAAACTAGCTGATGATCACCGTGCGCGGAAGTGGCTACTTTCCAGCCGTCACCCACAATCGTCTCGCACACATGCATTCAAACATTGAAAGAAACATTGAAACTATGAAAAGTTTTCAATGTTTAAGCGGTCATTTTCAATGTTTGCTCTGGTTTTTGAATGTTTAGTTAATGTTTGCAATTGCGCCCGCGGGGGAGCAGAAGAAAAAAGCGAGGTGGCACAGCCTTTCGTCTTCGCTTCGATCCGTAGAAGGCAAGGCGAGGTCTTACGTGGCTTACTCGGCGCTTTCAATGCTGATGGCCCAACTGATGAGGCGGCGCTGCACACGTTCATATTCTGCGGGGTCGATGTCATAGGGCTCGACTCGCCGATAGTCGATGGTTTCAACTGCTCGTAGCCGGTAGGTGAACATGGTGAGGTCAAAACCAGGATCGGAACTTTGCGCTAGGGCTAGTAGCTCGGCGTCGGTATACAGTGCAGATTGGCGTATGGCATCGGCATCGAGGTAGTCTCGCGGTTCGCCCCGTGAATATAACGCGGCAATCTTGTTGGCGACGGCGTCGTCCTGACTGAGCACAGGACCTACACTGAACTGCGTAGGCTGGTTTTGCCTCCAGTCGATGCCGAGGTCAACATTGAACCGCCCACTCGTGCTATCTGTGACGACAAGCTGGCAGAAAGTAGCCGTTTGCCGATAGATCTTAACGTTGTAGCCCAGATCAAGAAGATGTGCTTCGAGGGTGAGAACCGCCTGAGCGAAATCGCTTTTGAACTCCATCACCGTGAACAAATCGACGTCTTCCGTAGGCCGGGCGGTGATCCCGTGCTCACGGATCGCCCCGGACCCAGCGAGTGCAAAGCCGTAGGGTTCAAGTGCGTCCAATGACTCGCGGATGAGGCGGCGTTGGTTAGCGCTGGAGGAAAGCATGGCTCAACTCGTTCCTCGGCAGCTCCGGGAAACGCTCCTCCCAAAGCTCATATACTCGCCACGGCAAGGTTAATGCGGGCCATACCTCCAGCAGCAGATCCTTGTTTAGCAAGCGCTCTTGGTCGGCAGCGGTTGCCTCGTTGATGATAGCCGTGTAGGCGAAGGTGGCGTCGTCTAAAGTCGCCAGGTGAATGGTTTGCGAGTGTGGAGCCCAGATAATCTCGTGACCGAGGTGAAGAACCCCTCCTAAACCCGGGCCGTGGAGAGCCTCCAGCGAAGACGGCACGTCGTAGGGTTTCGTGTCAGCAATACGGATGCGATCGCTCATGCCTAGCCTCCTTTGTCACGTGCGTCCATTCTAACCGTGGCCTCCGACACCAATAGCAGATGCGGGGCCCTCACTCGTGCTTGGCCTCTTCTGCTAATGCGTGGGCTGACCCGTTTCTCATCGCCGCACTTATAAGCTTTCAACTTCGATCGGCCAGCCGTACTGTTTCGCTTTCTGCAGGCCTTCCTCGATCACCTCGAACAGGTCCTCGCCGTTGCTGGTCACGAAATAGTTGGACAGATCGGTGATGTTGTCAGCGACGTCGTCTCCCCAGGGCGGCTGTTTGCTCCGGTCCTCGAAATCCCACACCACACTGGTCGGCGGCAACGCGCGAAACTCCTCCCGAATTTGAGCAAGTTCAACCAGTGTCGGTTCGACGTCGTTCGCCTCAACCTTGCCGCGGTAAAGCCCGTTCATGATCATTGGAAACCGGCTACCCCATCTCCCGCTTTCGAGATTGACCACCACAGTGGAAAAGAACGAATTAAAGAAATCTCCCGAACCGATAGTGAACCAGTAGCCGTCCGTGTTCAATCCGACAACCATGCCAACCCCTCCTCGCGCGTGCTCACGGTGATGTGGTCGAGTACGTCATTTGCCATGTAGGCGTTGGTGCCGCGAGAGATCTTGCGTGTGGTCATAATTCCGGCGTCGTTTAACTGGCTGAGAGCATCATGTGCTTTTTGAGGAGAGAGGCCATGAATGTCGCTCGCCGTCTTAATTGTGAGCACAGGCGAGCCGGCCAACCTGGGAAGGATCTGCGCCACGGCGGAGTCCGAACGGAGGGCTCGCGTGAACCCTTGCTGCTCCCGATAGTCCGCCAATTGGGCGAACCACTTTTTATGTAGTTCCCGTATCTGTTCACGTAACTTTTCGGCCTGTGTGACGGCTTCATCGACTGCGCTCGCGAACACTCGAATCCAATCATTGAGCGCAGCCGTATTTTCTGGTTCGGTTGCTGCTCCTTCGAAGTGTGTGGCGTTGAGAGCGGAGACGTATGTGGTTCTGAACGTTGACAGCACGAGGCTCACCGGAAGAACCCTGCTGGGAGTTAGTCCGCGCCTTGTTAAGACGGTGTGAATGAGCGCACGGCCAACTCTCCCATTTCCGTCTGTGAACGGGTGAATATTCTCGAATTGGGCGTGTACGAGTGCCGCCTGGACGAGAGGGCCGTGGGTTGCTCCGTTGAGATACGACAGGAGGTCCTCGACCAGTTCGGGCACGAGGTGAGGCGCGGGTGGAACATACTCGGCGTCAATGGGGTGGTAGTTGGAGGTGCCGATCCCGTTTTGAACAGTTCGAAGCCCGGTTGCTGAACCGTCGGTTCCGAGGAGTGCGGCTTGGAGCGCTATGAGGTCGGCCGTTTGTACTTTGTCTGCGAATGCAAGCCGCTGAGACGCTTCTCGCACCACTGTCATGTTGCGTGCGACGAGTTTAGCGGCATCAGAAATACCTCGAACATCTTCTCCCTCGCCGATTTCCGCCAATGCGATTTGCCTTGCCGCGGGTGCGATTCCTTCGATTTGAGATGAAGCTATCGCTTCAGAGCGGAGAAGGAAGCGGGAAAGATCTTCGAGCTCAGCGATCCCTTCGGCGCCTACGAGTGACTGCACGCGGCGCTCCACTTGAGATAGATAGGTGCTCAGCTCTGGATCAATACTGATACTAAGCGTCGACAGGAGATCAGGCGTGTAGTAGCGATACGTTCCGCCCTTTTGGTTTGCTCGCCCAGGTAGCGAAAGGTCAGGTTCCCACACTGCGTCAGTAAACGTTCCCATGCCTTTCACCTTTACGCGTTATCCAATAATCAGATCTTAAAGCTATCGCCTTTAGCGCTTAAAGGTGAACAGATTTCGCTGCGATACACGGATAACCATTATCCGCTGGGTGTGAGAGGGCGACGACGCCGTCGCCAACTTTCCGCGAAAAGCCCCACTCACAACGCGCCGGCAATGAGCGCAACTCCCTGCGCGCCCTGCGGCGGCTCGGCAAGCAGCGGCACCTCCCGGATCGGGACCTTGCCACCCACATGCTTCTTTAACACGGCAACCTGCTCGGCCTCGAGCGCATGCCGGTGTGCCAGGAACTCTCCGGCATCGAGCGGCGAACGTCGATTCACCACCACTGAACGCAAGGCCACGTTCATGCGCTGCAACTCATCAACAGTTTCAATCGCCTCACGCACCGGCATCGGTTCGCCGAGCGTGACCACCACAAACCCCGCATTGCCACTTTGCAAAGTCTCGCGCAGGTGGGCGAGCTTCTTCTGCCGGGCGATGAGCGTGCGCCGAAGGTGAGTGTCACGGTCGGTTGCCCGTTCGCCGTCGTCGGCACGCCGCCCCACAATCGACCCGAGCACAGCCGAATAATGGTCGGCCCGCGAACGCGACTTCAGCAACTCTTCCGTCCACGTACTCAACTGCTCGGGCAAGGTGAGCAGGTGCAGGGTGTGCCCGGTGGGGGCGGTGTCAAAGATGACGACGTCGTAGTCCCTCGTCCCCAACTCCACGTTCTCCGCCACTCGCTCGAGCATGGCCGCCTCGTGCGAACCGGGTGCGTTACGCGCCGAATCAAGGTGCCGCTTGGCTGGGCCGTGCATGTTCTCCGGCAAGATGCGCAGCATTTGGCGGTGGATCGCATCAAAATGTTTAGCGATCATGGCTGTGGGGTTGATTTCGACGACGTCGATCAGCCCAACATCGCCACCACCGAGGCGTTTGTGCAGGCTGGCAAGCTGACCCGTGACATCCGACGGGCGTAAAAGCTGGGTGACGGCGTCGGACAGTTTGCGGCCCCACAGGTGGCCGAGGTTATGCGCCGGGTCAGTAGAGATAAGGAGGACGCGTGCTCCTTGGAGCATGCGCCCAAGGGCAAGCCCGGAACTGATCGACGTCTTACCGACCCCGCCCTTACCGCCCACGAACACCACGTTGTGGTCAGCGATATCAGTTAGCAGCATGAGATGTGGTCCAAAGGGGAGCGAGGCATGCCCATGCGGCGATGCCAGGCGTGGAAGTCTTCAAAAACAAAGGGGAGCAATTCGGCGTTGTAGTAGGCGGCAGGGTCGGGAACCCCGAGCGCTTCGCCGAGCACGACGAGCGTGAAAAAATCATCCTCGTCCCGCTTTTCACGGGCAATAGCCTGCGAATAAGGCCGCGCATAATATTCCTCGAATGCGCGATTGGCCGCCACGAGGCGCGCCCAGATCCTCTGGGCGCGCCTCTTCAGCGACTCCATCACGAGCTAGGCCTTAGCTTTCAGATTCGGCGCGAGCCCACTCGTAGGTGACATCCGCGTCCGGTTCCTCCGGCGGCTCAATCTTGGCGCGCCGCATCGCAAGGAAGGCCTCGATGGCCACCCAGATCGAACTGATGATAATCACGGCATCGACTGCGAGTAGCAGGTAATCGGGGTTGTCCGGATTAAGGAAGCTGACAGCCTGTTCAATCGCCGCCCAGAACGCCATCACGAACACGATACTGAGCGGGATGATCGCCGGCCACGGGTTACGCCGCTTACGTAGCAACATGACCGTAATAATGGACAGCGTAAGCGAGGCAAGCAACTGGTTCGACGTGCCAAACAGCGGCCATATTCGCAACCCGCCCCCGCCGTCGAGACCCTGCGAGAACGTCATACCCAAACCGAGCGCGACCACGATCAAGGTGGCCACATACTTGCCCACCTTGATATTGACAGTCGCGGCCGCCTCCTGGACAACGAAACGCATCAGACGCATGCCGGTGTCCATCGTCGTCGCCGCAAAAAGAACCGCCATTGTGGCCAGAACCGTAGCGGACAGCGACGCCGGAAGACCAATACCCTGCTCCATCAAGTTACCGCCGCCCTCAACGAAAGCCTGAACGCCGCCCTGGCCGTACGCGTGGTAGATCTCCTCCCAGCGAGCCACCGTACCGAAACCGCCAGCCACGGACAGGATCGTGCCAAGCGAAAGCAGACCCTCGCCAACAGCACCGAAGTAGCCGACGAAACGCGCGTCCGTCTCCTTATCAAGCTGCTTCGACGACGTACCCGACGACACAATCCCGTGGAAACCCGAAATCGCACCACAGGCAATCGTGACGAACAGCAGCGGAACAATCGACGGCGTGCCCTCAGGCGTGTTCGAGTTCCAGAACGGAGCAACCACCTCGGTCGCATCAGTGCCAATAACCGTGCCGATAAGCACCGCCGTGTACAGCAACGCAAGACCAACAAACAGCTGCACGCCATTAATGTAGTCACGCGGCTGGAGCAGCAGCCACACGGGCAACGTGGACGCGAGCGCCCCATAAATAAACAGGACGATAATCCAGAACGCGTGCGGACCAATCCCCAAGAAATCCTCGGGGAGCACAACCGGCACCTTGTCGCCGATAAAGATCAGCGTGTACAGCACGACGACGCCGACCACCGTCACCGGCATGAGCGGCAACTTGAGCCGGTACAGCGCAACGCCCACACAAATTGCCACGGCAATCGCACCCCACGTAGGGATCACAGCCGACGGCGTAGAAACCAGCAACCCCGTAATCACCACAGCAAACGCGGTAACCACCATGAGCAGCACCAAGAAAATGACGATAAGGAACAGGTAAGAGCCGCGCTGGCCAATATAACGCGAAGCAATCGAACCAATCGACCGACCCTTATTACGTTGCGACGCCCACAGGGCACCGAAATCGTGCATGCCAGCAAAGAAAATGGTTCCCAGCGTCACCCACAGGAACGCAGGGCCCCATCCCCAAATAATGGCCACGGCTGGCCCCACAATCGGAGCAGCACCAGCCACCGACGTAAAGTGGTGACCCCACAAAATGTACCTGTTCGTAGGAACGTGGTCGACGCCGTCGTTAAACTCATGAGCGGGCGTGACGAAAGATTCATCCAGCTGGTACACCTTCTTCGCAAGATACTTCGAATACACGAAATACCCGAACGCGAAGATAGCCAGACCGATCAACATGATCCATAAAGATCTCATGACGTGTCCTTCTGTGAAGGTGGCGGCGCCTCCAGCTGCCTGCGCTGGCAGATCCGTGCGTCACTACCCCGGAAGCTCGGCGTAGCGGATGCCGTCGCGGCCGTGCTGGCTGCCAAGGGCGAGCCACTGTGTATGGAACAACTGCCGCAGTGGTAGCCCCACCGGGCGGTTGTGTAAAGAACGATTCTGTTGTGCAGTGACCCAACAGCGATGTTAGGTCACTGCACATTCTTGCATTCAAAGCCCACAAATGCCAGTACTTGGCGCAAATGCGATGTTTTGGCAGGTCACGGGCGGGGTGGCTCTGAACATGTGCGAGCTACTGATTGAGCTTTTCCGAAACGTTGCACATATATGCAACAAACCCGAAAGCCTCAATCGTTAGCTCCGTGTTCGCCCGATACTCGAGTTCTTGCCAGCTGCTGGGCCTCTTGCTTGTGTTGGCCTCTTGCCGCGTTCTTACTGTGGTAGCAATAATGCGCGGATTGGGGTTGCCAGGTTCGTGGATCCGGGTGCGTTTCTGCCGTGGTAACGGAAACGCGTGAGTGCACGCGGGCCGCCACAGGTGTGGTGATGCCACGGCCACGCGAGATCTCCAGCATCGCTAACGTCCGGCGTTGGCATCCCACGCTTTGGTTAATCATTACTTGGTTTGGTTTTCTTTGGCGATGAGCTCTTGTCGGTCTGATCCGATTCCGGTGCTTCTGGATCGGAGAACTTTTCCACGAGTGCCATAGCTTGTTTCATTATCTCCACCGCCTGACGCTCGCGGTTAAGCGCGTCTGTCATACGCTCAAGCTCGGCTTCCAACTGGGCAATACGCTCGCCTCTCGCCGTCAATTGTTTACGTATAACCTTCGGATCCTCACCGGCCACTGTAACCGCCCCCAATCCCAGCAACTCTCTTGTCAACGCTCACCATACCCGCCGAACGTGGAATCTGAATAGGGGTAAGGGCGCCGGAAGCGCGGCCCGAGTGTGCTTGCCAGCAGACAACTCAGGGATTGACGCGAAAACGGCGCGCGCAGTATTCTTCCTATTGGAAGCGGGCGCTGAAATAGTGCGCCAGAGCGCCAATTCGGGGGATCCGACTTAGTCGGGTCCCTGCGCTTTTCATTTAACTTGACACTCGGCCGGGCGAAAGGGAATCCGTCGCGGGGGTTAATAGACAAAACGGACGCGCACTGTCTTCTGAAACCTTGCGTATTGGTACAGCAGACCCGCCATTCGCACTCGTCAGCTCCCATTCCAGCTAGTCTTGAAGCAGGGCAGCCCAGCAAAGGAGCGCACATGGCAAGAGGGAAAACCGTCCAGCTTTTCTTAATGAACGGCGCGGCGAACGGGCCGAAGAAAGCGACTATCGGCAATTGGACCGGCATCACCTACCTCATCCCGCGCACGGACGTAGGCGAGCTCAAACATAGGGAGGACCTCAAGCAGACCGGCGTTTACCTGCTTTTTGGTACGGATGACGACGACGTCGACAAGGTTTACATCGGCCAAGCCCGCGAGCGAAAGAACGGCGCGGGCGTACTCGGCCGTATCATCGAGCACATCGGTGAGGAAAAGCTCGATTACTGGACCCACGCTGTCGCACTCGTGACGTCAAACAATTCTTTCGGCCCGACCGAAATCAGCTACCTCGAAAACCAGTTCACGAACCTTGCCAAAGAGGCCGGCCGGTACCAAGTGACGAACGGTAATGACCCGTCGCCCGGCACGGTCACGGAAGAAAAGGAAGCCGAGCTCGACGAGTTTATTGACTACGCGCGGCTCGTGATCGGCGCGCTCGGTTATCGGGTTTTCGAACCTGCCGACGACGTCAAAGCGAACAACCAGCCTCTCGGCGGAGCCGAACCCACGCTTCAGCTGACCAGACACGGATTGGTGGCTCGTGGGCGCCAGACGGCAGATGGCTTCGTTGTGTTGTCTGGCTCGCAGCTGCGTGCCCTCGACGATTTCTATAAGTCAGCGCCGGATTCAGCTCGAAAGAATCGGGAGAAGTATGCGGACAGGATTGATTCAAGTAACGTCTTGACGTCAGATCTGCTTTTCCGCTCGCCGTCGGGTGCTGCTGCTTTCGTCTGTGGCACGAGTTCTAATGGGTTCGTCGATTGGAAGATGCCCGACGGGCGGACGCTCGGCGAGCTTGAGAGGCGCGAGCAGCAGGACGCCGAAGGCTAGCGAATCCGCCTTCTGTCCAGGTGAACAAGTAATTAGGCGGCGCTGGCGGGGTGGCTCTGAACATGTGCGAGCTACTGATTGAGGTTTTCCGAAACGTTGCACATATATGCAGCAAACCCGAAATCTTCAAGCGTTAGCTCCGTGTTGTGCAGTCACGAGAGCTTGGGAAGAAAACCCGGAGCACTTTACTCACCGCACGACGAATGGCGCACTCTCCACAGGCGTCTGTTGTTCCCGCTTTCTCCACAGCACTATGAAACGGCGCGGTCCGGCTTCGGCTATGTGTCAGAATCGGGCCATTGCGTAACGCTCCATATGGTTGCGACGACGAAAGGGAGGAGAGGCGGAGACGTAGCAATGAACGACAAGCCAGCGCGAATAGCCTCAATTTACCTAGACGAATCCGGAGCCAAGAACAGCGCCGGAGGTGCATTTGTCGTGGGGTTTATAAAAACTTATGAACCTTCGCTGCTTTGGCGTGCAATACGAGATATACGACAGCGCCACAAAGAAACCGCTGAAATCAAATTCTCATCCATCAATGGCAAGAACATAAGATTCTACTTCGACCTAGTTGAGGAGATAGCCACAGGTGACTACGTGGCGAGAGTGGGTGGATCTGTTTACGATTCTAAAACGGGTTTCCACCCCGCGTTTGATACGTGGCAAGAGCAGGCTTCTATGGCTAGGAAACTCATCGTTGGCAACATCAACAAAAATGAGAACGTGATTTGCTTCCTCGATCTCGTCCAGACTCCACGCGGGGTGACTGTCGTTGAAAATGTGAAGACGGAAGCCAACCGGCACCTTACGGGTAGTCCAATTCTCGAGGCCTACGACGTCGACTCGCGAGCCCATGACATTATTCAACTGGCAGATGTCGTTGCGGGTGCAATCAACTACGAAAGATCGCAGGCCAAAACTGGGCGTTCGCGTTCTGACCGGAATCCAAAACACCGAGTAATGAAAAGGCTTCAGCGGGCTCTTGAATTGGACAGTTTTGACGACGTTAAGCAGGGGAAGGTGAACATTTTGACGATGTCTGGTCCAGCAACTCTTCCCGGGCTCGAGTACGTCGAATGATGATTGGGCTTCTTCGCGTTCTTGCGTTTGTGAAGGTGGGGCGCGTAGAATGATTTTGTTGCTCGGCCTTGGCCCAATCAGCCAGCACCCGAACAGCTGGAGTTGCGCTTGCTAGCGTTTTCTCCATAGCACGTTTATTGGGCGTGCTTTACACACTGCTGTTTAGCCCCGGTGATTCCGGGGCTAAACTTTTCCCACGTCTTCAGATATCCGCTATGAGGCGTATGTGCTATTTGTCTATTGCCCAGAGTGTGAGGCTGAAGCACCCGGATCGAGGATATGCCGCGTCAAGTATCAAACCGATGAAGACGCCGGCTACGGTTAGCCCGCCCAAGACCGCGGCGCTCAGCGTGAGAACGGGAATGGCATCAGCGATTGGAAAGAAACCAAAGGCTGCGTAGGCGATGGGTGTGAGGCCAAAGCTGATCGCGTAGTCAAAAGACGCTGCACGGCCCATGTGTTCTTCTGGCACGCGGCTTTGGAGCGCGGCGCCCCAGAGCACGCCAGAAATCTCAAATCCCAAACCGGTCACGAAGGAGGTGCAAATCAAAACAAGTGTGCTTCCTGAATGGGCGCTGGCAAGCAGTTGCGATATTGAAAACGCTCCGAATACAACACTCCATGTAAAAAGCCTGCGAGGTTTCATTTTTATCGCGATAAGGCTCCCGGTGATGTAGCCAATGGTCATCGCGGTCAGCATTATCGACCACACGCCAGTGCCATGCCGGTCCATTACGTGCAAAGGTTGAGTTACGTCCGCGGCTCCTGACTGGATTGCAAGGAAAAGACCCCAGAAAGGTACAGCGAAAAGAAGCCAACGGTTTTCACTCAACACCGAACCGAGCCCGGCGAGTTCACGTCGAAAGCTCGTTGGCTTAACAGCGCGTGAAGCAACCTTGATCTGTGAAAGTAGAACGCACGCTAAAGCGTTGCATACGACGATCGCCCACAGCACGAATTGAAATGAAGCGAGGGAAGCGACGGCGGCGCCTAAGCCAGGCCCTAACGCGCTGGCAGTATTTCGGAAAGTGCGAACGACGGCATTGCCTTTGACGAGTTCATCGTTCCCAACTATTGAGGGCAATAGTGCGTAAAGCGACGGCGCACCGATGGCGCTTGCGAATCCGGCGATGAGTGATAGCGACTGCGCTTTCCAATCTAATCCGGATAGCGGAATCACAATAGCTAGCCCAGCGTTTGCGATGGCGCCTAGGGCCACAGACCCTGCTGCAATCTTCGTTCGATTCCACCGATCGGCGGCGGCTCCGCCGATTAATGCGACGAGGAGCGTCGGGAGCGTACGAGCGGCGAGGGAGAGCCCCAAGCCCATCGCATCACTGTTAGCTGCGCCGTAGAACGCTAACGCGAGAGTGAGAAGCACTCCTGCCAAGGCTTGGAATCCCTGCGCCCAGGCCAAAAGAATGAGCTGTGAATTGGCAGAGCGCAGGGTTGCCAGCATGCGGGTACTTTTCAAAATGTGTTACTAACTTAGTTGTGGATGTGTAGCGAACTTTATCATGAGAGCCTGCCACCTCGTTGTCGTGGGTGGAGAGGAAAAGAAGCGCCCCTGTGGTGTGCTCAGAAACGTCGACGACGGAGCGAACGGTCGGTGTTGGTAACGAATAAGTCCATCAACGCGTTAAATCTGAAAGTGGCGCTTGATGCGTTGAGGAACTCCAGGGTCACTGCACATTCTGCATTTAAAGCCCGCAAATGCCGGTAATTGGCGCAAATACGATGTTTTGGCAGGTCACGGGCGGGGTGGCTCTGAACATGTGCGAGCTACTGATTGAGGTTTTCCGAAACGTTGCACATATATGCAGCAAACTCGAAATCCTCAAGCGTTAGCTCCGTGTTCGCCCGATACTCGAGGGTTGGACTGCACAGTAAACGACTACGAAGAAAACCCGGACCACTTCAGTTCACGGTGCGCGTTGGATTGGGCCACGGACAGTCGCACCAGGTACGAGACAGCAGAAAGGGAACGTAACGCCCCCACTGGAGTCCGTTATATAACGATGGAGTCCGCTATATAACGACGACGAAGAGCGCTACCGAGGCTACAACCTCGCCCATTCCAATCACCTTGGCCGGCAGCCAGCCGTTGTTGTGCCCGTAGAGCGGCACGAAGATCGCCCGCAGCAAGATGACAAGGCATAGAGCTGCAAGCCACCACGTGACAGCGCCACACGACGCCAGACCCACCACGGCAGTGGCTCCCACCGCGTGGAAAACCACCGACGCCACATACCATCTGCGCATGCCGCGTTCGCGAATATTGGTTTTCACGTACAGCGCGGTGCCGACGAAATACCAGGCGACGACGCCGGTGACCAGCCAGATCTCCGGCCAGTCGCCGCCGCTCACCGCGTTTACGACGCCGTCCAGCCCGCCAGGCCCGCCGTTCGCCGTGGAGGTCGCGCCGCCAACGCCCATGTCGTAGGCGACGGGCAGCATGAGGCAGGCCGCGAGGATCGTGGCCACGTTGTTGATCATGGACCGGTCTTGACGGTTCGCCGACGCCCACGCAGCCACCGCCACGAGCGGCGCAAACACGGGTAGCCACTTCACTAGGTGCGGGGCGGTGACGAGCACTCCCAGCGCGAATGGAAGCATGGCAAGCCAGTAAGTCCGCACGGGCGGCAAATATCGAGCTTTGCGCCCGGACCGCAGCCACAAACTGGTGGCGAAAAAGGCAAAGTAGCCAATCCACCATAGCCCGAGCAGCAACAGGTGTTCCCACACGAAACCGGATTTAACGACGCCGATCAACACGGGCACCGTGATCATTGCCCACGCGCCGTGATAGTTGGGGATCCACCCCGGCCCAGGCTTCCGTTTGCGCTTCTTAGCCGAGGCGCGCGTGCGGTCAGCCCCGCGCGCGTTAGAAGATCGTGTCATCGGCCCGCGTGAGGTTGAAGCCGTGCCCGGACATTTCTGACCAGCATGTGATGCCGGCGTTGCGTTCGAGCGTGCAGGCGAAACCGTTCTTCGCGATGGCGGTGCCGTAGTCGTAGACTTCGGAGGTTTTCACGAAATGCTGGCAGTCCGCGTTCACGGCTCCCTCCGCGCCTACAGAATATGTGGCGGTGATGCCTTCGCATTGGCCGGGGGAGGGGTAGTCGTAGACGTAGATGGAGCATTCGACGTTGGAGTCTGTGATGTGGCAGTGAATGTTTTGTGCCGGCGTGGTGAAGGAGGCGGCCTCGATTGCGCCTTCGGGAGCGGGCCGTGCGGGAGTCGGCTCCGGCTCAGGTTCTGGCTCAGGTTCTGGCGTGGGCTCGGCAGGCGCCGGAATCGTCGCCTGCGCCGTCGGTTCTGTACCGCGGTCGTCGCCGCTTTCGCCCAGCGAACGCCCCTGTCCGATCACGTAACTGTAGAAAATGAAGATGACGACGAGGAACAAGAGCGTCGCAGAACCCAGGAAAAAGTAGAGCGGCCAACGTTTAGTTGAAGAACGGCTCGACTTTTCTTCATGATCGGGCAGCCAGTCGTTGCTCATCGGCCCTCCTCGCCCTGCGTGTTGCCCGTGCTGTGCGGGCACAATAGCTTTACGTCATTTCATCTTAAACCACGGGCTCGCATTGCGGGGGCGCTTATTCGCGGGCAAAGATCCGCCCATAGTATGAGAACGCGGTTTGCGGCTTCTGCCCTCAGCGGCTTACCGCGTACAATGGCCGGGGAAGTTCCTCGAAGGCAAGGACGTGACATGAGCGCACTGGCTAGTGGAAAGATTAACGACGACGACATGGCGCGGGTCGCCGATCTTGTCGGCCGGGTGAGGCAGATTTTTGAGGGCCGGGTGGTCGGCCAGAAGGATCTGGCAAGGGCGCTCCTCACAGCGTTGATTGCGCGCGGTCACGTGCTTTTAGAGTCGGTGCCGGGGCTGGCGAAAACGACGGCGGCCGTCACGATGGCTGACGCGATTTCGGGCACGTTCTCGCGTATTCAGTGCACGCCGGACCTCATGCCGAATGACATCGTGGGCACGCAAATCTACAGCTATGAGACGGGCGAGTTTTCCACTCAGCTTGGTCCGGTTCACGCGAATTTGGTGTTGCTTGATGAGATTAATAGGTCGTCGGCGAAGACCCAGTCGGCGATGTTGGAGGCGATGCAGGAGCGGCAAACCTCGATCGGTGGAACGATTTTCAAGCTGCCGGATCCGTTCATGGTGATGGCCACGCAAAATCCGATCGAAGAGGAGGGCACCTACGTGCTGCCCGAAGCGCAGATGGACCGCTTCCTCATCAAGGAAGTGCTCACGTATCCGGAGCCGGACGAAGAGCTGACGATCCTCACCAAGACGGCGGAGGGCTCGTTTGGCCGCCCGGAGGGTGTGGAGCCGATTTCGACCGACGACGTCGTCTACCTGCAAGAAACCGCGCGCCAGGTGTACGTGGACGACTCGATCAAAAAGTACATCGTCAACATCATCAACACGACGCGTGGTGCCGGGCCGCGGCCACTTCCAGAGTTTAAGCGGCACGTGCGGGTGGGCTCCTCGCCGCGTGGTGGTTTGGCGCTTATGCAGGTGGGCCAGGCGCTCGCGTTGCTGGCCGGGCGCAACTATGTGATCCCGGAAGACATCACGAAGATGCGCTACCAGATTTTGCGGCACAGGCTTGTGCGCACTTATGACGCGTTGGCTAACAACGTGCAGCCCGAGGCGTTGATCGACGCCGTGTTCCAAGCAGTTCCCACGCCGTAATGAGCGGGCTGTCGGATCGGGCTCAGGCGACGCGCGCCGCGTTGGTTCGCGCGAAAGTGTCGTTGCCCGTGATCCGCCGTGCCTCTGGAATGTTTGAAGGCCGTCACGCCTCGATTTTCACTGGTCACGGCCATGATTTTGAGGATTTGGTGGAATACGAGCACGGCGACGACGTGGCAGATATTGATTGGAAAACCTCGGCGCGGGCAGGCTTCCCGATTATCCGCCGGTTCGAACGTGAATCGGACATGTATACCCAGCTGGTCATCGACACGGGGAAGGACATGCTCGGCGCGGCACCGTCGGGTGAGGTGAAGGCTGAGATCGGCATGTTTGCCGCGAATATTCTGGGCTATCTGGCGATCAGCCGCGGTGACCGCCTGTCGGTGGTGTACGGGGATAGTACGGGGTTGGCGCGCGTTCCGGCCCGGCACGGTAATAGCCACTTGGATCTGTCGCTTGACGCCGCGCAAGCCAGGCTCGAGACGACGACGGGCACGTCCGCCGTATCGGCCATGCTCGAAGAGGTGCTGCGTATTCCCCAGCCGCGTTCCCTGCTGCTCATCGTGACGGACGAATATTGGCCGGATTTACCCGACGGGCGCACGCTACGGCGCATCCGTACCCGTCACGAGGTGCTCGTGCTGCGGGTAGCGGACATGCCGGTGTCGCAGGAGGGTGTGGAGGAGATGGTGGACGTGCTGGATGGCACCGAGATTCCGCAGTTCCTTCGCGACGACGCCGCGCTCCGCCGCGATCTGTACGAGGACCGGATGCGTGCTCACGCGTTTGCCCGTGACCTGTTGCGTTCCACGGGCGTCAACCACATGACAGTGAGCTCCTCGGATGATGTGCCGGGGGCGCTTATCGAACTGTTGGGGAGGCGCCGTGCCCGCTGACAAGCTTATTGATCCGGCAGGCCCTACCACCGCCCTCATCGCTATTGCGATCGGCGCCGTGGTTGGCCTGATCATCGTGGTCGCTTTTGGCCTGTGGTTTGTGAGCCGCGTGCCGGTGAAGAAGATTAAGCTCGCGCCGGTCAAGCGCAGCCAGCGGGAGGAATGGATTGCGAGGATCGACGCCGTCGTCGCCAGGCACGCCGATAGTGCGGACGAGCAGGCCCGCGCCTTGCACATTGAACTTGCGGCCGAACTGCGTGCAATCCTCAGCGAACGCGCCGGGATGGACCTCAGCTCGTGGCAGCCCTCCCAGCTGAGCAAAGTGCCCGCGCTGTCGAAGGCCGCCGAAGCGATCGGCTCATGGGAAGAACCCTCGTTTGCGGCCTATGCGCGCGCGGATATCCCCAAGGCGCGCGACCGCGCGGTTGAGGCGGTGCTCGCATGGTAATGCCCTGGCTGTTCGCCCTGCTCATCGTGCTTTTCGTGGTTGGCGCCGTCGCTGGCTGGTGGCTGGCGCGTAAGCGCACGGCGAGCGGGGTCGGCGTCGCACATACCACCCGCGCCCGGGAACACCCGCGCTTCCGGCGTCGTCTGCACCTGTTGCGCGCCGGGCTCGTCCTCGTTCTCGCAGGTGCGTTCACTGCCGGAGTGGCCAGTGCTTACGTTGCTGCCCGTCCGTCTGAAACGCTCACGCTCGAGTCAAAAATGGCTACGAGGGACATCGTGTTGTGTTTGGACGTGTCGGGATCAATGACAGATTTCGATGCGGAACTGTTGGAGGCATTCGCGCGCGTGGCCGAGAACTTCGAAGGGGAGCGTATCGGCCTGTTCCTGTGGAACTCCGGCACGCGAACCGTCTTCCCACTGGCGAGCGACTACAACGTGGTGCAAAGCGAACTGGAACGGGCAGCGCGAGCATTCGGCGCCATACGTTACAACGACGATTTTTTTGAACTCATCAGCGGCACGGATGCGGGTGGCGCCTTCGGATCTTCACTAATCGGGGATGGCCTTGCCTCGTGTACTCGCGGGTTTGACCTCGAAGATGAGGAGCGTTCACGGTCGATCATTTTCGCCACGGACAATTCGCTGGCGGGCAACCCGGTTTTCACTCTTGAGGAGGCGGCTGAACTCGCAGCAGAAAAAGGCATCGTCGTCCATGGTCTGGAAGCAGGCCTGTCATACGGGTGGGGCTCGAGCGAGATGCAAACAGCGTTAGAAAACCACGGCATGCACTACTACCAGGCCGATGACCCCGGGGCGGCAGAACGGATTGTTGAGGAGATCCAGTCGCGCGACGCCGTCGAGTTGGGCACGATGGGAGACAGCGTCACGCTGGACAATCCGGGATCGTGGCCGGTGGTGATCGCGGCCGCATTCCTTGTGTTGCTGGCGATTGCGTGGAGGTTCAGGCTATGAATTTCCAGTATCTGATCCCCGGCTGGGCGCTCGCGAATATCGGCGTCGTCGGCGTCGCGCTTATCGTGGCGGGCGTGGTGCCGAGGCGTCAGGGGCGCGTGGCGTGGTTGCGCCGCGCCGTCATGTTGGTGATGGTGATCGCGATGGGGCTTGCTCCTGCCGTGCCGATTACTGCCACCCACGAGACGTCGAACCTTGCCGTGTTCTTCGTGATTGATGCGACCGGGTCGATGGCAGCGGAGGACTACAACGGTGATTCGCCGCGCACGGATGGCGTGCGAGCCGATGCGCTTGAGATCGTCGAAAATCTTCCGAGTGCGCACTATTCGATTATTGAATATTCGTCGACGACGTCCCAGCAGCTTCCTCTGACCTCCGACAAGACGGCCGTGCGCACCTGGTTAGAGGGCTACGATCGGGAATTTACCGCCTATTCGTACGGCTCGTCGATCAATCGCCCTGTTGAGACGGTGGAAGAGATTATGGGACGGCAAGATCTCACGAAATATCAGCCGATTGTTATCTTGATGACCGACGGCGAATCAACCAACACCTCTCAGACGAGTCGTGATGAGAAGCCGGCGTTTGGCTCCTGGTCTGCTCTGTTTGCAGACGGCCTGGTGCTCGGCTATGGAACGGAGCAGGGCGGGCGGATGAGGGAAAACGAACTATATCCGCTGCACAGGCCCGAATACATCATAGGTCCGGATAAGAATGTGGCGATATCGAAGGCGAACCCCGGCGCATTGCAGGCCGCAGCCGACCAGATCGGCGTTCGCTACGTGCACCGCACCAGCCCGGGTGGAATGGACGAGGTGCTCGCTGACATCGACGTCGACTCTCTTCTTCAGGAGGAGACGGCCGACTCGCGCTACAGCCCGATTATCTGGCCGTTCGCGCTCGCGTTTGCTCTCCTCATGATTTGGGAGATCGCCCACCTGGCCGGCCACCTCCGGCCGATTACTGCGTTGAGCACGAAACGGCAGACCCTTGATACGAATAGGGGAATTGCCCGGCTGCCGCACGGTGGTGATCAGACATGACGCGCACAACGGCGCAGAAAATTGTGGGCGCGGTGGCTGCCGTGCTTGCGCTCGTGCTCGCCGTCGTGGCGATTGTGGCGGGAATAGCTGTCGGTGGCATGTGGGCCGGCCAGTCACGGTACGCCAGCGGTCACGACGCTGATAGCGCACAGTTCTACCGGGCGGCGAGCAAAGTGCTGCCCGAGCAGCTTGACCGGTGGGAAGCATATTTCGGGCAGGGCACGGCGCAGATCCGGGCGGGAAATGTGGAGGGCGGCGTCGCCACGCTCGCAGTGGCTCTTCAGTTTGTTCCGAAAGACGCCGACGCCGGCACTCCCACCAACGACGACGAAGACGAGCTGACTCCGGAGTGCCGAGTGCGCATGAACATGGCGGTCGGCCAAGAAATCCTTGGGGACCGGCAGTTCGCAGCCGGGTATTTCGCCGAAGCTGAACAAACCTTTACACAGGCCTCCCAGACTGTGGAACAATGCGTACCTCAAGGGGAAAACCCCCAACAGCAAAAGAAAGACACCGACACCAAGGCATCCGACGCCCGCGAGCGCAACAAGGAAAATCCTGGCGGGGATAAGCCGGGTGGGGAGGAACCCACTGGAGGGGACGAGCCGGGCGGGGAGGAGCCGACCGGCGAGGATCCTCCGAGCACGTCGGAGCTCAAATTACGTGAGCTTGCCAAGCGTGCGGCTGAGGCTGAACGGCTCCGCCGTCAAGGTGAAGGTCTCACTGGTGGTTACGGTGGATATGGTGGAGAGAACTGGTGATTTTTAGTAACGGATCGGATGGCCCGGCGATTATTGTGCCGTTGGTTGGCACGACTGCGGAGGTGCTCATTGACGAGGCCCGCGCAGCCGAAGCCGCTGGCGCGGACGTGCTCGAGTTCCGCGCTGACTTCCTGTTGGCTAACCATCCGGATTACGATCTCAATTCTGCCGGGCGTGAGGTATTGCGTGAACTGTTCAAGCAAACCCGGGTGCCGATCCTCTTCACTATTCGTACTCGCGGGCAGGGCGGGGAGCTTGATGTGACGCCGTTCCGGTATCGGGTGCTCATGGCCACCGTGCTTGACCTCATGTTGCAAGAAAACTTTCCGGCGGCCCGGGTGGGCGTTGATTTCGAATACCACTGGGATGCCACACCCGAACTAGCCCGGCGGGCTTTCGTGCTCGGCTACACGCCGGTGGTCTCTCACCACGAATGGGCCGACACCCCGGATGACGAAGTGCTCTACGTGATGCTTGACGACATGCTCGCAATTTCCGGTGCGATCCCCAAACTTGCGGTCATGGCACGCGACGATTCGGACACGCAGCGCCTCCTTGACATCACCCGGCTGGTGACCGAGCGGCACGGCCGGCCGGTGCTCACGATTGCGATGGGGGAGGCCGGCCAGCGTTCGCGCCTTGAAGGTGGCGCGTACGGTTCGGTGGCTACGTTTGCAGCTGCGGGGGCGACGACGGCGCCCGGCCAGCCGTCGCTCGATGAACTTCGCCGCCACTTGGAGCGAGACTAGAACGCTGGCCGCACGGACCGCATGGAGACGGTGGGCGGCGGAGTGCAGGTGTGTGTGCTAGGCCATACAATGATGGTGAGACGGAAGGAGTCCACCATGAAGAAATTGTTTGCGTTCGCCGTCGTCGTCAGTCTTACGCTCGCCGGTTGTTCGGATAGTACGGACGATGAAACCCCAGCTGCCACGTCCGAAACTAGCGCTACAGCCGAGGCGACGGAAAGCCCCAGTCCGGAAGGCGATCCGACCGAGCCGACGTCGGAGCCCACGAGTGGCGACACGGTGCTGCCGTTGAAGACTGACGATCGTGGAGATCGCTTGTGGGTGAGCCTGGCGAATGATGCCATTTCTTTAGAAGTGCCTGCGGACTGGACGCCGCTTGAGGAGCCATCCGAGGACGTTCCGATTGCGTTCGTGGATCCTGATCCGGAATCGCTGGGCTTCGTGGCTGTCACTGCGGTTGGCAGCCCGCTGCTGATCCCGGAGCCGGATGAATATGTGGATATTTTGAAGAAGAACCTGGGACTTGCCGACGATTTCGTGCGTCATCTCGGCACTACGAATCTCAACGGGTACGAAGCTGAAACCTTTGAGATTACGACCTTGGAGGGCGATGCTCTCCACGTATACTCGATCATTGCCCAGGGTGATGCGTACGAGATCACGCTAGCGCTGGATTCAGGTGACGAATCGACTGCGGCCGGAATAAAAGACTCTATCCACATTAAATAGTTTTATCGCCCGAGCGCGGCGAAAAGCCGCAAAACGACGGCAGATTGGGGAACGTTCCACAAACGTTTACGAACTGTTAGCGCACGCGTGTTCGCGAGTTATCTTCAGCCCTCTACTCTCAAGTGGTCAGTAGTTTGCATGAGGAGATCTGGAGTCTTATCGTGGAACGTTCCCAAACGGGTGTTGACGGCGAGGTGCAGGCTAGGAAGGGCGAGCCGAAAGCAGAACCGGTTCGCTATCGCCCATTTAGCAAATACAACGTCAAGCTTGCGCTGAAACATCCAGCCACGCTGATGGGGATCGTGCTGGTCGCATTCTTCGGCTACATGATCCTTGCACCAGTGATCTCGCTGTTGCTCTCATCCATCCAAACCAACACCGGCGATAGTTTCCGAACCGGAACCGAGCCGGGCGAATTCACCACCTACTATCTGGAGCGTGCACTCACCTCCGATATTTCGGTGCTCACCTTCTGGCAGCCGCTGCTTAACACGCTCGTGCTGGCTGGCCTGACCATCATTTTTGCGCTGTTGATTGGCGTGCCCACAGCCTTCCTGCTGGCGCGTACCGATCTGCCAGGCCGCAAGTGGTTCTCGACCGCACTGATCGTGCCGTACATGATCCCAGCATGGACCTTCGCGCTGGCGTGGCGCACGATCTTCAAAAACCGCAAGGTAGCGGGCTCGCAAGGCTGGCTGGAAGCCATGGGCTTTTCACCGCCAGACTGGTTGGCCTACGGGCCGGTGCCCATCGTCATTATTTTCACGCTGCACCTAACCCCGTTCATTATTCTTCTGGTGACGGGAGCGATCTCGAACATTCCAGAAGACATGGACGAGGCGGCGCGCATCCACGGTGCTCCTTTCTCGGTCCGTTTCCGCCGGGTGTTTCTACCGTTGTTGCGCCCCTCGATCCTGTCGGCCGCCACGCTCATCGTGGCAAAGGTTATCGGCGAATTCGGTGTGACCTACGTGCTTGGCACCCCGGTGAAATTCCAGGTGCTCGCCACCACGCTCTACCAGTCGATCGACACCTCGCAAGGTGGCGTGGCCGGAGTGATCGCACTGACGATGGTGCTGATTGGTGCGATCTCGCTGTCAGTCGATTTCATTTTCGTGCGCAACATGAGCAAGTACACGGTCGTGGGCGGCAAGGGATCAGCTAAGAAAGAGCAGAAGCTTGGTCGTTTCCGCCCGGTGGCGTTCACGTGGGTCACGCTCATGTTCTTCGTGTCCGTCTTCATCCCGCTCTTCGTACTCGTCCTGTCCACGCTCCTTCGCACGCCAGGTGTGTTAAGTGCGGACAACGTGACGCTCGACTACTGGATCGGCCGCGATCTTCCCTTCGCCGCGTTCAAGGACGGCATCCTGCTCAACGAACGCCTGCTGGAAGCGATGAAGAACACGCTATTGTTCGTCGGTATCGCATCGATCGGCTCGGGTGTGCTCGGCATGGCCGTCGGCTACGTCGTCGTCCGTTCACCGTGGAAGTGGCTAGGAACCATCCTCCGATCCATCACGTTCACCCCCTACCTGGTGCCCGGTATCGCGTTCGCTGCGGCCTACATTTCGCTGTTCGCCGTCCAGCGCGGACCAATCCCGGCCCTGTACGGAACGCCGTGGATCTTGATCTTCGCGATGATGATGGACGAAATGCCGTTCGCTTCACGCGCCGGCGTGTCAGCCATGATGCAGCTCGGCAAAGAACCCGAAGAGGCCGCGCAATCACTGGGTGCCGGCTGGCTGGCCCGCATGCGCCGGATCGTCATCCCGCTCCAACGCACGGCGCTCGCCTCGGCGATCCTGCTGCCGTTCGTCTCAGGTATTCAGAGCCTGTCGCTCGTCATCGTCCTAGCCACGCCTGGCACGGAAATGATGACCACGCTCAACATGTTCCTCATCGATTCCGGATACGACCAGGCAGCCAACGCTGTCACGGTTGTGATCTGCGTGCTCGCACTGGGTTTGACCTGGCTGTCGCGCAAGGTTTTGAAGGCCGATCTGTCACAGGGAATGGGCGCCTAGCCCTAGTTCAAGGAAGAAACTGCGATGTCAATCATTAATATCAGCTCGCTTACAAAAGTGTATCCCGGCGGGGAATACCCGGCCGTCGACAACATCGACCTGTCGATTAACGAAGGGGAGTTCCTGTGCTTGCTCGGCCCGTCCGGGTGCGGCAAGTCAACCACGCTACGCATGATTGCCGGGTTGGAAGCACCGTCGGCTGGCCGTATCGAAATCGACGGCCGTGTTGTTGACGACGTCGACGCCGGGCAGCGTATCCCTGCCGAACAGCGCGAACTTTCGCTCGTGTTCCAGTCGTATGCGCTGTGGCCGCACATGAAGGTTAAAGATAACGTGGCCTTCGGCCCGAAAATCAAGAAGGTAGATAAGGAGACCACGAAGGCGGTCGTAGCTGACGCGATGTCCAAACTCGCGATCTCCGACTATGCGGAACGCTACCCGTCCGAACTGTCCGGCGGCCAACAACAACGTGTGGCTATCGCTCGCACGCTCGCCGCACAAAACAAGATCATGTTGCTTGACGAGCCGCTGTCAAACCTTGACGCCCGGCTGCGTCTTGAAATGCGCTCCGAGTTCCAGCGTATCCACCGCGACACCGGAGCAACCATGATCTTCGTGACCCACGACCAGTGGGAAGCAATGACCCTGGCCACCCGGATCGTCGTCATGGACAAGGGCACCATCCAGCAAGAAGGCACGCCCATGGAAATCTACGGCAAGCCGGCCAACCGCTTCGTTGCCGAGTTCATGGGATCCCCGCCGATCAACATTATCGAAATGTCGATCCACGACTGGGCACAAAAGACTCTCGCCGACTGGCTGCGCGGGCGCGGAGTGCAGGCAGAATCTGCCGGCATGCGCCCGGAGGACATGAACTTCGCCTTCAGTCGCGACGAGATCCCGAACGACGCCCTCGGCCTGGAGCTGCACTGCTCGGGCATCCTGCCAACCGGAGGCTCCTACATCATCGAAGTGACCGATGGGGACAACATTTGGTTCGGCACCACGTCAAGGCTTCCGGGTGTTCGCGAGGGCGACGACGTCGTCATGTGGGCATACCCGAAAGATGTTCACCTTTTTGACTCCGCCGGCATGCGCGTTGAACACGCCGACTAGCGGAACGATCAACAACCAACCGAAAGGACAACTCATGACTTCCTCAATCTTCAAGCGCGCTATCGCGCTTGTGGTTCCATTGGCCATGCTGACCGCCTGTGCGGGCGGCGGTGGCTCTGAAGACGGCGGCAACACGGCAGACGGCGGCGGCGTTGACTCTGTCAAGTCGCAGGTCGACGAAGATTTCGACCTGGACGCGCTCGTTGAAGCGGCCAAGGCTGAAGGCCCGATCACGATTTACGACAACTCGTCGGCAGTCGAAGACATGGCCGCAGCGTTCACCGAAAAGTACGGCATCCAGGCCACCGGCGTGAAAGTGGACTCGGCCGAAGTACTCGAAATGGTTACGCGTGAAGCCGAGTCGGGCAACGTGCAAGGCGACGTCATCGCCATTCAAGACCTTCCCGCGCTTGCTAACAACCTGATCCCGGCAGGCCACGTGTACTCGTGGATTCCCGGCGATCTTGTTGACGACATCGAAAGCACCCAGCGCGATCCGCTCATCATGATTAACGATCCGAACTTCTGGTCCTACAACACCGAGGTTTATGACACGTGCCCGGTTGACAACGTGTGGGCGTTCACCGATGAGGAGTGGAACGGCAAGATCTCGATCGAAGATCCGGCCGGTGCTAACAAGATCCTCGACTGGTTCTCTGAAATGGATCAGTTCCTGCAGGACGACATGAAGGCCGCTTACAAGGATCACTACGGTAAGGACTACGAGGGCGAAAACGCGGTGCGCGACTGGGTGGAAGGCCTCGCTGGCAACAACCCGATCCTGACCGATTCGAACGAAGACATTTCGGCCGCCGTCGGCTCGCCCGGCCAGACCGAACCGCCAATGGGCCTCATGGCGTCCTCGAAGTTCCGCAACGTGGAAGAAAAGGGCTACCATCAGGGCGTGTGCGAGGGGATCGAACCCTTCGTCGGTATCGCTGCTCCGAAGCCGATCGTGATCGCCTCGAACACGAAGAACCCGAACGCGGCGAAGCTGTTCGTCCACTTCGCGATGACCGAAGAGGGCATCGCTCCGCAGATCGGTGACGGCAAGTACTCGTCCAACACGGCGATTACGCAGCCGGAGGACCCGTCGAACGCTGCCAAGCACCGTGAGAACGTGTTCTTCTTCGACAACGCTGGCGCCGACACGGACTGGAAGACCCGCCAAGACTGGCAGGACTTCTGGCGCCTGTCCGCTAAGTAAACACTAACCAGCCGAAAGCTGGTGGACGTCGGGCTGGCCGCGGGCGCGCGGCCAGCCCGTTTCCGAAAGGGGAAAATATGGCATCCGCGCCGCAATCACAGCGCGACCTCGACCACCGCGCCCTCTACCCAACACACGTCGAACCCGGCCTGCCAGGGCCGAAAGGATTGCTGCTCGACTTCGGTGGCGTCATCGTCCAAGACTCTCCTATCGAGGGATGGGCACCGAAAGTGGCAGCTGAAATCCACAAGATTTTAGTGGACGCCGACGCCGACGTCGTCGATATTGACCGTATTGAAGCGGACGTGGACGCCGGGGAAACGGCCGTCAAACTGTTTCGTGATTCGCAATCGCGGCTCATGTTCCCCAAAGAACCCAGCCACGAAGAATACGTGCTCGGCTACATCGCCGCTGACTGGCCGTACGCAGCGCGGGAGGCGATCCGCCCGCACACCTCGCAGATTGCCTACTGGGTGTCGGACTGGAAGTCGCAGCGCACCCAGCGCCCAGGGATCGCAGACCTGCTCGCATACTGCAAAGAGACGGGGATTCCGGTTGCGATCGTGTCAAACGCGCTCTGCGGGCAGGTGCACCGCGACCACATCCGCCAGTTCGGATTCGAAGATGCCATCGCAGCAGAGATCTATTCGGATGAGTACGGTATTCGTAAACCGAACCCGGAGCTGATCTGGTTGGGCGCCGCAGCTATCGACTGCCAGCCGTCCGAGTGCTGGTATGTCGGCGACCACGTGGACCGTGACGTGCTGTGCGGACAGCGTGCTCGGGTGGCCGCATCCGTGCTTATGCCCGCCCCGGGTGCCCCGAAGCGCCCCTTCCGAGTGCTCGCACGCCCGCAAGTGCAGGTCGCCGATCCGGCCTGCCTACTCGACGTGCTACGCGAGCTGGCCAGCAACTGAGAGGAACCAACGAGTGGACCTACGAACAATAGCCGAACAGGCTGCCACCCTGTGCGGTGACGACCTGCGCGCCGCCTTCCGATCCGACATGGACGTCAGCGCAAAACACGACCGCCACGATCTTGTGACCGAATACGACGGCGCTTGCGAACGTCGCATCGTCGCCTACCTGGAACAAGCCGACCCGGAGGCGCGGATTCTAGGGGAGGAAGCCGGATTCTCCGGTGGTAACGGCGAACGGCTGTGGCATATCGACCCGATTGATGGCACGTCGAACTTCGTACAAGGCCTGGCCTTCTTCTGCACGTCAGTAGGCGTGGAAGAAAACGGGCAGCTCGTGGCCGGAGCGGTCTACGACCCGATGGCTAACAACCTGTTTTCCGCCGACCTGACCGGCGCCTACTTGAACGGCGCCGAGCTGCGCACCCCGCCAGCCCTGCCCACCGATGCGGCCACGGTCATCACCGGATACCCCACCGCTCGTGACCTCGAGATCGACGGCCCGCAAGCAATCGACGAACTGCACTCATGGATCAAGGCCTTCAGCTCGGTGCGGCGCACCGGCTCGGGCGCCCTCAGCCTATGCCATGTCGCTGCCGGATGGACAGACAGCGCGTTCGGCTCCTCCATACACTCGTGGGACGTAGCAGCCGCAATCCTCATTCTGCGCCAAGCAGGCGGCACCTATACTCCGCTACGCTACCCGATCGACGGCGTCGAACCAGAGGCAGGCGACCACTACGCACCCGGATACGTGGCCACCGGACCAGGCGGCCACTATCCTGCTCTTAACACAAGCGCCGAGCACCTCGTCGCGTGGAGGACTAGACTCAGCTAAAAACTGCAAGGGGCGAGGATGGCTGAGAAGAAACACGGTCGGGTAACAATCGTCGACGTGGCCAACATGGCCGGGGTATCCAAATCCCTCGCATCGCGCGCCCTACGCGGAGAATCCGGAGTCAGCCCCGAAAACCGGGAACGCGTACTCGCCGTCGCCGCGGAGCTCAACTACCACCCGAGCTTCGCCGCACGCGCACTACGCGCGGATACTCGAGTGCTCGGCGTCGTCCTCAACGACATCGGAAACCCGCACAACACCGCCATCGTGGCAGGCATTGAAGCGGAAGCGCTCGCGGCCCGCCACGGCGTTGTGCTCGGCAATGGCGCAGAAAACCCAGACAAGCTCGGCCGGGTTTTGAACGAGATGATCGAACTGGGCGTCAACGGGATCATCATCGTCTCGTCGTGGGTGCGTAAACACGACCTCGAACGAGTAGGTGCCACCGTGCCCACCTGCGTGGTGGCCCGCTACGACTCGCTACCTGACACGATCGATTCGGTCACCCTCGACGACGTCGAAGGCGGACGGCGCGCCTGCGAACACCTGCTCTCCGTGGGTGCGCGCAAGATTGCCTACGTCACCCGCTCCGCCTCGGCCACGTCACGTGCCCGGGAACGCGGCGTGCGAGAAGTCACCATGGCGGCAGGGATCGAGCTTGCTACCCACCATCTTGCTCTGTGGGACTCCGGGCAGATACGCGAGATCATCCGCAGCGGAGGATATGACGGCATTGTGGCTAACAATGACATGGCCGCCGCCGAAGTATTGCGCGCTGCCGCCGACGAGCGAATCCGCGTCCCCGCTGACCTTGCAGTAATCGGCTACGACGACACGACCATGGCACGCGTCCTTTCCCCAACCTTGAGCTCCATCGCCCAACCCCAAGAACGGATGGGTAGGCGTGCTGTCGAACTCGTCATGAGCCGAATCGACGGGCGTAGCGAACCGATCCGCGCCATGTTCGAACCAGAATTGGTGGTGCGCCGCTCCACCATGGAACCCCGCACCTGAAACACCCCCGGCGCTGAGCTGGGCGGAACCCTGAAAAACTCCGGGTGCACAATCAACCCGAGGGATGATGCGAGCCAGATGTGTCTTCAATCTCACTGGAGTACTCTGTGCTTATATTCATGCACTACCACGAATAACCCGCCGCTTATTCGCGCCAGGCCAGGAGGCTCCCATGGCTCATCCACGCCAATCCCGATTCTCACAATTCATGGCGGTTGCACGCCTTATCGTGTTGGCAGTCATCGCGATCGCACTCGTCAAATTCGCGTTCTTCCCCGGCGAAGACGAGGAAAACAACTCCCTCGACCCCGAGTTTGCGATCCCGCAAATGACGATCCTGCCCGAAACGACCACGATCACGAACACCCTCGAACTGACCGGCACGATCCAGCCGAACCCGGCCACGGACGTGCCTGCGACGTCGTCGGGCGAAGTCTCCACCATTTTCGTCGACGACGGCGTATGGGTCGACGCCGGTGCACCCCTACTAGAACTGCGGAAAGAAATGCCGGGCGACGACGTCGAAACCCAAGACGAGGAGGGGAACGTTACCATCACCCCCGGCCAGTCGTGGTACCAGTACACGCAGATCAAAGCGCCGGTGGCTGGCCGCGTGAAAATGAATGTGTTGCGCGGGCAGACGTTCAACATTGGAGATCCGGTAGCCAAACTATCCCCGGACACGTTCTCCGCTCACGCCCAACTCACCCCTGAACTGCTCTACCGGCTTGCCACTGTGCCGGACACGGCCACGATCACGATCAAGGACGGGCCGGCGCCTTTCGAATGCACGGGCCTGAAGCTGGACACCGGGATCGATAGTCAGCCGAAAACAGCAGAAGAAACAACCGAGGCGGGGGTTCGGCTCACGTGCACGATTCCCGGCGAACAGCGAGTGTTTGCCGGGCTTGCGATCAGCATGACTGTGACGGGCGGCGAGGCGGCTGACGTGCTCGCGCTGCCGGTCTCCGCCGTCGAGGGCCGCTACGGCACCGGCTATGTCTACCTGCCGACCGACGACCCCGAGGCCCCCGAGAAGCACGAGGTCGTGCTCGGCCTGACTGACGGCGCGATGATCGAAATCAAAGAAGGGCTCGGACCCGACCAGGAAGTCCTCGAATTTACCCCCATCAACCGGGACGAGATGCAATGCGACCCGTGGACCGGCGAAGGCTGCATGTAATGAGCCTCGTCGAAATGCGCGCCATCACGCGCACAGTCATCCTCCCCGACGGCAGCGACCTGCATATTCTGCGCGGCCTCGACCTCACCGTGAATCCGGGCGATCACGTGTCGATCGTGGGGCGCTCGGGCACCGGAAAATCTACGCTGCTCAACATCATCGGGCTGCTCGATAAGCCAAGCACGGGCGACTACCTTTTTGCCGGGAAGGACGTGACGCGGCTAGGCGATGCGACGGCGGCACGCATGCGCGGCGAAAACTTCGGCTTCGTCTTCCAACAATTCAACCTGTTCCCCAGCCGAACCGCAGTAGAAAACGTGGCCGTTCCGCTCCTGTATGCGCAGGGCAAGAAATTCTGGGACAGAATGAATATCGCCGCCGAGCTACTCGACCGGGTGGGACTTGGCGAACGTCTCGACGAATACCCGCCGCAACTATCCGGCGGTGAACAACAGCGCATCGCCATCGCGCGAGCCCTCGCGAGGAGTCCACGCGTGATCCTCGCCGATGAACCGACCGGCGCGCTCGACCCCGACACCGGGCGCGAGATCATGGCCCTCCTCGAAGAAGAAGCACACAAGAACGACGCCGCCCTCATCGTCATCACCCACGACCTCAACGTGGCACGGCGCGCCCAGCGGGTGTACCACCTCGCTGACGGCGTGCTCAGCCAGATCGACCACGCCGCGCAGGTGCTCGTGCCCACCGCGCCCGGCGGGCAGGCTGACACCGGCGGGGCGGCTGCATCTGGCGAGCTGGATGGAATTGGTGAGCCTGCTGGAACTGGCGAACCGGCTGGACCTAGTGAGCCGGCTGGACCTGGTGAGCCGGCTGGAACCGGAGAGCATGCGGGAACGGAGGTGCCATCATGATCACGTCGATCGTGGGCGCTCTGGTCGAAGCGTGGGAAGAAGTTAAAGTCCAAAAGGCGCGCGTCATCATGTCCCTCATCGGCGTGGTGGCGGCCGTGACGGCGATGACCACCGTCGTCGCTCTTGGAAACCTCATGGCGCAGGCCGACCGGGAACGGCAAGAACGCTGGGACGGGCGCAACCTCACCCTGTCAGTCAATGTGGACAAGAAGGTTGACGAATCGGGCGACATGATGGGAAGCATGGAGTTCATGCCGGAGCAGCATTCCGAAAGCTCCCAGCGCACCCGCCCGCTCGACGAGCCCCTTCCAGACCCGATTGGCGACAGGTTCAAAGCGATCATGGAACGCTTCGATGTCCCGTTCTGGGCGCGCAGCGTCAGCTTCCCTGCCACATTTAAGGAATTGAACGAAGCCCAAACCCTGGGTACCGTTCACGGGCGGCCAGTAGAACCCGTTGAACAAGGCTACGGATCCACCCAAGTAGAGGCAGTGGACCCGATGTATGGCACAATCTACCGGCTCAACATGCTGCACGGCCGCTGGCTCACGCCGTCGGACTCCGATCAGGTGGCTATCCCGATCGTCATCAACGAAACCTTCTGGAAGACCATCGGCAGCCCGCCCATCGAGCATCCGTTCCTGCTGTCCTCCCAGGGGCAGGTGCCAGCCACCTACCGGCTGGTCGGCGTTCTCGACCAGGTCGATCCGTGGGAAGGGCCAGTGGGCTATATCCCCTACGAATCGTGGCTGTGGGCGGCTAACGACACCGGTGGCATCTATCCAGCGCTGCGCGTGTGGGTTGGAGACAGCGAACCGCTGCAGATGCGCGACGCCCTGGCCGAAAGCATCTCCGCCGCGCTTGGCGGCGAGTACGAGGTGTGGATCGGCGGCGGCGAGGCCTTCCACCAGATCGACGAAGCGCAGAGCATCTTACGCAAGGCTGTGTTAGGCATCGGCACGATCGTCATCGCCCTCGGCGCGCTCGGCTTGCTCAACGTTGCGATCGTGACAGTACGTCAGCGCATCCGCGAGATCGGCATCCGCCGCGCGGTCGGCGCGTCGAGCAAACGAATCTTCTTCGCTGTGTTCATGGAGTCCGTCGTGGACACCTTCGTGGCCGGGCTCATCGGCGTCATGATCTCGATCCTCATCATCAGGCTCTTCCCGTGGGAAAGCGTCAACGTCGTCGTGCAGGACAACCCGGCCTTCCCGATGTCTGCCGCGATCGCCGGCGTCGGGATTGCCACGGCCGTCGGCGCGCTGTGCGGCATCATCCCAGCGGTCATGGCCCTGCGCGTCCGTCCCATCGACGCAATCCGCTACTAGGGCTAGCGCCCTCGCGTTATTGCTTAAATAGCAGTTTTGGCGAGGTTCGGCGCCCTCGAGTCCGGCAGAACTGCTATATAAGCAGAAACGGGGAGATTGGGCGGCTTGGCCGGGCGCGCATTCCTCTACAACATCGTTAAACTGGAAGGGACACTCAAAGAGTTGGAGGACCCGTGACTGACCGCACCGAGGAATTCGCTAGCCCCGAGCCAAACCCTAACGGCAACGGCCATCCTGAGGGGAACGGCCATCAGCAACAGAGTTTTCCACCGGACACTCAGCCAGACCCTTCACATCGGCGCTTTGCACCGGAACAACAGCACGAAGGCCAACTTGGTGAGGGTCAACAGGGGATTCCCCAACCGGGTGATCCGCAACAGGGGAGTCCCTATTCAGGTGCTGCTCCGTACGGCAATTGGCAACAACCAAACTATGCCCAGAACTACGGCCAGCCGCACAACTACGGGCAGGGCAACTACGGGCAGGGCGATTACTTGCAGAACGTGCAGGGCGGGGCCGCCACGAGTTCGGGAAACAAGAACTGGTGGGTGATCGTCGTCGGCGTTGTTCTCCTCGTCGGCATTATCGTTGGCGCGATTGCGATACTCAGTGGAAACAACGACGACGCCGAGCCAACGCCAAGCGCAACATCAACGCCCCAAGCCATCGGACCTAGCCCGTCGCCAACCTTGACCTCCGGGCCCACGCCGATCCGACCGAGCACGCCCCGAGCACCGGTCGCGGGCACCCCAGAAGATTATGACGAGGCGTTAAAGGTTGCTAACGACTATCTCGACGTGGAAGCGCTTTCCCGTAATGACCTCATTGACATGCTCATCTATGACGGCTTTTCGAAAGAGACGGCCACGTACGTCGTCGAAAACATGGACGCCGACTGGCAAGCGCAAGCAAATCAGATAGCTCAAGAATACATCGACCTCATGGCGTTCTCAGAAAAGGAACTCTTCGGGCAACTCACCTACGAAGGCGGCGCCGGCTTCACCGAGGAAGAAGCGACGGAAGCTCTGAAGAACATATCTGTTGATTGGAACGAAGAAGCACTCGAAGCGGCGAAAGACCACCAGAAGTACTTAGATGTGTCGAAGGAAGAAATCTACGACATCCTCATCCACGGAAACGAGTTCACACCCGAACAAGCACAATACGCGATTGACAACCTGCCCTAACGAGTTGCCCTAACGAGCGTAATTCCCTTCGGAATCGAAATAAAAATATTCGGTGTGCGCATACTCGGCGCCGTAAGCTTTCACAGCCGCGATCACAAAGTCGACCAACGGCCAGATACCGAGCGAGATCCACGAACCAATAAACAGCTTGAAAAGGCCGAGACCCACCTGGCCGCGGATGAAACGATCCGCACCGAATGCGCCAAGAAAGAAGGATGCCAGCCACACGAACAGGTGCTTATTGATCCGCCGCACACCCGGATACAACATGCCCGGGCTGTATTGGTAGTCGTCGTTCCCGTAGGTGGAGGCGTAATCGTAGTCATACGAGGTTCGGTTATCCGCGTAATCTCGCGAACCATAACGGCCAGAACCGTACTGATTACTTGTGCGGTAGTCGTAGTCGCCCCGGTAGGAGCCGCCGTGAGGCTCATCGTACCGGGCGTTGTACGGCGAATCGTGGTCGTCGTCGAAAGCTCCACGGCGAGGAGGACGCTGAGAGCGCCGATTATCAAAGCTGCTACCAGAAAAGATGTTGCGTGGCTTGTCATCAGGTGGAAGAAAAGCAGACATGCGTGGCGGCCTCCTCGAAATGTGAGCATGCGGTATGGCTATCGCATCTATCACAAAGCCTACCAAAAGCGTGGGGGCGGACATATCCGCCCCCACGCTGATAGGTTCACTTGTGACAGGCTGCTACATGCCCGGTGGGTTCGCCAGGCTCCCGGTGACGAATCAGGTACCGGACGGGCTAGCCGCGTGCCCGGTGGGCTAGCCAGTAACCCAGTGCCTAGTTTGACTCCTCCGCGGTTTGCTGGCCATAGCTGGCAATCTCTCCGCCAAGCTCGGCCTGCAATTTCTCCAGTTCGGCATCTTTGCCGATCACCAGCCAGTTATCACCAACCAGTGCGAGGAACGGTTCCTCGGCCGTCTTCTCAGTGCGGTGAATGTACGCCGTCGTTGAGCCGTGGTTCGGGAAGACGCCCAGCACGTCGTCGCCGTCGCACGAAATCTGATTCCAGCCAAGCTCCTGAGGCGTTTCACACGCGTAACCTTTGTCAGTAACGGCAGCCTTCAGCTCGTCAACGTTGTTGTACGTGCCATGCAGCGGCAGTCCGGTAGCCGACGTCGAGCCGGAGGCAGTGTTCGAGGCGTCGGCATCCCCAGCCGTATCTGAACAACCCGCGAGGGCAAGAGCAATAATGGCGCCGGCGGCACATAGCTTGTTTTTCATAACTCCCTAAATTCTTCCCAGTGCTAGTGATCGTAGAAAACGCGGCAGTGCGTTCCACGACAAGCAAGAATACTCTGCTTAGCCACGCAATCATAAACAGTGTGCGTGGGCGGCGTAGCTCGGTGTCGGAGGGTGCGTGTAGGGTGGTGGTATGACCACGAAATTGCCAGCCATGCCATACAAACGCCTCGGATCATCCGGACTACAGGTCTCCCAATTCAGCTTCGGCTCGTGGGTGACCTTCGGGGGAGCGGTGGACACCGGCGTCGCGAAAGAACAACTGCAGGCCGCAGCTGAAGCCGGCGTGAACTTCTTCGACAACGCGGAAGGATACGCCAAGGGCAAATCCGAGCAGATCATGGGCGAGGCAATCCGGGAACTCGGCTGGAAACGTCACGAATACGTGATCTCCACCAAGTTTTTCTGGGGTATTTACGACGACGTTCCGAACATGCACTACACGCTCAACCGCAAATACCTTCTGCAAGCAATTGACGGTTCGCTCGAACGGCTCGGCCTGGATTTCGTGGACCTCGTATTCTGCCACCGGCCCGATCCGCACACGCCGATCGAGGAAACCGTGTATGCGATGAGCGACATCGTCGAATCCGGCAAGGCGCTGTACTGGGGGACGTCGGAATGGTCCGCGGACTCGATCCGCGCAGCGTGGGAGATTGCCGACAAGCGCAACCTGCGCAAACCCGTCATGGAACAGCCCGAATACAACCTGCTGCACCGCGGGCGCGTCGAGCGTGAATATGCGCGGTTGTACGAAGATGTCGGGCTCGGGCTCACCACATTCAGCCCGCTGGCGGGCGGCATTTTGACCGGGAAATATGCCGACGGCGCGCCCGAAGGTTCGCGTGCCACGATCACCGGGCACACACATCTGGCGGACACCGCGAAGCAACATGCTGACCAGGTGCGTCAGCTGGCGGACATCGCCGCGGAACTCGACGTCACCACAGGGCAGTTGGCTACTGCCTGGGCGGCGTCTAACCCGAACGTGTCCACCGTAATCTTGGGCGCGTCGTCGGTGACGCAACTGAACGAAAACCTCGGCGCCCTGCACGCACTCGAACGGTTGACCCCGGAAGTCAAAGCTCGGATCGAAGCGATCTTCACGAAATAGCATTTTGGGCGATTCCATATAAGATGAGGAATCATGCATGGACACACGCAAACGCCCACGCGAGGCCTCCTCATCGTCAACCTCGGTTCGCCAGATAGTACAGACCCCGAGGACGTGCGCACATTCCTGCGCGACTTCCTGTCCGACACGAAAGTGATCGACTTTCCGCCATTCCTGTGGCAGCCGATCCTGCGCGGAATCGTGCTACGCGTACGGCCCGCGAAATCAGCGGAGCTGTACCGGCAGATCTGGATGGACGAGGGGTCGCCGCTCGTGGTCTACACCAAGCGCCAGCAAGAGATGCTGGCCGAAGCGCTGCCGGAATGGAACGTCAAATATGCGATGACGTACACGGAACCCTCCATTGCCGAATCGCTAGATGAGATGGCGGCTGAGGGCGTGACCGATGTGACAGTCGTGCCGCTCTACCCGCAGTGGGCTCCGAGCTCGTCTGGCGCGATTGCCGACCAGGTCCATGATTATTTCCGTAAGAACCCGGATAAGCTCCAGTGGCGGATCGTCAAGGCTTGGCCGACCGAGAAAGCATTCATCAACTGGCATGCCGATACGATCGAGCGGGCGCTCGCGGCCCAGCCTGAATCCGAACGGGCACAACTCGTGGTGTGCAGCTATCACGGCGTGCCCGAACGTAAAGTCCACCGGCCAGCCGGCTACCGCACCGAATGCGAAGCCAGCACAGCTGCCATCGGCGCGGCCCTGTGCGAACGTGGTATCGACGTGCCGGTGATCTCCACGTTCCAATCGAAATTCGGGCCGGGCAAATGGCTCACGCCAGCGACCATCGACACGATGGCCAGCTTGCCGGACAAAGGCGTGACCTCGGTCATGTTGGCCACCCCGAGCTTCGTTGCAGACTGCATCGAGACTCTTGAAGAGCTCGACATCCAAAACCAAGACGCCTTCAAAGAGGCGGGTGGGGTGCGGTACGCGCGGATCCCTCCTATCAATGATGATCCGGCTTTTGTTGACGTGATCAAGAAACTCATCGCCTAGAAGGGCGTCGGTGGTTGAGCAAAAAGTTGTCGCGATATAGCCGGTGATCTTCGTATATACGAAGATCACCGGCTATAGCGTGAAAAGTTTCCGGTGTGCAGGGCTGAGCGCGGGTAAACTGGACATGACTTCGAGCTTAGTGGAGGAAATGTGTCCGATAAGACCGATGCGCTAGCTAATTCACCCGATTCCGGCACCTCTGATAGTGGCGGAACCTCGCCTGGCCCAATATTCATCGAGCTACTCTCACCGGAAAGCCAAGACTGGCCCACTGAGGAACGTATCGTCCACGTGTTGCGATCGCATTTAGGTGAGCTCAACATCGTGCAGCACAGCGAGCAAGGCATAACTGCGGCGATGTTGGAATGGGCAGTCGACGTTGGCGCCGGTGCTGACCAGACCACTGCCGATCAGGCCACCGCCGATCAGGCCGAGGACGGCGGGTCGGCAGCCCAGGAACCAAAGAAGCTGCCTCCAATGTTGCAGATCATTCCTTCACATCCGTTTGATGCGTCGGCTATTGCTCAGCCGATTCGCGATCAGATGTGGGACGTGTTTCCTCACCAAAACGAACTTCTCGACTCGCTCAAGTACCAGGTGTTGGGCGGTGATGTGTTGGGCACGGTGCTTCACCCGCGTGATAGGGCCGCGTTCACCATGCTCTACCTCGACGCTCTCCTCGAACTGTTTCCCGCCACGGAAGCTGTGCTATTTGCAGATACGGGCAGGCTCATGCGCGTGGCTGACCTGCGCGAACACGGCGAGGCTGCCGAAAATGCTGAGCGTACCGAACACGTGCGTGATCAGGCGTGGCGTCGCTACGTGCGGCTGGCAGCCAATGTTCGCGTGTTCAGAATGGACGGCGACGAGTGGCTGATCGATACTTTTGGTCTGCACAAACTCGGCGCACCAGATGTGCAGTACCACTTCCGCGGCCTTGACCTGACGAAGGTGGCAGCTCACGCTCTGACCGTGGCCGAGTATCAGCTCGAACATGACTTCCCAATCCGTAGCGGTAACTCGATCGCCGGTATAGAGGAATCGGACTACAGCGACGAGGCGGGCCAAACCAAGGATCCAGCTACTATGTGGCGGTGCAATTACGAGAAGTCGCTCATGGTGCCAGATAGGGTGGTACTTGATATTCACACCGGTCCTAACGCGGTGGGAGAGCGCGAGGCTTAGGGCGCTGCCGGGCCGCCGGCGTCGTCGTAAAAAATAGGCGTGAGGCGAACACCATAGATAAGGTGACCCTAAGTCACCTATATTGGAGCCAGTAAATTTTAGTGCTGGAGTGTGATCGAATGGTTCGCAACATAGTGACGCCTGATACTGACAAGCTCGCGGAGCGTGCGAAAGCGCTTGGCGTGACCGTGGAGCAGTTGCAGGCGATGCTCAAGCGGCGCGGTAAAGCAACCGAAGCTACCGTGACCCACAAAGAGCGGATTTCGCGGGACCTCATCAGGCTGAGTTTCGATTGCCCGGGGCTGAAGGGCGCAGACCTGCCGTTCACCGATCACTACATCAAGCTGCTGTTCGTGCCGGAGGGTGCCGACTACGAGTGGCCCTACGATGTTGCGAATATTCGGGAGACGAAGCCGCGTGAGATGTGGCCGGTCACTCGCACGTACACGTTGCGTCACGTGGATACGGAGGAGGGTACGTTTACGGCGGATTTCGTTACGCATGGCACCCAGGGTCTGGCGGGGCCGTGGGCGGAGCACGCCAAGGTTGGTGACGCGATCGGGTTCTTGGGCCCGGGCGGCGCGTGGCGGCCTGACAGCAAGTATGAGCATTTCGTGTTTGCGGGTGACGAGTCTGCGGCTCCCGCGATTTGCGCAGGGCTTGAGGCGCTTCCGGAGGGGGCGTCCGCGACGGCGTATATCGAGATTGCCGACGACGACGCCAAGTTCGCCGTCCCAGGCAGCGAGCATATTACGGTCAACTGGGTCAAGCGTGATGGTGCCACTCATGGTACGGCGCTGATCGAGGCCGTGCGAGCCGGGGGATACCCGGAGAAGAAGACGGCCTGGTTTATTCACGGCGTGGCCGAAATGGTCAAGGATACTCGCAGGTTCCTTTTCGTTGACGGTGACGTCGCGAAGGAAGACGCCTCGATCTCCGGATATTGGCGACTCGGAATGACGGAAGACCAGTGGCAGGCCTCGAAAGCGGACTTCAATAAGCAGAATGAGGCTGAGGAGGCGGCTGCCCGCGAGCAGGCTTAGCGCTAGTCAGGCCGGCGGGCTCGAGCTGTGCTCGAGCCCGCCGCTGACGGCCGTGGCTAGCACCGGTGGCAGGTCTACGGAATAAGATCGATTCCGCGTACTTCCACGTCTCCGTCTGGGGCTGAGAGCTCGATGCTCACCACGTCGCCGCCAGCCAGTTCTACGCGTTCACTGCCGACGAGGTAGATGTCGTTAGCGTCCGCAGTTTCCCGATCGCGAAGCATGCTGGTATCGGGCGCGATCTCAAGGGTTTCTGATTCCCCGGAGGCGTAGCCTACGGTCACGGTCAGGCTCGCCGGTTGATCCACCGGTAGCGCGTGAACAACGAGGGCTTTCGTCGGCACGGAAGCTAATTGAGCTTTCGCCTCGCCGAGCCGTAGCATTTCATCGAGTCCGATAATCACGCCGATCTCGGGATCTGCACATTTATTGTCGTACTCGGTGGGATCCATAGAATCCACACGCTGGCACACGGTTCCCTCAAAGTCCCGAGGCGTCAGCCGCACAATATCCATTCCGCCCGGTACTGCGAGAATGCGGTTATGCTCCGGGATCTCGCGGTCTGTAAAGAAAGCGTAGGCGGATTCGATAAGGAACTTTTCGTGGTCCGCAGCGCTCGCGCATTCTTCAACATCGCACACGATCCGATCGTCGAAGTTCCGCTCCGACAGGGCCCGGTTGATGTAGTTGTGTCCCAGCTGCGGAACCGAGATCACGGTTGCGGGATGCTCTCTGGAGGCTGCGATATGGCCCGATATCCACAGGTTAGCGGAGTCGGAGGCTTCGAAATCCTGTTCGCCCATGACGGCCAGGTAATCCGTGTCAGGACCGAGAGGATCACCGGGCGTGAGGTAGACCGGCCCGTAAGCAAACACGGATGACACATCCATGCCAAGGCCCTTCGAAAAAGCCTCCACCATCGTGCCGGAACGAGAATGAACAAGCATGTCAACGCCGTCGCTGTTAACCCGATCGGAAAGCTTGGCTTCGGCTGCGAGTTTTTCGGTGATCTGCCGGATGACGTCGGCCTGGTTTTCGTCGATCACCTTTTCGGAGTAGGCCACCGAAAGGTCTGGGATGAGGGTGGCGTAACCGCGTTCGGCCATTGCTTCGCCGAAATAGGTCATGCCCTGATCCGGGCGTACTTCCTCGGTGCCGGCCGGGCAGGGGTAGGCGAAGCTTTCGTCACTGCAGTTGGGTGTGCGCAGGTGGCCCACGAAAATCAGTTTTGGCTTGGTGCTTTCCGCGCTGTCCGGCATCGTCAAAATGCCTCGAACCGGGATGTCCGTGCCATCCACATTCAAGGTTCCTGCGGATAGCTCAGTTACCTCGACCCCCGAATCAGAGTGCGTAGGCGATGAGCTGATCGAAGTAGTATCGGCGCCAGATGAAGGGACATTGGTGCTGGATGTACATGCTGCCAGCAACGAAGACGTAAGAGCGCAGAGCATAGCTACGGCAATAAGAGGCTTTTTCATACTCGCTATTTTGATACGAGCCGGCGCTCGCTGCGTAATCGCAGGGCAAATTGTTACTAAACCGCGACCCGCCGTTACCTGTGCTTTTCTTTACCGCGGGCCGTGTGGCATGGGATGTTCGCCGGGATGGCCCTGAAGCCAGGGCAACACGTCCGGGCAGTGCAGCGCCGGAACCGCCGACACTAAGTGATGGGCCTGGCCTTCCGTGAACCCGGCACCAACCGCTTCCCGGGTCACCTCAGCGAAAATCGGATGCGGGATTGCCCGATTCTCGGCGCCCGCGCGCAACTTCTCACACATGAGGTCGGCCTGCGCGAGGAGTTCGGCGTCGGTTTTGGACTCGAAATCAGGGTGGTTCTGCCTGAGTTGGCTGACGACGTCGCTATCGCCCGGATTCGAATCGGGTGAGGCAGCGCCCTCCGAGGTCGACGTCGGTGCCGCGGGAGCGTCGGCGGTGGCCGAGTTTGATGAGGATTGATTGTGGGATTCTGACGTATCAGCCGAGCAGCCTGCTAGAGCCAGTGCTACACCGATAGTCGCAAATACGATACGTCGGAGCTTCATACGTATATTTTATCGGCCGCCCGCCAAGTGGCTCTACCGCTCATTTCTGCGATTTTTCGCACTCTTGCAACGTTCTACCGTTTGTGGGCATCCTGGCCGGGCGGTGAAATCGTGCCTAATTTTCCTCGATGCGGTTGCCCTCATTATCGAAACGTAGATCCACATCTCCGCGCGGTAAATTTACCCCGCTTCTGAATATAATTTCCTCCTCCGCCAATACAGGGAACCCGACGTAGACGTTTCCCATTCCGAAGTCGGTTCTTCCTGCATAGTCGTGATCGCGTTCCATCCCGTTGGCTTTGAGAATTTCGACGGCGTGGGCGCGCATCGTATCAATCACGCCGAAGTTGATCTCGGAGAGGGGAACGGCGAAGTCGAGTGCTGTTTTTCCTTCTGCCGAGTAGTCGTCAACCACTTTGGGCGTGTTTTCCCAACGCGGCGCATTTACACCCCCGGCGAAGTAGTTATACGTATCAACGTGTTGCGGGTTATTCGGATCTACAATATCTGCCTGAATCCCACGCGCCTGGACATAGAGATTTGCTTCGTGAATGTAGAGTTCATCTGCTCCGAGCTCGTTCTTCAGCTCATCGAAGGCCGCCACCACGAGCGTGGAATCCATGAGGAAATTTTTCGCGTCGGCAGCTTCAGCTAGTTCGAGGATCTCCTCTTCAGTGAGAGAGCGCCTGATCCTGTTGCGCTCCGCATATTCTCTGATTTCAGATACGACATCGGAGGAAAGCTCCCAATCCATCTTATTTTTGGCGTCTTCCACAATCGTGGTGGGCGTCCAGGACTCAATATTTCTTTCGAATAACTTGTCTAAGAACGACGAATCGCCGGTATCTTCGCCAGAGCCCGGAATCTCTTGCATGGTTTCGTCGTAAATCTGCTCCGCAATTGAGCACGACGACGTGCCGACGGCGATCGCCACCGCGAATGCTGTGAAATAGATTTTCCGTTTCATGAGCTTCCCCCTAGATTTCTCGCGTGATCTCAAAAACACTGGGATCGTCCGGCAGGTACAGCACCTTAATCGAGCTTTGCCCGAGCAGGTATAGGTCGACGAGGTGGATAACCTGGGACAGTTTGTGCTGCTCTTTCTGCCCGTAGCGGTTCAGGAATTGGATCGTGATCTCTACTTCTGGATTTTCGTTGACGACGTGGCCCGTCTGGCGGTAATTGATAATCTCGCCTGTAGCCACCACTCCATACAGCGTGAGCTGGTGGGTCTGGCGGTCGTTCTTCGCAGTGGAAATCTCGTCTTTGTCCCTGACGCTAACGAAGGCGAAGGTGAAGTAGAACAAGACCGGCGGGAAGAGCCAGATAGAAAACGGCCATAGGAAGCGAAGGCCAAAACCTTGCCCGTAGAGATGGTATTCGGCGAGGAACAAGCCCACCGAATAGGCCACGTTGAACACGGCCCATGCCAAGTAGCCAAACGGGAATTTAACTGTAATTTTTGCGGAATCGACTGTGAACGGCGGAATGTGGCTTTTTTGGTTGAGCCTAAGGTTGATCCGGTTTCCCGGCTCGTATCTGCGCAGGTACGGTTTTGAATCGACGATGTCGAGCTCGCGCTCTACGTCAGATCCCGAGAGATTACGAAAGCGCACATCGATCCTGAGCTTGGCCATGTCCTTTTCGCGGCCTCGCTCCTCTGACCTGACGACCTCCGCGCTGACGGGAACGCCCGTCTGTTGCACCTCGCGATGAGCCTTGGCGTGCTTGTACCCACCGAGTCCGAGGCGCACGATCGCCAAGGTAAAGATGGTCCACATCACCACTCCGATAGCGAAGATGACGATCCCGAATTCGGCGGTGACATATTGACGCTCGACGTTTAGCAGCAAAAGGAGTGGGATTAGGTAGACGACGGCGGCGGTCACTAGCGTTGTTACACGTATTTCGATCAGTCCTTCCTATTGTCCGCACGTGCATGTTGCAGTGTGTGCTAGGGGTGTTCTGGTCATGCGTGGCTCCTGCGTGTGGCAGGCTAGACGCTCATTCTCCTCTTTGGGTCATTTCCATTTTATCGCGCGTTTCGCGTTGAGAAAAGTCTGCGAATGCGAAGTTTGGCGACTATTTTCCGTCCGTTAACCTTCACGCGGGCGAGCCTCGAGACGACTCTCGCTGTCTTAACTGTTGAACCTCCAGGCAATCCTTGCCTTCCGAACTGCCGAGTCTGGAGCTAAATTATGAGATCCCGCAAAACTCGCCCGGATCTATAATTTAAATTATAGATTTCGGCGAGCTGGGCTTGTGATCATAATTTAGCGACGTGCGGGTCTGTCCGGCGCTTATTGGTAGCCTGCGCGTGCGGGTGTGATGTCTCGCGACATAGTTCCTGTGTCGCGAGACATTTTTTGTTGTTTTTTGGCGCGAGGTGTCTCGGGACATCGTTCCGGTGTTGGTGGACAAAATGTGCGTGTTGTAGCGGTGTGAGTCGTGTCTGATGGCGGCTTGGCCCAGGTCTACGGGGCTGGGATACTTGCCCATGTCCGCGTAACACATGACCTAGCGTAATCTCATTTCGAAAAAGCATGAAAACCGGCCCTTTTTTCATGTGCTATGCGGAGTGTGCCCAGTACAAGTCTGGGCGTAGGCTTTGTTGTTCGCTCGCGACGGTTGGGCTTCTCGCCGCGTTTGTGCTTGTGTAGTAACGAAAACGGACTTGGCATCCCTCGAGTCCGGGTTCATTGCTTATTTAGCAAGAACGTGCGGAGTGGAGCTTGCGGGCCTGCTAGGCCTAGCGCGACTTTGCTTCGGTGGCAAGAACGCGTGGCGAGGCGCGTGGGAGGAGAGAACGTGCCTGTGGTGATAGACGTGTTGGGCGAGCCATCACCGTGTCAGCTCGCCAGCCCGAAACGGAACGATGTCGTGAGACATGACGGGAACTATGTCATGAGATATAACCGGAACGATGCCGTGAAATCACACAGGTAGCCTGCGCGGGCGGGTGCAGGGCATCGGCTAAATTATCCGCAGTAGACGTAGTGAAAACCTGGGCCGCGCCTGCTTGGACGTGAGGGTTTGAGTACGCCGTCGTCTTCCAGTGCGGTGAGGTAGACGCCCATGTTGGACGAGTAGCCGCCCACGATCGACGCTAGCTCGGTGGTGCTGATTCGCCCCCGATGCTCCGCATATCTTTTTGCTATGGCTGCCGGTTCTGCACGGCGAATCCACGCCGGAGCGCCCGCGGAGGGATTGACGAGCGCGCTATATGCGTCGGCGCCAAGCGAGACCACCGTCGGTGAACCGACCGGCACTCCTTGCACCTCCTGTACGACCGGCTTTCCCTTGAGATCGAGGGAGAGCAGCGCGTCAATGACCTGCTCGGCCTCGCTGTGCGTGACCTGAAGATAAGGCTCGAGGTCGTCGGCGTCCGTCCAGCCCAACGTGGCAATCCTGCGTAACGCCATGAGTATCCGTAGGTCTCCGGAAGCCTTTTCGCCGATGTCGCTTAACCAGCGCATCCACCCTTCATCCGGATTTTCCCCGGCGAGGACGACGAGCACGCTTGCGCCGTCGTGCTCCGTGAACTCGGGCGCGCGATGGCCGAGGCGCAACATCTCACCATACATCCTGTCGACGCCGATCCCTTGCCGTTCGGCGATACGCAACTTAGCGAGTGCTTCGCTCAGGAGCGGGTTCCGGGAATGCGGTGGATGGTTGATGATGTTCTCGGGCGTCACGCCGCCGAAGAAACCACCCGGGCTCGTGACTCGAAGAGTGTCGCCGACATGCTCGATGAAAGTAGGTGCCGGGTCGAGCCATTCCCGGTGGATCACGCCGTTAACTATTGCTTCGCGAACTGCGATCTGCGGAAGTGAACGATAACGCGCAATCTGCAAACCGCGATCGACGTGCTTTTCGGGGTTGTAAGCGCGGGCAGTTGTGAAGACAGTGTCTAGCTCTTCCAGGAGAGACTTTCCGGGCTCGTTAATTCGCTCTTCGCTATCCGCGCCAAAGAAAGGGCGCCGAACATAGTCGAGGGCAGGCACGTCACGGGCTACGAAAAGGACGACCCCGGCGTTGCGAAGATCTCCCTCCGCCGTCATAACGTTGAGCCTGCGCAGAAGATCCAAATCTGGTGCATGCGCAAGATCGAGGGCGCGCTCATCGCCGGATTCGAATAAATACTTTCTCGCGAGTTCGAGGGCAGCCGAGCGAACTTGGGCGGCTGACACCCCGCTCGGCAGAGCAGACCAATCTTTTCCGGCACGAATCTGCTTATGTCGATACCAGTCAGTGATTGTGGCTGGCTCGCAATGATCCTTGATGCGCCAGGTGAATTTATTCTTGTAAACAATGGGCTCTGCTGATTCGGGTACCCGGATAGCCAGAACTCGGGCGTCGTGTATCTGATGCTCTGTGATGATGCAGTTAACCTTCCTGCCCAGCAGCTGATAAAGACGCAGGTGTAACCACTCTCGGGACAGTTGGGTTCCAATAACTTGACCGTCGTCGGCAACGCCAAGGATTATCGCGCCACCGTCGTCGGAATTGGCCATACAGGCCACCTCTGCCGCGAGAAATCTTGCGGCTTCTTCGTTCTCCGTGTCCCCATCAAGAATGCGGCCGTTCTTCGTGCGGCGGCCGGGCTCTTCCTTGTAATCTACGGCAGCGCGTTCAGGTAGAAGGCGTCCGTCTAGGAGGGTTTGAAGGGCGTCGTGCAGGGCGTGCCCAACAGGGTCTCCGGGCGTCGGCATTGTCATGGGCTCTCCTTGGCCTGAACGGAATTGCTTCTAATTTATGGGAAACGACCAATCCTCAAGACAACTATAATTTAAATTATAGATTTCGGCGAGCGGGGCTGGTGGTCATAATTTAGCGATGCCGTAGGCCGGGTAGAAATCAACTTCCCACCTAACTTCCCACTTAACATAACACTTTGGGAAGTTGGTGGGAAGTTAAGTGGGAAGCTTGAACGGCTTACAGCGCGTCGTAAAACGCTGTGACCTTTCTGTTAACGGCGTCGACCTCGATTTTTCCGCCGTAGGGAATCACGTATTGCGGGCGCAGATGACCAATAGGAAGCCCCAAAACACGCGGTAAACCAGGCTGGTATCTGCCGATCTCAGCGGAGATCGCGCCGAGGAAGGCGGTAGCTTCGGCTGGATCGGGCGCGAGCCGCTGTTCGTCGTCGTGAATTATTTGCCCGCCGTCTCGTGAATGCGGTGGAAGGCCAAAAAGGACGGCGCCCACGACGTCGAAGTATCCCGCCTCACCGAACGCGCGGACGAATTTGAGGACGTTGCCCTCTCCGAGATGCTCGTCGGAAAGCTCGAAGAAAAGAATGGCGCCGCACAGTTGGTCCGGAGAGGGCAGTTCATTCATGATTGCGAGCTGAAGGAGGGTTTGCACGCATCCGCCCCACGACCTGCCAGTGACTATCCGCGCCTCGCCGTCCCAGAGGTAGTCGGGGTAGGGTGCTCGCAGGCCGCCCTCGGTCAACGCGATCGGGGACTGCCAGTCGTGCCCGCGCACCTCATAATCGGCGGGGCGTGCGAGTTCAAGGGAACCCGTGCCGGCAAGCACTTTCTTCAGCGACGCGGCGTGCATCTGATCGACGGACGGCCCCGCGCCAAGCTGGACCTGCGTCGAACCACCGTAGAAACTTGTGCGACCCAATTTCCACAAAAAGTTACAGATGGCCGTGTTGTCGGAATATCCAACGAACGGAACCCGGCTCGCGGCTAGCGCATCCGGATCGAGGTGCTTGAGTAGAGTGATCGAGTCATTCCCGCCGACGACGGCGAAAATCGCCGCGCAATCACCTCGGCTGCTGGCTACGTTGATGTCGGCTGCGCGCTCGCGAGCGGGAAGGCTCTCGCGAACCGATGGGTATTCGACGGGCGGCAACTGGAACTTATCGCGAATCCGGCGCATCGCCTGAGCGTGTACCGCCGGGCCGATGAGCGCGGCCGGAGTAGACGGAGCGACGACGGCGACGTGTCTGCGATCGATGTGCTGGCTGGTCATCGTGTTCATGCTACACCGCCGCCCCGATCGCCTGAGAAGCGGTTCACGCGCCCGCTACGGCGCGAGCGCTCAGGTACAGATCCGGCGGTAGCTCGTGGTGCAAATCCCACACCACCTGCATAGGCTTCGAACCCTGCACGAACTTTAGGGTTGCCGGCCCAGCAAAGGTGTAGGCGGCTCCACCACCGAACTCGTCGGTTTTGTGGGTGCGAATAAAAAGAGCCACGTTCGAAGAACCACTCGAATAGCGGCGCCCGGTCGGCGAATCGGCGGGCGTCGTCGCCTGCGACTCCCAGTGGAACGAATCCGCGCTCATCGCATAGTCGCGATACATCGTGTGCGGAGAAAAGTCCGCTTCCGACTTCACGAGCGTCACGAGCAGCGCGTCGAGGTTCAGTTCCTTCGAATAGTGCACACCTTCGCGCATTGAACCCGGCTTTTGCCCAGAAAAGTTTTTCCCGACGTCGATCGCAGCCAGTAATTCTTCACGCGAATAATCAGCGCCCACGAACAAAGGCACACTGGAAAGCTTGTCATCCGCCCACTTGGGATTAGCGACGAGCGCCTCATCACGGGCGAGCCGAACAGCGAAAATCTGCCGAAGCTCCTCGGCCAGGCCCGGTACGGAACGCAGAATCTGCAAGGCCTCGTTGACATCTCCGATGTTCTTCCCGTCGTATTTTCCAGTGGGGAAGAAAGAATAAGCAAGCATGTGCGCGTAACGGGACCGACGCACGTCGTCGGGCACCACGGGCTCTGAACTCATCAAGAGCTCCACGTACTGAGCCGCTCGTTCGGCGTCGTTGACCCGAGCCAGATTACGAAGCCGAACGCGCACCCCATCCCACTGCCCGGGAGGCTCCTGCCCGGTTGCGGCGAGTTGGGTGATCCGCCACCAACTCCATGGAGCTTTAACCCCGCGTCCGCCCGCCTTATCACGCGCGTACAGATCTGGAAGATCGTGCATGGAATCTTCCAAATATTGTTCGAGCATGTAATCGACCGGCGACACCCCACGCTGCTCCGCCGAGATCCGCACATCCTGCACGACGTCCTTAAAACGCACCCGAATCTTATCGCGCACCGATCGCAAAACCGCGTCCTGCGAATACTCGTCAAGCACGATCTGACACCCCGACGGAAGGGAAGGAAAACCCTGCTCCACCGCCTTTTCGAGAGCCCTCCCACTCTTGCCGCTCAGCACCCGAAACTTCCGGTGGATCGCAAAGTCGCGCGCCTGATTGCCCACAAAATCAAGCACGGTGAGCACGGCTTTTCCGGGAGCGCGGCGCAGCCCTCGGCCGAGCTGTTGCAAGAAAACGGTAGGCGACGACGTCGGGCGCAACATGAGCAACGTGTCCACCGAAGGGATGTCAACGCCCTCGTTGAAAATATCCACCGCGCAAATAATCTGAAGCTCGCCGCGTGCTAGCGCATCGAGTGCGCCTTGCCGAGTCTGCGGATCCGTGTTTCGCGACGTGATAGCGACGGCGTGGAGGCCCGCCTCAGTGAACTTAGCGGCCATGTACTCGGCATGCGCAATATCAACACAAAAACACAGGGCGCGCATCGTGCCCGGATCGAGCACCCGATTCTCCAAAGAACGCAAGATCAGCCTGAACCTGGCATCGTTGGCCGTAAACAGCCGAGAAAGCTCGGCCGAATCATATTCACCAGCGCGCACGGTCACCTGTGAAAGATCGGTTCCGTCGTTGTTCATAAAATAATGGAACGGAACGAGCAGATCCTCGTCGAGTGCCTCCCACAGCCGCAACTCCGTGGCGATACGGCCGCCGAAAAACTCGTGGGCGACGTTCACGCCGTCGCCGCGCTCCGGCGTCGCAGTTAACCCCACGAGCTCACGCCACTGCAGGTGATCCAGCAGGCGACGATACGAAGCGGCCTCCGCGTGGTGGAACTCGTCGATGATGACGATGTCGAAAAAGTCCGGCGGAATCGCTTCGAGCGCGTGAGCATGCAGCGACTGAATCGTGGCAAACAACGTGTTGCCGCGGGAGGCCAGTAAATCCAGTGTGGCACGCGCGATCGGCCCTGAGTCCGTGCCCAACACGCCGAAATTATCGCGCTTAATCACTTCCGTAAAAGTGGCCCGGGCCTGCTGAAGAATCTCGTTCCGATGTGCAACAAACAACGTGCGCGGCGTGCGGCCAAGCTCAACTGCAAGCTGCTCGCTCACACGCTTCCAATCAAGCGCGCTCACCACCGTCTTACCCGTGCCCGTTGCCGCCACCACAAGGTTTTCGTGGTGGCCATGACGGCGAGACAGTGCCAGATCGTCAAGCATCCGCCGCTGATACGGATAGGGACGCACCTCAAGCGGAGAATAATCCACGCCGGCGGACACGAGAGCGGCTGGCGAACGTCCGCCGCCGGGCGTGTGCCCAGCCGCCTCCTCGAGAGCGCGGTCGAGCCGGGCGGCGTCGCGATCAGGTACGTACTCCTCGAAAGCCGGAGAATTCCAATAAGACTCGAACGTTGCCTGAAACTTTGCAAAAACCGCGGGAGTGCTCGTGTGAGCTAAGCGCACATTCCATTCCACACCATCCAACATGGCCGAGCGAGAAAGATTCGACGACCCAACGAATGCCGTATGAAACCCCGTATTGCGCCTAATCAGCCACGATTTCGCATGTAGCCGCGTGGAACGCCCGTCATAAGCCACGCGCACCTGCGCCCCAAAATCTTGCACAAGGCGGTCAAGCGCTTTACGCTCAGTCACGCCCAAATACGTGGACGTCACAATCCGCAGCGGAACCCCACGATCCCGCAGCAATTGCAACGGCTGCAGGAGTGTGTGCAGCCCAGTCCACTTCACGAACGCCATGATGACGTCTACCGCGTCAGCCGAAAAGAATTCCGACGCCAGCTCAGAGTTGATCGACGGCTCCTGGGCCGCATTCGTGAGCAGCACAGCATCAGTGAGCGGCGTGTTCGGGCGGCGCAACGACGCCGAACCAGCATCCGCCTTCAACTCAAGGAGTTTTTGCGCCTGGTGCGCGTCGGTGAGCTCAAGGGTAGACGCGTCAATCGTATGCAACATTTGGGACGCCAGTTTGAGCTGGTCGGAAGCATCCAATGCCTGAAGGGCGGTGCTCAGACGGTCCGCAACGTGTTGGCTGAGCACCGCCGGAACATCTACCTGGTCAACAGCGCGCAACTCCACGCGGTCACGCACATCGGCAAACCGTTCGCGTATGTGGGAATCAAAAACTATTTCGTACAGGCCGACAGTTGGGGTGTCCGTGGCAGGTTCGGGTTCGCCAGGTGTGGACTTGCCGGGTTCTGGCACGCCGGGATTGGTCTCGCTGCCCTTGCTTTCTCGCATGGGACCAGGTTATAGCCAACTGGGTGTGCGCGCAGCACGTTGTTTCGACTGGGTGTGCTTCGGCGAGCGGAAACTTTTCACGCTATAGCCGGAGATCTTGGCATATGCGAAGATAACCCGCCACGGCGTGAAAAGTTTCCGGTCATCCGGCCCAGCCTGCTAGTTTTTGGTTTAGAAGCTGCGATCATGATCAACGGAAACTGCTTGAGATCTCGCGTGGTCTGCGGCGTAGCCCTCCGACTTACTCGACATCACATCAACTCGGTGTCCGAGCATTTCGCTCAACTGAATTTCTAGCGCGGTCAGATTGAAGTAGCTTGCGCCAGGCAGGAATTCAACTAAGAGATCGTAGTCTGAACTGCTTGTTGCCTCGCCCCTGGCGACCGAACCAAAAACCCAGAATTGTCCGGTGCCTTTATGATTCTTGATGGCATCACGGATGTCCTCTTCGGCAGCCTGAAGCTGCTCCAGCGACGGGATTTTTTCCGCTGCTATGCCAACCAGAACACAAGAGAGAGAAGCTGGCATGTCAGATTACAGTTGAGGTGCCGGGCTAATCGAGCGTGATGCTCATTTCCAGTTGAGTAGCCCCGTGCGGGTTCTCCGCGCTGACTTCCTGAACCACTTTCTGCCGGATCTCTCGAGGTTCGGTGATGCCATGTTCCTCTAGATACAGCGAGAGTGCGATTGCTTCAGCTGTGGGGAGAGGCCCTCCTGGCAGCAGTTCCTCTATTACGTCGTCGTCGCAAGCCCCGTTGGCGTCGCCGTCGGCGCTGTCGGAATCGTCTACCTGTGAACTGGTGTCGGCGAAGCTCGCGGTTCGAATCCAAACCTCGGTGCGCTCTGGTAACACCCCAGAGACTACTTCAGCCGAGATTTCCGCATCCGCGCGGAAATCGGCGGGGAGCGGGCCGGGGATTGCGAAACATAGCCCGATGACAATGCGGGTGGGCTTAGTCTTATCGACCTGCAAACTCGTCCACGAGTTCGCTATGAACCCGGTGTTTTCCACCGGTTCGTCCGTCTGGGAAACTGCGGTTTCGTCGCTGTGAATTTCGGCGCTGGCGTCAGTTGCGAAAACCTCTGACAAGCTCGTCAGCAGAGTTACTAAATCCCCCTCCAACCGAGAGAACACTTCTTCGGTCGAAGCCATTTCGTTTTCCAACTCGGCGGCGTCCACAACGGCCGAAACCCCTGCCCAGTGTGTTAGGCGTGCTCGTCGTTCGCGTACAGGATTAACTCGCTGTAAGTCGGTGTTCCACGTAGCTGCACGCTCCAAAGCCCAATCCTCAAGGCGCCGCTGAACCTGCAACTGGTCGCGGCGAACGGCTAATTGTGCGTCGATCTCATCGGGATGGGACAAGACCTGCCGCATTTCGGCAATCCCCATTCCCGTCGCTCGTAATAGCCGCAACAGGCCGGCCTGCTTCAACTGCTCGGCCTGATAGTAGCGATACCCGCTAAACTCATCCACGCGGGCAGCCTCAAGCAGCCCGATGTCGTGATAGTAGCGCAACGTTTTTACGTTCAGTCCAGTGCTATGGGAAAACTCCCCGATGCTGATGCTCATCTTGCTCCTTCGTATTAGGCTTCGCCGGCGCGCGGCCGTTGGCCTCGTAGTTTCAGTGTGGGCTATCCAGTTACTGGAGAGTCAAGCCTGAACTCAAAAGAGGAATTAAGAACTGGTACGCGACGAGTCACTCAGCGACGCTCCCTATTTTCGGTATACAGACTTAAACGTTCCTATCCGAGTATGATCTGCTGTGCCGAAATTTGCTGGCTTGGGGGTCTTTTTGGAGCCGGTCATCAGGTCTCCTACGTCTGGCCGAACTCGCTGGATTGGCCATTCTTTAATCGCGGGTCTGCCAGAGCTTTTGAGAAGCTCGCCAGGTTTTCCTTTTAGCTTCAGGCGGGTGCGGTACGGTGCAACATCGTGGCAGTAGGCAACCACATCAAACGTGACTATTTCGTGAATTACCGCATTGCCGTCTTGCGCATAGATCTTATTCACGCTGACCACATTAAAGGGCTTAGCCCATCCTACCGGCGCAGGCGATTCAGGCTTGAAGAGGTTTCGTAGGAACTTCAACATAGGACTCCTCGCGAAGCAAGTTCAGCAGGCGCTGTTATACGCATTCTAATGTATGAAACGCGACGGCAATAGCCCTCACTCGGGAACATGTAACACTAATCCGACCCTTCTAATAGTCCTTTCCACGCGTTATTGCTACCACAGCAATAAATCCGGACTCGAGGGTAATCTCAACGCCGCCACTCGTCACTGGGCTACATTAGCCCCTGCGACTTCGAAACCAAACACACTACCAACCAACAAGTTAAGAACGCAGCTTAAACAAATGTCCACAATTTGCGGGTAACCCCACACTTCGGCGAACCGCGGTAGGTGGGCAAACAACTCTCAGCGCGCTAAGCGAGGGGCTATTGACAGGTCGTACTGGGCAAAGGTTCGCTGCGGCTACTAGAGACTTGATAGTCTAACTTCAAGACTCATCGGTGGCGTTGGCGGCAAGACAACTATCCGCCAACGCCACCTCAACCAGACCGTACGAGAAGATGTTCAAGAAAATCACCTCACCTCTTCTAGTTGTTGTCGCGCTCCTTAGCGCGATGATTGCGTATCAGGCGCTTGAAGAACGATCATTAAACGCTCCCCCGCAAGCAACGGCAGCCTTTCGCATCATGGATTGGAGCGGCGAGCGCCGAGGGACAGACATACGAGACGCGATCGCCACCTTGGCTGACGAGAGCGGAGTGCAGGTCGCCCAGATCGTTCAGGATCCCGCAGATCCGCGCGCGTCCCGGATCCTCTACAGCGGTAGCTCGGTGAACTCCGGAACAACACCATCAGAGTCCAACATGCTCGATATCCCGCCAGAGTTCGGTCGATTGATGAGTACGGAGGTCGTCGTCGACGCCGCACCCGCACCTCTCTCTCCGATCGGCGAGTGGAGCGGATGGGGGCCAGTGTCTGCCTTCCAGAATTTCATCGAGCGGTTAAGCGCCGAGGGCATCACTGCCGAAATCATCGGCAATCCGCCGCAGCTTCCCACGATCTCCTCACTACCACCGTCGCTGTTGCAAGTCTTCGCGTGTCTCGTTCTGCTCGTCATCGGCATCGGCGTTGCGCGCGTCGTCTCTGCCCAACGCACACTCGCCGTCCAGCAACTACACGGAGCTACCTTCACCGCGAAACTCTGGGGCATGCTTGATGCTCCCGCTGCCGTTTTCGCTGCCACAATGGCCATCGTCGGCGTATTAGAAGTACTCTTCTGTTTCGTTCTCTACGACGGCGCTTACATGAGCGAGTTCGTCGGGCAGACTTTCCTGCTTGCAGGTCTCCTCTTTGTATTTCTCGTCGCTGGAATGTCGCTTGCAACATTCCTCTACCACCAGATCGATCCACTGCCTGCCCTACAAGGGGCCACGCCCGGGCGTTCGCTCCTCCTCACGTCGTGGCTCCTTCATGGTTTGCTCCTCATCGTGGTGGCGAGCTTGGGAGCTACGGCTCTCAGTGCCAGCCACCGATTCGACAGCTTCAGCACGTATGCGGATCAAATCAAGGACGAGAATCTGAGCACCGTGCAATTCGGCGGAGTCTACACGCAGGAGCAAGAGTCCGAGGTTGGCCCGATCGCCGGTGCTTGGATCACCGATTTGGACCAACGAGGCGATGGACTCGTTGCCCATCACGTCGCACTCATGAACGGACCTCGCACCATTGACCTTCTCTACGTCAACGATGCCTACCTCGAGCGCAATCCCGGACAATTGCCGCACGCCACCGAAAACACGGATTCGGTGCACGTCTACCGGCCCTCGCATATTTCAAATGAGGAGTTGGCAGGCGCACTTGAAGACGTCGCCTTCCAATCCGATAGCCCGGAAGATTCGATTATTGTGCACGATGTCGATAGTACCGGCACCTACCCCACTTACAGTATGCCGTCAGCTGGCGGCAGTTCGGCGGTGACGTCCGTGAGTGATCCTGTTCTTGCCGTACTTCCGCCAGGGTCGATCGCCACAACAGGATTCGCGCTGAGCGGCGATGGGTTCTACGTCACTGATGGAGACGGCGCACTGGCAGACGCTGCAGAAAACCCAGAGCTCAACCGCTACCTACGAAGCGTCACTCCACTCAGCGCAATCGCGAATCAAACCATCGCATCGACGTCCGCAGACCTCGCGGCAGCAGTCTCGGCCTTCGTCGCAGGAATCATCGCGCTCATCATCGTGACAATGACTGGCGTTATCTCTTACGGGCAATACGCCCGAAAGCGCCTCAAGATTCAGTATCTCTTCGGATGGAGACTCAGCTCGATGTACCTGTGGTTCATCGTTTTGGAAGCGCTTGCTCTAGCGGCGCTCGCAGTTTGGCTTTTCAACGAGTGGTCCGCATTCCGTGCCGAGCAAGAGTCTTACCTCTTGGTTGAGCTCCAGGGATCGGGCACCCCGTTTTTCGCCGGCATCGCCGCATTGGTGGCGCTTGCCTCATCCGTCGTCGTCTTCACACTCAGTACGGCCTTCGTTCACCACCGCATGGTTAAAAAAGGAGCAACACAATGACAGCAGTTGAGGCACGCAACCTCACGATGCGATTCGGCCCACGGGTTTTGTGGCATGATCTCTCGTTCACGTTTGAGGCGGGACAGATGTATGCACTGACCGGCCCAAGCGGTTCTGGTAAATCGACCCTTTTGAACTGCATTGCGGGTTTCATTGAGCCAAGCACGGGCTCAATCATGTTCGACGGCAACTTCTCGCCACACAATCAGGGCCGGCAACGCCAGATCCGAGCGGAGCACATCGGCTTTCTGTTTCAAAACTATGCGCTCGTCGAAGACTCAACGGTTGAAGACAATCTTCAGATCGCCACTCGCACGTCCGTCTTCTCGAAGAAGGTTTCGCGGGATCGGATGAGCGAGGCGCTAGCCAAGGTGGATCTTGATCTACCCCTGAAAACCGACGTCGCAATCCTCTCCGGCGGAGAGCGTCAGCGTCTCGCCGTTGCCCGCCTGCTCCTCAAGCCGAAACCGTTGATCCTTGCGGACGAACCCACCGGCGCTCTCGATCGAAGCAACGCCGATCGAATTCTGGGCTACATGCGCGAATTCGCAAAAGCGGGTAGTTGCGTCGTGCTGGCAACCCACGACCCGCAGGCAGTCGAGTCCTGCGACGAAGTCATCAAATTGAAGAACCCTACTGGCACCCGAAAACAGCTCGTCCCCGCGCGATTATACCCCTAGGGGTATGCCAGATTGGCTGTCAGATACCCGAACAAGGACAGTCACGGATTCACGCTAGACGGCGGAGCACACCGGTGCAACCACGTCCGAGGATGAGCCCCTTATCGGCCGCCACGCGCCCGGCTACGTGGTACCCGTCATCAACGAACGCGCGGTGCGCGTTGGCGCGGGCATCCTCTTCGTGCTCGGCACATCGCCTACGTCCGCGCCATTATGGACTGGCCCCTCACCCCGCTCAAGCCCTTCGGCGTGGTCTTCATGTTCGACATGGCCATCCGCGTTACCCTCGGCGAGCGTTGGTCACCCGTCCTCGCGATCGGCCGGTTCACGGTTCGCAGCCGCGAGCCTCAGTGGGTAGGCGCCTCCCAAAAAGAGTTCGCCTGGTGGTTCTGTTTCTTAATGACACTCAGCTCATGCGCCGCGATTGGCCTGTTCGGCGCGCCCATGTGGGTCAGCTTCACCATCTGTGGCCTGTATATTTCGTTCCTCTTCCTCGAGGCGGTATGGGCTTGCCCGCAAGTTGCCGACGTTTTTCAAAGCGGCTTCCACGAATGGTGCCGCGGTTATTAATTCATATTCGACGGGTGTGTGGCCGCCGATAGCCGTGTGGGTCCGGGACATATCATCTCCGGATTCGGTGCCCCGGGAAGTGAACGCGTACCCCCGGAATGCAATAAAGGAATGTGGCAGTGCTCCGATAAGCCAGCGCAGATAGGTGGCGAGCGGCCTAATCCCTACGTTTCTGCTTATATAGCAGTTTTGCCGGACTCGACGGCGTTAACCGGCCTCGTTTCTGCTACCACAGCAGAAATGCAGAGAGAACCCTGGAACGATGTCCCGAGACAGTCCCGCGCCAAAACAAAAGTTGCCCCACGACACAAGAACGGTGCCGCGAGAGGTCGTAGTGGAGCGGGTGACGGGAATCGAACCCGCGCCGGCTGCTTGGGAAGCAGCAGTTCTGCCATTGAACTACACCCGCGAACCGGCCTTGAAAGCCGGTGAGATTGATTTTAAGAAAAAACCTGTCAAGTTCCAAACTGTTATGGCGGATCGCGCATTCCGCAAGAGAAAGCAGACCCTCATACTCTTATGAGAGAACACGAATCCCGTGAGGGAATCAAGGCATGCTTCTTTCTGATCGCGACATTCACGCATACGTGTCCACCGGCCGCATCGCTCTTGATCCGTGGGATCCGCAGATGGTGCAGCCGTCGTCGGTAGATATTCACCTCGATAGGTTCTTCCGCCTGTTCGATAACCACAAATACCCGATGATTGATCCGTCGCAGCCGCAGCCAGAGCTCACCCGCCTGGTGGAAGTCCCGGCAGACGGCCACCTCGTGCTTCACCCTGGCGAGTTTGTGCTCGGCTCCACTTACGAGCAGATTACGCTTGGCGACGACGTCGCAGCGCGGCTCGAAGGTAAGTCCAGCTTGGGTAGGCTCGGCCTGCTCACTCATTCGACTGCCGGGTTTATCGACCCGGGATTCTCTGGGCACGTCACGCTCGAGCTGTCGAATACTGCGACGATGCCGATCATGTTGTTCCCTGGAATGAAGGTGGGGCAGTTCTGTTTCTTCCAGTTGAGTTCGTCGGCTGAACGCCCTTACGGCCAGGGCGCGCATGGTTCGCGCTATCAGGGTCAGCGTGGTCCAACGGCTTCGCGCTCGGATCTGAACTTCCACCGTATCGACGTCTCCGACCACAACTTCACCGAGTAACCCGCGGCGGCGCACAGCCGCATGAACAGCGCCAGCGAAGTTGGCCGCGCGGAGGTGACTTTAGTCCACAAGAGCGTGAGACGTAGGGACTTTTACACTTATTTTTCCTAGGATGGGAAAGGAAAAAACAACGACGCCCGTGGCAGCCGAGCCATCGTTGCGCCGCGGCCGTCATCTTACGTCTCGGGAGCAACATGCTATTTCTGTTAGCGGCCTTCGCGATAGGCGCTCTCTTGGCGCCTGCGATTATGCGACGCGGCAGGCTTGGCTACGTCATCTTGTCGGTGATCCCGCTCGTGTCGTTTGTGATTCTCGCGGCGCAAGGTAGGCAGGTGCTGAGTGGTGATTTCCCTGCTGAATCATGGGCATGGGTGCCACAGTTAAGCCTTAATCTCACGTTCCGGCTTGATCACCTGTCGTGGGTGATGTCGCTGATTGTCACGGGTGTTGGGGCGGCAGTGCTGTTCTATTGTGCCCGTTACTTTTCGGCGGCGGCGCAGGGAATGGGCCGGTTCGCCGGGGTGTTCGTAGCCTTCGCGGGCGCGATGCTCGGGCTGGTCACCACAGATAACACTCTGGCGCTCTACCTGTTTTGGGAGCTGACCTCGGTATTTTCGTTCCTGCTGATCGGCTTTAACTATGAGAAGCGTGCTTCACGACGCGCGGCCGGCCAGGCGTTCATCGTCACCACGTTGGGTGGTCTTGCGATGCTCGTGGGCATCATTACGATGGGCAACATTCCGGGTGGCTCGTATTCGATCACTGAGCTGATTGAGGCTGCGAACGCGGGTACGCTCGGCGTCGCACCCATCGCCGCGGAGTCGGTGCCCTCGGCAGTGATCCCGGTGGCAACCGTGCTCATTTTGTTGGGTGCGCTCGCGAAGTCTGCGATTATCCCGTTCCATTTCTGGCTTCCGGCCGCGATGGCGGCTCCCACACCGACGTCGGCCTATCTGCACGCCGCGGCCATGGTGAAGGCGGGCGTCTACCTGGTTGCGCGCTTGGCTCCCGGTTTCGCGGATGTACCGGCGTGGCGGTGGATGATCCTCATTGGCGGCATGGGCACGCTTCTGCTCGGTGGTTTCCGCGCGCTCAAACAGTACGACCTCAAGCTGGTACTCGCCTTCGGCACGGTCTCCCAGTTGGGTTTGATTTTGCTCATGGTCGGCTACGGCACGTCGGCGATGCTGCTTGCTGGCCTGGGCATGCTTGTTGCACATTCGATGTTCAAGTCCACGCTCTTCCTCGCAGTGGGCCAGGTCGATTGGGCTACCGGCACTCGTGATTTGCGCGAGCTGTCCGGGCTCGGCCGTCTCATGCCGATCACGGCCACGGCCGCCGGTTTGGCCGGCCTGTCGATGATGGGCTTTCCCGGGTTCGCGGGTTTCGTAGCGAAGGAGGCGGCACTTCACGCGCTTATTGGTGGCGACGCCGTCGACACCCTCACGTGGATCACCATCGCCATTGGTTCGGCGCTCACCGCCGCATACACCCTACGTTTCTGGTGGGGTGCGTTCGCGGATAAGCCGGGCGTTACGAATGTGAAGATTAAAAAGCGTTCGTGGATGATGACCTTGCCGGTGATCGTGCTGTCGCTCGGCGGTCTCGTGTTCGGAATTGGTGCACACCTGCTCGACGCCGTGCTCCGCCCGCACGCCGAACAGATCCCGGGAGATCCGGGGCATCTGGTGGCATGGCCCGGCTTTGGCACGCCGTTCCTCGTGACCATTGCGATCATCGTGGCCGGTGTGGCAATCTTCGCGGCGCGCGGGCCCTTCGAGCGGGTGTTTGGCTCGCGGCAGTTCCCGATTGCTGCGGATGCCACCTATCAAAAGTCGCTCGACGGGTTGGACTGGCTATCGGGCCGCGCCACCGCCTTCACTCAGCGTGGTTCGCTGCCCTTCTACTTATCGACGATCTTCACGTTCACCGTGGTCATGATTCTGCTCGCACTCACGATTGGTGAGGTGACGAACCTGCCGAAGGTGCGCGGCTACGATTCGGTGGCCCAGTTGCTCGTCGTTATTGTGACGATGTTGGCGGCGTTCCTCGCGGCTCGCGCCCGGCACCGCTTGAAAGCCGTGCTACTTATGGGTATTTCGGGCTACGGCGTCGCGCTCACCTACGAACTGTATGGCGCCCCCGACCTTGCGGTCACCCAGGCGCTCGTGGAGACGATGAGCCTCGTGGTGTTCATCCTCGTGTTGCGCCGTCTGCCGCAGTACTTCTCGAACCGTCCGCTGCGGTTTTCACGCTGGTGGCGGATCGCGTTGGCGGCGCTGTTTGGTGCGATGGTGGCGTTCCTGGGCGTGTATGCGGCCGGGGCGCGCGTCCACGAACCGATCTCGCTACTGTTCAACGACGAGGCCTACAACTACGGCTATGGCAAGAACATTGTGAACGTGACGCTGGTTGACATCCGGGCCTGGGACACGATGGGCGAAATCTCGGTGGTTGTGGCCGCGGCGATCGGCATTTCGTCGCTACTGTTCATCCGCGATCGCGGCGGGCGCATTGACAGGTTCCGTAACCTGCAGACGCCGGTGACGAACGTGGCAGGCCAGGTGCTAAGGCCGACGCACGACGTCGACGGGCCGGCATGGCGCCGTACACGCACCCGTGTCATTGAATCATCGGTGATCTCGCCGGGTCGTAACCGCCGCTGGCTGGAAGGCACGGATCAGATGCCGTTCTGGCGCCGCTCGGTGATCTTGGAGGTGGGTACGCGCCTGACGTTCCACACGATCCTCGTGGTCTCCGTGTTCTTCCTATTCTCTGGCCATAACGCTCCAGGCGGCGGCTTCGCGGGCGGTCTGCTCGCAGGTATCGCGCTCGTGCTGCGCTATGTGGCCGGCGGGCGCTACGAACTGGGTGCTGCGATCCCGCTTCACCCCGGGCACCTCATGGGCGCGGGCCTCGCGGTTGCTGGCATTTCGGCGTTCACCCCGGTGTTGCTGGGTGGCACGATCCTGCAGTCGGCGAAGATCACGGTCACCCTGTGGGGCTTTGGTGAGGTGAAGATCGCGACGGCGGTGTTCTTCGACATCGGCGTCTACCTAGTCGTCGTCGGGCTCATCTTGGATATTCTGCGCTCGCTGGGTGCTGAGATTGACCGGCACGGCGAGATCGAAGGTCTGGATGATGACAGCTATGACATCACCCCGTCCGCGGATACTCGCCGCGATACGAAGGATGCCCAGGAGGCGATCCACTTCGACACGCAGGAGAAGAACGAGCAGATTCACGGGAAGAAACGCGCTGGTCAGATGACCCAAGAGATGGCCGCTGTCGGCGTGCTTGAGGCGGATAATACGGCTGCCCGGCACGAGTCCGGCCCCGCGAAGTCGGTGCCTGTGCGCCGCTCGAGTGCGGAACGTGCCGAAGATGATTCGGGCGAGCGTGTGGATCCACGCACCGGCCTGCGAACCGTGGCATCTGATCCGAGTACGACGAGCACGACGACCGGTTCAATACCGCGTATCACGGATGAGGAGGAGAACAAGTGACCTCATCACTGGCATTGGCAATCCTCGCCGGTTTCTTAACGGCGGTGGGTATTTACCTCGTGTTGGAACGCTCCTTGTCGCGAATCATCCTCGGGCTATCCGCGATCACGAACGGGGTGAACATCCTGTTCCTCATTGCAGGCGGCCGGTCGGGTGAACCGCCCTTCGTCGGTGGCGCGGAACCGGAGGACATGGCTGATCCGCTCGTGCAGGCCATGATGCTCACGGCGATCGTCATCGGTTTGGCGACGACTGCGTTTCTACTCGCGATGGCCTACAGGTCGTGGCAGCTCAACGGTAACGACGAGGTGCAAGACGATCTTGAGGATCGGCGGATCGCCGAGCGCGAAGCCGAGTTTGAGGCCCGCGCAGATTTGCCTGCGGATATTCAGACGGACGCCTCCGAGGCTCACGATGAGACCGAGGGCGAGTTTGAAGACGACGAACTGGGCGGGACTATCGATCCTGTCCGTGACCGGCCCAGAGAACGGGAGGAGACGCTATGACGTGGACATTCCTTGCTGCCCTCCCGGTGGCCTTGCCGATTCTGGGCGCCGGCCTGTCGCTGGCCTTCGCGTCGGTGCGGCGCATGCAGGGCTGGCTGTCGGCAATCGTGCTGGGCGCGGTGTGGGTTGTCGCTGTTGTGCTGTTGCAGATGGCACGTTCTGGCCCAGTGGTGTTGGACGTGGCTTCGTGGGCAGCCCCCGTGGGCATCTCGCTGGTGGTGGACCGCCTGTCGGCGATCATGTTGCTGACGTCCGTCACCGTGACCTTGATGGTTCTGCTCTACTCGCTTGCACAGGGTGTTGCTGATGGCGACGACGCCGCGCCGATCGCCGTCTACCATCCCGCGTTCCTACTGCTGTCGGCAGGCGTGTCGAACGCGTTCCTGTCTGGCGACCTGTTCAACATTTACGTGGGTTTTGAAATCCTGCTCGTGGCGTCTTTCGTACTCATCACGCTCGGTGGTACACGAGACCGGATCAGGTCGGGAACCGTCTATATTGTGGTGTCCCTGATTTCGTCGGTGGTCTTCCTCATCGGGATCGGCTTGGCGTATGCGGCAGCCGGCACGGTGAATCTGGCACAGCTGGCCTTGCGTCTGCCGGAGATCGACCCGAATGTGCGGCTGACGATCCAGATGATGCTGCTCGTCGGCTTCGGTATTAAGGCCGCGGTGTTCCCGCTGTCGGCGTGGCTACCGGATTCGTATCCGACGGCGCCCGCGCCGGTTACAGCCGTGTTCGCTGGCCTGCTCACCAAGGTGGGCGTGTACACGATCATTCGTACGCAGACGCTGCTGTTCCCGAACAACCGGCTGTCGATCATGTTGGGGTTGATCGCGGTGGCCACGATGATCATGGGAATCCTCGGCGCGGTAGCGCAGCAGGACATCAAACGTTTGCTGTCGTTCACCCTCGTCTCCCACATTGGCTACATGATCTGGGGTATTTCGATCGCATCCGAGGCCGGGCTGGGTGCCACGATCTACTACGCGGTCCACCACATCACCGTGCAGACCGCACTGTTCCTAGTGGTGGGCTTGATCGAACGCCGAGGCGGTACGACGTCGTTGGTACGGCTCGGTTCGCTGGCGAAACTCGCGCCGCTCATCGCGATCCTTTACCTTGTGCCGGCGCTCAACCTGGCTGGTATTCCGCCAGGGTCCGGCTTCTTTGGAAAGGTTGGTCTGATCCAGGCGTCGATTAACCGGCTCATGTGGATCGACTGGCTGCTGATCGGTGCGGGCATCATCTCCTCGCTGCTCACCCTGTATGCGGTGGCGCGCGCGTGGAATATGGCGTTCTGGCAGACCGCGCCCGAACCGTTGCCGGCTAAGCCGATTCCGTGGGGGATGACGGCGTCGGCAGGTGCGCTCGTGGTCGTCTCACTGTTCATTTCGTTCTGGGCTGGGCCAATCAACGAATACACGAAGAACGCGGCCTTCGAACTCAAGGCACGTAGCCCGTATATTGTGGCCGTGCTTCCTGAGGACGGGCGCGGAACGGGCGTGAGCCCGCTTGTTCCCGCCGACGACCTGCCCTCACCCGAGCCGACCGAAGCGCCCGACTGGGCACCCACCCCCGAAAAAGGCGGGATAGGAGGTAGCGATAATGGATAGACCACAGTGGAGTAAGTCCGCGCGCGCGATCCATCGCGCCACCCGGCGTCCGGGGCGTTTCCCGCACGCCTCCGCGGGCATGTTGGCCTGGCTCATGTTCGTGTGGGTGTTGCTGTGGGGTGACCTGTCTGCGGGGAACTTCCTTGCCGGCCTGCTCGTGGCGTTGCTCGTGACCACGGTGGCCCCCTTCCCGGCCACCCCGTTTGATGGGCGGTTCCGTCCGCTTGGCGTGGCACACCTTGCCGTACGGTTCCTGTGGGACATCATTGTTTCCTCATTCCAGCAGGGCAAGTTCATTTTGACGGGCGGGCAGCCGCAGGCCGCGATCATCCGCATTCACCTGCGTTCCCATTCGGACGTGTACCTAGCGATGATTTCGGGGATGACGGCGCTCGTGCCGGGTTCCGTCGTCGTTGAAGCGCACCGGGTGACGGGCACGCTGTACGTGCACGTGTTCGATACTCGCCTGGCGGGTGGTATTGAGGGCGTTCACAAAACTGTGCTGGAGCTTGAAGAGCGGGTGTTGCGTGCGTTCGCCTCGCACGACGAGCTGGTGGACGCCGGATATGTTCCAGGCTCGACTCCGCGTGCTGGACGTCTGCCCACTCCGTACGCGCCGCCGACTGGCGAGCCGATCACGCCGTCGATCACCGACGACGTCTCCGCGGCTCTTGCGAAGAAAGCTAAGCGTGACGAACGCGCCGAACGTATGCAGCGGATCGCCGGGAACACGCTACAGGCGGAGGTGGATCAATGATTTACATTCTGGGCGCATGCATGGCAATGCTGTTTATTGCCGCGATTTTGGTGACGATCCGGACCGTTAAGGGGCCGACGTCGCTGGACCGCATGGTCTCGGTCGACATGATCTCCTCGATCCTTATTGGTGCGGTGGCTCTGCTTGCCGCGCTGACTCGCAGGTCTGACCTGCTCGCGCTGTTTATTGTGCTCGCGCTCGTGGGCTTCGTTGGTTCGATGACCTTGGCACGGTTCATCACACCGCTTGATCCAGAGGCCAAGCGGATCCTGTCGCGCGAAGAGGAAAAGGAGCTCGACGCCCAGCTGGCGTTGCGCCGCGACGACGACGCGCCGGTGCACGACGTCGACGCCTACGACGACGGCGACGCGGACGACGGCGTGCCCGACCCGATGGAGACCGGGCCGAGGCATGGAAGGGCGACAGCCGCAGAAAGGACGGACTCGTGAACTGGGAAGCGATAGCCGACGTCGTCGGAATTTCCTGTATTCTGATCGGCTCAATTTTCACCCTGATCGCCGCGATTGGTGCCTTCCGCTATGACGACCTGCTCGCCCGCCAGCACGTAGCGACCAAGCCGCAGGTGTTTTCGCTGATCATGCTCATGGCGGGGGTGTCGTTGCTGGTGCGTGAGGCGTCGATGACGTGGACGATGCTGCTCGTGATTGGCTTGCAGCTGGTGACCTCGCCGATTTCGGCGCACATGATGGCACGATCCGGGTATCGGACGGGCCGGGTTGATCGCAGGCGGCTCGTACTCGACGAGCTGGCTGAGGACGTGGCGCGCGGGGACGACGCCTAGCAGTAATGTTTACTTCCCACCGTGACACGCGCGGGCATGGTGGGGATAATGGAGACGACACGGTTTGGAGGTCGTATGAACATCGGTTGGAAACTCATGAGCGCGGGCATTTCGGCTGCGGCGGGCGCGGCGGCGAATGCGATAGCGAGCCAAGTGTGGGAAAAGGGGTTGCATAAGCAGACCCCGAAAGATGACGACGACATGCTGGATCTGCCGCTGAAGGAAGTCGTCTTGTTTACGCTGGTCACGACCCTGGTGCACACCACGATCACCACGTTTGTTAAGCGTAAGGCCGCGAACTGGTACGGAGCGAAAGCCTAGTAGTCGCGCGTTTGTGACGCCGCGTGCTCGTGCGGTCGCGCTTGCCTTGTAAAGGTGCTAATGTGTGTGGCACGACAGGGGAGCGCGGATGCGCTGAGAGTGCGAACAGATCGCAGACCCTCGAACCTGCTCCGGTTAGTACCGGCGAAGGAAGTCGAGCAATCTCTCCCTAGGCTTGAACGCCTGGGCCCTCCCGTACATTGTGGGAGGAAAAATGAAGGCGCGTAGCCTATCCACCATTGTTTCTATTATCGCTGCGGCTGGGCTTGCTTTGGCCGGCTGTTCTGCTGCGGACCAAGCGGGCACCACGGATAACAAGACCGTCACTGTGCTCACGCACGATTCGTTTACGATCTCTGACGAGGCGAAGGCCGAGTTTGAAGAGCAGACGGGCATGACGTTGCGTACCACGTCGCCCGGTGATTCGGGGATGGTGCTCAACCAGCTGATTCTTAACAAGGACAACCCGACCGTTGACGCCGTGTTCGGGATCGACACGATGTCGGCTCAACAGGTGATCGACGAGGGCGTGGTCACTGACTATCGCCCGGACACTGATCCGGGGGCAGATTTGAGGATCGGCGGGCTGACGGCGATTGACCGTGGAGACGTGTGCTTGAACGCTGACACGGCGTATTTCGAACAGGCCGGTCTTGAGTTGCCGTCGTCGTTCGCTGATCTGACGAAGCCGGAATATGCCAAGTTGCTCGTGGTGACGAACCCGGTGCTGTCGAGCCCGGGGCTCGCTTTCTTTGTTGGTTCGATTGACCAGGCCGATGACTGGCAGCAGTACTGGACGGACCTGCTAGCTAACGGTACGAAGGTTGTTGATTCGTGGTCGACGGCGTTCTACACCGATTTTTCGGCAGGTGAAGGAAAGGGCGCTTATCCGCTCGTCGTGTCCTACGCCTCCAGCCCTGCCTATGGTGAGGGCGCGTTTACGGCCGTTGATGGCACGTGCGTGCGGCAGGTGGAGTACGCCGGCGTCGTCAAGGGTGCGGCCAACGAAGAAGGCGCGAAGGCGTTCATTGATTTCATGGTGGGGGACAAGTTCCAGTCGGAGATCCCGGAAACCATGTACATGTACCCGGTTGCCGACGTCGAACTGCCCGCCGAGTGGGCCACGTACGCCGCCCAGCCCAAGAACGTGATCGTGCCCGATCCCGCGCTTGTGGCGAAGAACCGGGAGACGTGGCAACAGCAGTGGACTGAGCTCTACGAAAACCACTCTAAGTAAACCTTGATGGCGGAGGCGAAAGGGCAGTCCGTCCGCTCGCGCGGGCTGGGCGGACTGGCGTATACGGCCGGAGGAATAGTTGCCGTGGGTGCGGCGCTCGCATTCTTGGCGCTGTTCTTCTTCTGGCCGGTCGGTGCGATGCTCGGGCGCGGGCTGGGGGACTGGGCCGTGTTCGAGCAGGTGCTCAGCGCGGGCCGCACGTGGCGGATCATCGGCCAGACGCTCGGTATGGCGCTGGCTGCGACGGCGGGTGCCCTGCTGCTCGGAGTGCCGGGCGCCTACGTGCTCTATCGGCTGGACGTGCCAGGGCGGCGCGCCTTGCGCGCGCTGGCAACCGCACCGTTCGTGCTCCCTACAGTCGTGGTGGGTGTAGCCTTCCGGGCCTTGTTTGACGACGCCGGTCCGCTCGGCTTCCTGGGCCTCGATCAGAGCACGGCCGCGGTGGTGCTCGCGATGATCTTCTTCAACTACTCGGTCGTCGTGCGCACGGTAGGAACGATGTGGGCGGCGATTGAAGATCTCACGCCGGCCGCGCGGACCTTGGGCGCGAGCCCGGTACGAGCATTCTTGACAGTCACGTTGCCGCAGCTCGGCCCGGCCATCGCTGCGGGAGGCGCGCTCGTCTTCCTGTTCTGCTCCACCTCGTTCGGGCTCGTGCAAACCCTCGGCCGCCCGGGATACGGAACCCTGGAAACCGAGATTTACACGCAGACCACGGCCTACCTCAACCTCGACGTGGCAGCCGTGCTCTCAGTCGTCCAATTCGCCATCGTGGCACTCGCGCTCATAGTCTCCGGCGCGATGTCAACACGCACCGAACGAGCACTGGGCCTCAACGTGCATAACCGTGCGGTGCCTATCGGGCGGGCGGCGGTGCCCGCGCTTGCGGTCACCGCCGCCACGCTCACATTTCTTGCCGCCCCGATCATCGCGCTCGTGGCAGGATCCTTGCGGGTTCGTGGGCAGTGGTCGGTGCACAACTACCTGGCTCTCACACAGACGGGCGCCGGGTTTAGCGGCGGGACCTCGGTGCTCGAAGCGCTGGATCATTCCGTGCGCATCGCACTCGACTCCTCGGTGATCGCACTGGTCATCGGCATGATCTTGGCGTTCGCGCTCTCGCGCCGTGCGGAGGGGCGGTGGGCGCGAGCCGGCCAGCGGCTCTTGGATACCGCGGTTCTCCTGCCGCTGGGAATTTCGGCAGTGACGGTCGGCTTCGGCTTCCTTATCACCTGGGGAGCGTCGAACACCATCCCGACGTCGTATATTGTGCCGCTTGCCCAGGCCGTCGTCGCCTTACCGTTGGTGGTGCGCTCGCTCGTGCCCATCTTGCGGGCCATCGACCCGCGCATGCGCGAAGCTGCCGCCACCCTCGGCGCCAGCCCCGGCCGTGTGCTCGCCACTATAGACCTGCCCATCATGGCCCGCAGCCTCGGCATCGCCTTCGGATTCGCCTTCGCAATCTCGCTCGGCGAATTTGGTGCTACGTCGTTTTTGGCCAGTCCCGACTACCTCACGCTGCCCGTCCTCATTGGGCGCCTACTCAGCCGGCCGGGCGCAGACAACTACGGGATGGCGCTCGCCGGCGCCGTCATCTTGGCCCTGTTCACCAGCGCGATCATGTTCCTAGCCGAGCGTGTGCGCCCGCGCGGTTCTCACGGAGGAATACTGTAATGCGAGGAAAGAATGCTTGAACTCAAGAACGTCACCGTCACTTATGACGAGCCGCCGGTTCGCGCCGTCAACGACCTGTCGATGCGGGTGGACACCGGGGAAATCGTCGCACTCCTCGGCGAGTCAGGATCGGGCAAGTCCTCACTGCTACGCGCAGTGGCTGGCCTCGAGCCTGCAGACGGCGAAGTGTTCATCAACGGCACCAACGTGGCAGGCGTGCCCGTACACCGGCGCGGCGTTGGCATGGTGTTTCAAGACGGGCAACTCTTCCCACACCGCAACGTGGCACGCAACATCTCCTACGGATTGGAGATTCCCGGGCATGCAAAGACCGGGGGAGACGACGCCGGGTCCACCGGTTCTGGTCGTGGCGTGCGGGGGCGACGATTGCCGAAGAGCGAGCGAGCCGCCCGCGTGGCCGAACTCCTCGACCTAGTCGGGCTCGCCGGCTACGAAAACCGGCCGATCACCACGCTCTCGGGCGGGCAAGCCCAGCGAGTCGCCCTAGCTCGCACACTGGCTCCGCAACCCGAGGTCGTCCTCCTTGATGAGCCACTATCCGCACTCGACCGCATCCTGCGCACGCGCCTGTCGAGCGACTTGCGGCGGATCCTTACGAGCGTCAAAGCAACAGCTCTCTACGTTACCCACGACCGAGAAGAAGCCCTCGCCATCGCCGATCGCGTAGCAATCATGGACGGCGGACGGCTCGTCCAAATTGGAACCGCCGAGCAATTATTGCGCGAGCCGGCTTCCGACGTCGTCGTACGCCTACTCACGTAGCCAAGCTCAACGCACCAGGACTGAATGTAGCTCGGCCGGATGTAGCTCGGCTGAATGTAACTGGGTGCAACGCAGCTGGGCGCAACGTCGCTACGCCGAACGTAGCTAGCTGCCGCCGGGCAACACACCGTCCAAACTAAAGCGCCGGATTGTACTTCAGCGCGTTCACCTCGCACGAACACTCGGTCGCAATGTTGATGTTGCGAGCTAGCTTGCCCTCCGCGCGCAGCTCGAGAAGCTTCGGCACGACGCGGTCGCGCAACGTCCACGGATCAATCGTGTTGACGTAAATCTTCGAACCACCCTCAAAACCTGCAAGAGTCGACACGCGCCACTTGAGCAGGATCCGCCACGGCATGTTGACATCAGAATCGACCGGCTTCGTGTACCACTCCTCGTTGGTCGGAACGTCTACACCCGTGGCGGCATGCATCGCATGAACGAGGTCAGACATTGCGGCGATCTCCTCGCGCGTGTGCTCCCACGGCTGAATATTCGCCGACCGCGACCACACCTCGAGCGTCGGATAGCGGTGGCCGAATCCCGCGATCGCTACCGCGTGCTTATTCTCCGCAATGATCAGATTGTGATAGCCCGCGTAGTTAATCCCCGCCTCGTTGTACAGGTTCGGATTCTTGCGAACCTTTTCCACCTCAATCCGGGCGTTGACCGTGCGCTGGTCGATCGCCACCAACTGCTTGTGCAGATGATCGAAGGAGGCCCCCGCCGGCTTCAACCAATTCTGGAACACCTGGACGTAGCGCACATACCGGTTCGTCTCGTACAGATCGCGCATCGCGTCGATGGTCAGGCGCATGTACCACTCGTGCTCCTGCGGAGTGAGCGTGCCCGAACCCGCGAGTTGGGTATCGTCCGTCGCACCATCAATAAAATGCCGGCGACCGACCACGAGGTCATGTCCGCCTCCGAAGAATGAATACGCGCCCGCGATCTTTTCCCCCTCGGGCAGCTGCTCGAACTCATCCGCGCTCATCCGGGAGGCATACTTGTTGCGTAGCACGTTCATCACGTGCTTACGCCCAGCCGGATCGGCGATATAGGCCTCGAGCCGCTTCGACGCTTCCGGAGTGAGGCGGTAGTCGTAGTTCATCGCCCAGTAATCGAAGGAAAGGATCTCGAAAAGATTCGGCACCCGGCGGAACTCCCACTGGCGCGAAAGCATGTCCACGCTGGTGGTGCGGATGATTTCGGCGTCGTCGCCCTTACGTACGAGGCGCGCCTTCTCCGGCGGGGTCTCCAAAACACGCTGGGTGCAAAACGCGCAGTGATGACCAATCTTTTCGGGGTCAATCGGCTGTGGATCAGGGTTCTTGATGCCGAGCGGGCGGTTGGCGCGCCCCGGTACCGTCCACACCTCCGTTCCTGAGAAAGGGTTGAGTTGTTTGATCGTTCCGTCTGCCATCTTCGTGATCGGTTCGCGGAATGATTCATAACCTGGCATGGGCAGTCCTTTCTGCGTGGGCGCGCTCATTCTATCAACTAGGTGAGGCGCCTTAGGAGGTAACCGCGGAAAGTTTTCACGCAATAGCCGGTTATCTTCGAATATCCGAAGATAACCGGCCTAGGCGAGAAAACTTTTCGATGAGTCCCTAGTACGAGGTAGTTTGCGAGGGCGGGCGAATGCCATGGGCGCTCATCACCTGATTCGCCTGCGCCAAGAACTCGGCCCGCACCTGCACTTCGTAACGCTGGGCGCGCAGCGCATGCGTGGAGCTAAAGTCACGCACTCCGCCAGTGGCCCAGTGCGCCACAGCTCCCCAGATCGCACCGAAAAGAACGCCGAACAGGATCGGCCAACCGAACGCGGCAAGCACGTTCAGACCCGGCAAAAGAATCCAGAACATCAGACCAAGGAAGAAACCAAACCACAGACCAGACAGCGCACCCTGCCCGGCCGCGCCCGCGATCGTCTTACGCCCGCGCACATCCTCCACCGTCTCCAAATCAGTACCAATAATCCGCGTGTGCTCCACGGGGAATCCGGCATCGGACAGCCCGTCCACAATAAATTGTGCCTGCGCGTAATCCTTAACCTCAGTTAACATCCGATAATCTGCCATGTGCTCTCCTGTGCAAATAAGTCTTGTACGATGACCGCGCGGATAGCCCGCCGGGGTCCTTCAACTTCTTATTGTCCGCTTCCTGAAAAATAAAAGCGGCGGATCACGGCGATTATCACCGTCAGCGTTAATTTTTCTCGCTCGGCTCAACTGCACTGCTTGGCTCAGGCACACTATCCGGTTCGGCTGTGCTCCCGGCTCAGACTCGCACACCACCCTCACTGTCTGCGCCGATGGTGACGCGCGCACTTTGACTTGTCGGAGGAGGGTGATAGAACAAGAAGTGTGTCTAACCGTGTAACTCTTCCTCGTGAAATCTGGGTGCTCGTCGCCGCAGCAGTCGTCGTATCGCTTGGCTACGGAATCGTCGCGCCAGTGCTGCCGCAATTCGCGAAGAGTTTCGGCGTGACCACAACGGCCGCCACCGTGGTCGTCTCGGCCTTCGCCTTCATGCGGCTCATCTTCGCGCCCGCCTCCGGGCGGCTATCAAACTTATTTGGTGAGCGCTGGATGTACGTCATCGGGATCGCGATGGTTGCAACATCGTCGGCAGCCAGTGGGTTCGCGCAAAGCTACTGGCAACTCCTGGTTTTCCGCGGGCTCGGCGGAATCGGTTCAGTCACGTTCACTGTGGCAGCGATGTCGCTCATCTTCAAATTAGCCCCGCCGGAGGGGCGGGGGAGAGCTTCAGCAGCCTACGGTTCAGGCTTCCTGCTAGGCAACATTTGCGGCCCAGCCGTCGGCGCGCTGATCGCACCCCTCGGATACCGGTGGCCGTTCTGGATCTACGCAATATTGCTGGGCGTGGCAGCAACGATCGTGTTCGTCATGGTGCCGGCCAATGTATCCGGTGGCACCCGCACCCACTCAGGCGAAAGTAACACCCGCGAGGCGCGGACCAGCCGCGGCACCACAGACGCCAAGCCTGGACACACTTCTGGCAACACCTCCCGGAATAGACGCGACACCGCCAACAACGCCGACACCATCCGCAGTGAACAAACCCCGGCACGTGAATCTGCGAGATCCCAAACCCCTATGACGATTCGGGAAGCGCTCGCGGTCCGCCGCTTCAAAGTCGTGCTCCTCACCGCATTCGCCCAGGGCTGGACGAACATGGGCGTGCGCGTCGCCGTCGTCCCACTACTTGCCGCCTCCATCTCCGGCGCCCCAGGGTGGCTACCAGGTGCAGCTCTCATGTTCTTCGCAGCCGGCAACGGCCTGGCGCTCACCCGCGCCGGATATTTCTCTGACGTCTACGGGCGCAAACCGATCGTCGTCGTCGGGCTCATCATCTCTGGAATTTTCACCGTCATCATGGGCTTGTGGGACGTCTCCGCCGTTGTCCTCATCGGTAGCTTCTTCGGAGGATTCGGCTCAGGCTGTATCCAGCCCTCACAACAGGGCACCGTCGCCGACATCGTCGGTAACAGGCCAGGAAGCCAAGTCGTCTCATTCTTCCAACAGTCCGGAGACTTCGGGCAAATCCTCGGACCAATCGTGGCCGGATTGATGATCGACTACTCCGGCTACGCGCTCGCCTACGGATTCTCCGGCGCGATCCTACTAGCCGTAGCACTCGTGTGGATCTTCCTCGTCAAAGAACCGACCCGACGGCGTCGGGCCTAAAACGGACCAGCCTGTACTTCCGGTGCGGTGGCGCCTGTCAGTGAGCTACGGACGGGGGAGCAGACTCGTGAGCCGTGGACGCGGGAACAGGCGTAGGAGCGGTGGACTAAGGCGTCCCTAATTAATCGCTGAGCGATAACCCGGGCGTGCAGGGCCGCCACGCGCGATAATTGGAATAGCTAAACGAAAGGACTGAGGAAACCAATGGCCGAAAAACAGTACGCAGGCGTTTTCGACGATCAAGGCAAGAAGCCGTGGGTGATCGACATCGAAAAAGAAACGCTAGACAACACCAACTTCCGCACCACGATGTGGACGGGCGAACATCTGCAGCTGACCGTCATGGAAATCCCGGTTGGCGGAGATATCGGGCTGGAAGTCCACCATGGGGTAGACCAGTTCCTGCGCGTCGAGCAGGGCACCGGCAAGTGCCAGATGGGACCGGCTGAAGATAACCTCAACTTCGAGGTCGAGGTGAAGGACGACGACGCGATCTTCGTACCCTCCGGCGTGTGGCACAACATCACCAACATTGGCGATGAGCCCCTGAAGCTGTACACGATCTACGCGGCACCGGATCACGAGCCGGGCACCGTACATGAGACTCAGGAAGACGCCGAGTCGGATCCTAACGAAGACCACTGAGCATAAAAGCCGCCGTGGTATCGGAAGGCAACGGACTCAAATACATGATGCATGTCTGAGGTAGGCATGCGACGGGCCGGGGATGCGGAGGAGATCCGCATCCCCGGCCGTTTGCTTGCCAAGATCTTCGTTCTCGATCGGCATTAGCCCTCTGGTGCGCTGTTGGCCGAGGTCGCCGGCGAGTTGTTTTCCTAGGGTCGCTGACGCTTTGTTCGCCGAGGCGCGCTGACGCCTTGTTGGTCTAAGCCCGCTGACGCTTTGTTCGCCGAGGCGCGCTGACGCTTTGTCTGTCTAGGTGTGATGGCGGGCGAGGTCAGCTGCGCCGATGATCCCGGCATCGTTACCAAGTTCTGCAAGCACAACCGGCGCAATCTGGCGGTACTGTGACGCGGTGAGGCGCTCGCGATACGCGTCAGTTGCGGGAGTGAGCAGCACGGAACCAGCTTCGGAGACCCCGCCTGCGAGTACAAACACCTCCGGGTCGAGTAAAGCCCCAAGATCTGCCATGCCCTGGCCGAGCCAGTTGCCGATTTCTTGGAAGGCGTCGAGTGCGCCCGCACAGCCTGCCTGCGCCGCCTCCGTCACCATCAACCCCGTAATGTTTTCAGGATCTCCGCCCGCAAGATCGAGGAGCATTGCCGAGCGCTCGCGGTCAGTGCGAGCATTTTCCCTAGCAGCACGCAGGAGTGCTCCGCCCGACGAGTACACTTCCCAACATCCGCGCTGACCACACCCGCACGGCACGCCTCCCGCGACCATGTTCAGGTGGCCGATCTCTCCGGCGAAACCGGTGGCACCACGTAGGAGTTCCCCGCCTAGGATAATGCCGCCGCCGATGCCCGTACCAATCGTGATCACCGCGGCGGAGCTGTATTCTTTTGCTGCTCCAAAGCGGAACTCTCCCCAGGCGGCCGCGTTTGCGTCATTTTCGATGATCGTGGGCAGGCCGGTTTCGCGGGCGAGCTGATCGCCTAATGGTTCATCGCGCCAGGCAAGGTTGGGTGCGAATATGACTCGGTCTCGCGTTGAGTTCACGAATCCCGCTGCTCCCACGCCGATGGCTGTGGCTTCACCGGTTTGTTGTAGTTCGGCTACGAGGCTGAGGACTGTGGCAATCACTGACGTGGTGTCGCGTGCCGGGCTGGGCCTGCGGAGCATGTGGACGATGTTGCCATTGTTATCCACGAGACCCGCGGCGATCTTCGTACCGCCGATATCAACCCCGATTGTCATAGTCATGTGCCTAGTTTCCCACGTTTCACACAGAAATCGAGAGCTAATGCTTGAGGAAATCCGATCTGTTGCGTATATGTGCAACAGATCGGGAAATCTCAATCACTAGCTCCCGCTCCAACCGTGTGCTCTTAAAATGAAAGCCCCCCATGCGGGCAGTTGCGGGCGTAAAAGAGGTTAGTTATGCACAAGCTTCAATATGTCATTTTTATCCACAACTAGCTGCTGCTCGAGATGCGATTTTTGCCAACGCGAAACACTAGACGCATGACGCTTACCAACTCTAACTGGGATGATTTCCCCGGCTTTCTCAAGCTCCCATATCATCCCGATGCCTCCAACTTGAACCTTGGTGTGTTTCACCGAGACGAACTGAAAGTGCGTGGTTTGAGCACGGACTACCGTATTCGAAAAGCGCTGAAATCCGGAAAGCTCATTCGCCTAGGTCGGGGCTACTACGCTGTACCCGGAGCAAACCAGGACGTCGCTGCTGCAGTTGCCGCCGGTCGACGTATTGGTTGTTTGAGCGCGTGCAAACTCTACGGAATATGGGTGCCGCCGGACTCCGGTATCCACCACTTGATGTCGGTGGGGGCGAAGGCCCCCAAGAACAGAGCGAAGTCCAATAATCTGCGGGATGCAGGGGAACGGAATCGGTTATATGTTCACCGGCTCCCGGCTCTGGGCAAAGAGATCGTTCCTAGCCTTGTTGAATCTTTGCGGCAAGTGTGCAGATTCCATGACGCTGAGACTGGCCTTATCGTTCTTGAGTCCGCTTTAAATCAAGGGCTTATTGGGCGGGTGGACATGCCGGAGATTATCTGTACAGCGTCTGTCGAAAAACAGCGGATTCTCAGGAGGGCAAACGGGCGATCGGAATCCGGCTCTGAAACTCGATTGAAAAACTTCTTTGAATCACTCGGCGTGAAAGTAGAGCAGCAAGTTCGGATACCCGGTGTAGGCAGAGTGGATATGTTAATTGGGCTCTCGCAGATTCTTGAGTGTGACAGCCATGCGTTCCATTCGAAGGCCTATGATTATCATCGTGACAGGCAACGCGACCTTATTGCTTCCACTCTCGGATATCACACAGCGCGGCTGAGTTACCGACACGTGTGGGAAACGTGGCCACAAACTCAGGATTATCTTCACAAAATTATTCGCACGAGGCGGCATATGAAGCCGCCGAAGCCTCTCCGCTAGGAAATCGAGAGCTAATGATTGAGGAAATCCGATCTGTTGCGTATATGTGCAACAGATCGGAAAATCTCAAGCATTAGCTCCCGAAGTAGATGAGGATCTGCCTGAGGCCGGTCAACGCACCGAGCGAAAGCGACATAACCCCGCGGTAGAACTCGGTTTCTGCCTCATCGCGCGCTTGTGCCAGCATGGCCGGCGCCCACTGTGAAAGATGATCGGTGTAAAAGTCGTGGACGATACCCGCGTAGGTCGCCGCATCGTTCAACGCATCGTGTTCGATAGCAACAAGCAGCCGTTCGAGCCCTTGCGCTACGAAGTTAAACTCGAGCCCGACATGATCATCTGGCACTTTATTTCCGTGCGGTGCTTGCAGTCCGAGTTTGCGGTAGTAGGCGCGCACTTCGAAGGTGTGCTCGTCAAAAACAAGCCTGTCACGCCCGCGATGAACCGATTCGAAGGGCGGCACTTTCGCCTTCGCGACCCGACCATACAGGGTGGTTAAATCCGCGTGAACCTGTTCGGCGCTCTCGCCGTGAGCGAATGCCTCCGCCCAGCTACGTAGCCCGTCCGCGGTATCTGAGTCCGGCACGGGATCCGAGTCTGGCTTGGCTTCTAGCTCTGCCGCAGCCTCCGAATCCGAGGTAGCCTTCGGGTCGGCCACGGCACCGTCGGCGTGACCGGCGCTGTCGGCATGGAAGGCACTGTCAGCGTGGACGGCACTGTCGGGGTGACCGGCGCTGTCGGCATGGATGACACTGTCAGCGTGGACGGCACTGTCGGCGGCGTGGAAGCCATCGTCAATGTGCGAAGCGCCGTCAACATTCTTGTCAGCTAGCTGATCACCCCTGAGTTTCCAGCCCCGTCCGAGTGGCCAATCATGATACATCTGCTCAAGGAGTTGTAGAGTCTCCGCGGTCGGAGGCTCCAAATGCAGACGCCCGAGAGTCAGAAAGGCCGCCGCCAGCGCGTCCAGTCGATCAACAGGGCATTCGGCTACGAACCGTTGTGCAGCAAAGCTCGCGTCGGCAGACTCTTCGGCGTCAACCCTTTCGGCTGCACACTCGTTGACAGCAGGGGCGTCAGCTGAAAGCCCCTCAGCTGCACGCCATCCAGTAGGAACTGCTGCGCCGCGGCCTTCCAGGCCGCGGCCACCGGACTCCGCACGTTCTCCACCCTCAGTGTGTTCTCGCATTACTTCTTGAGCTTCTTATCGAGGAACGAGAACACCAAAGCTGTCATGAGTGCTTGCTGCTCGATATCGGCAGCGCCGGCGTGCCCGCCTTCGGTGTTCTCATACAGGTAGGTTTCGAAACCGGAATCCTTGAGGAGGGCGTGGAACTTGCGCGCGTGCCCGGGATGGACGCGGTCATCCCGCGTGGACGTGGTCAGCAGGATCGGCGGATGTGGGCCGTCACCCACGTTGTGGTAGGCCGAGTACTGCTCCATGTACTCCCAGTCGTCGGTGTCGGGATTCCCGTATTCCTCCATCCAAGAGGCCCCCGCGAGCAGGTGCGAGTACCGTTTCATATCCAGTAGCGGAACCTGGCACACAATCGCGCCGAAGAGCTGCGGATACGTTGTGTACATGTTGCCCATCAGCAGCCCGCCATTTGAACCGCCGATGGCCGCCAGCTTCGACACCTTCGTTATCCCGCGGTCTACCAGGTCGGCGGCGACGGCCGCGAAGTCCTCGTAGGCCTTGTTGCGGTTTTCTTTCAACGCGGCCTGATGCCACGCCGGCCCGAACTCGCCGCCACCGCGAATATTCGCGACGACGTACACGCCACCCTCTTCCAACCAGACCTTTCCGTAGGTGGAAATATACGAAGGTAGCCTCGGCACTTCGAAGCCGCCGTAGCCGTCGAGGAGCACCCGGGCACGGCGCTTGCCATCTAAAACTTTCGGTGATCCCACCGCGAAATACGGAACCTTCGTGCCGTCTGCCGACTCGGCCCACATTTGGCGAACCTCGAGGCCTTCCGCATCGAACCGTGCGGGCGCGCTGCGAAGCTTGCGCGCCCGCAGCTCCTCCTGATTAACCGTCCCGTAGTACAGCGTTGGCGGAGTAAGGAAATCGGAGATGGTCATCCACACGTCTTCAGACTCGCGCGGGTCAACTGCCGCTACCGACACCGTCGCAAATTGCGCCGCCTCCGGAGTCACCTCGACGATCTGCCACTTATCGCCACCAGCCACACTGCCATCGGCCCGCGAAGCAACACCACCAGCCACACTGCCATCGGCCCGCGAAGCAGCACCACCAGCATCACCACCAGCACCACCACCAGCCACGTGGGGATCGGCCGCAAACAAGATGCGGGTCTGCACGTTGTCCAGAATGGTCAAAACTAACCCGGTTGCGGTAGCCGTGACGTCAAGGAAAGCAGTGCTGTCAGTCGGTTTATACAACACGCGTACATCGCCAGCTCGCGGCCCGGCAAGCGCAGCCTCATAGGGAAGCACGAGAACAGACCCGGCCACAAACACGTGCCCGTCCAATTCCCAGTCGTGCCGCAGCGTCACGAGCGCCCAATCCCGCAGTGCGCCAACCTCGGCGGAGTGCGGGAGCTGGAACGGACGTAACGCCTCAGCAGGCACAACACCTTCGGCATTTCGAACCGCGGCCAGATCGACGTCGTACATCATCGTGGACCTGAAATCGGTGGCACGATAAGCGATCAGCCGTTCGAAGCCGGGCGTGGGATCGTAGGTTGCTCCGACGATGACGTCGCTCGCCTCGCCCTCGATAATGACCGGCGCCTTGGCCAGTTTGGTGCCGCGTTTCCACAGGCGGGCCGTGCGCGGATAGCCCGAATCGGTGAGCGAGCCGGCGCCGAAATCGCCGCTGACGATCACGGCGGAATCGTCCACCCAGCTCATCGACCCCTTCGACTCGCCCCGTTCAAACCCGCCCTTGACGAACCGCTTCTTCGCCACATCAAACTCGCGCACCACGTTCGAATCCGACCCGCCACGCGACAGCGTGATCAGCGCGCGGTCGTAACTGGGATACAGCAGGCTCGCCCCGTGGAACACCCACGATTCGCCCTCTTTCTTGCCCAGCCTGTCGACGTCGAGGAGCACCTCCCAGCCGATCTTCTCCTGATCCTTGGCTAGGTAATCCGCCATTTTCGCACGCCGCCACAGCCCGCGCGGGTTATCTCCGTCCGTGTGAAAATTGTAAATCCATTCGCCGCGCTTACTGCCCAGAACCAGCTTGTCTTTCGCGGCGAGAATCTTCGCCACGTCCTTACGACGCCGCTTAAAACCACGCCCGCCAAACTCGGCAAGCGTGCGCTCGGATTCCTTCGTCACCCACTTATGGTTCTTCTTATTGAGTTCCTCAAGGTGAAGGTAGGGATCCGCGGATTTCTGGTGCTTCTTCGTCATGGAGTCATTCTAGGCAAGGGCACCGACATTTTTCTTCGCCGCTGGTCTTACCCGATCCCCACTAGGAACATCGAGTCGTAGTGCAACGAACGGCCCATGAATTCGGCCGCGATCAGCATGATCATGCCGGTCACCACGGTGAACACGAGCGGGATCGGCCGTTCGAGCGCGTCAACATCGGCCATCCGGTAGGCCACGAAGCCCACGGCCACAGACCCAATCCCCAGCAGTATCAGGCGCGCGAGGAAGAACCCGCCGGAGAACACGGCCACCGACGACGCCGCAGCCGGCTCAGGATGAACCGCCAGATTCTGGATATGCACCACATATGAGATAAGAATGACGACGGCGGCAAGCGCGGCAGTCACAGCAGAACCGCGAATGATCTTCACCGAAAACGCCCACTCCTTGGGCGTTGGGCGCGCGTTGATCGCCCGCACGTTCTCGGTGAAACCAAGGCGGTCAAGCCACACCTGCAACTTCGGACCCACCTTGGGCTTAGGGGCGTCCTCGTAGTGTTTACGGATCAAGGTCATCACGGCAACCGACGCACTGACTGCAGCGGCACCGAGCATGACCGCCGTCATGAAGAACTGCAGCGGCAACACCCACGTGTGCCAGGCTGGAATGGTTTCCACAGAGGCGTAAATCATGGATTCGCACAGCACGAGCACGAGCCCAACTGCCGCCGTCGCCAGCGCAACCAGCTGGCGCAACCTGCGCGAACCCCAGCGGAACCACTGCATCACCGCATATAGGGCGCCCAACCCGGCAAACCCAGACACGGCAAGAATTTCCCGCGATAGCCACGAGGTCTTCCAGTTGCGAATCACGTTGAGAGTGTTTGTCACGTCGTTCATGTGGAACATCGACGAAATCATCGCCGCCACGAGCACCGGCCCGATCACGTACACGATCGGGGTAACCAGCCGGTCGGCGGTGGCGTCGTCGGTTTTCGAACTCACCCACAGGTCAATAATGCCCAGCAAGACGAACATGCCCACGGCCATCTGACTGACCACGGTGAAAATGATCATTGGCAGTTCATGCAGGTTCATCAGATTTCCTTCGGGTTCGCGATGGTGCCCGCGTTGGTGTGCCATGGCTGGGCGTCTTTATGCGGGGCAATGACGAGGCGCGGCTTGGTGATCGCCGGATCCGGAAGGGGTGCCGTGCCGTCTTCGTGACCGTAGGCCTCACGGAGCAAGTCGATTGGCCCCCAGTCGAGTGCGCGCGTGGGGCAGGCCTCCACACAGGCCGGATCTTGCCCGGTTTCCCGGTAGTCGTAGCACAGATCGCACTTGGACATGTGCCCGGTTTCCGCGTTAAACTGCGGAGCGCCGTAGGGGCAGGCCCACTCACAGTAGCGGCAGCCCACGCACTTGTTGTCGTCGACCCACACGGTGCCGTCGTCGCGCCTGCTCATCGCCGTGGTCGGGCACACGCGCATGCACACGGCGTCCTCGCAATGGTTACACGAAATCGACGTGTAGTACGAAAACACGTTGTGCCGCAGCGTGGTGCCGGAGGTTTGCCACGAGCCGCCCGAATATTCGACGACGCGCCGCCAGTTCACACCAATCGGCAGGTCATGCTTGTCCTTGCAGGCGATCTGGCAGGCTTTACAGCCGTTGCACACTGCTTGATCGAAATAGAAACCGTAGTTCGCGCCGGCTTCAGTAGCGATGGTGCCCTTGTCCACCACGCGGTCATCGCCGGTCAGCCGGGTGCTTGCCGGGGTGATGTTGATAGTCACGGGTTATCCTTTCTGCTCTCAGCCGTTCGTTTGCCGATAGGTTGTTTTAGTGGACAGTTCGGGCGGGAAGCCCGTGTCTGCCCCTGGCGTGTGGTTGTTTCGCGCGGACGGCCACATGCGGAACGGGTCGGCGCCGTCGGGGAATTGCTTGGCCGCGCGCTCCACCTGCACGTTGTTGGTGTACTGCGCATTGGTTTTCGCGAGTGCACTCGGCCGCAGTGACGTGAGCGTATTCGGGTTTCCTCCCATGTCGATCGGGGTGCCCTCGGGGCCGATCTGGTCGTCGTCGGGCTTGTACCACGCGCCTTCGGGCACGGTGATCGTGCCGGGGACGATCCGGTGCGTGACCTTCGCGAACAGGCGGATTCGGCCGCGCGGGTTGAACACGTCGATCGTGTCGCCGTCGGCAATACCTCGGGCCTCGGCGTCAATCGGGTTGATCCATGCCACTTGGTGGTGGGCTTCTCGCAGCCAGTCCACGTTCCCGTACGACGAGTGCGTCCGCCCCTTAAAGTGGTATCCGATCATCGTGAGCGGATAGTCGGGGTTGGTGGAGGCGGCCTGGACATCTTCCCACGTGTGGATAAACTCCGGCAGCGCGGTGATGACATCGCCTTCGGGAAGGTCCCAGTTTTCGGCCTTCCACGCGGCTTCCGGCGAGTAGATTTCGATGAGTCCCGACGGCGTATCCAGCGGGTTTGCCACCGGATCTTCGGCAAATTCCACGAGCGTGCGGGACGTGTCCATCAGGGTCTTGTAAACACCCTGCTCTTTGAACGTCTCGTAATCTGGTAGCTCGGGCGTGAGCTCCCGGGAGGCCCGCACGAGTTCGCGCACCCATTCTTCTTGCGTGCGCCCTTCGGTGTACTGTTCGCCCACGCCCACGCGGTGTGCGATCTCCGAGCAGATCTCGTAAATTGACTTCGACTCGTACAGCGGCTCCATCGCCTGGCTCGCCAGAATCGAATATCCCATATTCGCTGACATTCCCTGCAAAATCAGGTCGGTTTCCTCAGTGTTCATCGTGCCGGGGAGCACGTAGTCTCCGTAGTCGCACGACGACGTCCACTGATTTTCGACGACGACGATCGTCTCGGCCAAGCTCGTATCTTCCAGGACTTTCTTCGCCCGGTTGATATCCGAGTTCTGGTTGATGAGCATGTTCGAGCCGTACACGAACAGGAACTTCAGCGAGGTGTCGAGCTTCGCGTCGCGGATCGGGTTGCCGTCGGCATCCCAGTCGCGAACGCCCTGACTTGCGCCCATGGCTTCGCCGTTCTCGACGGCGTCGAGCCACGAAAAGTGGGAGATCATCTTGGTGACGCCGTTGGGCACGTCCCAGAACGGTTTGGCAATCGACAGCCCGGCGCTGCCGGTCATTGTGCCCAGCCCGCCGCCTGGTACGCCCACGTTGCCGAGCATTGCGTTGAGCGTGATGACCGCACGCGCCGAGTTCTCGCCGTTCGCGTGGCGCTGTGGACCCCAGCCCTGCTGAATCATTGACGGCTTGTTCGCGCCAAGATCGCGAGCAAAATTAATGATCGTTTCAGCCGGAACGCCGGTGATGGCCTCTGCCCACTTCGGGGTCTTCTCCGTCTTATCCGGACCCTTGCCCTCAATGTAAGCGCGGTACGACGAACCGGCTGGAGCGCCGTCGGGCAAATGCTCCTCGTCAAAACCGAGAGCATGGGTATCCAAAAACTCTTGGTCGTGCAGGTTCTCGGAGATCAGCACATGTGCGATGCCGGCCACCAGCGCGGCGTCAGTGCCTGGACGCAGCGCCACCCACTCATCAGCCAGCAAGGCTGCCGTGTCCGAATGACGCGGGTCGACCACCCACGTTTTCACACTGTTTTCTTTGCGGAACTGGTGCAGATAGTAGGCCTCCGAACCGCCAGACATTTTCGTCTCTAGCGGGGAGTGCCCCCACAGCACGTGCAGGCGGGTGTTCTTCAAATCATCCGACGAATGCGAATCGAAATAACCGCCAAGAGTCAGGCGCATCGCCTCCGTGATCCCGCCCGTCGAGTAGTCCCCGTAATACCCGAGGAAACCGCCCTTGAGATTAAACAGCCGGCCGACCGCACCCACGTAGGGCGTATAAGAATTATGCATGATGCCCGCGATGGCGCCCGTTCCATAGACCGGGAAGATCGACTCCGGGCCATACTTATCGAGCGCATCTTGGTAGCGCTGGGCGATCTCATCGAAAGCCTGCTCCCAGGAGATCTCCTCCCACTGGCCACCCCCGCGCGGCGTACCTTCGCGGCGCTTGAGAGGGGTCTTCAGGCGGTCCGGGTTGTAAATGCGATGCCGGATCGAGCGGCCTCGCGGACAGGCTGGGATACGCCACGGTTCGTTAATGGTGTCGCCGCCCGTGTTGTCGGGCAGGACTCGGACCACGTGCCCCTCTCTGACCTGCAGGCGCAGCGGGCAGCGCGCCCCACAATTCACGGCACACGCCGACCACACCGTCTTGTCCGCATGTTCGTAGCCGTCTCCGGGGGTTGCATGCGCGGGAGTGGGGGAGCCGAGGCGCGATGTTGTTGCTGCAAGGCCAGCAACACCCGCAGCGACGCCCGACCACTTCAAAAACGTGCGGCGAGATGGGCCCGTCGGAGCTGTAGCACCCGCATATACAGAGGTGCTGGTCGAGGCCGTGTTTTCAGTGAGCGCCGGAGAATTTTCAGGCACTGTGCTCGTCGCCGTCGCCGTACCCCCACCGGTTGGCTCCCCGTCCGCTGAAAAAACGTGAGTCATCTTCACACCTCGATATAGAGCGAATCACCCCTGGGTAAGAGGGGTTCGCTGATTGATATAGCCGCACTTTCAGTCTATCGAAAATGAGGCTCGAAATCAGGCGCGCATAGGCGAAATCTGGCCGTTTAAGCAGGTAAATCGCTCGTGCGGCGATCGTCTTTGCGTGGCCTCGTACCTAAGTCCTATCGCGATGCTGTGCGGCTTTTCGTGGAGGGAACTTATGTTGCACATCTGCGCAAGCGATCTGTACGAGGTGCACGGAATTTCGGTACTCTGGAACCATGTGTAAGCGAATTACCTGTAGCACGTGCGGGAAACCAACGTGGGCCGGATGCGGCCAACATATCGAAGAGGCGCTCGCGGGAGTAGCGGAGCAAGATCGGTGCCAAGGGCACCCAGCACAGTAAGAGGGATGTCTGGCACCGTATGGGGGATTGGGAACTGTAGGGAGTTGTCGCATGAAAAAGAGCCGCGTTTTAGCTGCGTTGGCCGGGCTGTCCATCGGTAGTCTCCTTGGGCTGAGCGGCTGCAGTGACGCAGATGATCCCACATCGCCGGAGCCGCCGCAGAGTGGCGCATGCGTAGGGCGGGTGACGTGGAATACTGGCTCGCTTCCCGATCCGTATTTCCACTACTGGTCGCTCAAGCTGAACGAGGATGGTACCGCCGACTTTTCAATGGGCGGCTACGACGGTGAGGCGTTTTTCGAGGAGACTGCGTTTACTCCAGAGGCGGACGTGGCGAGCGTGTGCGAAGCGGCTGGCTCGCTCATGTTGCGCGACCACGGGGAGCTACGACCTGGCGGGAAGCCAATGTCGTGGGAGCTCGAGGGTGTTGGTGCGGGGCAAACCGACGAGCGGGAAATGTACGGACCGCTGATGAAAGCGGCAAAGGCCGTAGTTGGGCAGGAAAGATTCGCCAAGGCCGAGGCCGCGCAGAAAGCACGCGAAGAGCAACAATAAGGCCGGTTGGGCGAGGAGCCCGCCCGAATTACCCATTCAACGGGATGACCACTGCGACTAGGGCCAGTTGGGCGGCCAGGCCGCTCTTTTTCGCGCCGGGCTGGCTGTTTTGGCCGGGTCACCGGAAACTTTTCCCGCTCTAGCCGGAGATCTTCGTATATGCCAAGATCGCCCGCCAGGGCGGGAAAAGTTTCCGGGCATAGCGGTTGCCACCGCCCGGAGGCGCCGCAGCCCCGGCGCAGTACACAGCCAGCAGATACACAACATGAATCAAAAGTGAAGAGCGCCACATTTGCGCGGCCGGGAATAAAGCCGGGCTCTTAAAGGTTGAGTTAAATGGACTCAAGAAATTGGCAGTCTATTTGACGCAAGGATATAGAGCCGCCTATTCTGAGATTGAAGAAGTTGTGAACCCGGCCTCCCGAGCGGAGGACTGGACAGAAGGAGAACATTTATGGCACGTGCGGTAGGTATCGATCTGGGTACAACGAACTCCGTGGTTTCCGTCCTCGAAGGCGGAGAGCCCACGGTTATTGCGAATGCGGAAGGGCAGCGTACCACCCCGTCGGTGGTTGGCTTTTCCAAGACGGGCGAGGTGCTCGTCGGTGAGATTGCGAAGCGTCAGGCTGTGACGAACGTCGAACGCACCATTCAGTCGGTTAAGCGTCACATGGGTGATCCGAACTGGAAGGTCGAGATTGATGACAAGACGTACAACGCTCAGCAGATTTCCGCGTTTATTTTGCAGAAGCTGAAGAAGGACGCCGAAGCTTACTTGGGTGAGAAGGTGACGGACGCGGTTATTACCGTGCCGGCATACTTCAATGACGCGCAGCGTCAGGCAACGAAGGACGCGGGCCAGATTGCGGGTCTGAACGTGCAGCGTATCGTCAACGAGCCTACGGCGGCGGCGCTCGCATACGGCCTGGAAAAGGGTAAGGAAGACGAGCTCATTCTCGTGTTCGATCTGGGCGGCGGAACGTTTGACGTCTCGCTGCTTGAGGTCGGCAAGGATGACGACGATTTCTCGATCATCCAGGTGCGTGCAACCTCGGGTGATAACAAGCTCGGTGGTGACGACTGGGATCAGCGCATTGTTGATTGGCTCGTGCAGCAGGTCAAGAACGGCTACGGCGTCGATCTGTCGAAGGACAAGATTGCTTTGCAGCGTCTGCGTGAGGCTGCGGAACAGGCGAAGAAAGAACTGTCGTCCACAACCTCAACGAGCATCACGCTCCAGTACCTGTCGATGTCGGAGAATGGTCCGATTCATTTGGACGAGACGTTGACTCGCGCCAAGTTTGAGGAGATGACGCGCGACCTTCTGGAGCGTACGAAGGCTCCGTTCAAGAAGGTGATTGAAGACGCGGGCATCCAGCTGTCAGAGATCGATCACGTTGTCATGGTTGGCGGTTCGACTCGTATGCCAGCCGTGACCGAGGTAGTCAAGGAGATGACGGGTGGGCGCGAACCGAATAAGGGCGTGAACCCGGATGAGGTCGTGGCTGTGGGCGCTGCTCTGCAGGCCGGTGTTATCACGGGTGATCGTACGGACGTGCTGCTGATTGACGTCACCCCGCTGTCGCTGGGTATTGAAACCAAGGGTGGCGTGATGACGAAGCTGATCGAGCGCAACACGGCGATCCCGACGAAGCGTTCGGAGACGTTCTCGACGGCGGAGGACAACCAGCCGTCGGTGCTCATTCAGGTTTACCAGGGTGAGCGTCCGTTTGCGCGGGATAACAAGCAGCTGGGCACGTTTGAGCTGTCCGGTATTGCTCCGGCGCCGCGCGGTGTCCCGCAGATCGAGGTGACTTTCGATATTGACGCGAACGGTATTGTGCACGTGTCCGCGAAGGATCTGGGCACGGGCAAGGAGCAGTCGGTGACGATCACGGGCGGCTCAGCGCTGTCGAAGGAAGACATCGAGCGGATGGTCAAGGAGGCCGAGGAGAACGCGGCTGAAGATGAGAAGCGTCGCGAGGCTGCTGAGGTGCGTAATACGGCTGAGCAGCAGGTTTACTCGCTGGAGAAGCTGCTTGACGATAATAAGGACAAGCTGGACGACGCCGTCGTCACCGAGGTTCGTGAGGCTGTCGATGCGTTGAAGAAGGCTCTTGAGGGCGACGACGTCGAGGCGATTAAGTCGGCTCAGGATGACCTCAATACGAAGGCGCAGAAGATTGGCGAGGCGCTCTATGCGGACGCGCAGGCGCAGCAATCTGGTGAGGGCTGGACTGAGGCGGCCAAGGCGGCGCAGGAGTCTGCGGCTGGTGCGGCTGGTGGGGCTGATGACGACGTCGTTGACGCGGAGATCGTCGATGACGAAGATCAGTCTAAGAACTAAGTGATCGAGATTGGGGGCGGCGAGTTTTGCTCGCCGCCCCCACATAGAAAGGAACGAATATGACCAACGATCAGAATTTCGTGCCGGAAGATCACGAGGACCAGGCGGCGGAGGCCGCGAAGAAAGCCGCGGAGGCTTCCGATAAGGCTAGTGACACAGCTGGTGAGGACGCCGTGGAGTCGGTGGTTGACTCGATCAACGAAGCAGTGTTTGGCGAGCAACAGGCCGAGCCCGACGCCGAAGATGCGCCCAGCGAACTGAGCGAACTCGACCAGGCGCTGCTGAAAGTGGCCGAACTTGAAGAGAATCTGGCGCGGCGTAATGCGGATCTGTACAACCTGCAGCAGGAGTACAACGGCTACGTTAAGCGTTCGAAGGCGGACGGCCTTGTGCAGTACGAGAACGGCGTGACGAAAGTGCTCGATACTTTGCTGTCGGTGCTCGACGACGCCGCGCTCGCCCGCCAACACGGCGACTTGGACGGCCCGGCCGGAACGATCGTAGATAAGCTCGAGCAGACGTTGGAGACGAATTTCCAGCTGGTGCGCTATGGCGCAGAGGGTGATGAGTTCGATCCGGAGTTGCATGACGCGCTGATGAATCAGACCTCCCCTGACGTGCAGACTCAGCAAATCGCTCAGCTCATCCAGCCGGGCTACCGGCAGGGCGATAAGGTGATTCGCCCGGCGCGGGTGGGAGTGGTCTCCCCTGAATAATCGATATGCAAGTGCAGGCGTAGATCCTGGTAAGAAGGAGGTGAACAGTGGCAGCTAGCCAAGATTGGATAACGAAAGATTTTTATGCGGCGCTCGGCGTTGATAAAGACGCGAGCCAGGCCGACATCAAGAAGGCGTACAACTCTTATGCCCGCAAATATCATCCGGATCGTAATCCGGGGAATAAGGAGGCGGAAGAGAAGTTTAAGGCCGCGTCGGAGGCGTATCAGGTGCTGTCCGATCCGGAGGATCGCAAACAGTATGATGCGATCCGTTCCATGGCGGGTGGCGGCGCGCGTTTCTCCTCGGGCGGTGGAGGATTTGAAGATATCTTCACGGCTTTCGGCGGCGGTAATGGTGGCACGTTCCGGTATACGACCGGGGGAGCTGACGCCCCGGGATTCGAGGACATTCTGTCGCAAATGTTCGGCGGTGGCGGGCAGCAACAGTCGGCCGGTGGCTTCGGTGGTTTTGGCGGGTTTGGATCTCGCCGTCGCCCGGAGCGTGGAGCCGATCTGACGGCGTCGATATCGATCCCGTTGCGTCAGGCGGTGGACGGCACTACGGTGACCGTGCAAACCGGCGGGCAGAATGTGACGGCGAAAGTGCCGGCGGGGATCACGGACGGGCAGAAGATTCGTATCCGCGGCAAGGGCCGCCCCGGTGTTCACGGCGGAGAGCCTGGCGACGTGCTGGTCACTGTGAACGTGGAGCCGCATCCGGTGTACGAGGTGAAGGGCAAGGACGTGTACGTGAACGTGCCTGTTTCCTTCGATGAGGCCACGTTGGGTGCGACGATCGAGGTGCCGACTATCTACGGCAAGAAGGTCAAGGTGAAGGTCCCGGCCGGGTCGTCGAGCGACAAGCTGATGCGCGTGCGGCGCAAGGGCATCGATAACGGGCGTGGCGACGCGGGAGACATGTACGTGCGGCTCAAGGTTGTGGTTCCGAAGAAGCTGTCGGATCACGCTCGCGAGATCGTCGAACAGTTCCGTGATGCCACCACTGAAGCCGATCCACGCCGAGAGTTTCATGACATGGCTAAACTTTAATGTGAGAGAGGAGGGGACATGGCAAAAATATCGAGGAACGCACCAATACTGTCTGTAACGGTTGCTGCTGAGCTTGCGGGTATGCACGCCCAGACTGTCCGCCAATATGATCGCCTTGGCCTCGTCGTGGCGCGGCGTACGAAGGGCGGCGGCCGGCGTTACTCTCTCAACGACGTCGAAAAGCTTCAGGAGATCCAGCGTCTTTCGCAAGAAGAAGGCGTGAGCCTGAACGGCGTGGCGAAGATCTTTGAGTTGCAGGAGCAGTTGGAGCGGGCTGAGGCGCGTGTGGAGCGTGCCGAGCGGGCTCGGGCCAGAGCCGAGGATGAAGTCGCGGAGTTGCGCGATGCTGTCGAGTATTTGCACGATCAGCTGAGCCGCTATGACGGCAGGCTTAGCCGCGTGTTTGCTGCGGATATGGATGGCGACGTCCTGCTTGCCGACCGGCGCGACTACCAGCGAGAAACCCGGCGCGGGCCGCGGGTGAGTCGCGACGTCGTGGTGTGGCGTCCGCGTACCCTCATTCCGCACACACTGTTTGACGACTAGCCAGCCGGGTGACGAGCCCGGCTTGGCGATGTGGCGCGTAGCTAGCGCCTGTGGAGGAACGTGTTTTCACAGTTGCATTCAGCGCTGACGCGCGACGACGGTCCGGCGGCAGAGCAGGTGGCGCGCTTGGCGCCCGGTTCGGCGGGCCTGTCGCGCGATAGTTCGCTCGAAGGTGCGGCTGCTGGTGGCGCGATGCGTAAGGCGGCCGTGCTCATCTTGCTCACCGATGAGCCCGACCCGCGCGTGCTGTTCACGGTGCGCGCCTCGCATCTGCGTAAGCATCCCGGCCAGGTGAGTTTCCCAGGCGGTAGCCGGGACGGGGCGGAAACGCCCGAGCAGACGGCGCTTCGTGAAGCGTGGGAGGAGTGCGGGATTGCGCCGGGGAGCGTGCACGTGGGTGGCCGGCTTCCTGCGAGCGTCTTGCCTGTGACGTCGTTTGCGGTGACGCCCGTCGTCGGACTGTGGCAGGGCGGGCTGCCGATTGACGCGGTGGCAGACCCGGCCGAAGTCGCCGAGATTTTCACGGCTCCCGTCAGCGCCTTGACTGATCCGGAACACCGCGGAATCTGGCGCTTTCCCGATCCCCGCTTTCCAGAACCAGCTGCGCAAAGCAGTCCAAAATCCGGTGCGAGTTTATCGACGACGCCGAACGCCCGGCGCCGCCACGAAGGCCCGGCCTTTGTGCATGGCGAATTCGTGATTTGGGGGTTCACCGCCATGCTGTTGGACGGTTTACTGGACGTGGCAGGCTGGGCCCGCCCGTGGGACAGCACGCGGATCATTGACGTGCCAGAGCGGTTTTCTCGGTAGCCGGGGTTGCGGGCGTGTGCCGTGGTTCGCCGTCGTAGGGTCAGCCGTCGTGCGCGTAACGGCACGCCGTCGAGCTACAAAAATCGTTCGTTAGCTGCCTAGATAAGGTGTTTCAGAAGGTGTGGGACGTCCGAAAACACGCCGGTGGCTCCCCAATTAAACAGTTCGTTGGCGCGGGCGGGGCTGTTGACCGTCCACACGTTCACCCCGAAACCTGCCTTGCGGAAGGCGCGAACCATCTCGTGGGTGAGCCCGGCGGATTCGGGGTGAATGTAGTCGGCTTCGAGGAGGTCGAGTACGGATCTCCAGTCAGGCCCTAGGCTATCTTTAGTGAAAAGTGCGCCGATGGGGAGCTCAGGATTTTCGGTTTTAATCATGCGCAGGAGCAGGTGGTTGAACGACGAGACGATCACCTGCGGGCCATTGAGCCTCGACAGCTCGGCGCCCACATTATTGATGAGCTGGTAGCTCATCGCGCCACCTGCCTCGTTTGATTTCAGTTCGATGTTGGCGTTTAACCCGGTGTCGTTCATGAAGTCAACCAGCTCGCGCAGCGTGGGAATGCGTTCGCCCGCGTATTCGGGCGCGAACCAGGATCCGGCGTCGATATTGGCTAAATCGGACGAACCCAAGCGGTAGTATGATCCGCTCGCGTTCGTCGTGCGATCCAGCGTGGTGTCGTGGATGAGGATGGCTGTGCCGTCGCCGATGATATCGACGTCGGTTTCAATCCACTCCAAACCGTGATCGACAGCTGCTTGAAAAGCTGCCATCGTGTTTTCCGGGCAGATCCCCGACACCCCGCGGTGTGCAAAAATCCGCTTATTCATCGCGCAAACTCCTAACGTTGATTCGAGGGCGGCAAGCCATCTGAGGCGTGAGCTATCCGAGCAGCTCCGGGCGGCGCCAGTCCTTGCCGAGCACCTGCTGATCCACGAAAGCCATAACAGTCTGGTACCACACCATCGAGTTCGACGGCCCCAGCACCCAGTGGTTTTCGTCTGGGAAATAGAGGAACTTGTGTCCGCGCACCTTCGCCACCCGGTTGAGCGCCTGCCACAAGGCGTGCGACTGCCCGATGGGCACCCGGTAATCCTTATCGCCGTGGATGATGAGCATGGGAACTTCGATCTGGTCGGCGAATCGGTGCGGCGAATAGATCGCCTCCTGAGTAGGCATCATCCACTCGTACCACGAACCGTTGTCGGTGGTTCCGGCCATCTGGCCGATGTTCCACAGCGAGGCGTGGCTGACGATGCACGAGAACCGAGTGCCGGTGTGGCCGGCCATCCAGTTCGCCATGTAACCGCCATACGATCCGCCGAGCAGGGCGGTGCGGTCGCCGGTGATGTCCGGCCGGGCTTCCGCGGCGTCGACGAGCGCCAGAATATCCGTGTAGGGCGTATCGCCGATTGCGTCGTTGCCGCGGTCGATCATGGCCTGGCCGTAGCCGGTGGAGATCGCCGGGTCGGGGAGCAGAACCGCATAGCCCTTCGCCACAAATGGCCACGGGTTCCATCGCCACGTCCAGTCGTTCCACGATCCCCACGGCCCGCCGTGCACAAACACCAGCAGCGGCGCCGGTTCCGTGCCGTCCGGCAGGCACAGCCACGCCCGGGTGTCGGTGCCGTCCTCGGCGCGCGTTTCCACTTCGGTGAGGCGTCCGGGAGCGACGACGGGCGGCGTCAGCTCGGCAAGATCGACGACGCCGTCGTCCGTCACCTTCACTGGCCGCGGTGGTTCGTTGATCGCCGACCGGAGCGCGATAATCTGCCCGTCACGCACGCCGATATTCGTGTAGGCGTGGTCGTCGTCGGTGATGAGCGTGGCCGCGCCGCTGGCCCGGTCAACAAGGTAGAGCGATTGGCGCCCGCGCCGCGGGGCCGCGATAACGAGAGTGTCGGAATCGAGCCATTCAGCTTCGGCGGGCCAGTCGTCGAAGTCGGCCGGGATTCGGTATCGCTCACCAGACTCGCGTTCCCACACCTCGAGCCAGGCGCGTAGCGGGTCGCCATCCATGTTTCCGGACTCCACCTGCACGATCGCGCGCTGGCGGTCGGTGCTGTAGGAGCCGGCATAATAGGACGTGTAGTCCGGGACGTCCGCGTTGTGCCGGGGCGCAATAGCGACCTCTGTGACGACGCCGGAGGCCAGCTCGACCTCGTAGACCGACGAAACTTGTTCAGTGGAATTTTGGACGGAATGCCCGAGCGTTATCAGCGCGCGGGTTCCGTCCGGGGACACCGAAATCTCGCCCAGCTTGCCCGCGGGAATCGGCACCTCGCGCAAGCTCACCTCAGAATCGGGGAGGGGCGAGGGCGTGCCGGGTTCGGCGTCGTCGCTGTTCGCGGTGGTGCCCGACGGCGAAAAGTCGTCCAGCGCTGGCGCGTCGGCAATGAACAGGCGCGGGTAGGTAGGGCCAAGATCGTGATCCCAGAACCGAACCGGGAAATCCTCGTGCAAGATCGCGCTCACGCCGCGCTCTTTGCGGGTCTTGGCGATCTTTGCGGCCGACTCCGGATCGCGGCCGGGAAACGTGCCCACCACCATGACGAGCTTGCCTCCAGCCGCGTGCACGGACTCAAGCGGCCCGGCGGTTCGCGCAACCACGCGCGCCTCGCCGGATGGCGGCAGCATCCACAGCGCAGAGCCCGTGGCCTCGGCGGATGGCAGGCCGGCGTCGTCGCGCCCGGACGTAAAATACACTTCGCCGCGCTCGCCGACCGCCATAAGCCCCTCGCCTTTGAGCGAGCGGGTGAGCGTGCGCGGGCTGCCGTCCGTGATGTCAACGAGGGAGGAGACGTACCTGTCTTTCTTCGCCGCAATCCGCGCGACCGTGGCAATAATCCGGCCGTGCTTGGTCACAAGGCGCGTGGTGCGCGGATGGGAAACGAAATCTTCCAGCGACTCAAAGATGCTCATGCGGCAATCATACGGCGGCGCCGGCTGCCGTGGCACTCTAGAACTCGTAGGGGGCAGCCGGGTAATCCGTGCGGCGCGCCAGAATCCGCGTGATCTGCTCGGCCGTCCGCCAGCCGCCATTAAAGATCTGTGTGCCAGGGCCAAACATGCGGCCATTGGCAAGCGGGCCGGCGTCCACAGCGTCGAACCCGAGCGCGTCAACGATACGGGCGGCGCGCTCGCGAGCAACCGGATCGTCGCAGGCGACGGCCTGAGCGCGGCGGTAGTCGGCCGAGCGGGGGCGGGCATCGAACGAGATGTCGGAGTAGGCCATGTGGTTCATGGTCTTGGCCACGATCGAATCCGCGAGATGCTCTTGTACGGCGAGGCTCGTATCCCGCGGCGCGTTGGCGAAAGCTGTGGCCTCGTCGAGCCGGGGCCAAAAGTTCATTACGTCGATCACGAGTTTCCCGGCCAGCGCGGCCGGCGGAATCGTGTGGAGCGCCGACAGCGGTATCGCCACAAACACGGGTAGGTTGTGCGGGAGGAGCGCGATGTCGGCGACGTCGATCGCGCGGCTCAAGGGCATCGTGCCAGCTAGGTCGCGGGCGAGCACGGCAGCGGGACGTGAGGTTGCAATTGCTGGGGTGATGCCGATATCTAGCAGGCGCTCGGCAAGCGCACCGCCCTCGAGACCTGCTCCGATGACCACCGCGCCGATATCTTGTAGACCCTCCAGGAGTCCGTCATTGGCGCGCCCGCTATCTGCGTGCCTGTTATCTGCGGTTTCGCGGGAGTTGTCCCCGCTCGCGCCCTTATCCACGACGATCCTCCTCATGTGCCTGCCTCAAGGGTAGCGGTATCCCAGAGTGTTCCGTGATGTGCGGAAACTTTTCGCGCCCTGACGGGTTATCTTCGTATATGCCAAGATCTCCCGCTATAGCGTGAAAAGTTTCCGGTCAGAGCCCCTGCCTTGCTATTGGACTGGCCCAAGTGTGCAAGAATCGCACCTATGAGCGGCAGATACGCACCTTCTCCAACGGGGGACCTCCATATCGGCAACCTGCGCACCGCGATTTTGGCGTGGGCGTTCGCACGCCGTGCTGGTCTTGGCTTCCACATGCGGATGGAAGACCTCGATGATCGCTCACATCCCGAATACTATGACCGCCAGCTCGCGGATCTTGCTGCTGTGGGCGTGGACTGGGACGGCGAGGTCCTCTACCAAACCTCCCGTATCGGCAGGTACACCGAGATTTTCGACGCCTTACGTGAAAGAGGCTTGCTCTACGAGTGCTATTGCACGCGCCGCGAGTTAGCGAGTGTCGCCTCCGCACCTCACCAGCCGCCGGGGTCTTATCCAGGCACGTGTCGCTACTTGACGGAGGCCGAATGCGCGGCAGGCCGGGAAAAGTTGTCGCATATGAACCGTGGCCCGGCCTTCCGGCTCGCTACGGATGTCAGTGAGTTAGCGATGGTTGACAGGCTCGCAGGTGAGTACTCCGGCACAGTGGACGACTTCGTTATTCGCCGTGGCGATGGTGCGTTCTCCTATAACTTTGTGGCGGTCGTAGACGACGGCGACTTTGGGATCTCGCAGATCGTTCGCGCTGACGATCTGCTCTCTTCCACGCCGCGGCAGGTCTACCTGCAGAAACTCCTCGGCTATGACACACCCGAATATATTCACGTGCCGCTTGTAGTTAACCCGGCCGGGCAGCGGCTCGCGAAGCGCGACGGCGCAGTAACGCTCACGGACCTTGCCAAATACGGCTGGAGCGCGCACGACGTGCGGGCACTCATTTTTAGCTCCCTGGGGCTTGCGCCCGATGCCGAGCCGAGCGATGTCGTGCCAGAAGAGATGCCGCGCGAGCCGTGGGTTTTAGATGCGGCGACTCTTGAGGCTGGTCCGTCAGTGCTTGGGTAGGTAGGGCGACCCGAAGCAGAATCCACAAACCTAGTTGGCGTGCCTACCTCTGACATCCCGGGCACCAGAACAGGCGGCGGCCTTGCATGAGCTTTTCGCGCACGGTGGCACCGCAGCGCAGGCAGGGGCGTCCGGTGCGGTGGTAGACGGCCCAGCGGGAAGCCTCCGGGTCTGCTTCGATCGGCTCGGCGGGTGCGAGCTCGGGCTGGATCGTTTGGATCGTGCCGGTGGCAAGACCGTCGTTCATGATATCGACGAGGTCGTCCCACACGAGTCCGAGGCGCTCCCGGGACACCTTGTTGCCTGGCCTATCCGGGTGCACGCCCACGCGAAAGAGCGATTCAGCGCGGTAAATGTTGCCCGGGCCGGCGGCTACGGACTGATCCATGATGAGCCCGCCAACAGGACTGCGACGACGCCGCACAAGGTCGATAAATTCCTCCCGGTCACCCGGGTTGTTGTGGAGGGGGTCGGGCCCAAGCCGGTCGAGCACCGCCTCAACCTCTGCGCCTGTTTTTACCTCGCACTGGTTTGGACCGGAGAGGTCTGCCGATCCGTGTGCTGTCAAAATCCGCAAGCGTACCGCGCCGCGTGGCGCCGGTGGTCGCCACGCGGCCGCTCGGCCAGTCTCCGCAGCATCCTCGCCGCCCTCGGCGGAGTCAGTGCGCGGCCCGAATTGCACGTCATCGTCGGGATTAGTGACGGCGGAGCGAATCTCGTCGCCCTCGCCGATGATGATGTGCGGGACGCCGAGTAGCGAAGATCGCAGGAACGTGGAGTCGCCGTTGAATACCCAGCGCCCGTAAAGCCCGAGGTGAACGTGCACCCAGCTGATCTCTTCCGCGGCAAGCATCGTCTCTAGGTCGGCGCCGTGCTTTGTTTCTAGACCAGTAGCGTGCTTTGCCTCAAGGGCGGTTTCTTGTCCGAGGGTCGTTTCTGGCCCGAGCGCGGTTTCCGGCCCGAACGGGGTTTCTCGAGCAGGGCCGCCCGATGAGCTGTACGGGCCGCCCTCCGCGGTAGTGAACGGGATGAACAGGTGTTTGCCCCACGCTTGGGAGGGGAGTATCTGGCTGCCGTTCACGAGCTCGGCGCCGGCGGCGAACCTTCCTTGCGGCGACGACGCGGCAACCCGCTGACCTGCAAATAGTTCGGTCAGCACTCTGGCTAGGCGATGGATTGAATGACCTTCTGGCATGACTCCAGTGTACGGGTGTGGTCAAATCGTAAAGTTCCGCTCGCTTCGAAAGCCGTCAGCGCCCAAAGCATAGCGGCACCAAAGGCGAAAGTGATGCAAGTCACCCGCTCTCCACCAGTTGAGTGGAATAGACTCAACTTAGTTGCCGTTGAATCTATTAGGAACATTCTTTCGCTCGCGAATCATATCCGCGAGCAGCCATAGATGGAGGATTTTGATGGACAAACTAACGACTAAGTCGCAGGAGGCGATTGCGGACGCCCTCACGGCTGCGACGCGAGCAGGTAATCCGCAGCTCGAGCCCACCCATATTCTTGTGGCGCTGCTTAATCAGAAGGAGGGCGTGGCGAACGCGTTGCTTGAGGCGGTCGGCGCGGATCACGGCGCGATCGCGAAGCGGGCGAACGCCCAGCTGGCAACGCTCCCTTCGGTGCAGGGAGCCTCGGCGGGTAATCCGCAGGCGTCTCGCGCAACGAACCTTGTGCTTGCTGATGCCGGAAAGGAAGCGACCTCCCTCGGTGACAGCTACATCTCTACCGAGCACCTGCTGCTCGCGCTGGCAACCTCCCAGCATTCGGCTGGCGAGATTCTGCGCTCGGCGGGCGCTGGCCGCGACCAACTCATGGCTGCGTTGCCGAACGTGCGCGGAAACAGGAAGGTCGACAACCCTGACCCGGAGGGCACCTTCCAAGCGCTTGAAAAGTACGGCACGGATCTGACGGAGATGGCCCGCGATGGCAAGCTTGATCCGATCATCGGCCGGGATGCGGAGATCCGCCGGGTCATCCAGGTGCTTTCGCGGCGCACCAAGAACAACCCCGTCCTGATCGGCGAGCCGGGCGTCGGTAAGACGGCCGTGGTCGAGGGGCTTGCGCAGCGGATTGTCGACGGCGATGTGCCGGAGTCGCTGCGGGGCAAGCGGCTGATCTCGCTGGATATTTCGGGGATGCTTGCGGGCGCGAAGTACCGCGGCGAATTTGAGGAACGCTTCAAGGCCGTGCTGCAGGAGGTTGCCGATTCCGACGGCGAAGTGGTCACCTTTATCGACGAGCTGCACACGATCGTGGGCGCGGGCGCTGGCGGGGATTCCTCGCTGGATGCGGGTAACATGCTCAAGCCGATGTTGGCGCGCGGCGAGCTGCGCCTGGTGGGTGCCACCACGCTTGACGAATACCGTGAGAACATCGAGAAGGATCCGGCGTTGGAGCGCCGTTTCCAGCAGGTGTACGTGGGCGAGCCTTCGGTGGAAGACACGGTGGCGATCTTGCGCGGTATCGCACCCAAGTACGAGGCTCACCACAAGGTCACCATCTCGGACGGCGCGCTAGTGGCGGCTGCCAGCCTGTCGGATCGCTACATTTCCGGCCGTCAGTTGCCGGATAAGGCGATTGACCTCGTGGATGAAGCGGCTTCCCGCCTGCGCATGGAACTCGACTCCTCCCCGGAAGAGATTGATGCGCTCCAGCGTCAGGTGAACCGCCTCAAGATGGAAAAGTCGTACCTTGAAGATACGGAGGAGGAGCTCGACGACGCCGCAGCGGATCGGCTCGAGCGTATCGAGGCTGAGCTGGCGGACAAGTCTGAGGAACTGGCCGGGTTGAACGCGCGCTGGGAGGCCGAAAAGGCTGGCCGGAACAAGGTTGGCGATCTGCGCGTGCGGCTTGACGAGCTGCGTACGGAACTCGAGAAGGCGATCCGCGAGGGACGTTACGAGGACGCCGGGCGCATCCAAAATGGTGACATCCCGAATATTGAGGCGCAGATCGAGGCCGGCGAGGCGGCAGAGGAAGAGCACGACGTCGAGCCGATGATTGCAGAGCGCGTGGACGCCGATGGCATCGCGGAGGTTGTGGCCGCGTGGACGGGCATCCCGGTCGGCCGCCTTATGCAGGGTGAGACCGAGAAGCTGCTGAGCATGGAGGAACATATCGGAAAGAGGCTGATCGGCCAGCGTGAAGCCGTGGCAACGGTCGCCGATGCGGTGCGCCGCTCGCGTGCCGGCGTCGCTGATCCGAACCGGCCGACTGGATCGTTCATGTTCCTTGGCCCCACCGGCGTCGGGAAGACGGAACTGGCGAAGTCGCTCGCGGATTTCCTTTTCGACGACGAGCGAGCCATGGTGCGAATCGACATGTCCGAGTATTCGGAGAAGCATTCGGTAGCCAGGCTGATCGGTGCGCCTCCGGGTTACGTCGGGTACGAGGAGGGCGGCCAGCTGACTGAAGCTGTGCGCCGCAGGCCGTATGGCGTCATCTTGCTCGATGAGATCGAGAAGGCACACCCGGAGGTGTTCGACATCCTGCTCCAGGTGCTCGACGACGGCCGCCTCACCGACGGTCAGGGCCGCACGGTGGATTTCCGGAACACGATCTTGATCTTGACGTCGAATCTTGGTTCGCAGTTCCTCGTGGACGAGAACGTGACCGATAAGCACGAGGCGGTGATGAGCGCTGTGCGTGCCCACTTCAAGCCGGAGTTCCTCAACCGGTTGGATGACATCATCATCTTCGACCCGCTGACCGTGGAGGAGATCAGCCAGATCGTGGACCTGCAGGTCAGCCAGCTCATGGAGCGGCTGGCAGAGCGGCGGATCACGCTCGAGGTCACGGACTCGGCGAAGTCGTTGCTCACGGTGGACGGCTACGATCCGGCTTACGGCGCCCGCCCGTTGCGCAGGCTGATTCAGCGGGAGATCGGCGACCAGCTGGCGCGCATGCTGCTGTCCGGGGAGGTCGACGACGGCGATACAGTGCGCGTCGATTCGGCGGATATCGACACGTCCGTGTTCGCGAGCGGAGCTCCGGCGCGTAAGCACAAGTTGGAGCTGACGCGCGTCGACTAATCGGCTGGGATTCTAGTCAGCGAGGAAGTCCGGGTAGGTGTCGCACGGGTGTGGCGGCACCTGCCCGGCAAGGTCAAGCGCCACCACGGGAAGTGTGTAAGAACGCTTAGTTGGCGTCGCTCGCCGTTGACGACGGCCGATGCTGGCGCACCCATTCGTGCTGGGCGATTGCGGCCGCCGCGGCCACGTTGAGGGAGCGTGTGGAGCCGAACTGTTCGATGTACACCGCGAGCGGACATACGCTGCGCAGCTCGGGTGAAATCCCGTTGGCTTCTTGGCCGAAGACGAGCACCGACTTTTCCGGCAGCTCGGCGCGCTGGATGGGCTGGGCGTTGCCAGTGTTGTCGACGGCGACGAGCGTGTAGCCGTTCTCATCCGCCCACCGGGCGAGGTCGGCTGGCTCTGGCTGGTGGTGCACATCCAAGTACCTGTCGGTGACGAGCGCCCCGCGCCGATTCCACTTGCGCCGGCCGACGATGTGGATTCCGCCCACGTTAAACGCGTTGCCCGTGCGCACGATCGAACCGATGTTGAGATCGTGTTCGAGGTTTTCGATGGCCACGTGCAAAGCGGAGCGGTCTGTGGCAAGTTCGGCTCGGATAGCGTCGACCGTCCAGTAGCGGAAACGGTCGACGACGTTACGCCTGTCGCCGCCCGCGAGCAGCTCCGGATCGTAGCGCGGATCGTCCGGAATGGGCTGGCCTGGATGCTCGCTTTCCCACGGCCCCACGCCAACGACGCCGCCGATCTTTTCCCCGTTACCCCACACCGCGAAACCGTGCGGATCTTCCATCTCGCTCACGGGATCATTGTGGCACTTATCCATGCGCGTTTTACAATCCGCCCGCGAGCCCACCCGTATCGGGGTCCATGCCCGCCCACAAGATCGGCGCGAGTTCGTGGAAGACGTGCGGCACGGCGTCGCCGGTGAGCGGCGGGGTGAAGCGGCCGCGCGAGACGTCGGGAACATACATGCGCACCCCGTTTTCGGCGACGACGAGCGCGCCGCCTGCGTGGGCGTGCGGTCCGTCGAGTGGTGCCTCGACCACCTGGAAAAGCCGGGCGCCGGAGCCTCCTGGCTGCGCCCCGTCGTCGGCAACGTGCAAGAGTCGGAGCACGCCGCCCGGAAGGCCGACGTGTGCGACGAAGCGTTCGCCATCGAGCCCCTGAAGTCGCACTGCGCCAGGCCCGATGGTTGCGGGCCTGTCGGTGCGGTGCTTGAGCATGAGGTCAGCCAGGAGCACGGAGATTTGCGAACCGTAGTCGAGGCTGGGGCCTGCCACCCATGATTCGGTGTCGAGCACGTAGCGCACCACGATGTCGGAGCCCTCCTCGAAGGGTACGAGCTTGTTGGTGGCATCGAACTGGGTGAGCCCGTCCGCGTTGGTGTAGCAGCGAAACTGCAGGCCACCGGCGTCGTCGATATTCGGTTGCCCGATGCGCAAGACGGCCGTGGAAAAGTGGACGTCGTACCACAGCACGAGGTCACGCTCGGGGAACGCGAACGTGAAGTGCCCGGGCGGAACGGTATCGCGATACCATTCCGGGTGCACCGGCCACGGCGAGAAATACGACAGCATGGCAGCGACCTTAGGGGAGTCCGAGGTCGTCTAGCCCGAAGGCCGCGATATAGGGCAGCCCCTCAGCCTCGATGGCTTCGCGGGCGCCGGAGTCGCGATCAACGACGACCGCGACGCCCAGCACCTGCGCACCCTCGGCTCGCGCCGCCGCGATGGCCGTAAGAGGCGAACCACCCGTGGTTGACGTGTCTTCAACGATGACCACGCGCCTGCCAGAGATTGGTGGCCCTTCGATCCTGCGCTTCGTGCCGTGGTCCTTGGCCTGCTTGCGAACAACGAAGGCGTCCATGTCCAGCCCGCGCGAGGCAGCCGCGTGCATGATGGCAATCGCCACGGGGTCTGCTCCCATGGTCAGGCCCCCGACGGCGTCGACATCACCCGGGCCAAGCCCATGTTCTTCCAGCGCGTCGAGCATGACGTGGCCGATGAGCGGGCCGGCTTCGTGATGGAGCGCGGCGCGGCGAACGTCAACGTAGAAACTCGACGTCTGCCCCGATGCCAGCGTGAAATCTCCGCGCTCAACTGACAGGTCGCGGATCAGCTCTGCAAGGCGGGCCTTGGGGGCGTCGTTGGTCAGCATATGCCCATTGTAGTCCGCGGTGGTTGCCGTGTGCGCGCGCAGGTTGCATGCCCAGACCGCTAGACGTTAGTTACGTCCGGACGGCCCCAGACTGCTAGGCGCTAGTTACGCCCGGACAGCCCCGGGCCGGCCACGCGGCGAACCAGCGCTCGCGGGGCAAATTTAGCCAAAGCGGCAGCGGTCTTGTAAAGCGGGGTGGGTGTGACGAGCACGCGTCCGGCGTCGGCGGCCTTGAGAGCTTCGTCAACGACGCGTTGCGGGTCAGCGAACGCGAAGCGCGGCCACTGGCTGGCATCCACCTCGGAGCGCTCGTGGAACTCGGTGCGAATCAGCCCGGGGGTGACGGCGGTGACGCTGACCCCTTTGGCATCGGCGAGCTCGGCGGCCAGCCCCTCGGAGAACGTGCGCACCCACGCCTTGTGGGCCGAATAGGTGCCCTGGGCGGTCAGCGCCGTCATTGAGGAGACGTTGATGATCCGCCCTTCGCCGCGTGCACGCATCGCCGGGGCCGCCGCGTGACACAGCACCATGACTGCCTTGACCATGACGTTGAGCGCGTCAAGCTCGCGCTGCAGCGAGCCGCCCACGAAGTCCTGCCCGAGGCCGAACCCGGCGTTGTTGATGAGGGTCGTGACCGGGCCGGGAACTTCCAGCGTGTCCCCGGACCTGCCGTATCCTTCCGGATGGCTCGCCCGGTGGGCGACGCGCGCCAGATCGTCGTCGTTGGTGAGGTCGGCGGGAAGAACCTCGATGCGGATGTTGTAGCCGCTGAGTTCGTCGGCGAGCTCGTTGAGGCGATCCTCGTTGCGCGCCACGAGCACGAGGCTCGAATGTTGGCGGGCGAGCGTGCGGGCAAACTCGCGGCCGAGGCCCGCCGACGCTCCGGTGATGAGTGCTGTTGACATAGCCCAAGGCTAGCGCATGAATGTTTGTCGGTGAGCTTCGCTAGGGTAGGGGCATGAAGATTGCGACGTGGAACATCAACTCGATCCGAGCCCGCGCGGATCGGGCGCTCGGCGTGCTGGAACGGCACGATCTGGACGTGCTGGCCTTGCAGGAGATCAAGTGCAAGCCGGAGCAGTTTCCGGTTGAGCTTTTTGAGGAGCGCGGCTACGAGGTGGCGGCACACGGCCACAACCAGTGGAATGGCGTGGCGATCGTGTCGCGGATTGGGCTCGACGCCGTTCGCACGGTTTTTGACGGCCAGCCCGGCTTCACGAAGGGCGAGCCTGCCAACGGCGAGCTGTTCATCGGTGGGGAGCCCGAAGCCCGGGCGATTGGGGCGCGCGTGGACGCCAGCAAACTTGGGGAGATCGAGATCTGGAGCCTGTACGTTCCCAACGGGCGGGCGATTGACGATCCGCACTACCACTACAAGCTCGCTTGGCTGGGCGCGCTCAAAGACTACGCTGCGCGGCGGCTGGCCGAGGATCCGCAGGCCAAGATCGCGTTGGTGGGTGACTGGAACGTCATCCCAACCGACGCGGACGTGTGGGACGTGACGGGCACGGGCGGGCTATACCTGACCGAGGCCGAGCGCGCGGCCTTCTTCGCGTTCGAAGAGGCCGGGTTTGTGGAGGTGAGCCGCGAGTACGCCACGAACTACACGTTCTGGGACTACCAGCGCCTGCGCTTCCCCAAGAATGAGGGCATGCGCATCGACTTCGTCTACGCCTCGCCCGCGCTCGCGAGTCACGTGACCGGCGCGGAGATTGATCGCGACGAACGCAAAGGCAAGGGTGCGTCCGACCACGTGCCGGTCATCGTCACCCTGAGCTAGGCGCGCTGCTCCTAGTCGATGTTGCCGAGCAGGCGCTCTTCTGCGAGCTCCCGGGCCTGGTCGGATGTGAACACGATCATCTCGTTGGTCAGTGCCGGCCAGAATTCTTTGTGCTCGTCGTTGAAGTTTTCGACGCCGAGGAACGCTCCGCCTTTCATCTGGTACAGGTCGACGTAGAAGAACGAGCCCGACATGCCAAAGTGGCCGACCACGTGGTTCGAGAAGTTGTCTCCCGTCCAGTGCGGGCCGAGCGGGTTACGGATCGAGAAGCCGAGCCCCCACGGGTTGTTATTCGACCTGCCATAACCAGGGGTGATCCCGGGGATCTGGCTCCACTGCGACTGGAACGCCTTTTCGGCCAGGTCCTTCGAAATTAGCTGCGGGTGCATGACCTCGCGCCCGAACGGTACGAGACACCGGGCGCACCCCTGCGCCGAATGTGCGATCGAACCTTCGATTGTCACCGTCCTCATCCCGAGCGGGTCGAGCACTTCTTGCTTGATCCACTGCTGGATCGGCATGTCTACATACTTCTCGGCCTCGGCGGCCATGACGTCGAAACCGTAGTTCGAATAAATCCGCCGCCGCCCAGGCTTGGAAATAGGGTCGCCCGGTTCGGCGGGCAACCCGGAGGCGTGCGAGAGCAGGTGCCGGAAGGTCGACCCCTCCGGGCCAGCCGGGGTGTCAAGCGTGAAAAGCCCTTTTTCGATAGCAACGAGGATTCCCCACGACGCCAGCGGCTTCGTCACCGACATGTACGGATAAATCTTCTCGGTGTCACCCACGCCAAGCATGACGTCAAATTCGTCGAAAGCGACGTACGTGTGCTCGAACGTGAACTTATCTGCAGGAAGCGGTTCAGTATGCATGGCTTAACTCTCGCACAAATCGCCACCGTTCGCGGAGGTCGCGAACGGCTTGGGTTAGGCGAACCGGCGGATCACCTCGATCTGGCGGTCCCGCCACGGCAACGCCTCTTCGAGTTGCGCGGCGAGCCCGAGCAGGGTCTCGTCCGTGCCGATACGCACGGCGCCGAGCATGATCGAGAACGGAAGCACGACGCCGTCGTCGGTCACCGCCTCGCCGTTCGGCCACTGCGGGCCAACCGGGCCAGCGAAAACCGGCAGTGCGATTGACGGTGCGCCGAGCATGTTCCACACGCTTGTCCACGGCGTAAACCGGCGCTGGGCGTAGAAGTCTTCGGCGGGGTCGGCCTTCATGAGGTCCTCGGGGCGCAGGGTGCCCGGCGGGAGCGCGGCGGTGAGGATGACGTCGAAGTCTTCCCACGCGGTCACGACCGTGCGGGTGAGCGTGTGCATGCCAGCCTCGGCGTTCGCAAAATCTGCGGCCGAGTAACTTTCGCCGAGCTCACGCAGCCAGCGAGTAAGAGGTTCGAGCTGGTCGACGGCGTCGTCCGGTATCGCCAGTTGCGCTGCAGCGGTGGACCACAGCGGCATGAACGTTTCCCAGTCTGTCGAGTTCATGGGCCGCGGCGCGATCTCAACGTGGTGGCCGAGGCTTTCCAACGTTTTCGCGGTGAGCTCGACGGCAGTGCGCGAATGCGGATGCATGTCGATCTCTTCCACGTTCAGCGGCTCCCACAGCAGGCCGATCCGCAGGCCCTCGGGCGCGCGATCGCATGCGTCTAAATAGGTGGTGGCCGGGCGGGTGCGCATCCACGGGTCGCCCGGCTGTGGCTCGGACAGCACGTCAAGGAAGGCTGCCGTGTCGCGCACGTCGCGCGTGATCACGCCCTGTGTGGAGAGTCCGACGCCGTCAGCACCTGGTGCGGCCGAGACCAGACCGCGCGAGGGCTTCAAGCCGACGAGCCCAGTTGCCGACGCCGGAATGCGGATCGAACCGCCGCCGTCGGAGGCGTGTGCAACCGGTGCGATACCGGCAGCAACCGCAGCGGCCGCGCCACCGGATGAGCCGCCTGCCGTGCGGGTCAGATCCCACGGAGAGCGTGCCTTCGGGCCGGCCACTGGCTCGGTATAGGGCGGGAAGGCGAACTCGGGCGTGGCCGTCTTGCCAATACACACCGTGCCGGCGTCAAACAGGAGCTGGGCTGCGGCGTCGGTACTCTGTGCCACGTTGCCTTTGAGCACTCGCGAGCCGGCCTCGAACGGCTGGCCGGCCACCTGGTTCACGTCCTTAATCGGAAGAGGTACTCCGGCGAATGCGGGTGCGTCGCCGGCGGCCAACGCCTTATCGGCGGCGGCCGCCTGCTCGCGAGCAAGATCGGGCGTGAGATGGGCGAAAGCGCCCACCTGCGCGCCGACGCTGTCGGCGCGCTCGAGTGCGGCGTCGGCGACTTCGAGCGCGGAGACCTCACGGTTCTTCAGTGCGGATGCAAGTTCACGGGCTGTCAATTCATTCAGGCTCATAGCCCGATTCTTACATGGAAAACGCGCGGGCGATAGAGGGCGGCAGAAGGATAGAGGGGCGGGGTGGCATACACTGGGCGGGGACGCGGCAGATAACGAAAGCGAGGCAGTGATGAGCCGGATCATCCACGTCGTCGGAGCAGTCATCCTGCGCGACGGGCTGGTCATGGCCGCCCAACGCGGAGCCGGGCAGTCGATGGCCGGCATGTGGGAATTTCCCGGCGGCAAGATCGAACCGGGGGAGACCCCCGAGCAGTCACTGGCCCGGGAACTGCGCGAGGAGCTGCTGGTGGAGGTCGAGGTCGGCGATTTCGTGGCGCGCAGCGACTACGACTATTCGTTCGGCACGGTCCGCCTCGACGCTTATGTCTGCAGGCTTGTCAGCGGGCAGCCGCAACTGACCGAACATGAGGCTGTCGGGTGGTTCACGCCCGAAGAACTGGCAGGTCTGGACTGGGCACCAGCGGACGTGCCCGTCGTCGTCGAACTTGAAAAACTCCTCAGCGCTCAAGGACGCTGAGCGGAAAGGACGCTGAACGGGAAGCCCGCTGAACGTGGGAAGCGCAGAACGCGGAAGAAAGCGGCGCCCGCTAGCTAGGCGAGCTCGGCTAGGGAACCTGGCTAGGCGAGTAGAAGATCGGTCAGTGCGCTAAGCGTTTCTGAAGCTCCGGCGTCGATCCGAAGGTCGCAGATACCGTCGGCGGCCGTCGGGCCGTAGTTAATGATGGCCAACGGCGAATCCGTGGCCCACGCCTGGCGGGTGATCCACATGCCCGTGTTGACCACGAGCGAGCTGCCGACCACGAGCGCCACGTCCGCGTCGCTTGCCGCGCGCATGGCCGCATCCATGTCGTCCCCGGGCAGACCCTCACCGAAGAACACGACAGCCGGCTTCATTAGCCCGCCACACGCGCTACAGGGAGCGACCCGGAACATGGAGGCCTCGGCGTCGTCCCTATCGGCCGTGGCAAGCACAGCCGGATCGCGATCATACTGCGGCCATCCGGGATTAAGAGCGTCGAGGTCGGCGGCGTAGTCCTCGCGCGGAATCACACGCCCGCAATCCACGCATCGCGCCCGCGCGAACGAGCCGTGCAACTCCCACACGTTGACCGAGCCGGCCTTCGTGTGCAAGCCATCAATATTCTGCGTGGCAACCCCGCTGATCAGACCCGCCTCTTCCAAGCGGGCTAGCGCGACGTGCCCCGCGGACGGCTCGAGCGCCTCGAACACCCGCCACGTCTCATGATTGCGCTGCCACACCCAGCGCTGCCACACCGGGTCTGCCACGAACATGTCATATTCAATGGAAGGCTTCTCAGTAGTGCCCTGGCCGCGATAATCCGGCAGACCAGAATCTGTGGAAATGCCAGCCCCCGTGATCGCCAGCGTTTTCTTCCCGCGCATCAGCTCAGCCAACTCGGCTGCGGCCTCGTTTGGATCTGAAATAACCATGAATGCACCTCGTCTACAGTGTAGTCGGCAAGCAGGATCAGCCGCTGTTTGCCGCATGCACTCGCCGATTTTATTCGCACTTAGCCCAACGTAGGCCAAAAGGCTAGTCGCGCTCCAAGAAAGGTGAGATAATCAGAGACGTAAAGTTTCACTAGCAAAGGAGCTCATCGAAGTGGGTATCGCAACACCTGAGGTATACAACGAAATGCTTGACCGGGCGAAGGCAGAAGGATACGCCTTCCCCGCGTTCAACGTCACGTCTTCCCAGACCCTCACAGCGGTTCTGCAAGGCCTGACCGAAGCGGAATCCGACGGCATCATCCAGATCTCGGTTGGTGGCTCGGAGTACGTTTCCGGTTCCACCGTGAAGGATCGGGTGGCTGGCTCGCTCGGTCTGGCAGCATACGCGCGCGAGGTAGCGAAGAACTACCCCGTCACGGTCGCACTGCACACCGATCACTGCGCCAAGGAAAACATTGATTCGTGGATCCGCCCGCTGATCATGGCCTCGATCGAGGAAGTCAAGGCTGGCCGCGAACCGATCTTCCAGTCGCACATGTGGGACGGCTCGGCAGTCTCCCTCAAAGAGAATCTCGAGATCGCCCAGGAGCTCCTTGACCTGACGAACCAGGCCAAGCAGATCCTCGAAATCGAGATCGGGGTCGTCGGCGGTGAAGAAGACGGCGTGGCACACGAGATCAACGAGAAGCTCTACACCACCGTCGAAGATGGCATGGCCACGGTTGAGGCGCTTGGACTTGGCGAGAAGGGCCGCTACATTACGGCACTCACGTTCGGTAACGTCCACGGCGTCTACAAGCCGGGTGCTGTGAAGCTTCGTCCGGAGCTGCTCGGTGAGATCCAGGCCGCGGTTGGCGAGAAGTACGGTAAGGAAAAGCCGTTCGACCTCGTGTTCCACGGCGGTTCGGGCTCGTCGGCGGAGGAGATCGCCACTGCAGTGTCGCACGGTGTTATCAAGATGAACATTGACACCGACACCCAGTACGCGTTCACCCGCCCGGTTGTTGAGCACATGTTCCGTAACTACGACGGCGTGCTGAAGATCGACGGCGAGGTCGGCAACAAGAAGATGTACGATCCGCGCACGTGGGGCAAGCTGGCCGAAGCCGGCATGGCTGCCCGTGTTGTGGAAGCAACCCAGCAGCTTGGCTCGGCAGGTAAGAAGCTGAAGTAAGTTCGCTGCATAGCTAACGCGTGGGTTCCAGGTTCGAATGGCCTGGAACCCACGCGTTTCTATTAGCCGCGGTATTGCTGTCGTCGTGGCGAGCAATGTGGACTCGACGGGCTCGAAGCGCTGCGTTTCTGCTTAAATAGCAGAAACGCGGGCGTTTACGGGCTTCGACCTCGCCATTATTGCTGTAATAGCAGAAACGGAGGCGGAGTGATCGAATGAGCGCGGAGATTAGGGCGCCTCTAGGCGTCGGCGGATGCAGCTTCCTCGTCGACATCGGCGGTTTCGTGGTTATTCGGTAGATTGTCAAAGTAGTCGATGGCAACCGAAGACAGCACGGTGAGCGCGCCGCCCATGAGACCCTGCTTGAGGTGCGCAAACCTATCGCCTTCGGCCCGCTTGCGTTCGCCCCGCTTAAAGATTGCTCGCTCAACGCCCACGACCAGCGCAATTCCACCTGCCACAACCCCGCCAATCACGGCCATGCCTAGCGGGTTCATGCCCTCGGAGGCCGTTTCCGCGCCGGCGTCGTCATCGTCGTCGTCGATTAAATCGTTGACGTTCAGGTCCACGTTGCCCTGCGTGAGCTGGTAGTTAAACTCGTTATAGGCCATGATCCCGCCGAGCCCGAGGCGAAGAGTGCGCCTAAGTGCTGTGGAGCGGACGACGTCGGGTAGTGCGTAGTACGCCGTCGTGTTGATCATTTGTGCGATGTAGTGAGCGATCGCTTGTTCTTTGCTGGGCATCTGAGCCTCCTTTGGCGTATCGGCAATATGTCAGCGGCAATTCGCTAGCTGGGTCTAACCTAGCACCTGGCCATATGTAGCTCGTAGTTCCCTGCTCCTACGAGGCGCCAAAGTATGAAGGTCGCGCCCACGTGAATGCCCTGTTCGCTATTCGGTCGCTTACCTCTCATCGTGCGAGAAACAATTGCCCACATATCGATACGGTAATATGCTAGTTCCGGCTTGTGGGATGTGCCCGCGAGTAATCAAAATAAAAGGAATAGCCATGCCAGCAATCGTCATCGTTGGAGCCCAGTGGGGCGACGAAGGAAAAGGCAAAGCATCGGATCAGCTTGGTACTCAGGTTGACTACGTCGTGAAGTTTAACGGAGGAAATAATGCTGGCCACACTGTCATCGTCGGCGAAGAATCCTTCGCTCTGCACCTGCTGCCTGCAGGGATCCTCACGCCGGGTTGTACGGCCGTGATCGGGAATGGCGTGGTGGTTGATCTCGACGTCCTGTTTGAAGAAATTGCTGCCCTCGAGGCGCGTGGCGTGGATACGTCGCGGCTGCGGATCTCCGCCTCCGCGCATATTATTCCCGCCTACAATAAGCGGCTTGATTCGGCGAACGAGCGCCTACTTGGCAAGCGCAAGATCGGCACCACCGGCCGCGGTATTGGGCCGACGTATGCGGACAAGATGAACCGCATCGGCATCCGCATCCAGGACTTGTTCGATCCGTCGATCTTGCGCCAGAAAGTCGAGGGCGCGCTCCACCGCAAGAACGCGGAACTCGTGCATATTCACGGCGAGGAGCCCTTCGACGTCGACGACGTCACCAACGAACTTCTCTCCTATGCCGATCGGATCAAGCCGATGGTCATCAACGTGTCCGCCACGCTTAACAAGGCGCTTGACGACGGCGAAACTGTGGTGTTCGAGGGTGGCCAGGCCGTCATGCTCGACATTGATCACGGCACCTACCCGTTTGTGACGTCGTCTGCGACGACGGCGGCCGGCGCCTGCACCGGATCGGGCGTGGGGCCGCGGCGGATCGACCGGGTGGTCGGTGTCGCGAAGGCTTACGTGACCCGCGTTGGTGAAGGCCCGTTCCCCACCGAACTGCTTGACGAAGCTGGAGACCGGCTTCGAGAGGTGGGCGGCGAATATGGCACGACGACGGGCCGCCCGCGCAGGTGTGGGTGGTACGACGCCGTCGTTGCTCGCTTTGCGACGCGCGTGAACTCGCTGACGGATATTGTGCTCACAAAGCTCGACGTGCTGACGGGGATCGAGCAGATCCCCGTGTGCGTGGCATACAACATCGACGACGGCCGGGTGGAGGACATGCCGGAAAACCAGTCGGACATGCACCACGCCGAGCCGATCTACGAGTACCTGCCCGGGTGGGACGAGGACATTTCGCACTGCCGTGAGTTCAGTGAGCTTCCGGAGAACGCGCAGAAGTACATTCTGCGGCTTGAAGAGCTGTCGGGATGCCGGATCTCGTCGATCGGTGTGGGGCCGGAGCGCTCGCAGACGATCGTGCGCTACCCACTCATGGATTAGGCGCGCTGCACGCGTAGCCTCATCGTTCCGGGGGTACCTGTTTCGTTCTCGGGGTAGACAAATCGCCGGATTTGGTACCCCCGGAAGCGAACGTGTACCCCGGGAACTGAAGAGCAACTAGGAACTGAAGAGCAACTGAAAGGCGGTGGGGCTAGCTGAATATCCAGCTAGCCCCGCCGCCCTTTCGATAAGTGGCCTACCGCCTGAGAACGGCCTACCGCCTAAGCGTTAGTCCTGCTTAGGCATGTTGCCGGTCTCATTGAGTCCGCCTTCGGCGCCCCCGCGGCTGAAGCTGGAGGCTGCCGGGGTTGACTGGCCAGAGCTCTGGTATCCGCCCTGCGAGCCCACCTGCCCGTAGGCGCCCTGAGCTCCCGGCGACTGCGGCACGTTCGGAGCCGCATCGTAGCCGGCAGGGTTACGCGGAGCTGGATGGCCGCTGTGACCATAGTTGGCCTGGCCTGTTGGGAGCGGCTGTGTCGGTGCGAACTGCTGGGTGGGCTGACCGCCCTGGCCGTAGCCGCCTTGACCGTAACCACCTTGACCAGGAGCACCCTGACCAGGTGCGAACTGCTGGGTCGGCTGACCACCTTGACCGTAACCGCCCTGACCGTAACCGCCCTGGCCGTAGCCACCTTGGCCGTAACCGCCCGGGTATCCAGGGCCGCCCGGTCCACCCGGATATCCTGGGCCGCCAAATCCGCCGTTGTCGCCGTCGTTCTTCTTACGCGTCACGGCGAACACGACGCCGCCAATCACTGCCAGTGCACCCACGCCAATGAGGATCCAGCCCCAGACGGGGAAGCCGCCGTCCTCATCTTCATTGGTGGTCGGAGCCTCAGTGGGTTCGTCGGTGGGCTCGTCGGTTGGATCCTCGGTCGGAGTTGGCGTCTCCGGGCCTTCCGTCGTCGCAGTCGGTGAAGGTGTAGGCTTGCTGCCGCCACCGGAACCACTCTTGTAACCTTCCACCGTGATCCCTTGCGAGAAGACGCTCGGATCGTCAAACGTAGCGCGATTACCACTGATCTGAGCGCCATCAGCCTTCACAATATCGCCGGGCATCTCAACAGTGAATGAGAAACCGAAGCCCATTTGCTTAAGCATGGCGAGGTCTTCGTCAGTGAGTCCGGTGTCGCCCAAGTCTTCATCAATCGTGAAAATGTAGGTGTCGTCAGTTTCGACGAGTACGTCGTCGTCAACAGCGGAGACTCCCGAATTTCCCGTGATCCGGCATCCGAGGTTGCCGTCTTTCGAGATGTCTTCTACCGTGAACGAGTCGTCGCCTTCGGCTATCGATGAGCTGAATTCATCGCATGAGGTCATGCCGCCGGCGGCAAGCATTCCGGACGTGTCGTGAATTTCCATGGTGATCGACGCTACACCGTCTTCATTGATACCAATCGTGGTGTCTGATTCGCAGGCGGCAAGTGCTAGGCCTACGGGAAGAATCAAAGCAAGTGCAAGCTGCCTCTTGCGGGTAGTCGCTGTTGTCATGAGCAACCTTTCTTTCGCGTTTTCGCGTATTGCGTGTTACATCTGCATGTTATTTTTTCTCATCATCTCACGGTTTGGTGAATGGAACTTGAACAAATGAAAAGATCTTTAACTTTTCATGCTGGTACGGATGAGCCGTGTGGTTCGTCGTCGGTGGTTATTCCCTGTTTTGGTCACGCAAAACACGCCCGAGCTGCAAGCGGTAGATTTCCCGGTCTTTTCGCAAAAAGCGTATAGACGGTAGGTGGGTGGTATGGACTAGAATTGAGTTACGATCTAGCGAAGGGAGCACCGTGGTTTCTATTACTGGTTGGTCCCGAATTTTCACGGGAAAAGTCAATGATGTTTATGCGCCGGTCCACCCGCTGGCGCATGGTGGTGGAGAGGTCCTTCTGCTCGTGTCTTCTGACAGGATGAGCGTGCTTGACCGTGTCATGCCAACCATCATCCCGGATAAGGGCGAGGTTGTTAATTCGATTTCGCAATGGTGGTTTAAGCGTTTGCGTGAGATCACCCCGAATCATTTTCTTGATCAGGATGTTCCAGAATCTGTGCGCGGGCGGGCAATGTTGGTGCGCCGGTTGCGCATGTTTCCCTTTGAGTTGACGGTTGTGGGCTATATGACGGCCGCCTGCTTCGCCCAATATCAGGCCACGGGCAAGCTTGCCGGGCAGCGGCTTCCGAAAGGTTTAAAGGTGGGCGATCGGTTGGCCGAACCGCTCTTCTTGCCTGCGATTAAGGGCGACGTCGGTTACGACGACGAACCGATCAGTTTTTCTGCGATGAAGAAGATTGCTGGAAAGCAAGAGGCGAACAAGTTGCGCCAGATTTCGCTCGAGCTCTACTTGGCAGCCAATGAAATCGCCCAGGCTAAGGGGCTTATTATTGCCGACGTGAAACTTGAGTTCGGCACCCCTTCGGATCCGGGCGATGAGGAAATCGTGCTGGGCGACCAGGCGTTCACTCCGGATACGGCCACGTATTGGATTGCTGACGAAGTAGCGCAAGGTAAGCCGCGCTCTTTCGGTAAGGACTATGTACGCGACGCCGTTGAACGTAACGTGCCACAGTGGGCCGGCAACGTTCCGGGAGTATTAGATACTGGTGAAATGCCCGCGATCAGTGCTGACGTGGTTGAAGAGATGAGCTGTCGCTATAAGTACGTCCGCTCAGAACTGTTCAAACCCTGATTGATCAGCCGGTTTATTGCGGGCGCGGCGCTGGGCGCTCGCCCCGTCCCAAATTGAAGCCGATGGGCGTCGCCGGTATCATTGAGTTCAACTGAATGTAGCAGTATGTGATACTTTAGTGAACTCGAGGTTAAGTCGAATGCCGCAGCATCGGGCGGAGAACCCTGATCGCCGCAATACTCGTTGGGAAGCCCACCGTTCTGCTCGTCGTCGGGAACTGTTAGAACTCGTCATCTGTGCCGTGCACAGTCACGGCCCGGACGCATCCATGGACCAAATTGCCGACACGGCGAAAACGTCAAAGTCGATCCTTTACAAATATTTTACTGACAAGGAGACCCTCCAGTACGCGGTCGGTTGTTACGTCATCGGAAAAATCATGGATGACGTGAACGATGCGATCGAATCCGGAGCGGTTTTCAGTGAAATCCTAGAACGTACTTTCGCAAGCTTTGTGAAGCTCATCAGCGAATACACGAACGTGTACCGGTTCATGCGCGTGGCGGAACTTGAAGATGACCCGAGCGTCGCGGGTTGCGAATACAGCGAAAGTTCCCTTGTTGAGTTTTGGAGCAGGCTGTTTTACTCCGACAAAGCGATCTCCAGCCACCCGCTGTACGAGGGCACCGTGTACATGTGGGTGATATCTGTCATTGGCATGGTTAAAAGTGTGGCCCGGGTGTGGATTAAGGTTCGTGAAATCACAGAGGATCCGGAGAAGTTTCCGAACTCAAACTTGACCGACGGGCAACGTAATTTCGCGCAGATCGACCAGGAAAGATTGACGCGGATATTTGTGTCAGCCGTGATGTACATGGCTGAAGACGTCACGATTCACACCTACACAGAGTTTTTGTGGCGGTCCGATCTCCGAGGACAAGCGCAATGAGATCCGCGAGCACGTGCGCACGTTTTCACCGGCCGAAGGTTTCAACACCAGTTGGACGACGCCGTAGACGCTGCTTAATTCCGCACGCATCCGTGTGGATGGTTGTGAGTTCATGATGTGAACGCGCCAGGCTATAACTTTTCTCGCTCCCCGTGATTGTTTTATTCTTAACAGCGGTCGGTGCTTCGGCCAATCCGCCCACGTGAGGAGTTCTAATGGATGCACGCTTAGAAGCCGTCTACGAAGAAGCACTCAAGCGCAACCCTACCCAGCCTGAGTTCCAGCAGGCGGTACGCGAGGTGATAGAAAGCCTCGAAACGCTTCTGCTGTCGCGTACGGACTATCAGGACGCGGCAATCCTTGAACGAATCATTGAACCCGAACGTCAAATCATGTTCCGGGTGGCATGGCAGGACGACTCGAATAAAGTGCGGGTCAACCGCGGATACCGCATCCAGTTCAACTCCACACTCGGCCCGTATAAGGGCGGTTTGCGCTTCCATCCGTCGGTCACGCTCTCGGTCATCAAATTCCTCGGATTTGAACAGATCTTCAAAAATGCGCTCACCGGCCAAAGCATCGGCGGCGGCAAAGGCGGCTCGGATTTCGACCCGCACGGCAAATCCGACAACGAAGTGATGCGGTTCTGCCAAGCCTTCATGATGGAGCTTTCGAGGCATGTTGGCGCCGACGTCGACGTCCCGGCTGGCGATATTGGCGTGGGTGCTCGCGAGATCGGCTACCTGTTTGGCCAATATAAGCGCCTGGCTAACCGGAACGAAGCGGGTGTGATCACCGGGAAAGGTGTGGGCTGGGGTGGTTCGCGTGGCCGGACGGAGGCTACCGGCTACGGGCTCGTCATGTTTGCAAACAGTATGCTTGCTGAACTCGGTGAATCAGTGGAGGGGAAGACGGCGGTGGTGTCCGGCTCTGGGAACGTGGCCACCTACGCGATTGAAAAGCTGCACCAGTTGGGCGGCAAGGCTGTGTCGATTTCAGATTCCAGCGGAGCAGTCTATGATCCGGATGGGATCGACGTCGCTCTTCTCAAGGAGATTAAGGAAGTGCGCCGCGGGCGGGTGTCCGAATATGCGGAGCTGCGTCCGAACGCAAAGTTCCAGGCCGGCCAGAAAGTCTGGGGGATACCAGCTGACCTTGCGCTCCCGTGCGCGACCCAAAATGAGGTGCACGCGAACGACGTGCGCACGATGCGTGCCAACGGGGTGCAACTCATTGCAGAGGGTGCGAACATGCCGCTCACGCCGGGTGCGATCGAAACGGCCCAGCACTCTAAGATCCTGTACGCGCCTGGTAAGGCCGCGAATGCTGGCGGAGTCGCCACGTCAGCTCTTGAGATGCAACAGAACGCGTCGCTCCAAAGCTGGCCGTTCGCCGTCGTCGAAGAAAAGCTCGAGGCAATCATGACGGATATTCACGCCACCTGCCTAGCCACTGCGGCCGATCTGGATGAGCCGGGTAACTATCTTGTGGGTGCGAATGCTGCCGGGTTCATGAAAGTTGCGGACGCCATGATCGAGCAGGGGATCGTCTAGCGCGGGCATGGTGCGCTGCGGTCCGGCTTCAGTGCGGGCGTTCCCGGGGTACACGTTCGTTTCCGGGGGTACCAAATCCGGCGTTTTGTCTACCCCGGGAACGAAACAGGTACCCCAGCAATGCCAGCTCCGCGCTGTAGACTGCTGCCATGAGACGTCGCATCGACCCCGATGAAGGGCTCGGCCTGATACGCGCCTTCGCACGCGGCGAAGAACTTTCAACGCGCGATAAACGGCAGGCCGCCCGGTTCGCCCTCGAAGAGTTCGCAAGCCGGCATCCGGGGCGAAGCGTGGAAATTCGGATCCCGTGGGCTGGGGCAGTGCAGGCGATCGCAGGGCCGGAACACACGCGGGGTACGCCGCCGAACGTCGTCGAAATGGATGTGGACACGTTTCTCGCGCTGGCAACGTCAGCGCCCGGGGACGTGCAGGTCGATCCTGCCAAGGTCACCTACTCGGGCACGCGCGCTAACATTTCCGAGTTCTTCCCGATCTTCCGCCCGGTCGAGCTTGGCCAGCCCGGGCATTAACGACGTCGTTTGCGTGCCGCCGTGCCTCTTGGCAGGCCGCCGCGCCTAGCTGAAAAGTGCTTCTCCTCACCGAACTATGAGCGAATCTCTGTAGGCTGAGGGTGTGAGGCAACGATTTGTTAATCCGAACATCGTCAGTATCGAGGCGATGACCACCACGATCTCGCAACTTGCTGATGAGGCCGGAGTGTCGATCGAGTTCCCCGCTGATGCGCTCCACGAAGCACAAACTGCGCCTCGCCATTTTCCTCACCTGCCAGACCGTACCGATCTGCCGTTCGTTACGATCGACCCGGAAGGTTCGCGGGATTTAGACCAGGCGCTGTTCATCGACGTCGGGGAGCGCATCACCGTGTACTACGCGATTGCGGCGGTTGGGCTTTTCGTCACGCCTGGCGGGGCTCTCGACCGCGAGGCACACCGGCGTGCCACCACTATTTATTTGCCGGATCGGTCGATTCCGTTGCATCCGGAAGTGCTGTCGGCAGATGCGGCGTCGTTGCTGCCTGGCGTGGTACGTCCGGCATACCTGTGGACGTTCCAGTTGGACGCGGAAGGAAACGTGACCTCAACAGACCTGGAATTGGCGCAGATTCGCTCCCGCGCCCAACTCACGTACGTGCAGGTACAGGCCGCCTACAGTGACGCCGCCTACCTGCCAGTGAATGTGCCAGCGGATTTACCAGCCAATCTGGCGCTGGTTGGCAGGCTACGCGAAGAGCTGGAAGTCCGCCGGGGCGGCGTGTCACTCGACCTTCCAGAACAGCGCGTGGAACGACGTCGGAAAGGTTTCCGGCTCACGTTCCGCCACGTGACCCGAGTGGAAGGGTGGAATTCACAGCTGTCGCTCATGACTGGCATGGAGGCCGCAAAAATTATGATCCGTGCGGGCGTCGGTATTCTTCGCACCTTGCCACCTGCACGCGACAAAGACATTGCCAGGCTACGCGCCGTGGCCGCCGGCCTAGGGTTGGACTGGCCCGACGACGTCGACTATCCCACATTCATCCGGTCGCTCAGTTCCCGTGAACCGGCTGCGTTCGCGTTCACTCATGAGGCGGTCACCCTGTTCCGAGGCGCCGGATACGAAGCGCTGCCATCTAACGGTAAACAGGGAACCGACCTGCACCATAACGCCATCGCAGCACCGTACGCTCACGTGACAGCGCCGCTACGCCGGCTTGTCGACCGCTACGGGCTCGAAGTGTGCCGATGCGTCGTCGCCGGGCAGGAAATCCCGCAGTGGGTAGCCGAACAACTGCCCTCGCTGCCCGCGACCATGGCGAACGGCACGCGGATCGCAAACACAGTGGAAAACCGTGCGATCAGCGCAGTCGAAGCACTGACCTTACGCGGGCGCGAGGGTGAAGTGTTCGACGGCGTCGTCGTCGATCGCCTCAAACCCTTAGGAGACACCCAACGCGGCGTCGTGTCGATAGCCGAACCCGCCCTCGAGGTGAAAATCCACGGACATCATGTTCCCGTGGGAGAGCGGGTACGGGTACGGCTTATGGGTGTCGACGACGATCTGACATCCCACTTCGAGCTCGTCTCCGATTCGGAGCCCGAGCTCGTTTCTCATGTGGAATCTCAGTAGGGAAGCCTAGCGGCGAGGCGACCAGTCGTCCTCGTCCCAGACGTCCGTAGCTGGAGGGATTTCGTATGCATCCGGATCATATTCATCCCAGTTTGCATAGCTGTCGTCGTCAGGTTCATCTTTCTGTTCAGCCTTGCCCGCGAGCTCTCGTTCGAGAGCTTCATAGTCGGTCTCCGGGCTGAAGTACTTCAGGTTACGTGCGACTTTACGCTGTTTGGCTCTTTGACGGCCGCGCCCCATGCTTGGCTCGACCCCCCTCAACTTTAATCCTTCAATGGTTCGTGCTCATACCTTACCTTGAAGAGGGGGTAAATCTCTACGTGACTATTACGCCTTGGGGAAAGACCACGAAGAAATGTCTCGATTTTCGGAAATGGCGCGTGTAAGGGGCTGTTGCTTCGAGCTCGCGCGTTAATCGTTAACCAGATTTTATGCTTTCGGCATGAAACTTTTACTGTTAAGAATTGAAGGCGAAGACAATCCAGAACTAGGATGGGCGTAAGAGCAAATCGTTCAAATGGCGCTGTGGGAGGAAAATGCGGCAGGCTCTCCCACATCGCAACAGGGTGTCGAGAAGGGGAAAATAGGTTAGGTGAGGGACAACATGGAGAAGCAAAGCGAATTAATGACTCCGGCAGAAGTGGCGGAACTGTTTAGGGTTGATCCGAAAACGGTGTCACGGTGGGCCGACAACGGCAAACTACCCTACGTTCGCACGCTCGGTGGACACCGGCGTTTTCCGCGTAAAGATGTGATGGACGCGATCAGGAGTTCACGGGTGCCAAAGGCCGAGTAGAACCCCAAGGCCGAGTAAGAGTAAACAAGTAGACTTAAGCAAGTCAAAAAGTGTGGGGTGGATGCGTATCGCATCCACCCCACACTGTTTCGAGTGGTTATTTAAAGATCTTCCGCAGCACGATGATGGCTAGGCCGAGCGCGGCACCAGCAACAATCGCGATCGACTGGCGATCTCCAGCCTTCACTTTCTCAACAAAGTCAGCGAACAGCACCTTGCCTTCGGCCGCCTTATCTTTGGCGAACGACGTCGCTTCCTCCTTGAGCGTGTCCGGATGCAGGCGAGCCGCCAGTTCGTTCACGGTCTCAGTCATCTCATCGCGAACCCGCTCCAGATCGGCGGCAACCTCGGCGGCACTGCGGTTATCCGGAAGGCCCTTGGGTGCCTCGTAATCAACAGCTTTCTTATGGCGTGCTTGAGTCACTGATTGAGTCCCTTCTTCACGGCGTCAACATTCTTCTGGAATCCACCTATCGGGTCGACTTCGTGTTCGCGAGCCTTCTTCATCCGGTTCGCACCCACTGCCACCAGGATCCCAATCACGACTAGGAGGATGCCTGACACAACAAGGAAAGCCGCCCACAGTGGCATGACGTTAGCAAGGCCAAAAGCTGCGGCCATGAGCAGCATGGGCAGAAGGTAAAGCGCGAGCACCCCGGCCACTGCAAATAGAGCTCCGCCCACACCCAGCTTCTTGACCTTTTCTGCTGCCTGCAACTTGGCGTATTGAACCTCGTCACGCATCAACGCGGAGAACTGGGCGGTCACTTTCGCGATCAACTCGCCAATAGACTGCCCGCTTCGAGGAGCCACCGGCCCCTTTCCAGACAGCGAAGTGGGACCTTCCGGCGTGTGATCCGAGGGCGCAGCCCGGCCGTGGGATGCACCCGAGGGTGTCGATTTGTCAGTCACGGATACTCCTTTACGTGGGCGAGTCCGCCCAAGATCATGCTCTCATTTTGGCATGAATAAACGTAATCTTTCGACTTCTTACGCGAACACGTCGAATATCGATCTTTTTATGCTGACCGCGTGAACAGGTTCACCGGCGCGAGTGGCCTCGCTACGGTTGACACATGGCAACGATTACTTTCAATGGCACTCCAATAACAACAATCGGCGACCTGCCCGCAGTTGGTACGAAAGCCCCCGATTTCACGCTCACAGACTCAGAGCTTGGCGACGTGAAGCTCTCCGATTTCGCAGGCAAACGTGTGGTTCTCAACATTTTCCCATCCCTTGACACGGGAATCTGTGCCCAATCAGTGCGCCAGTTCAACAAGCTGGCCGAAGAAGTCGACAACACCGTCGTCGTCGCTGTGTCACTCGACCTCCCGTTTGCCCACGAGCGTTTCTGCACCGCCGAAGGCATCAAAAATGTGGTGACGGGCTCAGCATTCCGTTCGTCTTTCCCCGAAGACTACGGAGTGACCATGGCCGAAGGGCCACTAACGGGCCTGCTGTCCCGCTCCGTCGTTATCATCGACGGCGACGGCACGGTCATCTACACCGAGCAAGTACCGGAGACCAAGAGCGAACCCGATTACGACGCCGCCCGAGCAGCCCTCAGCTAGCGACGACCAATAGGCAGCGAGTGCGCGGCTAGAACCCGCTATCCGTGGGCGTCGGATAGTACTTGCGCATCCTGCGCACGTAATTCAAGCCCGATCCCAAGCGGAAAATCACTCGCTTTGGATGTTGGTCAACCCGATAGTCAAGCGGTGTGACAGTGTTCCTCCGCGCCGCCCGCACCTGCTTACGCAGGTGCGGGTCTCGTATATAGTTCCTATTCGCCAACAAAGGCGGCACGATCGCGAAAATACCTTCGCGCGTTTGCCGGGCGACGACGTCGTCATCATCCGCCTTGCCCAGCGCGTCCGCCACAACAATACGCGCCAGATCAATACCTCCCACCTTGAGGTAGTAGTGGCCGCGGCCCATTCGCGGGTTGAGGTCTAGCCAGTAAATGCGGCCGTCGCGGGGATCGATTTTCACGTCTAACGAGAAGAAGCCGGTCAAACCTATCTTGCGGATAATTCGCTGTGCCTGCTCGATAAGCTCCGGGTGCTCACGCACGTAAATGATCCCCGCGTTACCAATCAGCTCTGGCTCGTGGATGCCAAGAAGTACCTGCCCGGATCCAATCGCGGCTAGACGGCCACGCGTTGTTACGTATCCGTTGACCACCCATTGCGTGGTGTCATCACCCGGGATGAGCTCCTGAACGATTAAGTCGACACGAGCTTGCGCCACGCGTGCGAATAGTGCGCGGGCGGCGTCGTGGTCCTCCGCCACCGACACCTTGTCCAAGCCATACTTAGAATTTTTGAAAAAGTCCGCACCCGAACGGGTTTTGACCACGAGCGGGGCACGAAGCGCATCTATCGCATGCCACGAATCAGGATCTGCCAGCGACATCGTCACATGCTGAGGCGCGTGCAACCCAAGCGACTCAAGCAGCTCGGCCAACGCGGCCTTATCGTTGGCACGAGCGATCACCTCCGGGGTCGGTTGCGGCAAGAACCATCCGGGCAGTTCTTCCCGATGCGTGGCAGCGATCTCGAGCGGCTCATCAACATTCCCTAAGAAAATAGGGGTTAGCCCGGGGTTGTCTGCACTGATCTGCTGCATGAGCGGGATGAGACGCGCCGGATCCATCAGCGTGCCCTTGTCAACGATACGAAAATCGAGAATACGCGAATCCGAGACCGGCCCGCGCGCAAAATCATTAATCACAAGCGAACGGAGCCCGTAAGCTTCATGGAACAAGCGCGCGATCGTGTACTCAGAGATATCTGCCCCAACAATGACGGGCAGCACCGGTGGCGTAGTCATGGAGTAATTGTATGCGAGCACAGGGCGGGCGCTGAGAGCTGCTCGACGAGTATCACTACTCGTGTTGTTCTCTTAGCGCCCGCCCGGGTTGGTTAGCTGGCTAGCTGACTAACCGGCTAGTTGGCTAACTGGCAAGTTGGTTAGGAGATGATGTGCATGTTGTTCCATCCGTGGCCGACTTGGATGGGGTGTCCCCACCGGCTGTTGCCGAGGTTACGGTAGAAGAACATGCGTCCATTCGTATGAACTCCGAGCAGGTCACGGCGTCCATCACCATTCAAGTCACCTGGAATAGTGACGTGCGAGAACCCGGCCCACCCGTGGCCGACCTGGCCGGCACCAGAGAACGTGCCATTACCATGACCACGGTAGGCGAACATGCGCCCATCATCGCGAATACCAATCAGATCCGGGTTGCCATCACCAGTGAACTGGCCAGGTGCAAGGATCGTGGTCGTCCGACCCCAACCATGGCCAACCTGGCCACGGCCGTTGAGTCCGTTAGGTCGCACGTTGTAAGCAAACAACCGTCCACTATCAACCTGCCGGGCAACCAGTACCTGGTCTGATCCGAAACGGCCAACATAGACAATGTTGTCCATCCCGTTCCAGCCCCGGCCAGCCTGCTTACCGTAAGACAGTGCTCCGCCGCCATCGGAGTAGTAGTAGTAATGCATAGTTCCATCCGCATGGCGGACCAACAAATCAGAACGGTTATCACCGTTGACATCCGGGATCGGAGTGATCGACGTGATCTGAGTCTGGTCACAGGCAACCACTCCAACACCGTAGATCCCGCCTTGGCCGTTACCAGCATAGAAATGCACCCGGCCCTCAGAATCAACCGACCACAGGTCAGCAATCCCATCACCAGTCGCGTCGCCTAGGACGCCACTAGCACGAGACCCAACCTGCAGCCCATCAGACACCACACACGACGGCACAGGCTCAGGCTCAGGCTCAGGAGTTGGCTCTGGCTCTGGCTCCGGCTCTGGCTCAGGTGCAGGTTCAGGCGTCGGCTCCGGCTCGGGCTCCGGCTCCGGAGTTGGTTCGGGCTCAGGAGTTGGCTCGGGTTCAGGAGTTGGCTCGGGTTCAGGAGTTGGCTCCGGCTCAGGCGCGGGAGTCAGTTCAGCGATCTCCTCGGCCGTCATTGGGCGGGTGCGGGTTTGAGTGAACTCGAAGGTCACTTCGGCCCACGTGCCTTCGGCAGCGCGCCACGTCCAATCAACGGTCTTTATGGTGCGCGTCTGGTGCACGATGCGCTGTTCTGCGTCAGCTTCGCCATCCACCCAGTCGCCATACTCAGTGATCGTTTCGGGCTTGGGCGGCAGCGGAACCTTCACAGTCCAGTCGACCACCACATCATCGGCGAGCTTGTAACCCTCAAGGGCGCGGGCAATCACGTTTGTGACAGTGCCCGGGTTCACCTTGACCGTGCCAGTGACGACCTCGCCACCAACCACGTACTCAACGCCGTCAACCGTTGGGATCACAATCCCACCAGCTTCAGCAGAGTACTCAGGCTCAGCAACCTCAGAGACGACCACCGTCAGGGCATTGATCTCCTCGGTCGTCATTGGGCGGGTACGCGTCTGTGTGAACTCGAAGGTCACCTCGGCCCACTTACCCTCGGCAGCACGCCACGTCCAATCAACGGTCTTAATGGTGCGCGTCTGGTGCACGATGCGCTGTTCTGCATCAGCTTCACCATCCACCCAGTCGCCATACTCAGTGATCGTTTCGGGCTTGGGTGGCAGCGGAGCCTTAACAGCCCAGTCAACCACCACGTCGTCGGCGAGCTTGTAACCCTCAAGGGCGCGAGCAGTCACGTTTGTGACCGTGCCCGGGGCCACTTCGAACGTACCCGAGACAACCTCGCCGTTAACCAGGTACTCAACGCCGACAACCGTTGGGATCACAATCCCGCCAGCCTCGGCAGAGTACTCAGGTTCAGCAACCTCGGCTACAACCACGGGCCCGATTTCGCAGCCGTCGTCGTCAACCTCGACGCCTTCTGCGGTGTCCGGGCACTTGTCTGCCCAGTTGGGAACGCCATCGCCGTCGTCGTCGCCAATATCCTTCCACTTCGCATACACCGTCACATCACCGGTGACAGCCGCCTCGAAGTCGAAAGCGGTCGCAAACTCGGCGTCAGCAAACCAACCCTCGAACTCGAAACCGTCAGCAACAGGAACGTCCGGCGTCGTAGCCTTCTGCCCATCAAGGACCAGCTGCACCGGCACCTGCTCACCATGGCCGCCCATATCGAACGACACCTGATGGGTGTAGGTCTTCGCGGCTAGCACGGTCATCTTGATCCCGTCAGCAGTTTGCCAGCTGACGCTCTTGTTCGGTTCGTTGATGACGAGCTTGCCGTCCTTAACCTCGGCATTCGTCAGTCCGCTCAGGGTGTCAGGGTCGAACAGGTCGCCAAGCCGATCCGTCCCCAACTGCTTCGTTGACTTCACGATCGGAAGACCAGACAGCCCAAATTCCTTGAGTTTAAGACCGTCAGCGCTTGCCAACGGCCACAAGCCATAGTCGATCTCCAGATGGTTCAACTTGCGGTTGTTGGTCAGGTCGAGCTCTGTCAAACCGTCGTTCACCCACGCAGTCAGACGCGTCAACTCAGGATTGTTCGAGACATCCAACTCAGTGAGATTGTTGCCGAGTACCTGTACTTCCTTCAGCCCCTTAGCCCTCGACAGGTCAACGGCAGTCAACTTATTGTTGTTAGCTCGGAGTGTGTGCAGGTCCTTACCATTAAAGTTAAGTTCGGTCAGGTTGTTCCCGCTCACCCTCAAATCTTGGAGGGCTCCGTTACTCGAAAGATCAAGCTCGCTCAACTGGTTGTTGTTTGCAAACAGCCACCGGATAGTCTGGCCCCGCTTAATATCAAGTGAGGTCAGCTTGTTGTTGTACACATATACGTACCGGAGGTTGCCGAGCCCTGACGTGTTGACCTCCGTCAACTGATTATCGTTGACGATCAGCCATTCCAGGTAACGATTCTTCGACACGTCCAACGTGGTCAGAGCGTTATTGTTCGCCCACAAATGAGTGAGCTTGTCGTTCTTCGTCACGTCGAGTTCCGTCAGCTTGTTCTTCTTCACGTCCAAGTATTCGAGCCTCGGACTGTTGGAAACGTCGATGCTCGTCAAATTATTGTTACCGACGTGCAGACGGCTCAACCGGGGCTTAGCGGAGACGTCGAGTTCCGTCAGCTGATTGTTATCCGCGAAGAGCCAGCCCACGTCTGGCGAATTCGTGAGATCGAGCGACGTGAGCGCATTATTTCTAATCCGGATTTCTTTCAAGTCGGGCTTGTTCGACGCATCCAGCTTCGTCAGCTTGTTATTCTCTGCGAAAATCTGCCAAAGCTTCGGATTATTGCTGACATCCAACTCGGTCAGCTGGTTGTTATCAACGTAAAGGAACTCCAGTCGCGTGTTCGCCGAAACGTCGACCTCGGTCAGCTGATTGTTTTGCACGTTCAAGGTCGCTAGCCACGGGAAGTGTTCGATACCCTTCACTGACGTCAGCCCGGAGTCCTTCAACCTAATAGCCTTGACGGAGTTGCGCTCTGAATCAGTGAGCTTGCCGTCCTTGTGCCAGTCGAAATTATCTGCAACGTACTTGCGGAGTACTGGATCTGGGAAGTTCACTTCGTCGATCGGCAACTGCTTTTCCACCGGCTTCGGCGCAGGTTCCACGATGTTTAAAATGAACGTGGCAGGCTGGGGCACGTTCGGATTGTCATCCTCAATCCGCTCGGCAGTCAGCCGCAGCGTGATCACCTTGTTATCCACAGCCTCGGTTGGCCTACCCGTGAGCTCACAACCACGAACGAAATCATTGCGCTTGACCGTCAAACCCTCAGGCAGACCATCAGCCACACACTGAATGTTCCTAAATCCGCCCCAGCTGTAATCGGTGGCAACCTTCTGCTTGATCTCCTTGCCAACAGTTCCGTTAACGACGTCGATGACGTCGCGCAGCTCCGGAGCCTTCGTACAGCCACGTTCGTCAACAGCCTTGTATGCCGAAGCCGGACATTCGTCCTTCCAGTTCGGTACGCCGTCGTTGTCGTCGTCGCGCATATCCTTCCACTTGGCGTAAACCGTCACGTCATCCTCGATGGCTGCCTCGAAGTCGAACGGGGTGGTGAATCCAGCATCTGCGAACCAACCCTCAAACTCGAAGCCATCAGCAACCGGAGCCTCCGGTGCGCTGGCCTTCGCCCCGTCCTCAACCTTCTGCGCGGGCACCTGCTCACCTTGGCCGCCCATATCGAACGTCACCTGGTGCGTAGCATTTTCCGCGGCAAAAATATTCACTTGGAGCCCGTTAGTGGTGCGCCACCACAGGACAAGCTCGTCATCGACAATGTAAAGCTTGCCATCTTCGATGTTGGCGTTTTGCAAACCAGTTGCCGTCTCCGGATCGAAAAGATCACCAAGACGTGAAGTGTTGACCTCACCCGTCGATTTCACAACCGGAACATCATGCAACGTAACGAAGAAAGGCTTGAGCTTTTCAAATCCTTGAACCGGCCACATGTGATGGTCGATGTCGAGATTCTCCATCTTCAGATTGTTCGACAGATCCAGATTCTGCAGTTGAACGTTCTTCGACAGCGTCAAATACTCCAGATTGGGAAGAGTCGTCACATCCAACTCAGTAAGAGCGTTATCCGAAAGGTCAAGCTCAACGAGGTTCGGCGCCACCGGTAGATCAATCCCAGTCAGCGAATTGCCATGCGCTTGCAGCACTGCGAGGTTTTCGTTCTGCGACACCACAAGTTCCGTCAATTCGTTGTACTGCACATGGAGACGTTCCAGCTTGGGATTATTCGTCACATCCAGTGTGGTGATCTGATTGTTTTTAACGTCCAGTTTCTGCAGATTCGGGAAATGCTCAATGCCTTCCACCGACGTGAGCCCCGAGTCGGAAATGATGATTTCCGAAACGGCGGCGCGCTCGGATTCACTCAGCCGGCCATCACCATCAAGATCGAGTTTGCTGGCAACATGTTCCCGGAAGGCAGGATCCGGGAAGCTCGCTTCGTCAACCGCAATCGGTGTATTCGTAGATTCAGAGTGCGACGCCGTCGTCACGCCGTCGTCAACAGTCGCGGCATGAACCGGAGCCGTAAAGCCGACGCCGAGCAACGCTGCTGCGGCAAGTGCGGCTGTCACTGTGCGCGCGTGCGGCGGGCGTTTCTTCCCGCCACGCAAAAATGACGTATTCAACGCTTTTCCCTTCATGTAGTTCATGTAGTGCACATATGTTAATAAGGTTAGGCTTGCCTAACCCAAGATCATGCTACTGCACTTTACTCACACATAGGCAGGTTGATTTTGCGGCGAACATTCCTTCACATGGCAATTCGCAACATGCACATGTGTAAGGGCGAGCGTGAAGATCACGCTCGCCCTTACACCACCAGCCCGGTGGCCGAGTTGGTTACCTGGGGCAGTTACCAAGCCGGCCTAGGTTGGTTAGGAGATGATGGTCATGTTGTTCCATCCGTGGCCAACCTGAACAGGGTATCCCCACCGGCTGTTGCCAAGGTTACGGTAGAAGAACATGCGTCCATTCGTATGAACTCCGAGCAGGTCACGGCGTCCATCACCATCAAGGTCACCGGGGATGACTGCATGGGCGAACCCGTTCCACCCGTGGCCGACCTGGCCGACGGTACTAAACGTGCCACCTGCGTGGCCTCGGTAGGCGAACATGTGTCCATCATCCCGAATACCGATCAGGTCCGGGTTGCCATCACCAGTGAACTGGCCAGGGGCAAGGATCGTGGTTGTTCGACCCCAACCGTGCCCAACTTGGCCCCGGCCGTTGAGTCCGTTAGCTCGCACGTTGTAAGCAAACAACCGTCCACTATCAACCTGCCGGGCAACCAGTACCTGGTCTGATCCGAAACGGCCAACATAGACAATGTTGTCCATCCCGTTCCAGCCCCGGCCAGCCTGCTTACCGTAAGATAGTGCGCCACCGCCATCGGAATGGTAGTAGTGCACGGTCCCATCCGCATGGCGGACCAACAGGTCAGAACGGTTATCACCATTCACATCCGGAATCGGAGTTATCGACGTGATCTTGCCCTGGTCGCAGGCAACAACACCGACATGGTAGATCCCGCCACGGCCGTTACCAGCGTAGAAATGCACCCGGCCATCGGAATCGACCGACCACACGTCAGCGATCCCATCACCAGTGGCATCGCCAAGAACGCCACTAGCACGAGACCCAACCTTCAACCCATCAGCCACCACACACGACGGCACAGGCTCAGGTTCAGGAGTTGGTTCCGGTTCCGGAGTTGGTTCGGGCTCAGGCGTCGGCTCCGGTTCCGGCGTCGGTTCAGGTTCCGGTACAGGCTCCGGGTTTGGCGCAAGCGTTAGCGTGAACGTCGTCGAAGCGGTACGCGGAATACCTGTGCCGTCGTCGGCTTCCGTCACGGTCGCGGTCACGTCGAAGCTGGCCTCTTCGGCATTCTTGACCGCTGGAGTACCCGAAATCTCCCCGGTTGCCGGATCAATCGACAGGCCTGCGGGCAGACCCTCAGCGCTAAACGTGTCAGCAAGCAGTGGATCGTTGCCGGTGGTCTCGAGCTTGATCGGGGTGATCTCAGAGCCTTCAGTAGCAGAAACATTCGCCACAGGCTCCAATCCCACTTCGAACGGCAGATTCTCTTCCAGATACTTCAGCGAGAAGTTAATGTAGGAGACCTTGTTGGCAACAGCCGGCTCCATGAGCAGGCCGATCTTGCCATCGGGCTGAACTGCCATCGTCGTGTAGCCAGTGCCGCCATTGCGAACCTGCTTCGAGACGGGCCAGGTGGCGCCGTCGTCGTAAGACATGGAAACGTGTCCGTCAACGCGATCCCACCACTTCTTCGTGTTCGAGAAAAGCAGAACCTTTGAACGCAGCGTGCCCTCCTTGGCGGTCGGGAACGGCCGGAGGAGTTGCGCGTTGTTTTGCGAGTCGGGCAGTTGCTTTTCGAGGCGGTAGTCTTTCCAGTTCATGCCGCCGTCGTCGGAGATGGCAACGATCCGGTAGCCCTGACCGTACGAGCCGCGCGGAATACGCGAGTTGAGCATGAGCCGGCCGTCGGACAGCTCGGCCACCTTGTTCTCGTCGTAGTTCCACTTTTGGGCGAAGGGTGCGCCGTCGGTGTCGGACGTGAAGTTACCGCCCTGCCAGGTCTTGCCGTGGTCGTCAGAGAAGATGGAGATGGCGAGGAAGCCGCCGCTCTTCTTCAAGCACGCGGCCTGCTGCACGAGCCGGCCCTTGTGTGGTTCGTACATCTTCTGGATGCCGGCGCCAGACGTGGCGAAGCAGCCCTTGACATCTTTGCCGCGATCGCCGAGCACGTCGTTCGTGATCGTGCGGAGCTTCCACGTGTGCCCGTTGTCTTTCGAGCTGGCCACGGTGAAGTTCATGGTGCGCCGGTCGGCTTCGTCGATCGTCCCGTCTTCCTTGTACACATAGTGCGGGTTGTTGGGCAGGCCAGCATCCAGCGACCCGACGAAGAAGTTGAAAATCTCGCCAGTGTCATGGTCGACCACGTACGACGGGTCGGACCAACCGTAGCGTTCACCCGGACCGGCCACTTTACCTTCCGCGATGATCGTGCGCGGGCCCCACGTCTTACCGCCATCGGTGGAACGGCGCTGCACGATCGAGTTCTCGTTCGGGGAGTCGCCGCCGCCAGTCATGGCGTTGATCGGCCGGTAGTCGTAGGAGGCCAGCAGGTCGCCATTCGATGCGACTGCGATCGCGGGAATACGAATGTTGTATTCGCCGGGCACGTTCTCGTCGAGCATCTCCATGTCAGACAGCGTGGGCGCCAGCCGCGGATCTGCGTTTGGTGCGGGGAACGGCTTGGCGGCCTCCCACGTCGTCGGCGTATCCGCGGTAGCGGTTGCCGGAACCTGGGTTGTCTTGCCGTCTTGCTTGGCTGTGACGACGACGTCGAGCACGGCCCGGCCGCGCTCCAGATCGACGCTGGTCACGGGGTACGTCATGGAGTCGCACGTGAGCGTAGCGCCCGGTGCGATCTCGCCGGAACATGCCGGGGCGCCGTCGTTGAGGGAGACCTGCACGGGCTTGTCCGTCGGGTTCGAGATCTTCAGCGTGGCCGTGAGTTCGTCGCCTTCAGCGTACTGATCTTTGCCGATTCCGCCGGTGAACTCGAAGGACTCCACTTTTGCGAGCATGGGCGCGACGCCGACCTGCTCGCCTGAGAAACGTTCCATCGGCTTGGCCTTGCCACGGTAGCGGATGTCGTCGTAGAGCTGGAATTCGATCCAGGGCGTAAAGCCGCCGGCCTCGATATCCGCCTCGTTGACCACATGCGACGCGAAGGGGCACGACTCCGTCTTCCCTGCGGGCAGGGCGCCCCACTTGCAACCGTGCCAGTTATCTAGGTTGGACGCGGTTGATTCGAAGGAGCGGGTCATGCCCGTGTCGTTCGTGACTCGCAGGTCGAAGTTAATCCTGTCGCCAACCTGCCAGTCCACGCCCTCCGGCTTGGGATTGGAGATCGTGAACGTGGCGTTGAGCTTGGGCTGTGCTTCCGGTTCTTTAACGGGAAGGTTCTCGATCGTCGTCGGGATTTCCTCGGCAGTTAGCGCCCGGTTGTAGATCTTCAGCTCGTCAACGAGGCCGGTGAACCCTTCACCGCCGAGCACGTCCACCGGTGCGACGATGGGGTTTTGAACCGTCCACGTTTTGGTTTCGCTGAGCTCGCCGTCGACGTAGAGCTTCAGCCCTTCAGTGGCGCTGTTCGTCCACGTGATGTGTTGCCACTGGTCGTTGGGCATCGTTGCGTTATAGGTAAGGTAGCCGCCGGCGCCAGAGCGTACCCACACGCCCATGTTGTCGCCGTTTGCACGGATGCGCTGGGAGATTGTCGTGTAGCCGTCTTTGGCCACGAGAATGTTGGACGTGCCAGGCGCGGTGGGCGCTTTCACCCAGAAGCCGATGGTCCAGTTCTTTCCGAGGTCGAGTTCGGGGAAGGCCACGGAGTTGCCCGGGGTGATGGACGCTGCCTTTCCTACCTTTCCTTCGACCGTTGGGATCGTTCCAGTGACGGTGCCTGTGCGCTGGCTCCACTTATCTGCGACGGCGCCCGTGCCGTCCGATTCCTCATCGAAGGAGTAGTGGGAGACCTGTGCCGCACTCAGGTCCGGGTTAGGCGCGGCCGTGTCTGTTGCACTGGCCAGGGGAGCGAGGGGCGTGAGTAGTAACGCGCCTACGCTTGCAATGGCAAGGCTGATACGCCTTCGCCAGGGTGTGGTTGATGACATGAGTCCACCTTTGCGTCGTTGCTAATGTGTTCCTCGGAACCCGTCCTTGGGTTCGCACCTCAGTTGTCTGACAACTGATGGGCACGAGTCTACGCTATGCCGCAGGTGGGTTCAATCACTTTTTGGCGATACGACGACGGCTTGGTGAAACGACGGCGTTTGTGCGGCTACTCGTCGAGTCCCTCGTCAACAATCGTGATGGCTCCCCAATCGTCGGATGAAAACGCGGAATCATACACCTCGGTCCAGGCATCAATGAGGTAGCTGTTAACCGACTCGAGCGTGAGTTGCTGGAAATCGGCGAGAGTCATGTCGTGTTCGGCTAGCGCGGCCGTCACCTCATCGGCAGACAGGTCCCTATTCGGGCCAGATTCGAAATCCCAGCCGCTGATCGAAAACGTGGCGGTATCCGGGTGTGAACGAGGGGCGTATGAATATCGGCTCATCACGCGACTGGTGTCGGATGCTTCATAGACGAGAGTGGCGTCTATCCGTCCTGTTGGCCACATTGAAATCGACAGCGATTCGAATCGTGGTGGAAGCGAGTCTTCTTTCACCTCGTATGCGTAGTATTGGAAACCATCGCTTTCTTGATTGTTATTGAGTGGGGTAGCCCAGATGTGTGGCGCCTTGGAAAGTGGACCGCGGCGGCCTTTCTTGATTGTACGTGACATCTCTTCGAAGACGTGGGCAGGCTCCTCGTCATACGGGTTATGTATGAGCCATATTGATGTCAGCCCTATGATGGCGAGTATTGCGCCGAGTAGCGCCGCGAGCGCCTTCTTCTTGGTTTGAGTCATCCGCGCAGCTCCCGGTTTGACCAGTGCTTTCAGATGTACTCTAGCACCGGCTGCAGGTACGGAAGTCGGCCAGCGTAGTAGATGGTGGATGCGAATGTGGCCGGGTTCCGAAGAACCCGGCCACAGTGTGAACCTTGCGGTTGTTATTCGCTGTTATCTGCTGGGATAACCTGCGCTGCTCGTTGCCGTCCGCGCGCTAGCTGTTCTTGCGCCGTAGGAGGGACACGAGTCCGCCTGCAACGATCATGCCCACGGCCGCACCGGTAAGCCCGCCGATGTTGCTGGCACCCGTGTTAGCAAGGCCAGTCTTCGGTGTTGTCTCCTTCGGCGCTACCTGCTGGGGTGCTTCCTGCTGGGGTGATGCACTCGGAGCAGGCGGCGCTGGCACCGGATCCCACTTCGCATACAGCGTGATCGGCCCGGTTACGGCCGCGGCGAAGTCATACGGCATCGTGTATGCGGCGTCCGTGTACCAGCCGGCGAAGGTGAAGCCTTCACGGGTTGGTGCTTCCGGTGCTACCGCAGCTTCGGCATGTGCCACATTTTGTGCGGCGATGTCGCTACCGCCAGCCGTGTCGAACGTGACGGCGTATTCCACCGGTTTCCACTGCGCATACAGCGTGGTGTTTTCCTCGAAGCGTTCCGTAGCGCCTGCCGCATACGCGGTACCGGTACCATCAGCCTTAGTGTTCCAGCCGGCGAAAACCTTGTGTTCCGGAGCAGTCGGTTTCGCATCGGTGATCGTTGAATCCTCGCCTGGATTGATAGCGACGGCGTCCGGTGCATCCGTACCGCCGTTGGCGTTGTAGGTGAGCTCACCGGTAACGCGAATCGTTACCTGATTCTCGCCCCAATACGTGGTATCCGGATCCAGACCTTTGTATCCCAAAGGCCGCAGAGGATCGAGAGATTTGTTGTAGTTAACCGAATAGAAAATGGAGCGGGGAGCAGTGAAACCGATTTTCGCATACACCTGATAGGTGTCGATTTTGTTGGTGACATTTTCCGGGGCGACGGCGTTGCCGGAACTATCCGTAATCGTGAAGGTTTCGGTATTCGCGTCAAAGGCCGCTTCCATTTCCTCCTTGGAGGGCGATTGGAAGTTCTTAGATGACACGTAGTATCCGTGGCCGAGCGAGAAGAACCGATCGGGGAAGATATCTTTTTTCGTGACTTCTTGCCCGTAGGTGTAATTGCAAGTGCCGTTTGGATTCGCACACAGCCGGGGGAGCACCGCGGTCATCCGGTTCACTCCAGTAGGGCCACCAATTCGCGAGGTCTTGCCGCCTTAGGAGATATCGAAGTAATACGTGTCGTAGTTAAAAGGACCGCCGGTGTTAACTTTGGCGGGAATCTGCACCTGCCACACACCACGTTCATCGGCGGTAGTTGCGAGCTCTGGAATTTCTTGCTCGTACACGCCTTTATACACGCGAATCTGCGCTCCGGGAAGTGGCCGATACATATAGTCTTTATTCGGCTTCACATGTTGGCGCACAAGAATCTCGTTCACAACACCCTCCGGGGGCGCCCCTTCAGTGTCTTCAGGAAAGCTACCGTAAGCGACTCCCGTAGCTGTGGCGTGGCCCGTTTTCGGATCAGGCATAGAATCGCCGCCCGGCACGTAATACGCGACTACCTCGGGCTGTACTGCGGGCGTGCTCTGCTGTGAGGAAGCTGCCGGGCTGCCCTGTGTTGTCTGAGAATCGTGGGTGGTGCTGGATTCGCTGGTGGCGCTATCGGGCGCGGTGGTTGCATCGCTGACGTCCGTCTCCTGTGCGTAAGCGATGGGCATGGTGACGCCGGCCAAGGCGAGGCATGCGGCGCCGACAGCGGCCGCTATTTTGCGGGTCGAGTAGCGTGTTGCGTATGCCAACGGTATGACCTCCTAAGTAAAAGAGCTCTACGCTCTGTGTGGGCGCTGTGTGCGACGCCGACTGTGACAACTGTGCATGCAGAAACTCTGTACGGCACGTAGTTTGACCTTCGTAAATACTAGAGCAATGTGGAGCGCATCCAGATAGTACGGGTGAAAATGTCGTGAGGTACACAGACCTACCTGCGGTGACGCCCAAACCGGTACTCTCGTGTTTGCTCTAGCGGCGGGCTCCAGGTGACGAAGGCGGCCGGTACGGTAGGTGGTGGATGCGATTGTGGCCGGGTTCCGAAGAACCCGGCCACAGTGAGAACCCCGCGGTTTTGTTCTCGTACTACTTGTTGGAGTAGCCGCCGTCGACCTCGAGCGTGGTGCCCGTCACGAACGATGACAGGTCGGATGCGAGCCATAGGTAGCTCTTCGCGATCTCGTCCGGGCGGCCGAAGCGTCCGAGCATGGATAGCTCTTTGGCGTAGCTTTCCGGCTCAAGGCCGAACTCGATGAGCGCGTTACGTAGCATCGGGGTGTCAATGGCGCCCGGGGCGATAGCGTTGACGCGAATGCCGTAGGGCGAGTAATCCATGGCTGCCTGCTTGGTCAGGCCGATCACGCCGTGCTTTGCGGCCACGTAGGCTGGGGTGCCCGGCTGCGGGCGAATTCCTGACACGGACGCGGTGTTGATGATCGAGCCGCCTTGGCCTTGCTCGAGCATCTGCTTGAGCTCGTACTTCAGACACAGTGCCACGCCGCGAAGGTCGACGTTCATGACGGCGTCGAACGCGTCGATGTCCATCTCAGCTAGCGGCTTGTTGTCTGGCGTGCGTGCCGCGTTGTTGATGGCGGCGTCGAGGCGGCCGTACGTCTTGACTGCGAACTTGACCATTTCGGCGACTTGCTCTTCGTCCGAGACGTCCACCTTGAAGAATGCGGCCTCGCCGCCGGCTTTCTTGATGCGGTCCACGACCTCGGGGCCAGTCTTGTCGTTGAAGTCAGCGACGACGACGCGGGCGCCCGCCTCGCCAAAGACTTCCGCGGCCGAGGCGCCCATGCCTTGGCCTGCGCCCGTGATGATGACGGACATGTTTTCCACTGAGAATAGGCTGTAGATTGCGCGAAGCGCGCGCACGTGAGGTACTGTTGACATTACGTCTCCTTTGTCGTAATTACAGCATTGGTGATGTGCTGTCTGTCCGTTCATATTAACGGAAAACTGTGGCGGGCGTCCTAGATTTCGGAGGCTTAGTGCCTGCATCTAAAATCAGGGTGAGAGTACGGCCAACCGTGCGGTCTGAGTCGCGGTCGGGGCGGCTGGCGGAAACGCAAAAGCCCTCGCGCGGCGCGAGGGCTTTCGTGGCTCCGACCGGCGTCGATCCGGTGACCTTTCGATTTTCAGTCGAACGCTCTACCAACTGAGCTACAGAGCCTGAGAGGAAAAATGCCCGGTCAGACCGGGCGATTCCCCCTGCGACCCTGACGGGACTTGAACCCGCGACCTCCGCCGTGACAGGGCGGCGCGCTAACCAACTGCGCTACAGGGCCAGATCTGGTATTTCTACCGGCTTCTGGTGAAGCAGTACCCCCAACGGGATTCGAACCCGTGTTACCGGCGTGAAAGGCCGGGGTCCTAGGCCGCTAGACGATAGGGGCAAAGACTTTTCGTCTTCATCGTTCCGGCCATATCTCATTGGTGGAACGGGCTCTAGCATATGCGAGAGCGCTGTAAGAATGCAAAATTTATTGGGGGTGGCGTTAGCCACGTTCGCAAGCTAAACCCGTTTACCGTGGTATATCAGACTTATTGCTGCTTTGACCGGTGCCTACGCGGCTTTCCGCTGGCTGTGAGCAAGAAGCGAAACTGTTCGTTCGGTGTCCGAGGCATGATTTACTCTTGTTTCATGACAACCTTAGCTCTCTTTTCTCCGCTGGCTTCCGAGTCGGCCTACCGGGTGGCGTTGAGCCGGGTGTGGCATACAGTGCCTGGAGGTGACGTCACGCCTCCTGAAGAAGTCGAAGCGGCTGTCGAAACCACGTTTGATGCCTTTCGGCTGTTGCTAAATGTGGGCATTGGAGCGGTGATTGGCCTCGTTGCCGGTTTCCTTATTATTGCGGTTGCGCGCCTGTTAGGGCGCCGTAGCCCCTATATGGATCCGGTTACTAAGGCTGTTGCACGCCCGGTGGAGCTCGCCGTCGCGGTTATTGGTGCATGGGCCGGATTCCAGGTGGGCCGTGCGGATATTGGTGAAACCGGGCCGAGTTGGCTTGACTCGCTGGACCATATTTTCCTCATCTGCGTGATCATTCTTGTGACGTGGGTGCTCGTCGGGTTCGTCAACGGTGTCACCGTGGCGATTAATGAGCGAATGGCCGAGACGTCCGAGGGGCGTGCGGCACGGGTGAAGACTCAGACGCAGATTTTGCGCCGCGTCGTCGTGGCTATCATCTGGATTCTCGGTGCTGCGGGAGTGCTGGTCACGTTCCCGGGGGCGCGAGCTGCGGGTGCGTCAATTTTTGCGTCGGCGGGTATCGTGTCCGTCGTCGTCGGTCTTGCAGCGCAAACGACTCTCAGTAACGTGTTTTCGGGGCTGCAACTGGCGTTTACGGATTCGATCCGGGTGGGTGACATCGTCCACTACCAGGGAAATTACACGACGGTCGAGGAAATCACGCTCACATACGTGGTGCTTGCTGTGTGGGATGGGCGGCGAATTATTGTGCCGTCGCAGATCATGACAACCGAGTCGTTTGAGAATTGGACGCGGCGTGCGCCGGAGATGACTGGCGACGTGCTCATCAAGATGGACTGGCAGGTTCCTATCGACGCCGCGCGGTTGCGGCTCGAGCAAATCCTTGAGGCGACTGACCTATGGGATGGGCGGACGGGAGTGCTCCAGATTAACGACGCGTCGACCACCGAAGGCGTGCTCGTGCGCTGCTTGATTTCGGCGGAAAGCTCCCCGAAGCTGACCGATTTGCGAAATCACGTGCGTGAAGAGATGGTGCGGTGGATCCAGGAGGAGGCTCCACAAGCCGCGCCTCATACCCGTATTTACCGGGATGAGAAGGGCGATTTTCAGGAGAAAAAACAGAAGACTGAGGCGCTCGTTAATCTTCGCGAGCAGGAAAAGCCGCCGGTTTTCAAACCTGAATCTGAGGAGGAGACGCGCAGGAAAACGCTTGAGACGGAGGTTATTTCCGACGACGACGTCAAGCGCATTCGCCGTGTTCCCCTCGACGAGCGTGGGGCACAGCTAACGGAGGGCGCTGATGCTGAGCCGGGCACACCAGACGAGGCCAACGGTGGTGGTGACACTACTGAGACCCGTACTACTGGTGTAAGCACGGGGCCTATTAAGTCCGCGATTTTTACTGGATCGCCGGAAGCCGTGGAACGCGCGAAAGCGTACTCGGGTCCGGGGGAGAAGGTCTATGAAGAGCGCACACGCAGAATAGAGGAATCCCGGGATGACCTCGACAAAGTGGACGCTGAATCCGATGGCGAATCACAAAACAATAAAGGGGAACATCCATAGGGCCTGCTGAGGGTTAAGATAGCGGGCAACACATAGTAGTCAGAGGAGAAGCCGTGAATTTCCCCATCAACAAGAGTGATGATGAGTGGCGTAACCTGCTCACTCCGATGGAATACCACGTGTTACGAGAGGCCGGCACGGAACGGCCGGGCACGGGGGAACTGCTCAACGAGACTCGCGCCGGCATGTATCACTGCCGTGCATGCGACGCCGAACTTTTTAGGTCGACCACCAAGTTTGACGCCCACTGTGGGTGGCCTTCGTTCTATGATCCGAATGAAAAAGATGCCGTGTCCTATGTTGAAGATCGCTCGCTCGGCATGGTCCGCACAGAGGTGTTGTGCTCAGCGTGCGGATCACACTTAGGCCACGTGTTTCCAGACGCGCCGCATATGCCAACCGGTCTGAGGTACTGCATGAACTCGGTGTCGCTACGGTTTGCGCCAGATGCAGCGGGCGCCGGCACCGACTAGCTTGGCTGCGAGGAATAGCAATGAGCAGAGCGCGTCGCTTCGAAACGGGAAGCCTTCGCAACCTTTCCGGGGATGCTATGCATCGTGCGGCGCCGGCGATCCTCGTGGCGTCCGGAATCATCCAGTACATTGGCGCGTCGATTGCCGTTACCCTGTTTGCTGCTGCCACGGTGGGTGCCGTGGCGTGGGGGCGCGTCGCCGTCGGCGCCGGCGTCATGATGATCTGGCGCCGCCCCAAAATCGAGTGGCGCGCTCTTGGCCTGCCAGCACTTTATGGGATCGCGCTGGTCACGATGAACGTACTGTTCTACCAAGCCATTGCTCGGATCCCGCTGGGGACGGCCGTCGCCCTTGAATTTATTGGCCCGGTGTTACTGGCTGCCGTGATCGGTAGGGGATGGCGAATCCTCATCGGCATCGTGCTCGCGGCCGCGGGCGTGTTCATGATCTCCTGGGTTGGTGTGGATGCCGCTGCCCCCGGCGTCTTAGCCGGTATTGGGTTTGCGCTCGCGGCGGGGGCCGCGTGGGCGGTGTACATGTGGTTGGGATCGAAAGTGGCAAAGACCGGCTCGGGACCGGACTCGCTCGCTATTGGAATGACGATCGGCGCCCTGCTCTACCTGCCGCTTGCAATCCCTAGCTTTGGTGCAATCCTGACAAGCCCGAAGTTACTCGCGCTCATGGTGGCGGTGGGCGTATTTTCCTCCGTGGTGCCCTACGTTTTGGAAGTCACGATCTTGACGCGGGTTCCAGCAAGCACGTTCGCCCTGCTCAATGCGCTCTATCCTGCCACCTCGCTGTTTGTGGGCATGGTGTTGCTCAGGCAGTTTCCGAGCGCAGGCGAAGTAGGCGGCCTTGCGCTCATTTCAATTGCTGTAGCGCTCGTAACCTTCCGCCCTAGCGGCTCGGGTGGGCGTGATTCACGCCGCGAATTGGGCTCGTAAGTTTCCGCATTTTGCGTTGCCGGGGTAGAATCAATCCTCGACCACGGATGTGCCAGCACGAGCTGGCACACTGGTTTGGATCTACGGGTCTGAGCCGCGTCGGTTGGGCGGGCCTCTAGCTCAATTGGTTAGAGCTCCGGACTTTTAATCCGTAGGTTGTGGGTTCGAGTCCCACGGGGCCTACCGCCGCTTTCGCCCGGTATCTCAACATAAGAGGTGCCGGGCGAAGCTGTGTTCACGCGCCATGCGTTCATCGTTCGTTTCCCTTTCGTTCGTTTGCCAGACACCTTTTATGGGTGCTCGGGTTACCTTGCGCGGATATCTTCGTCGAGTACTTTCATTCAGACACGCACCATTTTGGCGCAGACGAAAGGAACCTCACTGTGCTTGAACTTAAAGATGTATCAAAGTCTTTTGGTGACAACTCTGTTCTTCGGAACATCAACTTCACGATCGACCAGGGAGAGATCGTCTCGATCCTTGGCCCGTCGGGCTGTGGCAAAACCACGCTGCTGAACATGATCCTCGGAATCACCCCGGTCACGTCTGGCCAGATTTTCTACGAGGGTGAAGACATCACGGATTTTTCGCTAGAAAAGCGGGGATTCAACATTGTGTTCCAGGACTACGCACTGTTCCCGAACCTCAACGTGAAAGACAACATCACTTACGGTTTGCGCAACATGCCTGATCGCAGCACGAACGAAGAAGTCGAGATGTTCATTGATCTTCTTGATCTTCGTCCGCACCTAAATAAGGGTGTCGAGCAGTTGTCGGGTGGTCAGAAGCAGCGTGTTGCTTTGGCTCGTACCATGGTGATGAAGCCGCGCATTCTTCTGCTTGATGAGCCGCTGTCCGCGCTTGACGGCGTGATTAAGGAATCGATTAAGGCCAAGATTCAGGAGATTGCTCGCGAGTACAATCTCACGACGATCATCGTCACTCACGATCCTGAAGAGGCATTGACCCTGTCTGATCGCGTGATGATTTTGAACGCGGGCGATATCGCTCAGTTTGGTGAGCCCGAGCAGATTATTCGGCAGCCGGAGTCGGAGTTCGTTGAGAAGTTCATTTTGCGTCAGCTCGATATTAAGAAGCAGAACATTGTCGAGCTGTTCAAGCATGAGTTTGAGAACTACCTGAAGGCCGTGTAAGCATGTCGAACGTTAAAACCACTACTGAGCTGGGCGCGCCCATGAAGGTGGAGAAGAAGATCAAGCGTGTGAAGGCGTCGCAGACCCCGCGCGAGATCAAGCTCATCTACACGCTCCTGGCGATCATTTTCATTTTCTTCCTCGTTCTCCCTCTTCTTAGCGTTCTGGTGCAGTCGTTTTTGACGCCGACCGGAGCAACGCTTGATAACTATTCGGAGACAATCTTGGCCAAAGGCTTCGGAAAGGCCTTTGGTAACAGTCTGCTTATCGCCACCACGAGCGCGGTGATCGCCACTGCCCTCGCGTTCTTCTTGGCATATACGATCCATTACACGGATGTCCCGCCGTTGCTGAAGAGGATCATTTCGGTACTGGCGATCTTCCCGATGTTGCTGCCGACCATCACCTACGGTTTCGCCATCATCTATACGTTTGGCAACAACGGCATCGTCACTCAGCTGTTGGGCTTCAGGCCGTTTAGGATCTACGGGTTCAATGGTCTGCTGCTCGGATACGTGATCTATACGCTGCCTGTTGCGTTCATGCTGCTCAACAACACGATGCGGTACATCGACAAGAAGTACCTTATTGTGTCGCGGGCGCTGGGCGATTCGCGGTTTAAGACGTTCACGACGGCGGTCTTGCGGCCTTTGCTTGGAACGCTGGCGGCTGCGATTGTGCAGGCTTTCTTCTTGGCGTTTACCGACTACGGTATTCCGGCGGCTATCGGCGGCCGATTCAAAGTGCTCGCAACTCTTCTTTATGAGGAGATGCTCGGATCCGTGCCGGATCACGGCAAGGGCGCTGTTATCGCCATTATGATGCTCATCCCGTCGGTGATTTCGATCATCATTTTGCAGTACTTGGGCCGGTTTAATATCCGTTACTCGAAGATCTCCGTCGTCGAGTTGAGTAAATCGCGCTCGCGTGACTGGACGTTCGGTATCGGGTCGATTTTGATCCTCATGGCGGTGCTCAGCGTCTTCGTCGTCATTTTGGTTGTTCCGTTCACAACGAACTGGCCATACCAACTCGACTTCACGTTGGACCACTTCAAGTCCGTCTTGAGTGATTCGGCAATGACGAGCGTGTACACGAACTCGCTGATTGCAGCGTTTGCGACTGCGCTCATCGGAACCCTCCTGGCTTTCCTGGCCGGGCTGATTACGGCGCGTTCGAACATGAGCAAGAAGTTCACGTCTGTGATCGAGTCGGTCTCCCTTGTGACCAACGCTGTTCCGGGCATGGTTCTCGGTATCGGGTTCATGATGTTCTTCTTGGGCACACCGCTGCAAAATACGCTGATCATCATTGTGGCGCTCAACATCGTCCACTACTTCTCGACGCCCTATCTCATGACGAAGGGCGCGTTGGAGAAGTTGAATTCCGGGTGGGAAGTCACGGCGTCGCTCATGGGTGACACCTGGTTTAAGACGGTCCGGCGCATCATCGCACCGAATGTGTTCTCCACCATGGCGCAGGTGTTCAGTTACTACTTCGTCAACGCGATGGTTGCGCTGTCCGGTGTCGTGTTTATCGTCGGTGCGTTCACACCGCTGATGACCACGAAGATCAACGAACTGCAGTACTTCAACAAGTACAACGAGGTGTTCGTGCTGTCGATCCTCATCCTTGTCACCAACCTTGTGGTGCGGGGAATCATGGCAGCTATTTCTAACTACAAGGAGAAGAAGAATGTCTAGGGCAAAATCTTTTCTTACTGCTGTTATAGCTGCGTTCATGATGGTGGGTCTGACCGCCTGCTCGTCGAGCGACAATGCTGACAAGATCATCATTTTCTCGAACGCCGATGACGAAGCGGTTGAAGCCATCGAGGTAGCGCTTGACGAGAACGGCTATGCGGGCAAGTACATTATCCAAGGGTTCGGTACGGCCGAGCTCGGCGGAAAGCTGTTGACCGAAGGCGCGCACACTCAAGCAGACGTGGTCACCATGAGCTCGTTCTACCTAGAGACCCAGCAGGAGCGTAATGACATGTTCCTGCCCTTGGAATTCCCAGTAGACACGATTGACGAGACACCGGACTACTACGCTCCGATCACCTCCCAGGAGGGAGCACTCTTCTACAACACGGAGGTCCTCAAGGAACACGGGCTTGAACCACCAGAGCGGATCTCTGATCTGGCTAAGCCCGAATACCTGCGCTACGTTTCCGTGACGGATCCGAAGTCGTCGACCACCGGGTGGCTGCTCTTGCTCGCCCTCATTGACGAATACGGTGAGGAAGAGGCCGGCGAGATTCTCGAAGGGATCTACACCAATGCTGCTGATCACATCGAATCTTCGGGTTCTGGCCCGCTGAAGAAAGTTCGCGCGGGTGAGATGGGTATCGGTTTCGGACTGCGCCATCAGGCGATCCGAGACAAGGAATCCGGGCTTCCGATCGAGTACGTGGATCCGGTTGAAGGCAACATGTCGATGACCGAGTCTGTGGCCGTCGTCGACCATGGTGACGACACGAAACAGGACGCCATGCGGATTGCTCAGATTATTGTCGAAGAAGCCCGCCCAGAAATCCAAGAGTACTATCCGAATGCTCTGTACACACACGAAACGACGGACGAGTCGGCTCGTTCGAAGTACCCCAAGCAGTTCCGTGAAAAACTCACTGCCGACCTGCTGAAAGAGCACATCGAAATCTCTGAGAATGCGAAGAATTGGTAATATTCGACTATGAGCATTAACTACAAGCTGTTAACTCCAGGCCCACTCACAACAAGCAGCACCGTCCGCGACGAAATGCTGGTTGACCACTGCACGTGGGACGACGACTACAAGCAGATCACCCAACAGATCCGCAAAGACCTGTTGAAGATCGCGCAAGTTGGAGACGACTACACCGCGGTCCTCATGCAAGGCTCGGGAACGTTCGGTGTGGAATCTGTGATCACCTCAGCTGTTGGCTCAGACGAGCGTGTGCTGATTCTGACCAACGGCGCTTACGGTGAGCGGATCGTGCAGATCGCACGCACCGCTGGGGTGCCGCACAACGTGCTGAACTGGAACTACGACGAGGTTCCGCAAGCCGACGTCGTCCGCGACCACCTGGCAGCCAATCCAGACGTGACCCACGTGGCGATGGTTCATTGCGAAACCACCTCCGGCATCTTGAACGAACTGGAGCCGATCGCCAAGGTCGTCAAGGATGCGGGACTGACGTTTATTGTGGACGCCATGTCGTCGTTCGGCGGCATTCCGATCGCTGTAGGCGAGTTGGGGATCGATTTCATCATTTCCTCGGCGAACAAGTGCATCCAGGGAGTCCCGGGATTCTCGTTCATCATCGCTCGTCGTGACGCGCTGGAAACCTGCAAGGGTAAGGCGCGCAGCCTCTCGCTTGATCTTTACGATCAGTGGGCAGGAATGGATGGCGACGGCAAGTGGCGCTACACCTCGCCCACCCACACGGTGCTCGCGTTCGCGCAGGCAATCCGTGAATTGGAGGCCGAAGGAGGCGTGTCAGCGCGCTACGAGCGCTACTCGGAAAACAACGAGATCCTCATCTCCGGGCTACGCGAACTGGGCATTCAAACCTATGTTGGCGATGAGCACCAAAGCCCGATCATCACCACCTTCTTCTACCCGGAAGGCGCAACCTTCTCGTTCCAAGACATGTATGACTACATTAAGGAACGCGGATACGCGATCTATCCGGGCAAGGTGACGGAGGCAGACACCTTCCGGATCGGAAACATTGGTGAAATCTACCCGGATGACATGCGCAAGGTTGTTGAGATCATCGGGGAATACCTGAACCAGGTTGACACGCAGAAAGGGCAAGAACAGTGAGATATGAAGTAGTAATTTTCGACTGGGCAGGAACCACCGTCGATTACGGGTGCTTTTCTCCGGTTCAAGCCTTCGTGGAAGCGTTCGAAGGCCGGGGGATCACACCAACCCTGGATGAAGTTCGCAAGCCGATGGGCATGCTGAAGATCGACCACGTCCGCACCATGCTGCACATGGAGCGCATTAGCCAAGCCTGGCGCGACACACACGGCAGGGACTGGACCGAAGACGACGTCCAGGAGATCTACGAAATTTCTGAGAAGAAGATTCTGGAACTGATTCCGAAATATTCGCAGGTCAAGCCCTACGTGGTTGACACGATCGCGAAGCTTCGCGACATGGGAGTGAAAATCGGGTCCACCACGGGCTACACCGCCTCCATGATGGAACTGGTGCTACCTCGCGCAGCTGCCGAAGGATATAGCCCGGACTCGATGATGACCCCGGATGACGTGGGCGGTTTCGGACGCCCGTACCCGTACATGGTGTTCCGCAACCTTGAAGCGCTGAAGATCGATAGCGTTCACAAGGCACTGAAGGTTGGCGACACGGTTTCCGATATTCGGGAAGGCCAGCATGCTGGCCTTGACACCGTGGGCATCATCGAGGGCTCGTCTCTCATGGGGCTGACGCAAGCCGAATACGAAGCGCTGAGCGATCCTGAGCGCGAGGCTGCAGATGCGAAGGTGAAGGCCACCTACGAGGAGATCGGCGCTACGTATATCGTTCGCGATATCCGCGAAGTCGCCGACATCGTGGCGGGCAGCTGACGCCGGCCGAAATCTTTTCACGCCTAGGCGGGAGATCTTCGTTATATGCGAAGATCTCCCGCTATTTTGCGATCAGATTTCGCTGAGTGCTAGATACCGCCCGTCGTAGCGCCGGATATGACCGGTTTTGATTGGCGTGATGCCTGTGAGCACGGTGAAGCTTCCGCCTACTCGCCCAAGAAGCAGCGCTTTGGGGGACAATAGGGGTAACACGGAGGAGGCAACCATGACGAAACCACGCAGACCAGCCCAGCTCAAACCGGAGCAGATTGAGCTGATTGAAGGGGGAGCGGACACGGCGGCGACGTCCGAACTTGCGAACACGTCCGCACAGGCGATCGTGCCTTTGGGTGTGGAGCGCCGCGAAGATGATGATGTGATTGCGCGGGTTCTGGAACTTATCCGTGAAGAGGGCATCGACGTGATTGCCGAGTCATGGGTGGACTCGCCGGAAGACTCGCTGCCGGGCACACTGTGGCGCGGGTTTTTGCTCGCGGAGTGGGTGCGCCGCTATCCGGATGAGGTTGAATTGCGGTTCGCGGCAGCCAAGCAGGCGGCACAGGAGCACGATCCGGAAAAGATCGACCAGGTGCTGACCCCACGGGAGGTGCGTGCGAAGTGGGACGAGGTGTTGAAAGGTGACTTCCGCGGTGATTTCGCAGACGTGCTGCGCACGTCGGCTCGGTTCACGGATTTCATTGGCCGGGTGCAACCGGGGTGGATCGGCGATGATGAACACCCGCTGGCTACCGAGGTGACTCGCCGGGACACGGCGATGCTGCGGGTGTCCAAAGATTTTCAGGCGGCGGGCGAGCGTTTGGTGAAAGGCATGCTGGGCTAGAGTCAGGGGCTCGGGTAGAGGAACATAGATGAGTTTTGAGATCCGCGTTGTTAAAGAACCGGGTGAGTATGCACAGCAGATCCGCGAGTTTGCGGGGCAGGTCAAAGACGACGACGGCGTGTCAGCCTTTGACGAACAGACACTGCTGAATATTGATGCGCCGGATGCGGCAGACTACCTGTTGCTTGTTGAGCCGCGGTCGGGAGAGCTGGCCGGGGTGGCAATCCGCGACGTGCGAAATAACAGTGTGGAACTGGCAGTGGGTGCGCCCTATCGCAGGCGCGGGCTGGGCCAGCGCCTACTACGAGAAGCCCGCAAGCGGTTCGGCGGTGCGGTGCTGTGGGCGCATGGAACATTGCCGCCTGCGCGGGCGCTCGCGGAATCAGAAAACTTGGAGGCTACCCGGACGTTGCTAGTGATGACTCGGCCGTTGGTGGGCGTGGTCGACAAGCCGGATTTGGCAAGCGCGATCCCTGGCTGGCATATCGAACCAATCGATCCGAAGCGGGACCTCGAGGCCTTGACGGCGCTGAACGCTGCAGCTTTTGCCGATCATCCCGAGCAGGGCAAACTGACGGTTGACGACATGCGCCAGCGTTTTGCTCAGCCGTGGTTCGATCCGCAGTTGCTGTTGCTCGCGCGGCTAAAGAATCCTGACAGGATGGATGATGTGGCCGGTAGTGCAACAACTGGTCCGGGTGCAACGAGCGGTGCGGCGATGAGCGCGGCAGTGGCCGCGGCGAACGGTTTTGCGCCAGATGAGCCGCTGGCATTCCTCTGGTTGAAGCCGCAGTCGGAATCGCTCGTGGAGCTGTATGTGCTGGGCGTTCATCCGAAAGTGCAGGGGCAGGGCCTTGGCGGTGCGCTGTCGAAGCTCATGTTGAAAGTGATGCGCGGGCACGGATTCCAACAGGCGTTGCTCTATGTTGACGAAGAAAACGAGCCGGCAGTGCGGTCGTATCGTCGCGCGGGTTTTGACGTGTCGGAAAGCCATACTGCCTACCAGCTGTAACTGCGTGATAGCCGAGTGCGAAGTTGCGTTGTCATGGCGCGGCGAAATCTGAGACTATCTAAGTATGAGCGAACACACCTCTGACCAGACAGCGCCCGAACGCCATGAACAAGCCGGGCTCACCCCGTCGTCGCCAATCGATCACATTGATCTTGACGAAGCCCTTCCCGACGCTCTCGAAGAGCTGCTGGAAGATGAAGACCTTACGGAACAGGACGTGCAGGATTTGCGTAGCCGCGTGCTTGAAGGGATGCGGATGGGCAGTGCGGTCAGCCCGCAGGAGCTGGTCGAGGAGGCCGAGCAGCTTGTGGCTGAGGCGGAGGCCGAACAGGATGCTGCCGGTGAAGGCGAGTTGCCGGAAGGCCGTTTCTTGGACCGCGAGCTCTCCTGGCTGGCATTCAACGAGCGCGTGCTAGAACAGGCCGAGGATCAGGAGCTGCACATTTTGGAGCGGGCCTGGTTCCTCGCGATTTTCGCGTCGAACTTGGATGAGTTTTACATGGTTCGCGTGGCCGGACTCATGCGTAGGATTGCCACGGGTATGGCGACGACGAAGGCGTCCGGCCTTGCCCCTCGCCAGGTGCTCGAGGGGATAACGATCCGTACGAAGGAGCTGCAGCAGCGGCATGCGCGCGTGTTCCGCGACGACGTCCAGCCCAAGCTCGCAGAGGTGGGGATCGTCATCCAGCATTGGTCGGACTTGAATGAGAAGGAAAAGGACCGGCTGTCGAAGTTTTATCGTAAGCAGATCTTCCCGGTGCTCACCCCGCTCGCAGTGGATCCGGCACACCCGTTCCCCTACATTTCCGGGTTGTCGCTGAACTTGGCTGTATTGGTGCGCAATCCGAAGAACGGCAAGGAGCTGTTTGCCCGGGTGAAGGTGCCGCCGTTGTTGCCGCGCTTTATCGCCGTCGACTCCGAAGGCAGGCCGTACCGTCCGGAGGACGTGCCCGTCGACGAATACGGCAAGACCTCCTACATTCCGCTTGAGGAAGTGATCGGTGCACACCTTGACACCCTGTTCCCTGGCATGGAGATCGTGGAGTATTCGACGTTCCGAGTCACTCGTAACGAGGATCTCGAAGTTGAGGAAGACGACGCCGAAAACCTGCTGAAGGCACTCGAGAAGGAGTTGTTGCGGCGTCGTTTTGGCCAGGCGGTGCGCCTCGAAGTGGAAGAAGACACATCGAAGCGGGTGCTCGAGCTGCTGGTTCGCGAGCTGGGGATTCGCGACGACGACGTGCTCGCCCTACCCGCACCCCTCGACCTGACCGGGTTGAACGTGATCCACGATCTGGATCGCCCGCATTTGAAGTACAAGAAGTTTGTGCCGGTGACGGCGAAGGGGATTACGGACGTCGAGTCGGCGTCGATGCCAGACATGTTTGCGGCGATCCGCCGCAAGGAGATTCTGGTGCAGCACCCGTATGAGTCGTTTGCGACGTCGGTGCAGCAGTTCATCCAGCAGGCAGCGGACGATCCGAAAGTGCTGGCGATTAAGCAGACCCTGTACCGCACCTCCGGTGATTCACCGATTGTGGATGCGCTGATTAAGGCGGCGAACGCGGGCAAACAGGTGCTCGCCGTCGTCGAAATTAAGGCACGCTTCGACGAAGAGAACAATATCGAGTGGGCGCGCAAACTGGAGCAGGCGGGCGTGCACGTGGTTTACGGGATTGTGGGGCTGAAGACGCATTGCAAGCTGTCGCTGGTGGTGCGCCAAGAATCCGACGGTTTGCGCCGTTACTGTCATGTGGGCACGGGTAACTACAATCCAAAGACTGCGCGCGGATACGAGGATCTTGGCCTGTTCACGTGCGATCGGGATACCGGGCAGGATCTCACGCGGTTGTTCAACCAGCTCTCCGGCTATGCTCCGAAGGCGAAGTTCCACCGGCTGCTCGTGGCGCCCAAGGGCATCCGCAACGGACTGATTGAACGGATCGACCGCGAAATCGCCAACCACCAGGCTGGCAAACCCGCGTGGATTCGCCTCAAGTGCAACTCCATCGTGGACGAACGCATCATCGACTCGTTGTATCGCGCCTCGCAGGCCGGCGTGCCCGTGGATATTCAGGTGCGCGGCATTTGTTGCCTGCGCGCGGGAATCCCCGGGCTGTCCGAGAACATTCGAGTGCGCTCGATTCTGGGGCGTTTCCTTGAGCACTCGCGGATTTACGCGTTTTGCAACGACGACGATCCCGAAGTGTGGATCGGATCTGCGGATCTCATGCACCGCAACCTGGATCGGCGTGTGGAAGCACTCATCAAGATCAAGGAGCCGGATCAGATCGAGTTCCTCGTGGAGCTGGTACGCCGGGCAACCTCTGACGAGGTGCAGTCGTGGCACATGCGTGCCGACGGTTGGGAACGCGTCGTAGCCGACGCCGACGGCAACAAGCTACCGCACATTCAAGACGAACTCATGGCTCGGGCACGTAAGAACGTGGCTGACCGCGGCTAGTGGTGAAAGCGCTCGCGGCGGGTCGAACGCTGCGAGCGTCGTGGCAGTTCAGGAAGTGGCAGAGCAGGGATCTTACAGGGGGAAAGATTCGTGTCGAAACCAGATGTTCTGGGGGCAGGCGCAGTTATCTGGCGGATGAAGAATCGCACTATCCAGGTGCTCGTTGTGCACCGCCCGTCGTGGGATGATTGGTCGTTTCCGAAGGGCAAGGTGAAGGGCGAGGAGTCCTTACACGAGTGCTGTATCCGGGAGATGCGTGAGGAGACGGGGCTCGACGTCGTTCTTGGCGTACCGCTCGGATCGCAACGGTACAAGATCGCAGGTGGGCGTACGAAGAAGGTGCGCTACTGGTTGGCGACCGTGAAGTCGAAGGGTCATCCGGCTGTGAAAGTGCGGCCGAAGGTGTCTTTGGCGTCGAAGAAGGAAGTCGACGAGGTGCGGTGGGTGAGTTTGAAACAGGCGAAGAAGCTGCTCACGCACAAGGGCGACCGCGAGATTCTTGGGTATATGAAGGATTTGTGGTCGGACGACAAGCATAAAACCGTGCCGCTTGTGCTCGCTCGGCATACGCGGGCGATGAAGCGTTCGGCGTGGAAAGAAAAGGACGGCGAGGGCGCGGAGCATACCCGGCCTTTGACGTCCACTGGCCATGAGCGTGCCGAGGGGCTCGTGCGCGTATTTTCGGCCTATGGGGTTGAGCGCGTGATTTCTTCCCCATGGAAAAGGTGCCGTGATTCGGTAGCACCCTACGCTGAGGCTACCGGCTATGAGATCGAGACCGAGGCCGCCCTGACCGAAGCCGCACATAAGAAGAAGCCGCGAGCTGTAGCCGTGCTCGTACGCAAGTGGTTGCGTAAAGAGATGCGGCCGACCGTCGTCTGCCTCCACCGGCCCACCCTTCCGACCGTCATGGAGACTGTTGAAGAGTTCACCCCGCAGGCAATCATGCGGCAAGTTCCCGAAAAAGATCCGTGGTTGCGCACCGGCGAAGTGATCGTGGCACACGTGGCCAACCGGCATGGCAAGGCCCCCACGATCGTGGCGTTGGAGAAGATCCGCCCACTGCTGGACTAGCCGAACGACGGCGTCGTTATCTCTACCAGTGCGTTCCGGGGGGTACCTGTTTCGTTCCCGGGGTAGACAAATCGCCGGATTCGGTACCCCGGGAAGCCAACGCGTACCCCGGGAGCACAAAGGACTAAATCGCCAGATGTGACTGAGCCGACACACAGTTAACCAATTGTTAACCTTGCGATTGCTGAAAGGCAATCCTGCCCTCTTACTGTAGTTGGAGGTGAGGGGTTGCGGCTCCTCAGGAAACGACATCTAGTAAGGATGGAAATACTGTGAAGATTGCACGTAATCGCGGAGTAGCCAGCATCGCGGCTCTCACACTCGCACTTGGCCTTGCCGCTTGCTCTGACTCGGGTAATGGTGGCGAAGAAACCAGCTCGGCTCCGGCAACCACCGAAGCAGGTGGCGAGTCCACCGGCGGCTCGGGCGGTAGCCTCAGCGGCACGATCAACGGATCTGGCGCTTCCTCCCAGGTGAACGCCCAGCAGGCATGGCGCGATAACTTCACCGCCAACACCGGCGCGATCGTCAACTACGAAGCCACCGGTTCGGGCACCGGCCGTGACCAGTTCATCGCGGGCGAAGTCCACTACACTGGCACGGACTCGATCCTGAGCGCTGAAGAACTGGAAGGCGCTAAGCAGCGCTGCGGTGGCGAAGAGCCGCTCGAACTCCCGCTGTACATTTCGCCGATCGCTATCGCGTTCAACCTTGACGGTATTGAGAACGTCAACATGAGCGCTGAAGTGATCGCCAAGATTTTCGACGGCAAGATCACCGAGTGGGATGACAACGCGATCACCAGCCTGAACCCGGACATCGAGCTGCCGAGCCTGCCGATCATCCCGGTCAACCGTGCTGATGATTCGGGTACGTCTGAGAACTTCCAACAGTACCTCGTCGAGGCCTCGGATGCATGGCCGTACGAGCCGTCGGACACGTGGCCGATCACCGGCACGCAGTCGGCAGAAAAGACCACCGGTGTTGTCAACCTGGTGAAGACCACGCCTGGTGCGATCACCTACGCGGACGCCTCGCAGATTGGTGACCTCGGCACGGTTGCAGTTGAAGTTGCTGGTGAATACCTCGAGTACTCGCCTGAAGCGGCTGCAGCGATCGTTGACGGCTCGGAGCCGACCGAAGATGCTACCGACCGTCTGCTCACGGTTGACCTCAAGCGTGACGGTTCGATCAAGGGCGCATACCCGGTCGTCATGATCTCCTACCTCGTTGCTTGCACCCAGTACGACGACGCCAACACGGCTGAGATCGTCAAGGAGTTCTTCACCTACATGGCTTCGGAAGAAGGCCAGAAGAAGGCTGCTGAAGCTAACGGTGGTAACGCCCCGATTTCCGATACGCTGCGCGAGTCGGCAATGAAGGCGATTGACCAGATCAAGACCAACTAATTTGACTAACTAAGATGTCGCAGCGGGCCAGCCTTTAGGGGCTGGCCCGCACCCACGCAAATGATCGGAGTATAACGTGGCACACGTTGACAACTCTGCTGATGTGGCAGTGGACGAAAAGCCGGATCCAGCATCCGCACTTCGCCCTTCGACAGTCGATAAGGCGCCGGCTTTGGCGCCTGGCTCCGGAGGCAAGAGGACTGGAGATAAGGTGTTCAGTGGATTTTCCACGGCCGCCGGAATCTCGATCCTTATTCTGCTCGCGTCAGTGTTTACATTCCTTCTCATCTCTTCGGGTAACGTGCTCATCACGCCCGGAGATGAGCTCGCTGAACAGGTCGGCTTCGCCCGCGGTAAGACGTTCTGGCAATTCGCCGGTGTCACAGTCTTCGGTACGCTGCTTGCGGCATTGATCGCTCTGGTGATCGCAGTGCCGTTCGCGGTGGGCATCGCACTGTTCATTTCCCATTTCGCGCCGCGTAAGCTCGCTTCTGGCCTTGGCTATGTGATCGATCTTCTGGCTGCGATCCCCTCGGTTGTGTTCGGCCTGTGGGGTATGTGGACGCTCGAACCGTTGATGCGCCCGATCTTCACGTGGATATCTTCGGTGTTGACTCCCGTCTTCAAGTTCCTTTCCGGAGCGCCGATCAAGGAGAGCGGCGAAGTGGTCGGCTGGGAGGGTGGCCTTCCCGGGTTGAAGTACGCAGCCCAGAATTGGGATTGGTGGCCGCTGGCTCACGACGCCGCACAGTTCGTTCCGCCGGCTCGCAACATCCTCATGGGTGGCGTGATCCTTGCGATCATGATTTTGCCGATCATCACCTCGCTTGCTCGTGAAGTGTTCTTGCAGACTCCGCGTCTGCAGGAAGAGGCTTCGCTCGCGCTCGGCGCTACCCGCTGGGAGATGATCAAGATGGTCGTTATCCCGCACGGGCGTTCCGGTATCGTGTCGGCGTCGATGCTTGGTCTTGGCCGTGCACTCGGTGAGACGATGGCACTACTCATGGTGCTCTCGCCTGGCTTGGAGATTAACTTCAAGCTCATGAGCCCCGGCCAGCATTCGACGATCGCGTCGCAGATTGCGTTGCGCTTCCCGGAGGCCTCGGGTATCGAGTCCGACTTCCTCATCGCACTCGGCCTCATTCTGTTCGTTATTACGTTCGTGGTTAACTTCATCGCACGTGCGATTGTTGCCCGTTACGCTGAGTTCTCAGGAGCAAATGCATGAGTGTCGCAGAAGTTAAGTCCCCTCAGGGCATTGGTTCTGGTACGCAGAAGTATCTTCCGAAGTGGTTTACGCCGGCTGCGATTGCGGTGTCGCTCGTGGTGGGCGTCGTCGTCGCGCAGATGGCTGGAAGCGGTATCGGTGGAGTTCTGGCGTTCTTGGCAGTGTACTTCGTCCTCGTGATTGGCTTCGGCTACGGGGTGGAAGGTCGCCGCTACGGTGCCGATCGCATGATGACGTCGGTGATCACCGGCACGTTTATTGCTGCAGTTGTGCCGCTCGTGTCGTTGCTGTGGACAGTGATTGTGCACGGCTGGACGCGGATGACAGCCACTGGTTTCTTCACGGCGACCACAGCCGGCCAGTCCGATCCGAACGCGATCACGGGCGCTGGACACGCGATTGTTGGCACGTTGTTGATTACGACGACGACGGCGCTGATCGCCGTCCCGCTCGGCATCCTCACGGCCGTGTACCTCGTTGAATACGGCCGCGGTCCGATCGCTCGCGTGATCACGTTCATGGTGGACATCATGACGGGTATTCCGTCGATTGTTGCCGGTCTGTTTGCGGCCGCGATGATCCCGATGATCAACCAGGCGTTGTTTGGCCAAGCCCAGTTCAAGAATGGTTTCGCGGGTGCTATCGCACTCGTGGTGCTCATGACTCCGATCGTCGTCAGGAATACTGAAGAGATGCTGCGGCTCGTGCCGAACGAGCTACGTGAAGCGTCCTACGCGCTGGGCGTCACGAAGGCTGGAACGATCGTGCGCGTCGTGCTTCGCACCGCCGTCTCCGGTATCGTCTCTGGCGTGTTCATCGCGGTCGCCCGCGTGATCGGTGAATCCGCGCCACTCATGATTACGGCCGGAACTACCGACTACTACAACTACAACATTTTCCAAGATCAGATGTACACGTTGCCCGTTTACGTCTACAACCAGTACACCGCAGGAAACAGCGAGGCGGCGTGGGGCGGAGCGCTTCTGCTCATCCTCATCGTCCTGATTCTCAATCTTTTGGCCCGCTGGATCGCCAAGCGGTTCGCCCCCGCTGGTGAAAAGTAAGTCCAGGCGGACAGCGGCGTGAGCCGCAAGAAAGGAAACTCAATGTCTGAAGGTATTAAGGCGAAGAACCTCAACATTTACTACGATCAGTTCCTCGCGGTTGAAAACGTAAATGTGGAAATCGAACCGCGAACCATTACCGCACTTATTGGTCCGTCCGGCTGTGGCAAGTCCACGTTCCTGCGTTCCCTTAACCGTATGCATGAGGTGATCCCGAAGGCACACGTGAAGGGCAGCGTGCTGGTGAACGGCCAGGACATCTACGCCGAGGGCGTGGATCCGGTGCAGGTGCGCCAGCACGTGGGCATGGTGTTCCAGCGTGCGAATCCGTTCCCGACAATGTCGATTGCTGACAACGTGCTTGCTGGTTTGAAGCTCAACAAGCGTGACCTTCCGAAGGGTGAAGCCGAGCAGGTTGTGGAAGAATCCCTGCGCGGTGCGAACCTGTGGGAGGAAGTGAAGGACCGCCTGGATCGTCCGGGCTCCTCGCTGTCCGGTGGTCAGCAGCAGCGTCTGTGTATCGCTCGTGCGATTGCGGTGAAGCCGGAAATCCTGCTTATGGACGAACCGTGTTCGGCGCTCGATCCGATCTCGACCCTCGCAATCGAGGACCTCATGCAGGAGCTGCAGAAGGACTACACGATCGTGATCGTCACGCACAACATGCAGCAGGCAGCGCGCGTGTCGCACAAGACTGGTTTCTTCAACATCGAAGGCACCGGCAAGCCCGGCCGCCTCATCGAGTTTGATGACACGGAGAAGATCTTCTCCAACCCGACCCATCAAGAAACCGAAGACTACGTATCCGGCCGTTTCGGCTGATCTGGCAATTCCTCTCGGCCTTCGGGTGGCCGGGCGAGTGCAGGCGGGGCGCCCCAAGCGGGCGCCCCGCTTTTTGTTGCCTTTGCGGAGCAGTTTTTCCATTCCGGGGGTACACGTTTGCTTCGCGGGGTAGACAAATCGCCGGATCCGGTACCCCCGGAACCGAACGTGTACCCCGGGAACAGCTGCACTGAACCCGGGAGCGATGTGGTCTGACCCCGGGAACAGCTGAACTGAACCCGGCGGGCGCGTTAGAAGACGTGGGTAAGGCCGTAGTACATGGCCGCGCTGATAAGGCCAGCCGCAGGAATAGTTAGCAACCACACGAATGCGATCGCGCCTACCGTATTCCACCGGACAACAGACCGCCGTTGCGCGGCGCCCACGCCCGTAATTGCCCCGGTCGCAGCCTGCGAAGTTCCCAGGGGCGCTGATAGCAAGACGGCCGAGGCATAGACCATCGTGGTCGCCACCGCCTGCGCAGCAAAACCTTGCGCAGGATCCAGCGGCGTGATCTTCTTGCCGAGCGTTTTGATGATTCGCTGGCCGCCCGCGAGCGTTCCCAGCGAAATTGCACAGGCCGCCGCTACGACCACCCACGTGGGCGTCTCGCCGGCATAGTAGCCTCCCGCCCACAGTGCCACCAGCATGAGCGCCATCATTTTGCCGGCCTCAAACATGCCATGCCCGAACGCGCTCACGGACGCCGACATCGACTGGATAGCACGGAAATGCTGCATCATCGGCTTATGCGACGCGCGTGCAAGCCCAATCGTCACCAGCTTCATCAGCAAAAACGCGAGCAGGAAACTACCGAGTGGCACCACCAAAATATGCAGGGCAGCACGTGTGGCCACCACGTCCCAGTGCACCAACACCGCGGCGCCAACACATGCGCCAACCAGGCCGCCAACCAGTGCGTGAGTCGACGCAATCGGGATCCCCAACCACCACGTCACAACATTCCACACGATCGCCCCGGTCAACCCAGCCAACAACACGAGCAGCACTGCAGGCCCAGCCGCCTCGTCCGGCGTCGTCAAGAATCCCACGTCGGCTAGACGTTCACCGATCGCCGTCGTAAACCCAACACCGATCAGCGCACCTAAAAAATTCATTGACGCAGCCAGCGCCAACGCAATTCGCGGAGTGAGCGCGCGAGTCGCGATTGACGTGGCGACGGCGTCTGCGGCGTCGTGAAAACCATTCGTGAAACCGTACCCGAGGGCGGCTACGACGACGGCGCACACCAACGCCACAACCGGATCCACCTACGACTCCTTCAACGTCAGCAACTCGATCGCAACAGCCAGCTGCTCGAAGGCATCCACCGCCGCCTCGAACGAATCAAGCGCAATCTTGGACGTGAGCAGCGCTTTCGGCGTCGGGTCAGAACTAAACAACTCAATAATCAGCTCGCGATAAATCCCATCCGCGCGATTTTCCAGGTTGTGAATCTGCAACCACTCCGTGCGCAACGCCGGATCAGACTTCTTCAACTTCTTAATCGCATGCACAGCATGTTCGGCGCACTCAATAAGAATGTCCGCAATCTCGTACACGCCCGCCGGCACAGGACCAATCCGATACAACACCAGGTTGTCGCCAGCCTCATCAATCGCATCCACGCAATCATCAATCCGGCACGACAACGACAGCAAATCCGCCCGATCAAACGGCAATGCAAACCGCGAACCCACCTCTTGCATCACACGATGAGACGCCTCATCCGCAGAATTCTCAATCTCATGCAACTGCGTATTCATGTCAGTGCGCGTCTTCGAATCAGCAGCAACCATCTTGGCAAGAACCTTCGCCGCACGCACCAAGTGCTCAGCCTGCTCATTCAACAGCGGCAAAACATTATGCTGACTCTTCGTGCGACTAAAGAAACTAGCCATCAGCCCTCATGCTTCCTCACGCATAACGCGTGTACCGATAACAATAAGTTAACGTGCGTCAATGGTTAGATTACGGCAGGGTGAACGTGGCTGCAAAGTGTGAACAGCAAATGGTCGTGATCGCATCGCGGCTACTGGCACAACAAGAGCGCATTTTGTGCGAAACTGACTAGGCGCGCACACTGACTAGGTACAAACAGACGCGCCCCGCCAGCACAAAGGACACCACATGGACCAAGTACAACAATGGCTTGACTCGATCACAGCCTCAGCAACCGTCTTCCTCTCCGGAGTATCAGACTGGCTCTACACGTGGATCATGCTGGCAGTCCTCACCGGAACCGGAATCTACCTCACCATCCGCTCCAAAGGCCTACAACTCCGACACTTCGCGGATATGGCACGGCATGTTGTGCACTCACGCAAAGGAGCCCGCGGCGGCATCTCCTCCTTCCAAGCCTTCGCCATCGGCATGGCCACACGCATCGGCATCGGCAACATTACCGGCGTGGCACTCGCGATCATCCTCGGCGGGCCAGGTGCCCTGTTCTGGATGTGGCTCGTCGCGCTCTTCGGCATGGCCACCGCCTTCGCCGAAGCCACGCTTGCACAGCTGTTCAAAAAGCGACACCCTGACGGCACCTTCCGCGGCGGACCCGCATCCTATATTTTGCGCGGGCTTCGTTCCCGGCCCCTCGCGATCGCTTTCGCCGTGGCCATGGTGTTCTCCATGACCGTAGCAATGCCCATGGTGCAGTCCAACACGATCGCCGGCGTGCTCGAGAACTCGCAGGGCGTAGCCCCATGGGTGACCGGGCTCGTTGTTGCCGGGCTGACCGCCGTCGTCATTTTTGGGGGAGTGCGCGGAGTAGCCCGCGCCACCGAGATCATCTCCCCAGCAATGGCACTGGTGTATCTGGTGATCGCAGCAGCCGTGGTCATCATGAACATCGACGCGCTGCCCGCCTTCTTCTCCGACGTCTTCCTCTCCGCGTTCGGACTGCGCGAATCCCTCGCAGGAATCGGCGGAGGCGTACTGGCCGCCCTTATCAACGGTATGCGCCGCGGCCTGTTCTCCAACGAAGCCGGCATGGGTACCAACCCGAATGCTGCAGCCACCGCAACCGTGGCGCACCCCGTCCAACAGGGGCTCATCCAATCCTTCGGCGTGTTCATCGACACGATGTTCGTATGCACCGCCACCGGTTTCATCATCCTCACCTCTGGCGTGCTCGACCTCGCCAACGTAACGCCAGACGATTCCGGTGTTCTCACAACGGTTGCTATCACCAACACTTTGGGTGACTGGATGGCCTGGCCAGTGGCCATCATGATTTTCTTCTTCGGCTTCTCGTCCATCCTCGGCGCCTACGCCTACGGCGAGGGCAACCTCGTATTCCTCGGCGCAAACAAGACCGTGCACATGCTGGCGCGCGCGTCCATGGTCGTGTTCTCGTTTGTCGGCGCAGTTCTAGCACTGACCTTCGTGTGGGTGCTTATGGACCTAGCCATGTTCGTAGTGACAATCCTGAACCTGGTAGCAGTGCTTTCGCTCTCCCGCTGGGTGATCGCCGCACTGAAAGACTACGAGCGTCAACGCGCCGAGATCGCCCGCAACGGATACGTGCTCGTGCGTATTTCTAACGCTGGTGCTGCTGGTGTCGGTGCTGGGTCTGGTGTTGCTGGTGCCGGGGCTGGTGACGGTGCTGGGACTGGTGCCGATGCTGGTGCTGCTGGTGCCGGGGATGGTGTGAACCTAGGATCGCCAGCCGGTGAGCTTGGTCGTTTCCGTGAGCCGGTTTTTGTGCCTGCGGAGGCGGGCCTTCCGGGCGAGATCGGCTCGGATGCGTGGGACGACGCCTACAAGTCCGCCGAACCGGCCGATGCGCCGTCCGAGCCGGCCCGTTAGAGGACGTTGCTCGCCGTTTCTGCTAAATAAGCAGAAACGGCGAGGTTTGAGCCCTCCGACCCCTGCAAAACTGCTATATAAGCAGAAGCGCATGGGAGCGGGAGCCAGAATCCGGCAAATCAGACGCCGGCCATCCTGTCAGCAAGCCGGCCATCCTGTCAGCAAGCCGGGCATCCTGCCAGCAAAGGGAAGGGGCCGCGCCTGAAAGCGCGGCCCCGCAAGCCTAGGACACCGAACCTGAGAGCGCCTGTCGGCGCGAAGGCCGCTCGTAGCGGCAGATATTTGGAGCCCGGGGCTTTCGCGATCCGGTGTCTTGCCTACAGCCTAACCGAGGTTTCCTTGCTTGTCACCCGATCTGTGTGCACGTTTTCCTCCGCGGCGTAAACGGTGAGCACGCTGGCGCGTTTGCGGTTGAACGAGCCCCAGGTCACGTAAAACTTGGTAAAGTCCTAATACCGGAGTTTGGGATATACACTTGGGCGTATGACCCCGAGCGAACAGGGGCGATCAGAGTTATCGCACCCGCATGATCAACCACGTGACGCCACCGCTAAGAGCACCCCTAAGAGGTCTCTTGTGTCGTTGCTTTTTGATCGAGTGAATCCTGCGCGTCCGGCGGCTGCTTATCATCCTCCTCTTATTTGGGCGTCGGTGGGAGCGTTTTTTGCTGCGGTGTTGGCGTTGGGTGTGAGTTTTGGCCCGTTTACGTCGGCGGTTGCGGCGTTGTTGCTTGGGTTGGCGGTTATTCCGGGTTGGCCAGTGCTCATGGGCGTGGAGAACCGTGTTGTGTCGCGGGTGGTCATGCTGCTCACGTTGGCGGCCGCGTTGCCAGCGGCGTATTTTGGCACGATCAAGACGACGGCGGTGGTTGCGGCCGGTGCGATTATTGCGGCGTTTATCGGGGAGATGTTCCGCCGGGATGGCCATGTGAAGTTGGTTGAGCATATGTCGGCGTCGGTGGCGGGTGCGATGATGATGGTGTCCGCGTCGTTGTGGGTGCATGCGGGTGGCGCGTGGAATGAGGATGTGTATTCGAGGCTTGATCCGGGTCCGACTGTGGGGCTGACGATCGCGATTGTGATTGCGGTGGCGGCGTTGATTCATGGTTTTGATTCGCCGAATGCGGGCTGGTTGGGCACGTTGAATGCGATGGTGACGGGCGCGGTGAGTGCCTACCTGTTGGGTGGTCCGGTGTGGATGGGGTTGTTCGCGGGGGCTGCTGTTGGTGTGGTGTATGCGGGAGTGCAGCGGGCGCTTACTGCTTTTGAACGTCCGCTTACGTGGGTGCAGGGGATTACGAAGGCGTTGGTGCCGCATTGTTCGCTGGGCGTGATTGGCTATATTTTTACGATGATTCTGCTTTAACCTAGTGGCATGGCTTTTCGACTTCCTGAGAATTTGGCGCCGGAAAACTATCCGTTGGCGTGGTTGATTGACTCCTGGCACGGCGGGGGGATCCTCGAGTACGGCAATGTGGAGGCTGCGGCGTACGTGCATGAGTTGACGATCGACGCCGTGGATGGCGGCCCGTACGTGCGGTTTAATTCGCGGGTGTGGTTGGCGAATGAGCCGGCGAGCGTCGTCGATAAGGAGGCTCCCGGGCAGGTCACGTATGATTCGCTGACGAAGGAGCGGTTGTGGCAGGCGGAGACTGGCTATGTTCGCGTGAACCCGGAGGCGCCTTCGCGTTCGGATGGCGCGGTGGAGTTGGAAGCGACTGTCGCGACGCCGACTGGCACCGGCCAGCTGTGGGTGGGCCTGATTGCTGGTCCGCGTTTGCAGATGGTGACTGACACGATTGTGCGCTCCGGTTCGGGCGCTGATGTGCAGGCGGCGAAGTTTATGGGAGGTAACGTGGCCTCGGATTTCTTTTACGCCTATGACATGGAGGCGTTTGGTTTCGAGATGCGTAGTTATATGGCGGGGAGGCTTTCGCGGCAGTTTGCTGACGACGTCGACGCCCCGGCTAACACGCAGACTGCGGCGCCCGTAGCTAGCCCGCAAACCGACGAGCACACGGATGCCGATGAGGGAGCGCAGCGATGAACGTGACGCAGGGGCTGCCGGGTGCGGTGATGGATGAATCGCTGGGTGTGCCAGCGCATTACGCGAATCCGTTTGCGGAGGGTAATAGGTTGGCGGCGGGCGAGGCGTTCACAGACCTGTCGTTTCTTGAGGTGCTCTCCGTATCTGGGGTGGAGCGCGCTACTTGGTTGCATAATTTGACTACCCGGGATTTCACGGCGCTTGCTCCGGGGGAGTCGTCGGAGATGTTGTTGTTGAGCCCGAATGGGCATGTTGAAGCCGCGGCGGCGGTGGTCGACGACGGCGAGCGCACCTGGTTTTTGATGGACACCGGGTGTAGTGAGCCGTTTGCGCAGTTCTTGGAGTCGATGCAGTTCCGGATGCGGGTAGAAGTGGAGCGCTGGGAAGGCGAGCAAAAACCTGCGGTCATTGGGCTCATGGTTCCGGCCGATGAGCTCTCGGAAAAAACGCGAACGCATGCCACTGTGATCTGGGAGGATCCGTGGCCGCGCACGCTACCTGGCGGCGCGCATTACGGCGTCGCTGATGAAAACCATCCTGCGCGGAATGCCAACCGTACGCTGCTCGTCGTCGCACAAAATGAACCGGTGGTGGAAACGTTGATTGCGGCCGGGTTCGTGCCGGCGGGCGTGCAGGCGTGGGAGGCGAAGCGGATTGCGCAGTGGCGTCCGCGTCCGAACACGGAGGCGGCGAATCAGGTGCTCCCGCACGAGCTGGATTGGCTACGCACGGCCGTTCACTTGGATAAGGGCTGTTACCGCGGTCAGGAGACTGTGGCCAAGCTGGTGAATTTGGGTAAGCCGCCGCGCAGGCTTACCTACCTGTATTTGGAAGGTCCGGAGGGGGATTTGCCTGAGCCGGGTGCTGAGGTGACGTCCGGGGGTCGTACGGTCGGCCAGCTAACGTCGGTGGCTCGTGATAGTGAGGACGGCCCGGTAGCGCTCGCGTTGTTGCGCCGTGCGACGGCACTCGACGCACAGCTTGAGGTGGGCGCGTTTGTTGCTTCGCAGGAGGAGATTGTGGCCCGTGAGGGTAAGTCGTCGGTGTCGCCGCAGGAGCGGCCCGGCCAGGGCTTGCGCCGAAGCAACAGGGGCGGCGGACCAGGCAGTGCCGACGGCGGTGCGGGCGCGTTCGGGAGTGCCCGCGGCGGGCTGGGCAGTCGGTAGACATGTGGGAAGCAAATGCCTTGCTGAGCCTGATCGTGTACAGGCTGTTGCCGTTGATGCTCACGGGCCTGTTCGCGTGGGGTTTTGTGGATGCTTCGCGGCGTCCGGAAGGGCAGTTCGCGCTTGCGGCGAGGTCGAAGAATTTCTGGTTGGCAGTGCTCGGCATTGGCGGCCTGGTGTATTTTGTTGTGCGGGTGCTGAGGTGGTGGTTCCCGTTTGGTCGCCTGGTGAGTTTCGCGTTGTTAATTGCTGCGGTGTACTATCTGGGGCCGGAGCGCTCGCGGATGGGATCGCCATGGGGCGGGCACGGTGGCCGGGGTCGTAGGCAGCGAGGAGGCTGGTAATGCGTAGTGTGATTCAGCGTGTCAAGCGCGCGTCGGTGAGTGTGGACGGCGTCGTCGTCGGTGAAATCGGTGCCGGACTGTGTGTGCTCGTAGGAGTGACGCACGGTGATGGTGCGGCGGAGGTGGATAAGACGGCGCGGAAGATTGCCCAGCTTCATCTGCTTCGCGGTCCGGATGGTTCCGACGACGCCGGGGCGCGGGTGTCTGCCGAAGAGTCCGGCGCTCCCGTGTTGCTTGTTTCGCAGTTTACGTTGTATGCGGATGTGCGCAAGGGGCGTAAGCCGAGCTGGTCGAAGGCGGCTGGGGGCGACGTCGCTGAACCGTTGTTCGATCAGCTTGTGGAGGCTGTGCGCGGGTATGGTGTGCCGGTTGAGACGGGGCAGTTTGGGGCGATGATGGACGTCGAATTAGTTAATGACGGCCCTTTTACTATTTTGTTCGAAACATAGGGTTTGCGCATAACGCCCTAAGCGGTGCGCGCTCAGCAGTCAAAGCAAGCTTGGTGGGTTTATCCTAGGCCCTAAGTCCCTAAGCCGACATTTTTATGGCAACTGTTGCAAATTTTATGCGTTTCAGCTTGTAAAACACGTGAAAGTGCTAGATTGGCAATTAAAGCTAGTGTTTAACAGCACTCACTAGAACTCGCGTCGAAGACGACGCGGATTGGAATTGCCATGACAGATACGAAAGGCGCCGTGGCCTCAACACGGCTTTCTAATGGGAAAGTAATTTCCTATGCGTTGGGTGACGTTGCAAACAACCTCACCTTCATGATGACCTCGATGTTCCTCGTCGTGTACATGACGGATCTCGCAGGCATCTCCGCCGGCGTGGCTGGCGCAATTTATGGTGTGACTAAGTTCTGGGCCGGCATTACTGATTTGACCGCCGGTCAGACTGTTGACCGTTTCGATACACGATGGGGGCGTCTGCGCCCGTGGATTCTGTTCGGGTCCGCCCCACTTGCGATCGTGTTCGTTGCGCTGTTCTCGGTTCCCGCCGGCATTGCAGGCACCACGATGGCGATCGTGTGGATTCTGTTGTTCGACGCCGCGTACCAGCTTGCGTACTCGTTCGTGAACATTCCGTACGGTTCGCTGTCGTCTGCACTGACTCAGGATCCGGTGGATCGTTCCCGCCTGTCGGGTGCGCGTTCGATTGCGTCGTCGCTGTCCGGCGTTTTGCTGGCGTTCGCTGTTGCGCCGCAGTTCCAGGACACCGCGGCCGATGGCATCCGGCAAAAGTTCATGATCACCACGCTGATCTTGGGCGCTATTGCGGTGATCCTGTACCTGATCTGTTTCAAGAACACGAAGGAAGTTGTGGAGCGTCCGCAGCAGAAGGTGACTCTGCGCTCCACGCTGAAGACTGTCCGGGCGAACAAGCCGCTGCTGGTTCTGTGCTCGGGTGCCATGTTCCTGCTGGCTGGCATGTTCACCATGTCTGCGGTGGCACTGTTCTACGCGCGTGACGTTTTGGGTAACGCCGGCTGGTATGCGTTCTTGCAGCTCGCGCAGACGTTGGGCTCGATCGTTATTGCGTCGGCCGTGCCAACGATTACGGTTCGTCTCGGTAAGCGCAAGGGCTACATGCTGGGCGGCGCTGTCACAGTGCTTGCCTTTGTGATCATGTACTTCGCACCGGGCGGTTCGCTGGTGGCCGGTATTATTGCTTGGTTCGTGTACGGCATGGGCGTTGGTGGTACGAACGCTCTGATGTTCTCGATGCAGGCGGACACGGTGGATTACGGCGAGTGGAAGACTGGCACCCGTTCCGAGGGTGGTTCGTACTCGATCCTGTCGTTCATCCGTAAGGTTGGCCAGGGTATTGGCGGTTGGGCCGGCGCCGCGCTGATTGGTGCGTTTGGCTACAACTCTCAAGCAGCTGTACAGACCGAGCAGGCGATCGAAGGTATTCGTATTGCGACCGGCGCACTGCCTGCAGTGCTTACCTTCATCGCGATCCTCATCATGTCGCGCTACCCGCTTGGCCTTGAGGAGCATTCGCAGATTGTGCGCGAGCTCAACGAGCGCCGCACCAAGAAGGCCGTCACGGAGATGGCTGGCATGTCCGAAGGCGAAGTCAAGACTACCGAGGTTGGCGACGGCCGTACGATGCGTCTGCGCAAGAAGGGCGAGGCTGTTCCGCCGATCGTTACCGTGTTCGGCCAGTCGGGTGCCGGTGCGTCGGTTATTGGCCCGATGCTCGCACGCGAACTTGCTGTTCCGTACGTTGGTCAGAAGTTCTCGTCCGAAGAGCTGGCACTCGTGGACCGCGAAGCTCTCGTGTCCGATTCCGGCTTCGACCGCTGGCTGCGCTCCGTCGAACATGCGGGCGCGCAGGACTCCACGATGGCGCTCGGCGCATCCGAAGAGCAGAACTTCCAGGTTGCTGCGGAAAACACCCGCAACGTGCTTGCAGAAGTTGCCAACGGCGGCGTCGTCCACGGACGCAACGGTGCCTACGTCTTGCACCACGCGGTGGGCGCGATCCACGTGCGTCTGATCGCTCCGAAGCCGAAGCGTATCGAGCGCATCATGCACCGCTGGGGTCTCAACCCGACCGAAGCGACTGCACAGCTCGAGGCTGAAGATAGGTTGCGTGCAGAAATGTCGCGCCACCTGTACCAGTGGGATCCGAACAACGATGCCTACTACGATCTGGTGATTAACACCGGTTCGATCACGTACGAGCAGGTTGTGGAGGCCATTGCGGAGCTGTACCGCTCGAAGTACCCGGAGAACCAGCCTGATCCTACGGTCGATACTGGCGAGATTCCGCTCCCGCCGTACCCGGCTGAGGCTCACCGCGAAGGCTCTGAGGAAGACGTGCTGAAGTAATCCTGCACGGGTGAACTCAACTCGGCGCCCCCGGTTTTTCCGGGGGCGCCGGCATGTTTACCGGCCGAGTCAGCCCGTCTTTTGAGTGGAGTTGGCATGGCTTTTTGGCTGTGAGATGTCACGCCAGCGGCGAAACGACGAATGTTCGCTGCTTGCACGCCGTTAAGGTGGTTGAGGAATCGCAGGATTGTAGGCGCAGCGCACAGGGTGTCGTGTACGATCCACGCGAAAATTATTTCGGAGGAGTCGAACATTGTTTGAACGGTTTACTGACCGCGCTCGGCGAGTCATTGTGCTCGCTCAGGAGTCTGCGCGGAACCTCAAGCACAATTATCTCGGCACGGAACATATTCTGCTTGGTTTGATCAAGGAAGGCGAGGGCGTTGCGGCTAAGGCGCTCGAAGCGTTGAATATTAGTTACGACGCCGTCCAAGAGCAGGTTATCGAGATTATTGGGGAGGGGCAGGAGCAGCCTTCTGGGCATATTCCGTTTACTCCGCGTGCGAAGAAGGTTCTCGAGTACGCGATGCGTGAGGGCTTGCAGCTTGGCCACTCCTATATTGGTACGGAGCACTTGCTGCTTGGTTTGGTGCGTGAGCAGGACGGGGTTGCTGCTCAGGTGCTCGTCAAGCTTGGTGCGGATTTGCCGTTGGTGCGCCAGCAGGTGACCCAGTTGCTGTCTGGTTACCAGGGTAAGGAAGCTGTGGGCGTTGGCCCGGGTGGGGCTCGTGAAGGCCAGAAGGCTGGCTCCACGATTCTCGACCAGTATGGGCGTAACCTGACTCAGGCTGCTCGGGAGAACAAGTTGGATCCGGTGATCGGCCGGCATAATGAGACGCAGCGGGTTATGCAGGTGCTCTCGCGGCGGACGAAGAACAACCCGGTGCTTATTGGTGAACCGGGCGTGGGTAAGACTGCCGTCGTTGAAGGGCTGTCGCAGGCGATTGCGGCCGGTGACGTGCCGGAGACGTTGAAGGACAAGCAGCTGTATTCGCTGGACATGGGCTCGCTTGTGGCGGGTTCGCGTTACCGTGGTGATTTTGAGGAGCGGATGAAGAAGATCCTCAAGGAAATCAACACTCGTGGTGACATCATCCTGTTTATTGACGAGGTGCACACGCTCGTGGGTGCGGGCGCGGCGGAGGGTGCGCTGGATGCGGCGTCGTTGCTTAAGCCGATGATGGCGCGTGGCGAACTGCAGATTATCGGCGCTACCACGCTGGATGAGTACCGTAAGTACATTGAAAAGGATGCTGCGCTCGAACGTCGTTTCCAGCCGATTCAGGTTGAGGAACCGACCGTGAAGGAAACGATCGCGATCCTTGAGGGTCTGCGTGATCGTTACGAAGCTTTCCATCGGGTGACGATCACCGACGACGCACTGGAGGCCGCGGCCACGCTTGCCGACCGCTACATCAATGATCGTTTCTTGCCAGACAAGGCCATTGACCTGATTGATGAGGCGGGCGCTCGCTTGGCGATCCAGAAGATGACGGCCCCGCCCGAGCTGCGCGAACTTGACGAGGAGATCGCGGGTGTTAAGCGTGCGAAGGAGGCCGCGATTGACGGCCAGGACTTCGAAAAGGCTGCCGCCCTGCGTGATCAGGAACAGCAGCTGACCGAGAAGCGCAACGAGCGCGAGCGGGCGTGGAAGGAAGGCGACCTCGACGTCGTGTCCGTCGTGGATGAAGACATCATCACGGAAGTGCTCTCCATGTCCACGGGTATCCCGGTGTTTAAGCTGACGGAGGCGGAGTCTGAGAAGCTGCTGCGTATGGAAGACGAGCTGCATAAGCGTGTGATTGGCCAGAACGAGGCGGTCACGGCGCTGTCGCAGGCGATCCGCCGTACGCGTGCCGGGCTGAAGGATCCGAACCGTCCGGGTGGCTCGTTCATTTTTGCCGGGCCGACTGGCGTGGGTAAGACGGAGCTGGCGAAGGCGTTGGCCGAGTTCCTGTTCGGCGATGAGGACGCGCTGATTACCCTCGACATGTCTGAGTACCAGGAGAAGCACACAGTCTCGCGACTGTTCGGTGCGCCTCCGGGATACGTGGGCTATGAGGAAGGCGGCCAGCTGACAGAGAAGGTGCGCCGTAAGCCGTTCTCCGTGGTGCTGTTCGACGAGATCGAGAAGGCCCACCAGGATCTGTTCAACTCGCTGCTGCAGATTCTGGAGGAAGGCCGCCTGACCGATTCTCAGGGGCGTGTGGTCGACTTCAAGAACACGATCATCATCATGACCACCAACCTCGGCACGAAGGACATCGCCAAGGGCGTGCAGACGGGCTTCCAGTTCGACGCCGACACCCGCACGTCGTACGAGCGGATGAAGAACAGGGTGGGCGAGGAGCTGAAAAACCACTTCCGGCCCGAGTTCTTGAACCGCGTGGACGAGATCATCGTCTTCCCACAGCTGGAGAAGAGCGAGATCTTGCAGATCGTGGATCTCATGATTGGCAAGCTCGGGGCTCGCCTGTGGGATCAGGGCATGTCGATTGTGCTCACCGACGAGGCGAAGCAGCTGCTCGCCGACCGCGGCTACGATCCGGTTCTCGGCGCCCGGCCGCTGCGCCGCGCGATCCAGCGCGAGATTGAGGACACGCTGTCAGAGAAGCTCCTGTTTGGGGAGTTCAGCAAGGGGCAGACGATCGTCGTCGACGTCGATCACGAGGCTAAACCGAAGACGTTCACGTTCACCGGTCACGATTCGGATTACCAGCTGCCCGAGGGGGTGAAACCCGCGCAGGAGACGGAACGGATCGACGGCCTGGCACAGCCTGCAGCTGTAGGACCGACTGGTCCGTCGGAGTCTGGTGCCCAGACCGCCAGTGAACCCGCAGGTGGCGGGGGCGGTGCTCGCACCGAGTAATGAGGCGGAAAATTCCGGGGCGTAGTTCTTTCGTAGACTGCGCCCCGCCGTCGTCTTTAGGGGATAAACTGACAAGAGACAGTTAGCTTGCAAAGGAGCATCATGGAGCTTGATGTTGTAACGATGGGCGAAGTCATGGGAACCATTCGACTTCGCGGCGATTTCGGTGTTGGGAACGAAGCTGGTATCACGATGTCGGGCGCGGAGGGCAACGTTGCCATTGCGCTCGCACGGCTCAAGCACAACGTGCAGTGGGTGGGAACCCTAGGAAACGATACATTTGGCGAAGGTATTTTACGTACCCTGCGCGGCGAGCGCGTGTATGTAGATTTTGTTGAGCGAAGCCCGGTGCAGACGGGTCTGCTGGTCGTTCGTGGCATGGGCTCGGAAGCCAAGCGCGTGGACTATCACCGTAAATGTTCGGCGGGCAGCCTCTTCTCGCCCGAACAAATCGAGCGCGCGATTGCGGCCAAGCCGAAGATCGTGCATATTACGGGCATCACGCCGTCGTTGAGCGAGACGGCGCGCAAAGCTACGTTGGCGATGGCGACCAAAGCGAAGGAAGCTGGCATTCTCGTCTCGTTTGATATCAACTACCGTAGCCGCCTGTGGTCGCGCGAGGAGGCGACACCGGTGTTACAGGAGATCGCGCACCTTGCCGATATTGTGATCGGCGGTACGGAGGAATACGAGATTCTGTCTACGCACGCCGATCCGATTAAGGGTATGGATGCAACGTTACGCCACGGTGCGAAGCAAGCGGTGTGGAAGACTGACAATCTTGCTCGGGTGATGACATCCGAGGGGTTGTTTGAATGCCCGAATAAGAAGGTCCGCGTGGTGGATCCGATTGGTGCGGGCGATGCGTTCGTCTCCGGTTACCTCTCTGGTTTCCTCGATGGTCTAGATCCAGTTGCTCGCCTGCGGCGTGCTCACATCATGGGCGGTATTCTCGTCGCCTCCGATGGCGATTGGGAGGCTCTGCCGTTGCGCCGCGAACTCGAGACCCTCGAGTCACTGCCGGGCAACGCCTGGGAGTCTGGCGAGGTGCTGCGATAAGGATCGCTGGCGCCGGGCCGCTCGGCGCGCGATGAACCCCTCACCCGTGTTCGTGTGGATGCCCACGCGAACACGGGTTTGGTGTACGTAGAGTCACCGGCAGCGTCGGGAAAATGCTCACGGATCGGGAACCGGCTGTGAAATGTGTCTAATTGAGCCGCGGAAATGAAATATTGTGCAGTTTCTTCCAGCCTTGTGACATCTTATTCAACCGGTGTTAAGTTGAATCAAAGGTGGGAGCCTTGTTCATATCGGGTGATGTGGCACCGCCCTTTCACCTAGATATGGCTGGTTCTCAACGAAGTGCGCTGGTTGCCAACGTCGGCGGCGGGCGTTACGTCATCACACACATCAGACTTGAGGAACTTACATGGAAATCGATCTGTTTTGGCTTGTGGCTGCGTTCGGCGGCGGCGCTTTCGGTGCGGCTCTCGGCGGCCAGACTGCTTTTACTTTCACAGGCATCATGTATCTGGTCGGCCTGGGCACGTACATGGCCGGGGCTGACGCCGGTCCGTACATGGACTCCGTGGTATTTGGCCCGGTCTTCGGCCCGCACATCTCGTTCGTAGGCGGCGTTGCTGCTGCTGCCTACGCGGCAAAGGTTGGTGCTATGCCGAAGGGCGTGAATGGCAGGGATATCGTGAGCCCACTGGCCGGGCTGGCACGCTCGGACGTGCTTATGGTCGGCGGCATCTTCGGCGTGCTCGGCTACCTGCTCAACAACTTCTTTGCGTGGATCCTGCCGGTGTTTAAGGCGGGCGATCCGGCGTTGCACTTTGGCAACGAGGCTATCGGTGCAACGGATACCGTGGCGCTCACAATCATCGTGCTCTCGATTGTTATCCGGTACATGTTTGGCAACATGGGCCTGTTCCAGAAGGTCAACGGCATTGGCCTGCTCGAAGTCGGGGAGGGCAAGCACTGGGTGGAGCATCAGGAAAAGTGGGGCGTGACTGCGGCTCACGGCCTGACCACCGGTCTTATGTCCGCGTTCGCCACCCTGGTTGTGGTGCAGAAGTTCTTCGAAGCGCAGCCCGGCATCGTCAACCACGCGCAGCTCATTGGCTGGGCGGTCTCCGCGTTCACCCTGCTGTTCCTCACACTGGGTGTGAAGACGCCGGTGACCCACCACATGACGATCCTTGCCTCGATTGCGGCGCTGAAGTTCATGCCGATCATTGCGGGTACATCGGCCGTCGTGCAGTGGTCGTCCACCCACCTGGCGATTGCCACGATCATCGGTGGTGTGGTCGGCGCGCTGGGTGGCCTGTGGGGCGAGCTCCTTGCCCGCGTGTCGAACTCGAACGGCGACACGCACATTGATCCGCCGGCCTTCGCGATCTTCACGGGTACCACGCTCCTGTACGCGATCACGGCAATTGCCGCATAGCTAACTGCCTTATTGCAGGGTTAGCCCGGCAATAACTAGGCCACGCTGGTCCCGCCCGACGCACAATCGGGCGGGACCTTTTATGCGTGAAGTGGGGTTCGCAGCCGTTTAGGCAGGCCGATTGCCGTGGCTGCCCGAGATTCAGCGTGCGATTTACGCCTTTGCTGCAACGATTTGCCAGGGGGTTGGCCAAAATCGCCCCCTGACGCTCGCGATTAGGCTTGAGAAAATTGCTTCTACTTAACATTGCTTAACTATCTGCGCAGGTGCGAGAGTGAAAGCGTTCGAAAGGCTCGGCAACGATGACGGCTTTCAACACTTTCACGAGGAGGTGAAATGATGGATATTGAAACTAGTTCCGGCGATGAGCGGCGCCAACACCAGAACAAGGGTACGGCGACTGATATTGCGAATCAGCTGGGCGTGTCCAGAGCAGCCGTGTCGTATGCTCTCAATGGAAAGCCGGGCGTGTCGATGGAAACGCGCCGTGCCGTGCTGGAATTGGCGCGCTCTTTCGGGATGAACATTCCGGATCGTGCGAAGAACCGGGCAGGCGCTAATCGCGTGGTAGGCCTCGTGCTGGCTGACCTTGGAAACCCTTTTTATCAAGAACTTGGCGTGGCAGTTTCTAATAAGGCTCGCCAGCATCGGCTTTCTTCTTTGTTGTCGCACACGTGGGATAACCCGGTGGAGCTGATGTCGGCAGTGCAGACGATGACGGAACACGGAGTCGACGGCATTATTCTTACCGCCACGCAGGACGGCGATGCGTCTGTGGCGAGTTTGCTTCGTCGAACGAATACGCCGTATGTGCAAGTGTCGCGGAAGATGCCGACTGTGAAGGCTGGATTTGTTGGGATTGATAACAAGAATGCGGCAAAAGACATGGCCTTGCATTTGGTCGACCACGGCTACAAGAAGATTGCGCTGGCGATTGGCCCGCGGAGGTCGTCGGCGTCGAATGAGCGGCAGACAGGTTATCTCGAGGGGCTGATTGAGTCTGGCTTGTCGGTACCGTCGGAGTGGATTATTCGCACGAATCTGGGGATGAAGGGCGGTACGACGGCGGGGCGCTATTTACGTTCGTTAAAGCGCGGTCTTCCGGAGGCGGTAATTTGCGGGACGGATGCGATTGCGTTTGGGCTGATGGAGGACTTCGCCAGTCACGGGATTGGGATTCCGGATGAAGTGGCGATAACTGGATTCGACGGTGTGATCGCATCAAATGTGCCGGGTTTTAGTTTGACGACTGTTGTGCAACCGATTGAAGAGATGGCCGAGCAGGCGGTGCGGTATTTGGAGGCGTTGATGAGGAACGACAAGGTTGCGGAACACGATGTTATCTGTCCATACAAACTGCGCATTGGCAATTCGTGCCGGTGTGCTCCAACGAAATGAAAGGCAAAGCAAAATGAGTTCGATTCGATTGGACGGCCGGGTAGCGGTTGTCACGGGTGCATCCCAAGGGATTGGAAAGGGGATCGCTCTGAAGTTGGCGCAAAGGGGCGCAACTGTTGTGGTGGTGGATATTAACGGCGACGCCGCGGCGCAGGTCGCGCAGGAGTGCGGTGGTAGTTCGAGGGCGATTGGCCTGGACGTTTCGGATCGGGAAGCCGTGGACAAGGCCATGGATCACGTGATTGCGGACTTCGGCAAGATCGACATTCTGGTGAATAACGCAGGTATTAACCGGGATGGGATGCTACACAAGATGACCGATGAGATGTGGGATTCGGTGATCGCGGTAGATCTTTCGGCGGTGTTCTATTTCTGCCGAAAGGTTGGCGCGCATATGCGCACCAACGAATATGGCCGGATTTGTAATGTCGCCTCGGCGTCGTGGATGGGCAATATTGGCCAGACGAACTACGCAGCTGCGAAGGGCGGTGTTGTATCGCTGACGAGGTCGATTTCGAAGGAGTTGGCGTTTAAGAACGTGACGGCGAATGCGATTTGCCCGGGATTTATTGAGACGCAGATGACGACCGAGCTGAAAGACGTGCCTTCTCGCGCAGGTTTCGAGAACTTGTACGAGGAACAGGTTGCGAAGGTGCCGCTGCGCCGTGCGGGAACCCCGGAGGATGTGGCCAATCTGGTGGCGTTTTTGGTGTCGGATGATGCGTCCTACTTGACCGGCGAGGTCATCAACATCGGAGGAGGATACAAGCTATGATCACGCAGGTGACGCCCGCGGAAGTTGCGAGCCTCATCCCGAATGGTGCCACGGTAGCCGGAGACGGGTTCACGATGATGGGCGTGGCGGATGAGATTTATGCGGCTATTGAGCAGTCGTTTCTTGATCGTGGGGTGCCCAATGGTCTGACGTTCGTGCACGCGGCTGGTCAGTCGAACCGGGTGGACGGTTTGGCGCGGCTAGCTCATCCGGGACTGTTGAAGCGAGTGGTCGGCCCGCATTGGGGTCTTAACCCGCCGATGGCGAATGTACTCGGCGAGGACGAGGTCGAGGCAATTTGCTTGCCCCAGGGGCAGATCTCTACCTTGTACCGCACGATTGCGGCCAATAGGCCGGGGCAGCTTTCAACGGTTGGTCTGGGAACCTTCGTCGATCCGCGGCTGGATGGCGGACGGATTAATGATTCTGCGCGGGCGGCGGTTGCACCGGAGGACTATGTCAAGCTTGTTCATGTGGATGGGCGCGAGTACCTGTTCTACAAGTCTTTCCCGTTGGATGTGGCGATCATTCGCGGCTCGAAGATTGATCCGGATGGCAACATGTCGCAGGACGACGACGTGACGATTCTAGACTCTCTAGCAATTGCACAGGCCGTACACAACAACGGCGGGATCGTGATTGCGCAGGTGAAAGAGATCGTTGAGCGAGGCGATATACCTGCACGGCTGGTGAACGTGCCTGGTGTGCTCGTGGATTACGTGATGGTGACGTCTGATCCGGCGAAGTATCACAAGCAGACGAACTCCGCGATCGAGGTGAACATGGATCTGATCACCGGTTATGCGTCGCCGCAAGAGCTTGCGGATTCGATCATGGCCAATGAGCTTGAGGATGTTCGCATACGGATTGGTGAGCGTGGCGCGAAGTTGGTTCGCGACGGCGACATCATCAACCTTGGCACGGGCCTGCCTGGAGATTCGATTGGGCGGGCGCTTGCGACGAGCGGCCAGCTGGCGAAGGTGACCCTCACCGTGGAATCGGGAACCTATGGGGGTGTGCCGTTGGGTGGCGTCGATTTTGGGTGTGCGTTGCACCCGGCGGCGATCATTGGCCATCCGCAGCAGTTCGATTTTTATAACGGCGGCGGGGTTGACATCACGTTCATGGGGGTCGGCCAGGTAGATGGCCGTGGGAATATCAACGTCTCCGCGTTCGGTGGCAAGGCTATCGGCTGTGGCGGGTTCATGGACATTGTTGATGGCGCAAAGCGGATTTGTTTCCTCATGGTGGCGGATTCGAAGCATCCGAAGTGGGTGCACGACGTCGATCAACTCACGTTCTATGGTGCTGCCGCGTTGGACAAGGGGCAGGAGGTTTATCTGGCGTCAGAACACTATTTGTTGCAGTTGACCGAGCAGGGCTGGAAGGTTCTCGAGGTCGATGATAACGACGCCGCGCGGGAAGCGGCGTCGTACATACACAACGCGCTGTACTAGTGCGATAAGAGAAAGGTAGACAATGGAAAAGATCGTCATTGTTGACGGTGCGCGTACTGCTGTTGGTACGTTCGCGGGTTCGCTTTCCACAACACCGAATCACGTGTTGGGTGCGACGGCGATGAAGGCCGCTGTGGAACGTTCCGGCGTTCCGATGGACAAGATCGACGAGGTGATCGTCGGATGTGTGGGTCAGGTTGGTGGGGATGCATTCCTCGCCCGCCGGATCGCCCTCGAGGCGGGCGTTCGGAAAGACTCGACCGCGTTCACAGTGAACCGGTTGTGTGGCTCGGGCTTGCAAGCCGTGCAGTCGGCTGCGCACGAACTGCGTGCGGGGGATTCGACGTTCGTCGTCGCCGGTGGTTCGGAGAACATGTCGAACCAACCGTTTATGGATTTTCAGGCACGTAATGGGTGGCGAACCGGAAACCATACGTTGGTGGACGGCACGATGTCGCTGGTCACCGATCCGTTCGGGAATTATCCGATGGGTGTGACAGCCGAGAATGTGGCGGATAAGTATGGTATTTCACGTGAGGATCAGGATGCTTTCGCGGCGCGTTCCCAGCGGCTTGCTGCCAAGGCTCAGGAAGCTGGGCTGTTCAAGGATGAGATCACGGATATCACCGTGAAAGAGCGTAAGTCGGAGCGGGTCTTTAATGTGGACGAGCATTTGCGCCCCACATCGGATGAGGAAAAGCTGGCAAGGCTCAGACCGGCTTTCCGTGAAGGAGGTTCCGTTACCGCCGGAAACTCTTCGGGCATTAACGATGCTGCAGCAATGCTAGTGCTGACCACCGAATCTGCCGCAAAGGCTGAGGGGCTCGAACCGATTGGTGAGCTCGTCAGTTTTGCGAAAGCCGGACTCGCTCCCGAGGTCATGGGATTTGCGCCTGCTCTAGCGATTCCCCGTGCTCTCGAAAAGGCGGGCCTGAGCCTTGCCGATATCGATTGGATTGAATTGAACGAAGCCTTCGCCGCTCAAGCTCTGGCTGTTGTCCGCGATCAAAACCTCGATATGGACAAGACTAACCCACTCGGTGGTGCAATCGCACTCGGGCATCCGGTTGGCGCGACGGGCGCCATCCTCACCTTGCGTACCCTTTACAACCTCCAGCGCACAGATAAGGAACACGGACTCGTGTCGATGTGCATTGGCGGCGGCCAGGGTGTGGCAGCAGTATTCCGCGCGATGTAAGGAGACATAAACTATGAAAATTACGAAGGTTATCGATCTCAAGCCAAACCTTGGTGAAGGACCAATCTGGGATGTCGAAACTCAAAAGCTGTGGTGGATAGATTCTCAAGATGGTCGCTTATTCATGCACAACGAGGATACGACTGATCTTCGGGTTTGGGATGTCCGAGAAAAGATCGGTTCTATGGCTCTGTACAAGGACGGTAAATCTGCGATAGTCGCCCTGCAAACGGGGCTTTATAAGTACGATTTGGAATCTGACAAGGCCGAATTACTTGTTGATCCGGAGCCGGAGCTTCCAAAGAATCGTCTCAATGATGGAAAGGTTGATGCTCGCGGCCGTTTCGTGTTTGGTTCCATGGACACGCTAGAAGAGCAAGCGAGCGGCAAACTTTATTCCTACGAAGAGGGCAAAGGCCTCACAGTTCTTGACGAAGGAATCATTTGTTCCAACGGTCCGTGCTGGTCGCCAGACGGATCCATTTTTTACTTTGCTGATACCTGGACGGGAGAAATCTGGGCCTACGACTACAACCTGGAAGATGGTTCAGTTTCGAACCGTCGCGTATTTGCAAAGGTGGATCAATCCGACGGCGGAGCTTGTGATGGCATGACTGTCGATGCAGAAGGCTTTGTGTGGCAGGCCCACGTATATGCAGGAAAGATCAATCGTTACGATCCTGACGGGGTACTTGAACGGCAAATTGACATGCCGGTCAAGAAGGTTACCTGCCCTGTATTTGGTGGGCCGAATCTTGACCGCCTCTACGTAACGACTATGGCGAGGCCGCCGTTGCCTAGATTCCCGGAAGACGGACCAGATCGCGGCGCTTTGTATGTGATTGATGACATTGGCGTCTGCGGGTATGAGACGCCTCGGTTTGGAAAGGAGGTCATCTGATGTCAGAAATGAAAGTGGGGCGGAATGCTGCCCCGTTGAGGCTCATCCCACGAGGGTCATGGGTAGCATTGGGCGTCACATGGCTCATCTGGGCAATTAACGCATTTGATCGTGAAGTCATCCTGCGGCTCGGCCCGGTTATATCGGATCATTTTGATCTTTCTCCCGAGGCGTGGGGCGGAATAACCTCGCTGATTATGTTCGCACTCGCAATTTTCCCGATCTATGCATCGAGAATGAGTGATAAGCATGGAGTAGGTTGGAAGCGTGCCGCCTTCCAGGTTCCGCTTGTGATTGGCTACAACCTGATCTCAGCAATAACCGGAATCAAAGCTGTCGCTAACAACCTAGTTGTGTTCATCGCTCTGCGAATCGGCGTGAATCTAGGAGCCGGTGCTGGAGAGCCAATTGGTATTTCCAATACGACTGAATGGTGGCCGAAAGAACGTCGTGGGTTTGCCCTTGGTGTTCACCACACTGGCTATCCAATCGGAGCTCTTCTATCTGGCCTTGCAGTGGCGTGGGTGCTGAAGACATTTGGTGACGACAATTGGATGTACGTGTTCTTCATCGGATTGATTGTTTCCATTCCAGTGATGATGTTCTGGAAATGGTACTCGACCCGTGAGCGCATCCAAGAAACATATCGCGTGATCGAAGAGAACGGCATGACCGTTCCCATTGATCCCGAGCAGGAAGCGATTCATGCTGAAGCTGAAGATGCCGTCGGGAAGTGCCTCAGGAACAAGGTAGTTATGCTGACGTCGGGAACCACGATGCTTACCCAGATCGTATACATGGGTATCAATTACGTTCTCCCGTTATACCTTGCGAACATCATGGGCCTCGATTTTTCTCAGGCAGCCGCGTATTCAATTGTTTTCACGATTACCGGAGCCCTCGGGCAGATCTTCTGGCCAACGCTCTCTGATTATCTTGGACGCCGCAAGACTATCCTCCTTTGTGGCGTCTGGATGGCAATCGGTGTTGGCGGCTTCTACTTCGTGAGCAACATCAGCATGTATGTTGCACTCCAACTGTTCTTTGGGCTGGTAGCAAACGCAGTCTGGCCGGTGTACTACGCTGCGGCTACAGATAATGCTCCGGATGGAGCGCATGGAACAGCAAACGGGTTCATCACTACTGCAATGTTTATCGGTGGCGGACTTGCCCCGATTCTCATGGGATGGTTGATCGGGCTCGGCGGTGGCTGGGAAGCTGCCGCGGGCTACAACTACACGTTCCTGTTCATGGCAGGATGTGCAATTCTCGGAGTGGTCTTGCAACTGTTCATTCCAAAGGGAACGCTCGAAGTAAAGGAGGACTCGACCAACTAGACACTTTTGTTCGACACATCCAACACGTGAGAGATGGGCGCCTCTCGTTGGCGGGATACTTAGCTATCTCAAATGTGTGGGAGCTGGTCCTCCACCAGCTCCCACACCGCCCGCCAAAGGTCGGCCAGTCGCTATGCACAGCACGAGCAGGCTGACCACTTTGCCAGCACCTCAAGGGAGAGATAATGAAATTCGTTCTTGCTCCGGATTCGTTCAAGGGAACGATGTCGGCCGCTCGGGTAGCAAGCATCATGGCTGACGCCGTTCACGCCGTCTTCCCCGATGCGCAATGCCTCGAGATCCCCATGGCCGACGGCGGCGAGGGCACAACGCAGTCCCTCGTTGACGCCCTCGCCGGTGAGCTTCGCACGGCAGCGGTCACCGATGCGCTCGGCCACTCCCGTGAGGCACATTTCGGATGGATTCCAGCCGAGCGGCTCGCCGTCGTCGAAATCGCACAAGCGGCAGGCATTGAACACATCGCCGCCGCAGATCGCGACCCGCGCTCCGCCACCACCCGCGGCGTCGGCCAGTTACTTACCCACATCCTCGACCTCGAACCAGCAAGAATAATCGTGGGTCTCGGCGGTTCGGCAACTAACGACGGCGGATGGGGGATGGCACGCGAACTTGGCGTCAGAGTGTTCGATTCTCAGGGTGAGTCGCTTGCGGATCGCCCCCTCGAGTTAGCTCGTGCACAACGCCTAGACGTGAGTGGGCTCGACCCACGCTGGGCAGCCGTTGAGATCACGCTCGCCTGCGACGTTAATAATCCGCTCACAGGCCCCAACGGAGCGAGCGCCGTCTTCGGGCCGCAAAAAGGGTTGAGCGAAACCGACGTCAGCATTTTCGACTCCGCGCTCGCGGTGTGGGGCGATCTGTTGGACTCACACGCACAGCAGGCTGGCGTCGCACATGCGCCCACGCAGATATCGAAAACGCCCGGCGCAGGCGCAGCCGGAGGTCTTGGGGCTGCCTTCATGGCACTATTCGGTGCCACACCGCGCCGCGGCGTCGAGCTGGTGATCGACACCGTGCGCCTCGGCGAACACTTACGCAATGCCCACATTGTTTTCACCGGTGAAGGCTCCATAGATTTTCAAACAAAATTCGGCAAAACCCCTTGGGGCGTTATGCGCGCCGCGCGTGAACAGGGAATCCCCACGATCGCGTTCGCCGGAAATCTTGGACACGGAGTAGAAGAACTCCACGACGCTGGGTTTTCGGCCATCGTGCCGACGGTTCGGAAAGTGGGCACGCTTGCCGATGCTCTGGCTAACGCGGAGAAGTCGCTTTTTGAAGCCGTGCGTATGACCTGTCGAATCCTTGCGACTAGCGTTTCGGAGTCTCGGCACTTAACTCAACAAGACTGTAAGGAGGAAAAACCATGATCGTAGGCGATACCCTCTGGCCTTCTGATATCACCGCAGATATACGTGAGGTTAAGGTATATAACCGCACGGTGCGCACCTATGTGCCCGGCCCACAGTCGCTTTATGAAACCCTGGCCGACACGGCTGCGAAGTTTCCGGACAAGATCGCGATCTATGCCGAAGACGGCAACCGGTTCACGTTCGCCCAGGTGCGGGAGCTCGTGGATGGATTTGCGGGCTACCTCGCCCAGCGCTACGCGATCACCACAGGGAAGCGGGTGGGGGTGTTGCTCGATAACGGGATCGATTTCATCACCGTCTTCTATGCCACCAACCGGCTGGGTGCGATTATCGTGCCGCTTCCGGGCAAGTTCCGGCGTGCCGAGATCGACGCGCTCAGCGAGCGGGCGCGGCTTGACCTTGTCGTATGCCAACCCGAACAAGCCGACTGGTTCGCGGACATGCCGGTGATAACGACGTCGTCGAATACGTGCGCAGCTGGACTGCCCTCTTGGCACACGCCCCACGGACTGGAAGGCGTGCCCATGCCGGTGATCGAAAACGACGCGGTGCTGCTGTTTACGTCGGGAACGACGTCGCTGAGCAAAGGCGTGCTGCTGACAAACATGAATGCTGTGCACGCGGTGCGCAGTTACGCGCGCGTGCTGGACTTGTCGAGCGATGACACCACGATTATCGCCGTACCGATCTACCATGTGACGGGCATGATCGCGATTATCGGTCTGTTCGTGTATCTAGGCGGGGCGATACATATTCAAAAGCGGATGGAGGGCAGGCCGTTCGTGAAAGAGATTTACACGTCTGGGGTGAGTTTCGTGCACGCGTCGCCTACGGTGTTCGCCATGATGCTTGAGGAACGCGACCGATTCCCGCAGCTGCCCTCCGTACAGAAAATGGCATGCGGAGCGGCGCACATGCCGGTCACGCGGATTGCTGAATTGCATGAGTGGATGCCGCACATGCAGTTCCGCACGGTCTACGGGCTTACCGAGACGTGTTCTCCCGCGTTCGTGTTTCCGTGCGATGCAGCGACGTCTGCGGATCTCGGTAGCTCAGGCATGCCAATTCCGGGCCTTGACGTGATGATTTGTGATGACGACACCGAGCTGCCCATCGGGGAAGTGGGGGAGATCGTACTACGTGGTGCGAATATTGCGCGCCGATATGACGGGCTAGAAACCGAGGCTCTCAGCGAAGACGGCTGGCTGCGGACCGGCGACATCGGGCGAGCGACTCCCGGCGGGTACATCTACGTGTTGGATCGGAAGAAAGACATGATTAACCGAGGCGGCGAGAAAATCTGGTGTATTGATGTCGAGGAAGAGCTGCGCAGGCTGGATGGCGTGGAGGACGCCTGCGTGGTGGGCGTGCCGGATCCTTTTTATGGTGAGGTCGCGGCCGCTGCAGTAGTGTTGCGCGACGGCGAGGAAACCAGCGAGGTAGAGCTGAAGGAAGCGCTTAATAAGCGGCTGGCACGCTATCAGGTGCCAGTATATTTCCGGCGAGTGCCTGCCATTCCGCTGACGCCGGGCTCGAAGGTGGATAAGAGGGCGGTTCGGGCGCTTTTTGCTGACGTCTAGTGTGGTCGACCGGGATTCAGATTGAGGTTTTCGGGCTTGCTGCACTATACGAGCAACGTTTCGGCAAATCTCAATTATTAGCTCCCGGTTTTGCTTAGCGTTTGATGACGAAGCGCTCCGGATCTTCGCGATCTACGTAAATCGTCACCTCTTGGCCCTCGTCGAGGAAGGGCCGCACGCCTTCGTAGACTTTCGTGAACGCCCGGGTGTCCGAGCCGTGCGTGCCGGTGGCGGTGAGCACGTAGTGCGTCTTGCCGGAGATCGCTGATTGCACCTTACGTTCGATTGCGGTGACCACGCCCCAGTAGGGGATTCCGCTTTCGACCAGCTGGGAATCTGCAGCATTGGCCCGCAGGTTGTAGAGCGCGAGCCCGCACCCGCCGACGACGAAGGCGCCCGCCACAGCCATGAAGCCCCATGGAAAGGAGGTGCCGCTGCCGCGGTGATCGGTGAAGATGAGTACCGCGGCGAAAACGCCGAACAGGGCCAGTACCGCGCCGACTATCGCTAGCGCCATTCGCCTATTCATCTGCTTCCCCTTCCGTGGTTGCGCCGTGCGCCTGTGCTAGGTGTCGATTCTGTTCTTGCAGCATCTCGGGAATGATGATGAGGTATTGCGCTGGATCGTCCGGGTCGATCCCAATGTCTACTCGGTGGCCTTCTTGCACGCTGGGCTTTGTGAAGGAGAAGGTCTGGGTGTAGGTGGCGCCGTCGTTATCCTTAGCCTCGACCATCCACGGGTGTTGGCCGTTGATAATAACGTCCGGGTTGGGCACCACGCGCGTGACACGCGCTGTGATGCGCGGGCATGTGAGCAGCCGGGCCTCGCGGGCGACGAAGCGTTGCCGTGCGCGGGAGAATGCCACGAAGCTGGATATCCCCATGAGGATGCCGAGAACGAGGATCACGCCACCCACGGGCACCATGTCCGAAATGCCTTGCCATATGCCGAAGAGAAGGATGATGGCGCCGCCGAGGAAGACGATGGGGGCGAGGGCCGTGAGAACCGCGAACTTGCGAAGGGAATAATCCATGCCTCTAGCCTATCGTTCGCTGGCGTTGCTACCAGCGTTGGCCGTGGTACTGCGCGGTGTCGGGGATGAGCATGGCGAATGTGTTGGGATTGGACGGGTCGACGGCGATGGTGATGTGGTCGCCGCGGCGGACCCGTGGCATGGTTTCGCCGATGATTTCGGTGTAGGGCCGTTCGCCGCCGTGCAGCGTGGGGCCGTAGGCGTGTACGGTCCACATTCTTTTGCTTTGAATATAGTTGGCGGGGTGGATGTATTGCTCGTAGACGCCATCGACGACGGCGGTGATGCGCGGCCCGTTGGCGGCGACCCGGCGGTAGGCCTTGATGTGCGAATTTGAGATGAGTAGTGGCGGCAGGCCGGCGGTTAAGAGTGCGGCGGTGGTGAGAACGCCGACGAGCGGGCCGACGATCAGGCCGGCCCCGCCGAGCGCCAGCCCGACGACGAGGATGAGAATGCCTGCGCCGATAGCCAGCGCGGTAAAGCCGATGCCGATGCGCCGTCCCATTAACCAGATGACCATGTGAGTCCCTTCGCCTACTTCCAAGGATACGGGACGTTGAGACAGAGCCGGTTAGTGGGAGTAGAAAGTACGTTTAAGAGTCTGACACTGAACGGCGGCAGGACTGAGTTCGGCCGTGCGCTGCATTCATATCCTGTAGTTGACCGTGTGTCGGCGGGGTGTAAAGGGTCCTGACCTTTTGCTCGGGCAAACTTGCCCACTCCATGTTTGGAGACGATTGGAATTGATACGGGCCTTCGTGAGAAAGCTATTGCCTTGCCTTATGGAATCGTATAAACAGATATGCTTCGTATATGAAACGAGACGAAATGTTTGCGGAGGAAGATCTCCCAGGAGTTGTCTGGCAACCAACGGTAGATCTTCCGGATGGGTTTACTTACGGCGTGACGAGGTATGCCGACATCATTCTTAGGGACGCGTTCCCGCAGAGATTCCAAGAGATTGTAAACAACCTTGAAGAGTACTATATTGATTACGAAGAAGACATTTTGGTGGGTGGCGGTTCTCGAGCGCGGCATACGAAACGCCACGATGATGGTTTAAAGAGGCGCGGTTGGCATGAGCACAATGTGACGATTGAGAAAGCTGTTGATGGAAAGCCAATCTTTAAAGTCCGTAACCATGAGATCGATGTGTTTTCGATGGGTGACGACGGCGGCTATCCGGGAGTCGCAGTGGAAATGGAGTGGAACAATAAGGATCCATTCTTTCATCGTGACCTCAACAATTTTCAGGCTCTCCACCGTGAGGGAGTTATTGCCGTTGGTGTTATTGTTACTCGTGGGCCTCGACTACAGGAACTGCTTTACTACCTTGGAACAGAAGGGCACTACCCATCCTCAAAGTATGGGACTTCGACGACTCATTGGAATAAGCTTATCCCAATGATCAATATCGGTGCAGGCGGCCAGTGTCCTTTGTTATGCATTGGAATTGAACCGGAAAAGGTTAGCAATCTTCCATGCAGTGACGTGAATAATTTCGAGTTCTCTGACGGGACAGTATTGAAATTAGCCGGATGCTAATCCCGTTTTTGAGCGCCTGGACGGCGGATCTCAGCTCCACCCTCTTTTAGTAGGTTTCTCACACGCTGAATGGAATAGCCTGTGACAGCAGCTATTTCTCGAATGCTCATGTTCTGCTCATAAAGGCCAGTTATTTTTGCGGCGATTTCCTCCATTACTGCTTGAGGTAGTCGCCTGTTTGGTGGGATTGGAGGGAATATTTCACCGCCAGCATATCCGCGGTGTACTTTACCTCGCACTTCGCCATCAGATTCATCCCCCCAGACTGTCCATCCGTCGCGTGGATTACGTGCGAATAGCTCAAGGAAAGGGCCGGGAGAGCAAGACTCAATTAGGTTGTATTGTTCATCTGGCTTACGGGAGTGCTCTCGTTTGCGAGTCTCTATCATATTCACCTGGCTACGCCCCGGCTGGAGTGTTCGCATTTTTCCTTTGACGCCAAAGAGAATCATCTCTGTGACGTTACGAAAATAAAAACCTACGCCTCGTCCGTCTGGGCCGCCGTCTTTTCGGCGTTTAGCCCAAATTATGTTGCTAACATATCGAAAACCCCATGATTTCATGACTTCGAGACCGTCTGGTAGAAGCGCATTTGGCACCCACAAGTAGAGGTGTGCATTTTTGGCTGCGACGTCGCTGACGGGCAGTGATTTGATTGCGTCAAGATCCATAGTCGAGTAGCGGTCGAGGCGGCGATGTTCCGGGGCGACCTTGCCAGTGCGGTTTGCAAAACGCCACGGTGGATCTGCAAGGATCGTGGAGAAACCACCTGCAATTCTCGGAAGTGGAAGGATCTCGTCATTTTCGCGTAATGGTTCGGCCATGGAAAAACTCTACATCAAATGGATCTTTAATAAGATCTTATCCGTGTGATTAATGTCTGGTTGGAATTATGGGCGTCATACGGTATATGTGGGCGGGAGCTTCATCCGCGCGTAATGGTAAGTCGACTGAAACAGACGTTAGAGCAGCTAATAGCGGCGTTCCTGGTGCTCGTGAGACTCGGCGGGGCTAGGGTGGCCATCAGAGTTCTCGGTTTCCTACTGACAGCTACGCCTGACTGTGCCGTGCGTCGGCACATCGAAAGCTACCAGGTCGCTGTTCGGCTATCTGAGTTCGGGCTGTTTTATCGGTAAAGTACGCTCTTAAAAAGTGCGATAAGTTATCGTATGGACAAGGGTTGCTTATAGTGACACGACGTTAGGCACTATGTAGAGTCAGTTGAGCCTGTCTGCTGATTAGAAGGTTGAGAACGATGACCGCCTCCGAGCGTGCAGCCGGCCAATCGCGGATTGCAGATACGTAACAATGATACACGTAACCGGTGTACACTTCATTCGCGCATAGGGGCCGTGTATTATGAGCTTAAGCTTGACATTTAGAGTGTCGAAAATGCGCTGCGAGTTGTGTAGTGGCGACGAATGTGACTATCGAAGAAAGAGTAAAGCGGGTTCCTAGTTATGGCATCCTCATCAATAGAAAGCTGGCGCGAATTCGTTCGAGAGCAACTCGGACATCTGGAAAGGCTGTTGGGCTGTGAGGCCAAACAGCTTGCCCAGTCTGTTAAGCAATACGCTGACGATCGTATGAATCCGAAAAAATGCCACCCAACTCCTCAGCCTCTTTCGATCGTTGGAGAGGCGATACTTCCGCTGATTACAGATTGGAATTGGGTTAAGCGAAGGGTTGAACAAGTCACTGTTCAGCCCGATGGTAGATCTCGAAGAAGAATTTCTTTCGATCTCTGTCTGCCAGTACGTGACGGTCTCAGGTATTCATACATCGCCAAAGCTATTGATGAAGAATCTAATATGACAGGGGTGATAGTACCGCTGACTTTTCTCCGTAAGGGGCCGATCGTGAATTTGGGGATATCGGGCCCTGATGGAAATACGAGAAGTAGCGTAGGGTTCCTCGAAAACGCTCTACTCACCTACAGTGCCTTGTGTAAACTTAGCAAGGACAACCAGATTGATGAGATTGTAGACAATTTCCTCAAAGAGCATGATATTTGGGCGTCTTCTGACCACCAGCGCGATTCAGGTTCCGTAAATAGCGAAACCCTTGGTGAGAAGCTTGTAAAGATAGCTATTTGGCAAGTGATCACATCGAGTCAAACTGATTACAGTGCCTCGCATGAAGGTCAACTCGCTGCTAAACAAGATGTCCATCGACACGAGGCTTTCGGAACCGTCGCAAGTATAATCTCAGCGCTCAGGCATGGGCGCCCCCTGCGTTCGTTCTTTTTGACAGTATGGCCCATTTTCACTTCAGAGAAGTCCGGAAAAGAAGCTTATGAGCACGAACAACGCGTAGAAATTCGTGCCGTTGACTCTTCTCCTGCAATTTTGATCCTCATTTTGAGTCTGCTTGAGACCTATATTGAACCCTTTCGCGAGGCGCATAAAGACAATAAAAACGATCTAGTAGCGCGAGAGCTATTTTGCATTCTAATGAGCGCAGTTTCACTGAGCTATCTTTCGGCTGTCGTAACGCCCGAAGGTGACGTATATGCGCGAGAGCAAGATGAGCAGTTTTCCCAACAAGCGGGCCAAGTGCGAGCCGTTTTCAAAATGTCATCTGATATTGAACCGAACCTTGACTCAGACAAGAGGGATTCTCCGGCAAGAAATTCCACTCACGTTAGAGATTCTTCGAAGTTTAAGAGCTGCTATGACTCGATGAAATTATGGTCATCAACCGCGTGGGAAACTATTAAGCGATTTTTTAGCGACGAAAAAGGGAGTCTATATAACTTTGACGTTTCTCTATGCTCTGCTGAGAGTGCCCACATTGAATTCAATCCGCCACAAAATCTTGTAATCGCAGGCGTTTATTCAATGACAGGCAATGAGAGTAATGGTTATGAATCGGAGTACTCGGACATTTTAACGTTCGCAGAAATTAAGATAGCGTCACGTAACGATAGCGAGCGGCAGGGATCTTTTTCAGAGAGTTCCAATCTTAGCCAAAAAGCTCATAGACGGGACTCTTACAGGACCTCACCGGGAATAATTCACATTAGCCCGAGCAGCGATTGGTTGCGAACCGTCGGCTCATACGCAGTTCAGTTGATACCGAATGTCGCTGGTGCGAACCGCGCCTCAATAGCTACTCTGCTGGGTTCTGCGGCAATTTTGTTAATCCAACTCTTGAAAGAAGAATCTGGAGCTCCGGCCTGGAGTAATTTTTTTGGCGCTGCGACACTGATACTTGCGATCTATGCCGCGATTTTATTTACTACCGGCCGCAGCGAAATTGAACATAGGGTGCTTAGGTATACAAACATTCGAATCCTAGTCATGTTTATTTTCGCTTTTATAAACATCATATGCGCCTTTCTGTTAAGTCGTAACCACGCTCAGCATAAGGTTGCGATCTTTTGCATTAGCGCTGTTTTCATACTGTTATTCGGATTCTGCAATTTTCGAACGAATAAAAAGCACAAAGACTTAAAAAAAGAAGTTGGGAGATTGTCTGAAGTTGAAGATTATCAAGTGCGCAACATTAACTCACGCCAGAGTCGCTATCAGACGATTGCGCTGACAGAAACGGGACCCTATGACGTTCACTATCTTACGGCCGGATATCTGACAAAAATGAAAAGGCATTTAATGGAGAGAACGCCAATGGGGTTAGAACCATCGAAAAACCCTAGAATTCTTAAGGAATACATTCGCGATTTTCACCCCAGTGTCAAATCACATAAATACAATGCGAGGAGTGAAATGACCGATTTAAACCGTCTAATTATTGCAATCGATCTTGATGGAGTTTGCGCTGACTACATCTCGGGGTTTAGGGACTACATGATGAATGAAACAGGGCATCCGGCCAGCGAATTTCCTACCCCCCAACACTACGATCTTTCAGAAAGCGGTTGGCCATTCAAGGATTACGATTCATATCATAGGTACCATAAGCAGGCGGTGATTTCCGGTCTTTACAGAAAGCTTCCGGTTATCCCCGGAGCTGCTGAAGCAGTTAAGGAGCTATCCGATATTGGCTATCACATTCGCATTGTTACCCATCGATTGACCTTCGGTGGTAGCCACGCTCAAATTATTTCGGATACAGCCCATTGGCTTGATGATCGGAAAATCCCGTTTGGTTCTATCTGTTTTTCCAGCGTGAAAGATGACATTAATGCAGATCTGTATATAGAAGATTCGCCCTCAAATATTGAATTGCTTCGGAAGAAAGGAATCACGACTTTCGTGTTCTCGCACGAGTACAACTGCGGCATAGATGGGCCACGTTTTGACGACTGGAAAGTTGGTGTTCAACTAGTCCAAAAGGAGTTAGGAGGCCCTCGAAAATACTAGAATCTCACCGGCTTCAACCTGGGCGATCGGTAATGTCGTAGAGGGAATTTCTGGCAGAATGAACCAGACCCTAGTATGGGGCATATTTATTTGTCTGTTTAAGGATTAGGTCCTTGGGCCGGCTGATTGTGTTTTCCATGTCGTCGGCTTTGAGGATTTGACAGAGGTGGGTAAGGGCGGTGGGTGATGTGAAGCGTTTTCGTTCAAGCCTTTCTTCCTCAAACACTATGCGCACCTAAGCTGGCGGGCTACCACATACACACTTCCCGCTACGCAGGCCGTGCAGGCTAGTGCCGCGGCGGGGAGCGCCAGCGTCGTCACCCGCGTGAGCGCCAAGCCCACCAGCGGCGGCGCCACGAGCATGCCCGTATACGAAAAGCCCATTTGGATGCCCATCATCCGCTCGGTGTTCGCTGAGCCGAAGCGAGCAGTCGTCTCCTGCAACATCATCGGGAAGATCGGCCCGCAGCCGAACCCGGCCACGGCCAGCCCGGCCAGACTCACGGCCGGCACCGGGATAAACAGCAGCGCCACACCCACGGCCAGCACACCCGCCCCGGCGAGCAGCAGCTGCTGGTTGGTCAGCCTATGCGATACCAGCCCGGCCACGAACCTTCCCGCCGTGATCCCGATGAAGAACGCTCCGCCACCGGCCGCCGCCAGGTCCACGTGCATCTGGAAACGTTCCACCAGATAGGTGGCGCCCCACAGCCCCAGCGACATTTCTACCGCCGAGTACCCAAAGAAGCCCACCAAGATCACCGGCAGGTTTGGCATCCGATACCACGGCAGGCGCGCTAGCTCGGCGCCCCCACGCTCGGTGTCAGGGTTCTGCGCTAGCTCGGCGCCCCCACGCTCGGCGCCCGTTCGTTCACTGCACGCCTCGGCGCCCAGTTCGGCGCCCGCGTTGGGATCCAGATCACCGTCAGCTTCTTCGCCAGCATCGGCATTATCAGCACCCTCACTCGCTGGCGCCTCCACCGGCCGTTCCCACATTTTCCGCGAGGCCAGGAACACGCCAAACAGCACCAGCTGCAGCGCGGCAATCGTCCAGTAGGCCGGGCGCCACTGGCCGGTGTTGTGCAGCCAGAACGCCACGATCAACGGCCCGGCCGCCGCGCCGATTCCCCACGAAGCGTGCAGGAAGTTCATGTGGCGGGCCGAATAGCGCACGGCCACGAACGCGTTGAGCGCCGTGTCAATCGCGCCGGCGCCCAACCCCAGCGGCACGGCGAACGCCAGCAGCCACGCAAAGTTGGGTGCCACCGCGTACCCGGCCATCGCCGTCGCTGTTAACAAAATCGAACCCGCACATACTCGAAACGTGCCAAAGCGCCGCAGCAACGCCCCGGAGGCGAACGACATCGCGATCGTCGCCGCAATCCCCATCGCGTTGACCACCGCCGCGCCCGCGGCATCCGCGCCAAGATCGCCGTGCATCGACGGCCAGGCTGCGCCGACCACGGCGTCGGGCAAACCCAGCGAAATAAACGCGGCGTAAATAATGGCGAGCAAGACGGTCACGCCTCCAGACTAGCAAGCGCGCCCCAGCCCGGCTCGGATAGGAAACTCGTCACGTTTACGGAGGCCAGCGCCGGATTTTCGCTAGCATTGACTTGCGTAATTTGAGGGGAGTATTCGTGGCACAACACCGCGTCGTCATCGTCGGTTCCGGATTTGCAGGCCTGAAAGTGGCCCAGAAACTCAAGAGGGCGGACGTGAAGATCACGCTCATCGCTAAGACCAGCCACCACCTTTTCCAGCCGCTGCTCTACCAGGTGGCCACGGGCATCCTGTCCGAGGGCGATATCGCGCCCACCACCCGCGAAATCCTGCAGCGGCAACAGAATGTCGAGGTGCGCCTCGGCCTTGTCGAGGATATCGACGTCGCGAACAAGAAAGTGCTGTGGCGCAACCACAACACCAACTACGAAACGGAATATGACACGCTCGTGCTGGCCGCTGGCGCCGGGCAGTCCTACTTCGGCAACGACCACTTCGCCGTGTTCGCGCCCGGCATGAAGACCATCGACGACGCGCTGGAGATCCGCGCCCGCATCTTCGACTCCTTCGAAAAGGCAGAAAACGAGCTGGACCCGGCCGAACGTGAAAAGCTCCTCACCTTCGCTGTGGTGGGAGCCGGCCCAACCGGCGTGGAGATGGCCGGCCAGATTCGCGAGCTCGCTTCACAAACCCTCAAGAACGAGTTCCGCAACATTGATCCCGACGACGCCCGCGTGCTCCTCATCGACGGCGCAGCCTACCCGCTGCCCGCTTTCGGTGAAAGACTGGGCAAGAAGACCCGCAAAGAACTCGAAAAGCTCGGTATCGAAGTGGTCATGGACACGTTCGTCACCGACCTCGACAAGGACTCGCTCACCCTCAAGAACAAGGACGGCGAGGTCAGCACCGTCGAGGCGTACTGCAAGGTGTGGGCCGCAGGCGTCAAGGGCTCCGAACTCACCGAAACCCTGGCCGAACAGACCGGCGTGGAACTCGACCGCTCCGGGCGAGTCATCGTCAACGACGACCTCACCGTCGCCGACCATCCCGAAATCTTCGTGCTGGGTGACATGATGAGCTTCCCGGGCGTGCCCGGCGTCGCACAGGGCGCCATCCAATCGGCAGTGTTCGCCGCGAAAGTCATCAAAGCCCGCCTGGCCGGCAAGCCCGCCCCCGAAAAGTTCTCCTACAATGACAAGGGCTCCATGGCCACCATCTCCCGCTTCAAAGCCGTGGTCCAAATGGGCAAACTCGAATTCACCGGCTTCTTCGCCTGGCTCGCCTGGTGCTTCCTCCACCTGCTCTACATCGTCGGCTTCAAGAGCCAAATCGGCACGCTACTCAGCTGGTTCACCTCGTTCATCTCCGGCGCGCGTTCGGAACGTACGACGACGAACCAGCAGCTCGTTGGCCGCCTCGCCTTAGAAAAGCTCGGCGCAGGATCGTCCGGCAAGCTCGTGCGCGGCGAAAAGGTTGAAGTCGAAGACTAGCCGGGACGGAAGGAGAGCCGGGCGACGGCGTCGTCAGCGCTACTTACGCCGCGTCGCCACGGGAATCCAAGCTGCGGTTTCAGCTGGTCGGCGAACCAATACACGGGTAGGACCAAGGTCGATATTGGAACGTGTCCAGTGGTAGATTAAAGCAGGTGCGTGGCGGTACCGAAGCCGCCGCGCAATACATGCCACCCGAAGTACAAACAATCCCAACGGAGGGAAGATGACGAAGTACGTATACGACTTTACCGAGGGCGATAAGGATCAAAAAGATCTGCTCGGCGGTAAGGGCGCCAACCTCGCCGAAATGACGAAGCTTGGCCTGCCGGTTCCACCCGGATTCACGATCACCACGGAAGCTTGCCGTACCTATCTGCGTGAAGGGAAGGAACCTGAGGAACTGTCGGTGCAGGTCACCAAGGCGATCCGCCAGGTTGAAGAAGTAATGGGCAAGAACTTGGGCGATCCGGAAGATCCGCTGCTCATGTCGGTGCGTTCGGGTGCGAAGTTCTCCATGCCGGGCATGATGGAAACCGTGCTCAACATCGGCCTCAACGACGAGTCGGTGGTTGGCCTCGCCACACAGTCTGGCGATGATCGTTTCGCATGGGATTCCTACCGCCGCCTGCTGCAAATGTTTGGCAAGACCGTCCTTGGTATTGAAGGCGAACCGTTCGCCGACGCGCTCCACGCCCTACAGGACGAGAAGGGCTACGCCGGCGATCCGGACATGACGACGGACGATCTCAAGCGCCTCGTCGCCGAATTCAAGGAGATCATCAAGAAGGACACCGGTAAGGACTTCCCACAAGACCCGCGCACCCAGCTCGACCTGGCCATCGAAGCCGTGTTCAACTCGTGGAATACCGAGCGCGCAATCATCTACCGCCGTCGCGAACACATCCCGAACGACATCGGCACCGCCGTCAACGTGCAAACCATGGTGTTTGGCAACATGGGCGAAGGCTCCGGTACCGGCGTGTGCTTCACCCGCGATCCTTCCACCGGCCACTCGGGCGTCTACGGCGACTACCTTGAGAACGCTCAGGGCGAGGACGTGGTGGCCGGCATCCGCAACACTCTGCCGCTGTCGGCACTCGGCGAGCTGGATAAGAAGTCGTACGACGAACTGCTCGGCATTATGGACCGACTCGAAACGCACTACCGTGACCTGTGCGACATCGAGTTCACCGTGCAGCGCGGCAAACTGTGGATGCTGCAGACCCGCGTGGGCAAGCGTACCGCCGCCGCGGCATTCCGCATCGCCGACCAGCTCGTTGACGAGCGCCTCATCACCCGTGACGAGGCCGTTACTCGCGTGACAGGCGACCAGCTCACCGCGCTGCTCTTCCCGCAGTTTGACAAGGATGCGGACAAGATCGAGATCTCGCGGGGTATGCCGGCGTCGCCGGGTGCCGCCGTCGGCGAAATCGTCATGGACAACGAAACGGCCGTGGCACGCACCAAGGCGGGCGCGAAGGTGATCCTCGTACGCCGGGAAACCAACCCGGACGACCTGCAGGGCATGGTCGTCGCCGAAGGTATCCTCACCGCGCGCGGCGGCAAGACCTCGCACGCCGCCGTCGTCGCCCGCGGTATGGGCCGCTGCTGTGTAGTCGGCGCTGACGACCTCGTCATCGACGAAGTCGCCGGCACGATGGACGTGAAGTCCACCGGCAAACAGTACAAGGTCGGCGACGTCATCGCTATCGACGGCGCCTCCGGTGAAGTATTCGAAGGCGAAGTACCTGTGACGGATTCGCCGGTGACCGCCTACCTGACCAAGGGGCTCGACGCCGGATTGGCCGCAGCGACCGACGACGACGCGAAGGAACTCGTGCACGCCGTCGACCGCATCCTCACACACGCTGACGAGGTTCGCCGCATGAACGTGCGCGCCAACGCCGACAGCCCGGAAGATGCGAAGGCCGCCCGCGACTTCGGGGCCGAAGGCATCGGCCTGTGCCGTACCGAGCACATGTTCCTCGGTGACCGCCGCAAGCTCGTCGAAGAAATGATCCTCGCGAAGGACGACGCCGCGCAGAAGGCCGCACTCGAAAAGCTGCTGCCACACCAGCGTGAAGACTTCGTGGGTATCTTCGACGCGATGGATGGCCTGCCCGTCACCGTACGCCTGATTGACCCGCCACTGCACGAGTTCCTGCCGGACCTCACGCAACTGTCCGTTGACCTTGCGGTCAAGGAAGCCAAGGGCGAAGAAATCACGGACGAAGAGCGTGAACTTCTCACGGCCGTCCGCCAGAACCACGAACAGAACCCGATGCTCGGCCTGCGCGGTGTGCGCCTCGGCCTGAAGATCCCCGGCCTTATCCGCCTGCAGGTGCGCGCGATCTCCGAGGCCGCTGCCCGCCTGATCAAGGACGGCAAGGATCCGAAGCCGGAGATCATGGTTCCGCTCATCGGCTCCGTGCGCGAAATGCAGATCGTACGCGACATGGCCGTAGAAGTGCTCAAGGAAGTCGAAGAGGAGACCGGCGTGAAGCTGGACATCCCGATCGGCAACATGATCGAACTGCCACGCGCAGCGATCTCGGCTGACACGATCGCCGGTGAGTCTGACTTCTTCTCGTTCGGCACGAACGACCTGACGCAGACCGCTTGGGGCTTCTCGCGCGACGACGTGGAAGGCGCCTTCTTCAACGACTACTTCGACTACGGAATCTTCGGCGTCTCGCCGTTCGAATCCATCGACCTGGGTGGAGTTGGCCCGCTCGTGGACATCGCCGTGGCCCGTGGCCGCAAGACGAATCCCGAGATCAAGCTCGGCGTGTGCGGTGAACATGGTGGCGATCCGCAGTCGATCCACTTCTTCGAAAAGGTGGGCTTGAACTACGTGTCGTGCTCGCCGTTCCGCGTGCCGATTGCCCGCCTTGAGGCCGGCCGCGCTGCGGTGGAGAACGAAACCACGTACATCACGCAGTTCGTACCGACCGAGTAAAAGCTCGAACTAACGACGCGGATGGTGGCTGTGGCCGATGCGGCCGGGCCACCATCCGCGTTTTTGCTTATATAGCAGTTTTGCCGAGGTCGAGGGGTGGGACTGCCTTGACTCATTCCACTCAAGACCATAGTTTGAAACTGATACACGCAGCACAGTTTTTAAAATACGAAAGGCAGTCCTGTGGAAAAAGAAAACTTGCCTGGCCAAGAGCCTACAAATTCGGATCAGAACCTTACCCAGCCACTACCGGAGGCGCAGCCGCAGCCGGCAAACCCGGATGCACAGCCGGAACAGGCAAACCCGGAGCCGCAGCCTGAGGCAGCAAACCCGGAGACCGCGCGGTTCCAGCCGGGAGCCCCAAACCCGCAGCCGCAGCCGGAACCGGCGCAGCCTCAGTCGGAACAGCCAGGCGGAATGCCGGCACCATACGCGGATGGCACACCGGCAGCACCTCCCGCACCGGCAGCACCTCCCGCACAGGTAGCGCCGCCTGCGCCGCCAGCAGACCCGGCATCAACGATCGGAGGAGCGTTCAAGGCGGTACCCGCGGTGCTTAGCCTGATCGTGAAGGGGCAGCTGGTGCAGGCCTTTGGCGTGGCCGCGCAGCACAAGTGGTATTGGCGTGCAGTGGCGTGCCTTTACGTTGTTCTCGTTGGTCTGCTTTCTTTCGGCAGTGGCGTGAGTGCAGCCCGCGGCGTCAACTCGGTGTTTGTGCAGCTGACGGGCTCGAGTGCGGTGGGAAGCGCGTTCGGTGCGGGCCTGAGCTTCTTTGTTTCGGGTATTTTTCTCGGCGCTCTGATTTTCTTTGCTCGTGCGGTGGCCGCGCACGGCGCGCTGAGGATAAGTAAGCTTCCGGTGTCGTTCGATCAGAGTGCTACGGTGTGGGCGGTCGCGGTCACCCCGGTCATTTTCGTTTTCGCGCTCGCCTCGGTCTTTGGCATCATCCCGAGCGTCGCCACGTTCGCGTTGGCGATGTTGATCCTGGTGCTTCTCGGATTGATGACCGGCTTCATGGCGGAGATCGCGCTTTACGTGGGGATGAACTCGCTGGGCCGCGCTAAAAAGTCGATGCTTATCCCACACACGCTGTGCGTCGGTGCGGCTAACGTGGCCGTGGCGCTGGTGTTGTTCATCATCGTTGAATTGCTGGTGAGATCATGACTGAAATAGCGCGCACAACGAGTCACAAGCCGCGTAGCCGTATCAAGCTGTTCGCGCTCATCGCGGCGCTCATGGTTTTCCTGTCGGCATGTGGCGCCAAGCTGAATACGAATCTGACACTGAATGAGGACGGGTCGGGAACCCGGGTCATCGAGTTCACGGTTGAGCGTGATGAGTCGATGGAGGAGAACATTCAGGGCGGCTTCGAGGCCGTGGACGCGTCGATCAAAAAGCATTTGCCTGAGCAGCTGGAGTATTCCGGGTTGACGGTGGGCGACGACGTCGTCACCGGCTCGTTTACCCTGACGTTCACCTCGCTTGACGATTACGAGTCCAAAGTCAAAGCCCTGCTGGAAGCTGGCGGCGATTTGAACGAGCCGTATCTCGAATTTGAAGAGACGGACGGACGGCTCAAGAGCGGTTTCCGGTTTTCTGAAAGCTACTCGTCGAGGTCGCTTTTGGAGTGGGTTGCGAACGGGCTCGTGGAAGATGGGATTATTGACGAGTCGAATAAGTCGTCAGTGTTTTCTGAGGACACGGCGGTGCTCACGTTCAAGGATCAGACTTACGAAACCCTCTACGGCAGCAGTATTGATGTTAACCAGGTCAAAGATAACGGCTTTGACAGTATCGACGTCGTCATCCTCCCGAATGAAGATGGCACTTACGAGGTGGGCGTCAGGCTCTCGCGCAGGACTGAGCCGGAGGAGGAGCTTCACAAGCTAGACGACGAGTTGATCGCGTCTATCGACGTCGACGGCCTGACCGAAGGTCCGAGCACCCTATTCAGTAGTAATGACATGGCCTACCATCGCCCGGTGACGTTCACCGCGGCGGACGCCGACGAGGTTGACGCAAAACTAAACGCTGTTTTCGGTGAGGACATGGCCGAGTTCAGTGCCACGCAAGAGCGCCGATCCGGACACCTCCAAATGGAACAAACCTATGCGGGTAAAGTGAATCCTTCGAATCTGTGCTCGAACTACTATTGCTGGGCGGATGTCGATGTGTTGAGCCCGGGCAACAATGAGCAATACGAGCTCCTGTTTGACTCGCTGGGATATCGCACTAGCACGGGCGAGTTTGAATTCACCTATGCGATGCCCGTCAACTTTGAGTCGTTGGATGTGAAGATGGACGTGTCGATGTCGCGGGCGTGGACGCTCGAGATCGACGTCGTCCTTGATACGAATCAGTACGAATCGTTGCTCGACGTCGTCGAAGAAGAACTCACCCCAGGCGAGGATGTTGGGTCGATAAAGACGAGCGACGCCGACGGTAAGCGCACCTACTCGATCAAGATCGCAGAAAACGAGGAGAACGCGGATGCGATCGCGGAATACCTCGATGGACCACGGGCCGGAACGCCAGTGCGCGTGGCGGAAGCGAGCGAGTATGACAAGGAGATGTTAGGGGCTGACTATAGTGTTCGCCTGAATCTCAGTTTGCAGTCGTTGCTGTCTGGGGCATCGGTGAAGCAGATCGACGCTGAAATCAACCTTGGCACGTTCCACAAGTTTACGGACGACAGGGATATCTTTTGGGAGATCGACGGCGGCACGGCCACGTTTTCGAAGACGTTGAGCGACGACGACGGCGTCTATCTTCCGGAGTTTTACGGTTACGGTTCGGGGCCCTCGCAGGGTTTCCTCATCACGATGATCGTGATCGGGGTGCTCGTGATCGTTGCTATCGTGCTTCTGATTGTGTTCCGCAAGAGGCTTTCGCCGGCGCTGTCGCAGGCGCAAAAGACCGTGGCAAGCGGCTATGCGACCGCGAAGGAGTACGGCTCTGAGGTGATGTCGTCGGCGGCGGCCAAGCCCGCGCCCGGTAGTTACCCAGGCGGCCAGCCCGGCGGTGAGTTTGGCGGCCAGCCCGGCGAGAACGCTCCCGGCGGCGCACCGGATGCGCCGGATGGGCCGTTTACCGAACACGATCTGAGGTAACCCTCAGGGGTTTCGGAAGCTGGCAATTCGCGCTAGGGCGCCACGGTAGGGTTAGGATCTGCTATGTGGCGCCCTAGTGTTATGCGCCTGAGGAGGGAGCATGTCCGTGTCGGTTCGCGAGGCCACACTCGCTGATCTCATTGCCGCCCGTATTTCTGGTGAGGTTGATGGGTCGGTTCGCGTGCGCGCGGAGTATTCGACGGACGCCTCGAACTACCGGGTGCCACCGCGGCTGGTGGTCTTCCCGAAAGATGCCGACGACGTCGCGGCCACGCTCACCGTGTGCCGGGACCGTGGTGTGCCGTTCACGTCGCGTGGTGGTGGCACGTCTGTGGCTGGGAACGCGGTGGGCGAGGGCGTAGTGCTCGACTTCTCGCGCTACATGAACAAGATCTTGGAGATCGATCCGCAGGCGCGTACCGCCCGGGTACAGCCGGGCGTGGTGATGAGCGACTTGCAGCGTGAGGCGGCCAAGCACGGACTGCGTTTCGGGCCCGATCCTTCCACGCAGAACCGTGCCACGTTCGGCGGGATGATCGGTAACAATGCGTGCGGCCCGCACGCGGTGGCATGGGGGCGTACAGCGGATAACGTGCTGGCGCTCGAATGTATTGATGGTCGCGGACGTGAGTTCACCGCGGGGGCCGGCGACCTGAGTGCGGTGCCCGGCCTAGAAGAGGCTGTTACCGCAAACTTGGGCGATATTCGGATGAACATGGGCCGGTTTTCCCGGCAGGTCTCCGGCTATTCGCTCGAGCATCTGCTCCCGGAAAATGGGCGCGACCTCGCAAAAATGTTGGTTGGCTCGGAAGGCACGCTCGTCGTTATCACGGAGGCGACGCTACGGCTCGTGCCGCTCGCGCAAGCACCGACGCTTATCGTCGCCGGCTACCCTGACATGGCGGCCGCTGCCGACGCTGTGCCCGCAATCTTGCAACACTCCCCGCTGGCCGTGGAGGGGATCGACGCCGAACTTGTGGACGTGGTCCGCCGGTCGAAGGGCAGCGTGCCCGAACTGCCGCCCGGTGGCGGATGGTTGTTTATTGAGGTGGGCGCTCAAGAAGGTGAACCGATCGACGTCGTCGCTGAGCGTGTGGACGGGATTAGGCGCGACGCCGGAACGGACGCGATCATGGTGCGTCCGCCCGGGCCGGAAGCGAGCGAGCTGTGGCGGATTCGCGCCGATGGTGCAGGTCTTGGCGGGCGTACCCCGCAGGGCGCGCCCGCGTGGCCGGGGTGGGAAGATTCGGCGGTGCCACCCGAAAAACTTGGCGACTATCTGCGGGATTTGCGTGCACTCATGGACCGCCACGACCTGGACGGGCTCATGTACGGGCACTTCGGTGACGGCTGCGTGCACGTGCGCATCGACTTCCCGATCGACGAAGAGACGGGCGTGCCGATCATGCGCCAGTTCATGGAAGAGGCCACGGATATTGCGGTGAGCTACGGCGGTTCGATGTCCGGTGAACACGGGGACGGCCGGGCGCGCTCCGAACTGTTGCCCCGGATGTATCCGCCGCAGATCATGAAACTGTTCGCCGCGGTCAAGGACCTGTTCGACCCGGATAACGTGCTCAATCCGGGCGTGCTCATCGATCCGGAGCCGTTGGATGCGAACCTGCGCCGCCCAGCTGCCCGGCCGACGTCGTACGCGGGCGGGTTCCACTTTAGGGAAGACGACGGCGACTTTACTCGTGCCGTCCACCGGTGCACCGGCGTCGGAAACTGCCGGGCGGACCGCACGGGTGCGGGCTTTTTCATGTGCCCGTCTTATTTGGCGTCGAAGGACGAAAAGGATGTGACGCGCGGGCGTGCTCGCGTATTGCAAGAGGTCACGAACGGTCGGCTGGTCAAAGATTTTGCGGACAAGGCCGTCATGGAGGCCCTCGATCTGTGCTTGGCGTGCAAGGCCTGCGGGCGCGACTGCCCGACGGGCGTGAACCTCGCGAAATACAAATCGGAGGCTCTGTATCGCGGGTATAAGGGCAAACTGCGCCCGATCACACACTACGTGCTCGGCAACCTGCCGATCCTCGGTCGGCTGGTGACGTGGGTGCCGGCCGTGGCTGGGATCGCGAACTGGGCGCTCAAGTTCTCGTGGGTGCGCAAGCTCGCGTTTTCTCTGCTCGGGATCGATCCGCGCCGCCAGATGCCCGGGTTCGCCACAAAACGCTTTTCACGCACGGTCCGCGAATTGAAGGGACCGTCACGGAGGGTCGGTAAGCACCTGCAGGCCCGCGAAAGGCACGCGGGGGAGTCCGCGCAGGCGAACAGTGACGGGCGCAAGTACGTGATGCTCTGGGCCGACTCGTTTTCCGAAACCCTCGACACCGCCGGTGCGCAAGCCATGGTCTCCGTGCTGCAGAGCGCCGGCTACACCGTGCTCATCCCGCCCAAGGACGCATGTTGCGGTCTCACGTGGATCACCACCGGCCAGCTCGGCCACGCAAAGAAAGAGTTGACCAACCTGCTGACGATCCTCGCGCCGTTCGCCGCATCGGGCATCCCGATCGTCGGCGTGGAGCCCTCGTGTACGGCCGTGCTGCGCGAAGACATCCGCGATCTTCTTCCCGACGACGCGCGCACCGACGTCGTCGCCGACATGACCTTCACGCTGGCCGAACTGCTCACCGCGCCCGAACCAATCGGGCCGGGGGAGGAGTGGCAGGCCCCCGACCTGTCCGGTATCGAAGTGGTGGCTCAACCGCACTGCCACCACTATTCAGTCATGGCTTGGGACGCCGACGCCGCGCTCCTCAAAGAGGCAGGCGCGCAGGTGACCACCGTGTCTGGCTGCTGCGGACTCGCCGGCAACTTCGGCATGGAAAAAGGCCACTACGAGATCTCCGTGCAAGTGGCTGACAACAACCTGTTGCCCGCACTGCGCGAGGCCGCACCCGACGCCGTCTATCTTGCCGACGGCTTTTCCTGCCGCACCCAAGCCCAGCAGCTGGCCGGTAACTCCGGCGTACACCTGGCCGAACTGCTGCGCGACGGCGCCTCGACTCGCCGTCGCACATCACACTAGGTGAAAACCCGGTAAGAACAGCGCATTCTTTTCCCTCATACCCACGGATGAAAATGCGCGGTAGTGTGGACGGGGGAGTCGGGTAGTCTAGAGCGAGGGGAAGGAGAGCGCGTGGGAGTTTTCGAATTGCGAGGCGGCAAGCTTGTGCCAGCACCCGAGGCGACAGCAGGCGGCATGGCCAGTTCGGTGTTGAGCGCTGTACGTGCGCAAATGCTTGAGTTTATTGACCGTCCGCTATTTCCCGTCGGCTGGATTGGTGCCGACGCCGAATCGCTCCTCGCACTGGATCCCACCGGCCAGGTCGTCACAATCAACGTAATTCCGCGGCTGAATGCTCAACTGTTCGTAGCAGCCTTGGCGCGTGCCGGGCGGCATGCGGACATGAAACGCCACGACATCGCCGAAATCTACCCGGGCGGCCGCGACGCGTTTTCGGCAGACTACGAAAACTTCGTCGAGTCTTCCCCGCCGCAAATGAAACGCGGCCCGCGACTCTTCATTTTCTACGTTTCTGCTGACGCCGGCGTCGCACAACCTCTTGCCGCGCTACGCGGAGTGGGCGTGGAAACGTACCGGGTGGTGGTGCACGACGGCGCTCGCGGCCTTCTCGTGGAAATCGCGCCAGGATTTGAGGCGCGGGAAGCCGTTGGTACGAGGCAAGCGCAGTACGAGATCGGGCACGTGCTCGTGCCCGAACAGGCTGAGCCCGCGCCGGTGGAGGCTGAGCCCGAGGACGCTGAGTCAGTGGATGCTGAGCCCACGCCGGTGGATACTGAGCCGGAGGTGTCTGACGCCGAACAGGTCGAGCCTGTCGACGCAGAGCAGCCGGAACAAGCGGATGCTCAAGGCGAAAGTGCTAGCGCGCACCCAGAGCCGGCCGAGCCGGACGCTGAGACGGTAGAGTTCGAGCGCGTCGTCGTCGAAGAAGAACCCGCCGAGCACGGTGAATCTGACGACCAGCGGGCTGTTGACACCGAAGTTGCCGCTGCGATGCAGGTGGATGAGGCGTGGGAGATCACCGGGTGGAAGCATGAAAAGAGCCGCCCGGCCAAGCGGGCTGCGCAGGTCTTGAAAGACCAGGTCGAGGATCGGCAGCACGAGCAGGCCACACGCGAGACCAGGCGGCAGGAAGCGCTCGACAAGCTTGAGCGTGAGCGTCAAGATACGGGCACCACGCTGTTTGAGCAGGTGAAAGCCGCGGTTAAGCGCCCCGAGCAGCGCCTGTGGGACATGAGCGCACCGAAACGAGACTCGGATGCACGGATTTATTCGGAGCAGGATTCATCGCGTAGGTCGTCGGATGCGGTGGCGGATGCCGCGTTGAAATCCGACCGCTGGGTAGATGAAAATCCCCGGAGTGGCGGCTCGGCACCGGAAGCTACACCTGAACAGCCGGCCGTGGAACCTGATGCGGGGCAAGCCCAATCAGATGCCTCGGAGGCGTTGACTCCCGACCCGCGCATTCAGCGCGTGGTTGGAGACGTGGGGGCTGTGACGATCACGTGGAAATCGAGGCGCCGACGCTCCTCACGTTCCGCGCAGCTCACCAGTAACGGGCTGATTGAGATCAGCGGCGTCGGTATTTTTGCAGACCCGAGCAAGGCCGCTGCTGCCGCATCAGGAAACAGGTTCGCGAACGGCTGGAAAGTCTGGCAAGTCCCCGACGGGCGTGCACTCGGCGATTTCGCCTAGGCAACCTAGCCGCCGGTAGGCAAAGCGAGCCGGTACGTGAAACGAGAAGCCTCAAAACTGGCCTCTAAGTCTAGGTGCCTGAATCCGGCCCCACACTTGGGCGGCTAAAGCTATGCGCCCAGGTACTGGCCAAGAAAATGGCCGATATGCCAGTAGGCCTGGTGGCATACGCTTCCTCGTGACAGCAGCACGTCGTGGATCGCATCCTCGAGCTTGACGAGCGTGGTGACCGCACCCAGCCCAGGCACGCGCTTCCAGATTTGTTCCACGTCGAGCACGGTGTCGGCGCGGCGCATCGCGTCGCTCCACGTGTCAGAAAAATGAGTGCGTGCACTCGTCAACACCAAAATGGGGCAGTCGATCGCCAAGCCGCCCGCCACTTTTTCATGCCCGTTGAGGATTGCACGCAACCAACCCGGGCGGATGGGGAAGGTCGGGTAGTGGCGGTAGTCCGGATTAGGATTCCAGCCACCTTCGCGGAAGAACGGATCGGCGTCGTCGGGCTGCCCCGCTGCATGTTGGCGCTCGCGGAACTCTGCCCGTTCCTCTTCGCTCATCCAGCCGGTCACGAGCCGCTGGTAAAACCCGTCGTCAGAAATAGGTAGTGCGGCGGTGGGAACCATTTTGTGGAGGGCGTCAAGCAGTGGCTGGCCGGCCTGTCGCACCGCCGTAGCTGCCTGCAATTCGAGCCACGGCGAATTTAACACGAGCCCGCGCAACACTCCCGGGTGGCGGTTCGCCCACAGGGTGGCCGTAAGCCCGCCGGTCGAGTGCCCGTAAAGGAAAACCGGTACGCCCAGCCCGTGTGCGTCATAGATGAGATCGAGGGCGGCGCTGATCTCTTCGTCGTATGTGGACAGGTCTTCCACGTATCCCCACATCTGACCCTCGAGGTGTGCCCGCCCATATTTGCGCAGGTCGAGAGCGTAAAAGTGGCCGCCGAGCGCGGTTATTTGGTGGGCGAATTCGTAGTGGTAGAAGTAATCGTTCCAGCCGTGCAAGGCCAGTACGGCAAACGGTTCTTTCGGGCGTGGAACAGCCACCGGGGCGGCGCCTGCAACTGGGCTCGGGCTTACCGGCCGTTGGTCCGGGAGGTAGGTGACGAGGCATGCGCGGTTAGGACCGAACTGGTCGTCATGAAGCGAGATAAAACGATGGTAGAAGCCAGCACCGAGGGGATCGGGAATCCACGTCATAACCCCATTATTCCTCACCGCAGGCTGAGGCACATAGCCGGCGGCTCATCGGAACATTGACATTTCATGGCACTACAGCGCCGCATCTTCGTCTATGCCAAAATAACGCTCCACGGCGCAACGAAATATCGCTCACCGCCTGTTATGGCGGGCTTTTCTCACATCTGGGAAGCCCGCGCCGAAATCGCCGCCACGCGGAGTAGTATGGCCGGATGTAGCGAAAGGCGGAACTAACGTGTCCACATCACACCCGGCCGGCAACAACCCGGCACACAGCACTCAGCCGCAAAGCGCTCCTGCGCCCCACACTGCCGAGGTGGCTACCCCGAGCGGTACCACGGCGTCGGGACTGAAGCGTGGCTTGCATGCGCGCCACCTCAACATGATCGCCATTGGCGGTGCGATTGGAACCGGGCTGTTTGTGGCCTCGGGTGCCACGATCTCGCAGGCCGGGCCGGGCGGCGCGCTGGTGGCATACGCCCTGATTGGCATGATGGTGTTCTTCCTCATGCAATCGCTGGGGGAGATGGCCACGTACCTTCCGGTTTCGGGCTCGTTTGAGGAATACGGTACGCGCTTCGTCTCCCCGTCTTTCGGCTTCGCAACAGGCTGGAACTATTGGTATAACTGGGCGATCACGGTGGCTGCTGAGCTGGTTGCTGCCGCGATCGTTATGCAGTATTGGTTCCCGGACGTGCCGAGCTGGGTGTGGTCGCTTGGCTTCCTTGCGCTGCTATTCACACTCAACGCGATTTCTGTGCGCGGGTTTGGGGAGAGCGAGTTCTGGTTCGCCTCAATCAAGGTGGTCACGGTGATCATCTTCCTCGTGTTAGGCGTGGCGATGATCTTCGGGATCCTCGGCGGAGATTCGGTCGGTTTCCAGAACTGGACTGTTGGCGAAGCGCCGTTCGTGGGCGGCGGGCTTGGCATTCTGTCCGTGTTCATGATCGCCGGCTTCTCCTTCCAAGGCACCGAAATGTTGGGTATTGCGGCCGGTGAAACTGAAGATCCGGAGAAGAACATTCCGCGCGCTACCCGCTCGGTCTTTTGGCGTATTCTCCTGTTCTACATTGGCGCCATCGCGGTGATCGGCTTCCTCATTCCGTACACCGATCCTGCACTCCTCAACCCGGATGGCGACATCGCGCTGTCCCCGTTCACCCTCGTGTTCGACCGTGTGGGTGTGGCCGCGGCCGCTTCGGTGATGAACGCCGTCATCCTCACCTCTGTGCTCTCGGCAGGTAACTCGGGCCTCTACGTGTCCACCCGCATGCTGTTCGCGCTTGCCGAATCGGGCAAGGCGCCGCGCGTGTTCGCGAGCGTCACGAAGCGCGGCGTGCCGATGGCTGCGCTGTTGGCGACGACGGCGGTGGGCGCGTTCGGTTTCTTCCTCTCCTTGCTTGGTTCGGGGCAGGCTTACACATGGCTGGTCAACGCTTCGGGCTTGGCCGGTTTCATTACGTGGGTGTGTATTGCGTGGTGTCATCTGAAGTTCCGCCGTGCCTACGTGGCCCAGGGCGGTGACGTCAAGGATCTTCCGTACCGGGCAGCGCTCTTCCCGTTCGGCCCGATCCTCGCGCTACTCATGTGCATCATCGTGATCTTGGGGCAGAACTACGAGGCACTCATCGGCAACGCCGAGTTCGCATCGCTGCTGTCGTCATACATTGGTCTGCCGTTGTTCTTCGGCCTGTGGATCGGCCACAAGCTCATCACGAAAGCTCCGGCTGTGAAACCGGAAGAGGCTGACCTCAGCCGCGACGCCATCTAATCGGAGCTAATCAGTAAACCGTTCCTGGTCATCGAGGAAGTCGCGCAGTATGCGGGTGACTTGGTCGTTTTCGATGAGGAAGCCGTCGTGTCCGTAGTCAGAGGTAACGTAGACGGCCGGGCCGGACCCGGGCAGCGCATCGGCGAGGGCTTCAACATCGCGCGGATAAAACAGCCGGTCGGTGTCAACGGCTACCACGAGCGCAGGCATCGTCAGCGAGGCCACGACTTTAGCGGTGCCTCCACGTCCACGCCCAATGTCATGAGTGATCATTGACTGCGAAATCGCAATATAAGAATTCGCGTCGAAACGCAGCGCTAACTTGTATGCGTGGTGATCCAAATATGAAGAGACGGCGTAACGTCCGCCGGCCAGAGGGTCTTCACCTTCTTGCGGGGTGCGCCCGAAGCGCTCATCAAATTCGGTAGGACAACGGTAGGTGATGTGTGCGAGTTCGCGCGCCAACCCGAGCCCGCGGTGGGGGCCGTGGTTATCGGGTTGGGAGTAGTAGTCGCCACCGTTGAAGAACGGGTCGAGCTGGACTGCCTGAATCTGTGTTTTCGCGTAGGCGATCTGCTCCGCCGTCGTTGCTGCGGCTGACACGAGCACGGCGATTGCGCCCGTCATCTGCGGATAGGAAGCCGCCCATTCCATCACCCGGTTGCCGCCGAACGAGGCGCCGGCCACGAGCGCCCAGCGGGTGATGCCGAGCTGATCGGCAAGCCGCTTTTCGGCGTAGCACATGTCGCGAATCGTGATCTCGGGCCAGCGGGATCCCCACGGTTTGCCATCCGGAGCGATCGACGCCGGGCCGGTCGACCCCTGGCAGCCGCCGAGCACGTTCGGGCACACCACGTACCACCGGTCGGTGTCGATGGCTTTGCCCGGGCCGACGATGTCGTGCCACCAGCCGTCCGTGCCGTCCTTTGAGGTGGCGTGGGAGTCGCCGGTGAGTGCGTGGCAGAGCAGGACGGCGTTCGTGCCGTCCGCGTTGAGGGTTCCCCACGTTTCGTAGGCGAGAGTGACGTCAGGGATTCGCCCGCCGAGTTCAAGTTCGACCGGGCCGATGCTGGCGAATTCGCGTTCGCCGGGGTCATCGCCTGGGAGCCATGCTCCGGTTGCGGGCACGGGTTTGCGGACGAGCGGGGGATGGTAGCCGGTGTCATAGTCGCCGACTGGCGCAGCGTCCGTGACGGGCGTGAGCGGCGGGTATCCGACCAGATAGGCCGGGTGAGCTGCACTTGGTGCGCTAGCAGGTGAGTTGATGTGCGTCATTGATTCCTCTGTTGTGTGACCGTGTGATCGTGTGGGCAATCAAGGGCGCCAAGCCAGGTCCGTGTGGAGGGGCTAGCGCCCGCGCAACATTCGCTTACTCATGCTTCTCACCCTAGGTTGCGCGGCGCAATATTGCAAAGAAAGGGAACGACGACGCCGTGGAGCGACGACGTCGTCGTGATGCTCGTGTTAATAATGTGAATGTTGAGGACGGTGTGAGGGATGTTGCTAACGAAAATCTAGTGAATTAAGTTTCTCGTGTTTCATTTTCTAACAAATTGTTATACGGTCTTCTAGGGAAGGTTTCCGAGATGTCAAGGCAACACGCCATGGAAGCGCGGAAACAGATTTAGACAACGGAGGTACGAGTGGCCTGGACACGAAAGTCACTAGTTCTCATCGCAGTGGCAGGCCTCGCAGGCTCGATGGTGATGCCGGCGTCGGCTGATCCCGTCACTGAAGACGACATCGAGCGGGCACGCGCAAACGTCGAACGCACAGAGCGTTCTCTCGTTGACGTTGAACTGGAAGTAGCTGCGTTATCTGCAGACCTCAACGAGCTGTCAAACTCAGCCGCCCAAGCACAGGCCGCGGCGCTTGAAGCCCAAGCGGATCTTGCTGAATCCATTTCGGCGGCGATGGACGCACAGGACAAGGCGAACGAAGCACTCGCAGATCTTGACAAAGCGCGTAAAGAACTCGGCGGAGTCTCGCAGGCGATGTACCAAAACTCCGCTGGAGAACTCACGCAGTCATACTACGTTTTCGGTGCCAAGTCGATGGAGGACGCCAATAAGCGCCAGCAGGCATACTCTGCGGTAGCGAACCAGGTGGACTCGAAGGTCAAGAAGTTCCGCGCACTCGAAGAAGTCGCGCGGGTCATGCAAACCGAGGCCGACGACGCCGCAGCCGCCCAAGCCGAGGCCGCTCAGGCTGTACAAGAAACGGCTGACGAGGCCCAGCGCCTTGCTGACCAGCAGGCAGCGCTCGTTACCAGTGCTAACGAACAGCGAGCATCACTGGCTGCTGAACTTGCCGCTCATCGGGGCACAACCGCCGAACTCGAGCAACAGCGTTTGGACCAGCTCGAAGCAGAGCGCGCCGCCAAAGCTGAAGAAGAGGCCGCGCGCGTGCTTGCTCAAGCAGAAGCAGAAAATCAGGCACGGCTAGCTGCACAGGCACAGCAGGCTCCGGCACCTGCTCCGGCTCCCGCGCCTGCTCCGGCGCCGGCACCGGCTCCCGCGCCTGCTCCGGCGCCGGCACCTGCACCGGCACCCGCACCAGCACCAGCTCCTGCACCGGCACCCGCACCTGCGCCTGCTCCGGCGCCAGCACCCGCGCCAGCACCAGCGCCTGCACCGGCACCCGCTCCGAAGCCGAAGCCACGGCCAGCGCCGAAGCCAGCGCCGGCACCACCGCAGGGTACGAATGGTCAGGCTGTTGTTAACTTTGCTCGCCAGTTCGAAGGATCCCCCTACGTGTGGGGTGGTACCTCGCCTACGGCGGGATGGGACTGCGTCGGGTTCGTATGGTACGTCTACCGCAACTTTGGCTACACCACTCCGCGGCGAACCGGCCAGTACGTGAACCAGTTCTGGAGCGGATACAGGCAGGTGCCTGCGTCCCAGGCTCAGCCCGGTGACGTGCTGTGGTGGCCCGGTCACGTTGGCCTGTACACGGGTAATGGCATGCACATCGCAGCGTGGAACCCGTCGTGGGGCACTCAGGAACGTGCAGTGTGGGGCAACCCGGTTTACCTGCGCGTGCTCTAAAACGCAGCGCGGTTAGATGCAACGTTAACAAGCCGCATCACGAACAAAGGGAGGGGCTCGGTCGTAAACCGAGCCCCTCCTTACATGCTCAGCGGATACCACACCGTTCCGGGGGTATCTGTTTCGTTCCCGGGGTAGACAAATCGCCGGATTTGGTACCCCTGGAAGCAAACGTGTACCCCGGGAACGCGGGGGAGCCTCTGCGGACGACCACGCGAGCAACGGGAACGCGAAGTGGGCAGGCCTCGTCGCCTGCCCACCCCGCGCGGATCATATCGCCGCGCCTGCGTTTACGTGCGCGTTACTGTGGAGGAAGCCCGTGCGGGTTGTCCTTGTAGTACCCGGTGTCAATGGCGCGCTGGAAAGAGTTGCGGATTTCTTCTTCCGTCTCTTCACGGCCTACCCAGTGTGCGCCTTCAACAGACTTTCCTGGTTCGAGATCCTTGTACACCTCGAAGAAGTGCTGGATCTCAAGACGGTGGAATTCAGAAATGTCTTCCAGTTCAGTGCGCCACGACGCGCGCTGATCGCCAACCGGCACGCAGATTACCTTGTCGTCGCCGCCGGCCTCATCTTTCATGCGGAACATGCCAAGAGCTCGGCAGCGGATCACACAACCGGGGAATGTGGGCTCGTCAAGGAGGACAAGGGCGTCCAGCGGATCGCCGTCTTCTCCTAGCGTGCCATCGATGAAGCCATAGTCATCCGGATATCTTGTTGAGGTGAAGAGCATGCGGTCAAGTCGAATACGACCAGTCTTGTGATCGACCTCGTACTTGTTACGGTTGCCCTTCGGGATCTCAATTGTGACGTCAAAGTCCATTGAACTCTCCTTCGGCCAAGTGTTGCATACCTCATTCTAGCCCGCATTTGCTTGCGATGGCTCAGAATTTGGCGCCAAGCCACGCACATTTGGCCATGGTTGGCCGTAACCTGTGGGAAGATGGCCGAGTGTGGAAGAAAGTTACTGTTGGCATCGCCGTCGTCGCGGTAGGCGGCTACGCCTTTGCTGACGCGTGGGATCTTGTGCCAGGGCCGCTCACAACTAAGCCGGAGCCTGCTGAGCCTCTTGATTACCCGACTATTGCCGAATACGGGCCTGCTACGCCGGTCACGGATGCGGCGTCGGTGGATCCCCCGGAGCAATCCGTCAAACCGCCGGCTGCCGAGCAGGTTGACGAACTGATCGCCGCGTTGGCGTCGGACCAGCGCAACACGGGCCGAACGGCGGTCATCATCGCCGATGCGCTGACTGGTGAGCCGATTGCGACCAGGGAGGCGGATCGGCCGGCCCTTCCGGCGTCGAACATGAAAATCGTGACGGCTGCGGCCGCCCTGCACAAACTCGGCCCGGAAACAACCCTGCCCACGGTTGCGTCGCTGACGGACGGGACCGTACACCTGGTAGGTGGCGGTGACGTGCTGATGACCGGCGGTAAGGGTGATCCGCAGGCGACGATCGGGCGTGCTGGTCTTGCCGATCTTGCGGAAGCGACGGCGGCCGCGCTCAAGGACCGCGGAGCTACGGCTGTGAACGTGCAGGTTGATTCGTCGCTGTTTTCCGGCCCGCAGTATTTTACGGATATTGAGGGGGCTGACCGCGGTTACGTCATGGAACTGCGTCCGATCGCGATTGATCGCGGCCGGATCACTGGTCAGGGTTACCTGCCGAATCCCGACCTCGAGGCCGGGAAGGAATTTGCTGAGCGGCTCCGCGAGAACGGGATCGAGGTTGGCACTGTTGAGCGAGCTGCCGCCCCGCAGGAGGCCGCCGAGCTAGCGCGCGTGGAGTCGGCGCCGGTGCGCGAACTGGTGGATCACATGCTCACCGTGTCAGATAATTCCGTTGCTGAGGTACTTGGTCACCTTGTGGGGATCGAGGCCGGAAAGGGCGGTACATTTGCCGGTAGTTCGGAAGCGATCATGGACGCGCTGAACGAACTGGGTGTGCGGACCGACGGCGTCGTGCTCGGCGATGCTTCGGGGCTGTCGGAGATGAACCGGCTGACCGCGAACTCACTCCACGACGTGTTAAACCACACGTGGGAATGTGACGCGTGTACGCTGGCTGCGCTGCCGGCGGGGCTGCCCGTTGGCGGGCTGGATGGCACGTTGAGCAATCGTTTTCATGCCACGGAGATTCCCGGCCAGGTACGGGCGAAGACGGGCACGCTCGTGAAGGCGATCTCGCTGTCGGGATACATGCGAACTAATTCGGGCTATCCGCTCACGTTCGTCATCCTCATGGACGAGCTCGAGGAAGGTACGGCGCCTGCTTCCCGCGCGCTCCAGGACGAGTTCTTGGACAAGCTTGCGGCTCTATAGGTACGACGCCGGACGGTAGGCACGACGCCGGACACCCAACTAGTCTTAGAGCATGAAGAATTCTGGACGTCGCATTCATCCCGGTAAGATTCGAGCGCTGTCGCGAGTGTTGTCTGGTGGCGGGCCGGCGTTACCTGAGGCGAAGGCGAGCGCAACTGTTGATACGCTCCGCACCCAGGCCCGGCGTGCCCCGGAGCTCGTTGCACAGATTACCGAGCTGGAAGATGCGGCGAAGGTCGCGGCTCAAGCTGAGGTGCTTGTGGTTGATCGGGCCACGTGGGCGGGTGGCGCTGCGGCGTCGATCGCGGCAATGTTGCCACCGGAAGATAGCCCGGTAGGTACGCCAGAGTTGGGCCTTGCGTTGGTGGCGTTCGCTCCGCGGATCCTTGGGCAGTACGATCCTTATTCGGCGCCGGATTCGCCGGGGCGCCTATACTTGGTGGCGCCTAATATTGCTGATTTTCGTGCGGCCTACGATCTCGATCAGCGTGATCTTGCCCGCTGGGTGGCAGTTCACGAACTGACGCATGCCGTGCAGTTCGCGGCCGCTCCGTGGTTGCGCGAGGCGGTCGTGGAGCGCGTGGCTAAGATTTTACGGCTTGGCGAGGGCGATGAGCCCGATACTCCGGAGTCCGACGCCGCCGGCGAGCAACTGTTCAGCGAGGTCAAGGCGATCATGACACTGTTGGAGGGGCACGCCGAGTACGTGATGAACAACGTGCCCCGCCAGCGTATGCCCGGCCGGGACCGGATCGTGGAAGCGATGACTGATCGGCGCACGCCCAAAAATCCGCTGATCGCGTTCCTATCTAAGAAGCTGGGCGTGGCGGAGAAGCTCGCGCAGTATACGGGCGGGGAGAAGTTCGTGGCGGCCGTCGTGGACGCCGCTGGTATGGACGGCTTTAACCGCGTGTTTGAGCGTGAAGAGAATTTGCCGACGTCGCACGAGCTTGAATCGCCCGCAGCTTGGGTGGCGCGCGTGATCGGGCAGGATGCGTAATGTCGTTCCCGCCCCCGGCGCTGACTGCCGCCCGGCACGAGATGACTGAAGCGCTCGCCGCGATTCCCGACGGCGGGGCGGTGCTTCTTGCCGTGTCCGGCGGCTCGGATTCGATGGCGCTAACGAAGGTGGCGATGTGGGCCGCTCGCGGACGTATTGAAGTCTTCAGCGCCACAATTGATCACGGGCTGCGCCCAGAATCGGAGGCGGAAGCGCTCGCGGTGGATAACTACCTGCAACGGGTGGTGGATCAATCGATCATCACGCGCGTCAAACCTGAAGGCGGCGATGGTCCGGAGGGGAATGCGCGGGCGGCGCGTTACGCTCGGCTGGCGGAGATCGCCCGGGCGGCCGGCAAAATGATTGCTTCGCGGCACGCCGGTTGGGATCCGCGCGGTCTGCTCGAGCAGTGGACGGCGTGGCCGGATGCGCCGATCCCGGTGCTACTCGGCCACACGTCGGACGACCAGGCAGAGACCGTGCTTATGGGACTCGGGCGCGGGTCAGGCGCGAGGTCGATTGCTGGCATGCGCCAAATCGATTCTCTGCCTGGCCATCCGGATGTGCCGATGATGCGCCCCTATCTCAAACTGCGCCGTCATGAGCTTCGCACGGTTTGCCGGGAACTTGACCTGCCGTGGGTGGACGATCCCACGAATGACATCGACGGCGATTGGCGGGCTGCCGATGGCACGCCGCTGCGCCGTAGCGCGATCCGCCACACTGTCATCCCCGCACTTGAACAAGCTTTGGGCGGGGGAGTCACGGACGCCTTGTTCCGCACGGCCGCGATGGCGCAGGAAGACGACGAGTTCCTCTCCTCACTGGCGAACGCGATCGCCCACGATATTTGCGAACCGGGCGAGGGCGGCGTCGTCGTTCTTCCGTGCGAACGCCTGGCGAACTATCCGCGTCCGCTGCGCACTCGTGTGCTACGTGAAGTCGTGGCAAGTGTGGGTAAAAGGCCGGGGGACCTCGTTTACTGGCATGTCGATGCACTTGATAGGCTCGTCATTGGAGAGGACAATAAGCTACATATCGACCTGCCGGGTGCCTTCGCTCGCAGGGAGTCCGATCTTTTAACCATCGCACCGGCTCGCGGCGCGAACAACACACCGGAGTGACCATGAGGCTCGAAGATTGCAAGGATGACATCGTTAACGTGCTGATCTCTGAGGAGGAGATTAAGCAGCGTATGGCCGAGATGGGCCGGGAAATCAGTGAGGACTATCGCGGTAAACCGCTGCTGCTTGTTGGCGTGTTGCGTGGGGCGATCATGGTGATGGCTGATCTGTCTCGGGAGATTTCGGTTCCGTTGCAGATGGACTGGATGGCCGTGTCCTCGTATGGGGCGGCAACGAAGTCGTCGGGTGTGGTGCGGATTTTGAAGGATCTGAACACGGACATCACGGATATGGATGTGCTCATTGTTGAGGACATCATCGACTCCGGGCTCACGCTGGATTATCTGAAGCACAATTTGGAAAGCCGTGGCCCGAATTCGGTGCGGATCGCCACGTTCCTGCGTAAGCCGGACGTGCAAAAGGTGGATGTGCCGGTCGATTATGTAGGATTTGATATTCCAAATGAATTTGTTGTGGGCTACGGCCTCGACTATGCGGAGGACTACCGCCATCTGACGTTCGTCGGTACGCTCGCTCCGCACGTTTACGGAGGTTAAATGAGCGATCGGCAGCGCCGCATCCTCGAGGAGTTCAATCGCAAAGGGCGCAAGGATGACGACCACGCTAAGAGCGGCGAGGGTAAGAATAACGACGGCGAGAAGCCGGATGCGAACGATAAGGGCGATAGCAATAAGAAGCGGCGCCGGCTGTGGATTGTGACGGCCGGTCTGCTGATCGCTGGGATTATCCTGTTTTTCGTGTTGAAACCGGGTGGTTTCACGCCGGTCAAAACGTCCGAGGGCAAGCAGATTCTGGCCACGCAAGAGATCGAGAAGATCCAGGTGACGGACGGTTCACAGATCGTGCAGATCTGGCTGGAAAATGACTATAAGCCGACGGCGTTGGACGGCAAGGAGCTGGACGCCACGAAGAAGGTCCAGTTCCAGTACACCGATCCGGAGGCCGATCAGGTTGCCGAGCTGGTGAGCGAGGCGAACTCGAAGAACGGCTATAACTCTGTGGTTCCGCAGCAGTCGGCGCTGTTTTCGCTGCTGACGTTCATGTTGCCCATGCTGCTCATCGTGGGCTTTTTCCTGTGGATGATTCCGCGGATGCAGGGGCGGATGGGCGAGTTCGGCAAGGTCAATCGCGACGGCGTGGATTCGGACCGGCCGAGCGTGACGTTTGACGACGTCGCCGGCGTTGACGAAGCCGTGGAAGAGCTGCGCGAGATCAAAGAGTTTATTGAGACGCCGGAGAAGTTCCGCAAGATGGGTGCGAAGATTCCGCGAGGCGTGCTGCTGTATGGCCCGCCGGGAACCGGTAAGACGTTGCTGGCACGAGCCGTGGCAGGCGAGGCTGGCGTGCCGTTCTTCCAGATTTCGGCCTCGGAGTTTGTGGAGATGTTCGTGGGTGTGGGCGCCTCGCGTGTACGCGATCTGTTTAATAAGGCGAAGAAGGTTGCACCCGCGATCGTGTTCGTGGATGAGATCGACGCCGTCGGCCGCAACCGCGGTTCAGGCATCGGCGGTGGTAACGACGAACGTGAACAGACCCTCAACCAGCTGCTTGTGGAGATGGATGGTTTCGACGAGCGGACGAACGTCATCGTCATGGCTGCCACGAACCGGCCGGACGTTCTCGATTCGGCGCTACTACGCCCAGGGCGTTTTGATCGGCAGATTGCCGTGGACGCCCCGGATCTGGTGGGCCGCGAGGGAATTTTGAAGGTGCATGCCGACGGCAAGCCGCTCGCTGACGACGTGTCGATCGGGGCGATCGCCCGCCGCACGCCCGGCTTCTCGGGCGCTGATCTTGCGAACGTGCTCAACGAGGCGGCCTTGTTGGCCGCTCGCCGCGGGCATCCGAAGATTACTGAAGACGACGTCGACGAGGCGATCGACCGCGTGATCGCAGGCCCGCAGCGGCGCACCCGCGTCATGAACCCGTCCGAGAAGCGGGTCACGGCCTATCACGAGGCCGGCCACGCCGTAGCAGCCGCAGCCTTGCACCACACTGACCCGGTGACCAAGGTGACGATCTTGCCGCGCGGGCGGGCACTCGGCTACACGATGGTCATGCCGACCGAGGATCGCTATTCGACCTCCCGCCACGAACTGCTCGACGAGCTCGTCTATGCGATGGGCGGGCGAGCTGCCGAGGAGGTTGTGTTCCACGATCCGACGACGGGCGCGTCCAACGATATTCAAAAAGCCACGGATACCGCGCGGAAGATGGTCATGGAATACGGCATGTCGCAGCGGGTGGGCGCGGTGCGGCTCACCGCCGACGAAGCCGACCCGATGACCCGCATGGGCGGAGGCGGCGTGCGCGAGCACTCCGACCAACTCGCACACACTGTGGACGAAGAGGTGCGCCAGCTCATGGACACCGCCGCGCAAGAGGCGTGGCAGATCATGATCGACAACCGCCACGTCCTCGACCGGCTCACCTCCGTACTGCTCGAAAAAGAAACGGTTCTGGAAACCGAGCTCAAAGAGATTTTCCAGGACATCGTCAAGGCGCCCAAGCGGGAGCTGTGGCTGTCCTCGCCGCACCGCCCCGTCTCCGAGTTGCCGCCTGTGCCGTTGCCGCAGGTAGCCGCCGACGCCGATAAGACTGCCGACGCCGACAAGCCGGCCGACGCTGAAACGCCGGCACAGATTGAGGCGCCGGCTGAGCCTGATACCCCGGCTGAGGGCACCGAGCAGGAGGGCGAGCGCAGTGACCAGTAAGTACGACGCCGAGCGCGTCGAAAACGCGGTGCGTGAGCTGCTGTATGGGATCGGAGAGGATCCGGACCGCGACGGGTTGCGGGACACCCCGAGCCGGGTGGCACGTAGTTACGCGGAGATTTTCGGTGGCTTGCACGACGATCCGGCCGAGCATTTGGACAAGGTATTCGACGTCGGCCACCAAGAAATGGTGCTCGTGCGCGACATCCCGATGTATTCCATGTGTGAGCATCACCTGCTGCCGTTCCACGGAGTGGCACACGTGGGCTACATTCCGGCAGGTGATGGCCGGGTGACCGGCCTGTCCAAGTTGGCGCGCCTGGTGGAAGGCTATGCACGGCGTCCGCAGGTTCAAGAGCGGCTGACGAGCAACATCGCCGACGCGATTGATAGCCGCCTGGGCGCATCTGGTGTGATCGTCGTCGTGGAAGCTGAACACTTGTGTATGTCGATGCGCGGGGTGCGCAAGCCGGGGTCGAAAACGGTGACGTCGGCAGTGCGCGGCTCGATGCACGATCCGGCCACGCGCTCGGAGGCGATGAGCCTCATCATGGCTGGCACCTCGCATCGGGGCTGAACTTTAATGCAGGCAGGGTAGCGGAAAGGGATTGCGAATGAAAATCATGGGAATCTTAAACGTCACGCCGAACTCGTTTTCTGACGGCGGGAACTACATCGACCCGGACGTGGCGATCCGCCACGGTCGCGCCCTGATCAGCGACGGCGCGCAGATTATCGACGTGGGTGGTGAGTCCACTCGGCCGGGAGCCGAACCCGTACCAGCCGAGGAAGAGTGGGAGCGGATTGCCGGCGTCGTTGCCACGCTCGCAAAGGAAACTACCGTGTCGGTAGACACCTACCATGCGTATACGGCGAAAAAGTCGGTGGAGGCCGGCGCGCATATTGTTAACGACGTGACGGGCGGGCAGGGCGATCCGGCAATGTTTGCCACGGTGGCCGAGCTGGACTGCCGCTACATTTTGCAGCACGGGCGTGGCAACGCCCAGTCGATGAACGAGCTTGCTCAGTACGACGACGTCGTGGCAACCGTGCGCAGCGAGCTGCTGGAATCACGCGACCGAGCGGTGGCGGCCGGGATCGCGCCGGAGCGGATCATTCTTGATCCGGGGCTCGGTTTTGCAAAGGTGGGCGACATGGACTGGCAGGTGCTGCGCGGCCTCGAGGCGTTCCTTGGGGAGGGCCACCCGGTGCTTATTGGCCAGTCGCGCAAGCGTTTCCTTGGGCCGGTGACGGTGGGGGACAACCGCGACGTGGCAACGGCAGTCATTTCTGGACTGCTAGCCGATAGGGGCGTGTGGGCTGTGCGGGTGCATAACGTGGCCGCAACCGCGACGGCGATGAACGTCCACGCCGCCCTGGCTGGCCAAATGACTGACTCCGGCGAAGGAACGCCGTAATGCGAACCGCCACGATCACGCTGACCGGCCTGCGAGCACGCGGCACGCACGGCGTGCTCGACCACGAGAAGGTGGAGCCGCAGGATTTCGTGGTCGATATCGAGATGCGCCTGTCCACCCGCGAGGCGGCCGCTACCGACGACGTCGCATACACCGTGTCGTATGCGGACGTGGCCGACGTCGTCGTCGAGATCATTGAAGGCGAGCATGCCGACCTTATTGAGACGCTCGCGGATCGGATCGTGCGCAAGCTGGCACAGTTGCCGGTCGACGCGCTGAAGGTCACGGTGCACAAGCCGAACGCGCCGATTGTGCATGAGTTTGCGGACGTGTCGGTCACGCAGGAGTGGGTGCGCCCGCGGGTGGCGCGCACCTACGAGCTGGTGATTTCTATCGGCTCCAACTTGGATGAGCCGGAGGAGCACGTGCGCCGCGCGGTGGCCGAGCTCGCCGCCGTCGGCGAGGTAGTGGACACATCGAGTCTGTACGTCACCGCCCCGCAGCTGCGCGCAGAGCAGGCGGCTCAGCCGGACTACGTCAACGCCGTCGCTAAACTCGTGACGCCCACACATCCCAGCGACGTGCTCACCGATCTACAGCACATCGAAAACGTGCACGGCCGCGAGCGAACCGAACGTTGGGAAGCGCGCACGCTTGACCTCGACATCATCACAGCGCGTACGGACGACGGCGAGCTGGAGTCGGATTCGCCGTGGCTGACCCTGCCCCATCCGCGCGCCCACGAGCGGCGTTTCGTGCTCGAACCGTGGTTGGAGATCGAGCCGGAGGCGGAGCTTGGCAGCCAGCCTGTGGCGGGTATTGTGGCCGGCCTGCCAGATCAGGGCGTGCGGCGGATGGGCGAACCGGCGGGCGAATGCGGCGGTGCCGATCTGCGAACGGGCAAAGAGTAGGGTGCGGCCGTGGCACAGAAACTCACCCCGACGTCGATCCTCATGTTGGCTGCGCTCGCGGCTGTAGCTGGGGTGACGTGCTTCGTGCTCTTCGCTCTGCTTATTCGTTCGGGGGCGAGCCCGGTGGGTGTGCACGGCCTGCTGTTTTTGGCGCCGATTGGTGTTGGCATTCTTGTGGCGTGGCAGGCCTGGCTGGTGCGCGCCTACAAGCTGGGCAAGCGCGCGATGGACCCTGTTCATGCCGCACGGATCTGGGTGCTCACCCAGGCGACGTCGAGAGCCGGCGCCCTTCTGTGCGGCGGAGCGGCTGGGATCAGCGTCGCATACTGGCTGGGCGGGCCCACCGCGTACCTAACGGAGCAGGCGATCAACGCTGGGCTTGCCGCTTTCGGCGCGTTGGTGATGACGGTGGCCGGGCTGATCGGAGAACGCTGGTGTATGGTCGACGACGACGGGCAGCCAGAAACCACCCAGGCGGCCGGAGCGTAGCGCAATCCGTCTCGAGGGTGATGGAACCATCGGCTGCAGGCTTTACACTGGCTTTATGACTAGTCCGTTCGCACAAACGGTGCAGTTCACGCCGTTGCATCCGAAGTTTAAAACAGTGGCCATTATCCGCTGGGGAGCCCTCGCCGCCGCGATCATTATTGCGACTTTTGCTGGCGCGATCGGTGGCTATCTCGGCTCGTCGAACCCGCTGTGGTGGCTCCTACCCGTCGCGGGCGTGTTATGCGGAATCTGGCTCGTGTGGCTAGCACTTCGCCGCGCCCGGGCATTCGGCTACGCGGAACTCGACAACGAACTGCTGGTCCGTTCAGGGATCATGTTCCACCGCGTGTCCGTGGTGCCTTACGGGCGCATGCAACAGGTGAACGTCGAAACCGGGCCGCTCCTGAAGCGTTACGGGCTGGCCTCAGTGGAACTCGTAACTGCCTCGGCGGATACGAACGCGTCGATCCCCGGCGTCGCAATTGAAGAAGCCGAACGGCTACGCGATAAGCTCACCGCGCTTGGCGAAGCGAACATGGAGGGGCTGTGAGTTCACGTCATTCGCGCAGTTCGCAGGCCACCCAACTGGGCGCTTCGGTGCCCCAACAGGCGTGGCGGAAGTTCCACAAGGTTACTCCGCTGTCGCAAGGCGGGGTGATCTGGGTTGTGCTCGCCATCGTCATCTTCAATATCGTCATGCAGATGTTCGAGGCCGGTTTCGGCGATGCGTTAAGAGAGATCCGTAGGATCACAATCACGCACCTGTTCATCGGGCTGGGCGCGCTCGTGGCTCTCACCGCCGTCGTCGTCTTCTTTTCGTGGATTGCCTGGCGATACCAGTCGTTCGCGATTGTAGAATCTGGTGTGCACAAACGCTCGGGCGTAATTTTTAAAGATCACCAGCACATGCGCTGGGATCGCATCCAAACCGTGGAAATTGAGCAGAAGCTCTTCGGCCGAATCTTCGGTTTCGCATCGGTCAAGGTGGAAACGGCCGGCACCGAACCGGCGATGCAGCTCGGCCTGCTCACGATGGAAGACGCCGGGAACGTGCGCCGCGAAATCCTGAACGGGCTGGCCAACGCGCGAGCTGGTATTCCCATTGGCGCCGCGCGCGGCCAGCATGTAACGCCAGAGCACGTCAGCCCAGATCAGGCCGCCACGCAGGCAGTTTACGCCGCCGCACAACCTGCTGAGCAGCCTGGCTGGCAGGGCGCCGGCCCTTCGCCAGCCGGCCAAGCAGCGCCGCAGATCCCCGTCTTCGACCCGGACGATCTGGAACGCGACCGGCAGATCTTCTCCCTGTCTACTGGGCGCCTGATCGCGGCGTCGATGTTGAAGGTCGGCTTCATTTTTTCGGTGCTGTCGCTGGCCGCCATCATTGCTCTTGCGATTATTCTCGACGAGGGCGGATTCCTGTTCTTAATCTTGGCCTTCGTCTCGGTGCTATGGGCGTGGGCGCAATCGCTGTTTAGCGAGTATGGTACGAAAATCTTCCTGTCAGCCAACGGCTTGCGCATCCGCTCGGGCCTGACGAGCCTGATCACCCGGTCAATCCCGCCGCAGCGGCTGCACGGCGTCGTCATTGAACAGCCGATGCTGTGGCGCCGAGCAGACTGGTGGAAACTCGATGCCGTGCTCGCCGGTGAAGTCGACCTCGATTCTGACGCCCAGGCTGGCCAAGCCCGCCACGTTGTTCCGGTGGGCACACGCAGTGAAATCGTGGACGTGCTGTGGACGATGCTGCCGTCTGCAGGTACGGATAACGACGCCGCCTTGCTCCGCGACGCTCTCGACGGCACTGGTACGGGCAAATACTTCTTGTCGGCACCTCGCAGGGCGCGCTGGTTTGATCCGATCACGTGGAAATCCCGTGGCGTGTGCCTGACCCCGAATGTGGCCGTGTTCCGTACCGGCCGCTTCCGCCGCAGGGTGGTCATCGTGTGGCAGGACCACACCCAATCGCTACGCGTGAGCCAAGGCCCGATCCAGCGCCGGTTTAACCTGGGTGCGATCAAGCTCGACCTCGTGAGAACGGGGGTCGAGGCCGCGCAGAAGAACATGGAAATCGCCGACGTCGAACGAATGATGTGGGTGGAAAACAACCTCACCGCGCAGGCGCGCGAAGTCGGTATCTCGGAGTCGATCGAACAGTGGCGCAAGCGCGTCGGCGTTTAAGCTGAGCGCTCCAGCTAGCTAGATGAGTCAGCCGAGCGCACGGCCTGCTTGATCCGCGGCACGAGCCCCGGGCGTACCGACAGCCCGCGCACACCCGCCCGTAAAAGAGCGGGCACGTGGGTTTCGGACGACGCTAGATCTCCACACACCGATACCGGCACGTCCAGTTCGCGTGCCACGTCTGCGATGAGGTCGACGACGAGCGGCACCACTGCGCTGGCCAGCCCTGCCACGCCCGCATTGCCGCGATCAGCCGCAGCCAGATACTGGATGAGATCGTTCGTGCCGACTGACACGAAATCCACGAGCTCGGCGAAATCCTTAACCCGCAGGATCGCCGCGGGAGTTTCGAGCATCATGCCGAACTTGGGGAGCACCTGCGGGTTGCCTTCCAAAGCGACGGCCTCGTCGAAGCGTTCGCGTGCCCAGCGCAGTTCGTCAACGCATGTGATCATCGGAACCATCACCTGAATGTTGGCTTCCTGTGCGGCTTTGATGATGGCGCAGAACTGGTCGACGAGCGCCTGCGGGTAGCGGCGCATGAGCCTAATTCCGCGCACGCCCAAGAACGGATTCTCCTCCGGCTCGGCCGTAAAGAACGATACGGGCTTATCTGCGCCGACGTCCCAGGTGCGGATCGTGATCGGCTTGTCAGTGCCAATGGCGCGGGCGATGTCGAGGAACGTGCTCGCTTGGCGGTCGATGGTGGGCGCGACGTCGTCGTCAGCGAAAAGAACCTCGGTACGCACCAGGCCAGAACCGTCGGCTCCGTTGCGTGCGCCGAGGGCGGCGTCGTCGACCATCGCCACGTTCGCGCACACGGTGACCGTGTGTCCGGCAAACGTGGCAGGTTTGTGGGCGTGTGCGAGGGCGACCTCGTCGAAGCGCTGCTGCTCCTTCGAGGCACGCAGTAATTCGCGCAGTTCGGCCCGCGAGGGATTGACTGTGAGGGTGGCGCCGCGCGGTTCGATGGCTACTTCGTCGCCGTCGTTGATATCTCGGGCCTCCGGTTTGCCAGCGACGACGGGAATGCCTTTCGCCGCCGCGATCAGCGCGCCGTGCCCCGTGATAGAACCCGTGGCGGCGACGATGCCCATCACAGTGCCGGTCTCGATTTCGGAGGCAAGTGCCGGGGTGAGTGATTCGACGACGACGATCGGCGCCCGCCCGTAGTCAGCCACCGCGTTGGCAAGCCCGCCAAGCGGCTGGCCATGCAACGCCAAGATGAGCAGCTCGCCGAGGGCCACGACGTCGTCGCCACGTTCGCGCAGGTAATGCGTGGGCAGATCGGCATAGGAAGCTGCCATCTCGTTTGTTGCCGCGCGGATCGCGATCTCGGCTGGGACGCCGGTGTCGATCCGCTTGGTGACGTTGCCGATATAAGCGGGATCGTCGAGTAGCCCGAGCTGCAGGGCAAGCAGTGGGGTATCGGCAAGAGAATGAAGGTAGGTGCGCACGGCCTCACGCGCACTGTGGAACGCCTCCAGCTGGTTTCCGGCCGTGTGGGTGGTGTCCGTGCGCGGCTTGGCCCGCCACACGAGCGCCGGGCCAACTGCGATCTCCATCCCGGATGCCACCTGCCGCTGATGGGCAGGAATCGTGGAGACTTTGGGCTTGTCCGCACCCTGTTTGACCCAGCCGCGGCGAGCGAGCTCACCCACGGCGTCAAGGGCAGCGAGCGCGTCGGGGCCGGCCGCTTGCACGAGGATTTCGTCGCCTTCTTGCACGCCGAGCGAGATGAGTGCCGTCATCGAATCGGCCGGATTCGGCCCGCGCCCCGCACTTTCCAGCGCCACACGCACCTGCGCATCAAACGGCGCTACCGCGGCAACGAGCGCGGCAGCCGGCCGGGCGTGCAGGCCAGCAGGATCGTCGACGACGAAGCGCCGGCTTTCCCACTCTTCCTCCGCTGGTGGCTCGCTTGCGGACGGTTTACTGGTTGCGGGCTCGCTACCGGCTAGTTCGCAACCGGAAGGCTCGCCGCCGGGAGCTGTGCCTGCGGCGGCGTTCGCCACGTCTGGCGCGGCTGGATCAGAGTAGGGGATGTCTGCGGCTTTTGCTGCTAGAGCGCCCATGGCCTCGCGCGCAACCACGGCCCGTTCGGCTCCCGCCGACGCAGCCACCGCGGCCACCACCAAGCCTTCGACGAGCGGAGCGGGCACGACTGTTGTGCGCTCTGCGATGTCCGGGTCAATGAACTCGAGCGCGATGTCAGTACTCATCACTGCAGAGCCGAGGTCGACGAGCACGACGACGCCCACTCCAGAATCAGCCTGCTCGATCGCGGCGGCGATCAGCTCGGCGTTCGTACCAAAGCCCTCCTCGCCGGTCCCGCCCGCCGCGATGACGTTGGCATCACGCCCCATGTCAAGAGCGAGATCGCAGGCGGCCTGCGCGAGTGGCGCAGAATGAGAAACGGCAACGAGCCCAACGTTAGCCACGGGAATCCTCCTCGCCCGTCCGCGAACGCTCATATCGCTCGCTGGCGGGTATCTGGTCTTAAGCGCCGAACGCTTCGGCGGCAGCTTCGATGAGTAGCACCGATGATGCCGAGCCTGGATCCTTGACTCCCGCGGAGCGTTCGCCTAAATAGGACGCCCGGCCCTTGCGAGCAACCATCGGAATCGTGGCCTCGGCACCGTTGCGTGCAGCCTCAACTGCTGCGGCAAGCGCGTCGGCAAGTGAATCGCCGGCGGCTTCGCCCGCCTCGAGAGCCGGGAACCACACGTCAAGCATCGTCTTATCACCCACGCTTGCCTTACCGCGTGCCTGTACGCCTTCCACACCGGCGCGTAGGGCAGCGAAGAAGGTCTCCTTGCTCGGAACGTCGTCGGCGTTGGCGCCGAGTGCGCCGCCCATCTTCATGAGCAGCGTGCCGTACAGCGGCCCGGACGCGCCGCCCACCTTTGACACGAGGGCCATGCCCGCCTTCTTCAGATACATCCCGGCGTCGGGGATTGCAGAAGCATCAAGTTCGGCCACGGCCTGCACGCCGCGTACCATGTTCGACCCGTGGTCGGCGTCGCCAATCTGACGATCAAGATCGGTCAGCTCGGCCTCGTTGGCATCGATCTTCTCTTTGAACGCGGCCATCCAGTGCACGTAACGATCCAGCATTAGGCACCCCACCTCAGGCCGGTGGTCACCACGGGCGCGTCCCACAGGCGCAGAAGTTCGGCGTCGGCTTTGAGCAGAGACAGGGCACAGCCGGCCATCTCGAGCGACGTCACGTAGTCGCCCACAAGTACGCGCTCCACCTTCACACCAGCTTCATCAAGCAGTGCCGCGCACTCACCCCAGATGAGGTAAAGCTCGGACAGCGGGGTGGCACCCATCCCTCCCAGCAGGGCAACCACGGGCGCACCGGTGAAGTCAAGATCAGCCAGAATCGGCCGCACAATCTCGCCTGCCAACTCGCGGGCCGATTGGAGTTCGCGGCGCTCGCGGCCAGGCTCACCGTGAATGCCAATGCCGAGTTCGATTTCGTTCTCGGCCAGCTCAAAGGTGGGCTTGCCCGCGGCGGGAACCGTGCACGAGGTCAGCGCCAGACCAAAGGAACGCGTGTTATCAGCCACCCGCTGGGCAACTTCGGCAACCGCGGCCAGGTCGTGACCTTCTTCAGCGTAGGCACCGGCGATCTTTTCCACGAACACCGTGCCGCCGACCCCGCGCCTACCTGCGGTGTACAGCGAATCTTGCACTGCGACGTCGTCGGCAACAATCACGGAGGCCACCTGCGTGTTCTCCATGTCGGCAGCCATTTCGGCGGCCATCTCGAAGTTCATGACGTCGCCCGTGTAATTCTTGACGATGTGCAGCACGCCCTTGCCGGCGTCGACCTTGTTAGTGGCCTCCATAATCTGGTCGGGCACGGGCGAGGTGAATACTTCACCACACACTGCGGCATCCAGCATGCCGGTGCCCACAAAACCAGAGTGAAGCGGCTCATGGCCAGAACCACCACCGGAAATGATTGCTACCCGATCCTTCTTTGGATCCTTGCGGTAAACAATGTGCTGATCGAGATCGACCTCGACCATGTCGGGGTGCGCGAGCGCGAGGCCGCGCAGGGAATCAGTGACCACATCATTGGGGTTATTGATGATTTTCTTCATGCCGCAATTCTTTCACCGTTACTCATTGACCGCAATGGTTAGCGGGCAACCTAGAATGGGGGCGTGAACATCGAAAACACCACCGGGCGCATGGGCGTGGGCGTCATATCGGCAGGCAAAGTGGGTACCGCTCTTGGTAGTGCGCTGCGAGCAGCCGGGCACACCGTCGTCGGGGCGCATGCCGCCTCCGAAGCCTCGCGCGAACGCCTCGATGCTATGTTGCCGGGCGTGCCCGCACTTGACGTGGAGACCATTGTGGAGCGCGCCGAACTCGTCATTCTTGCTGTTCCCGACGCCGAACTCGCCGGCTTGGTCAGCGGGCTCGCCAAACTTGGCACGTGGCAGGCAGGCCAGATCGTGGTTCACACGGCCGCACGCTTTGGTGTGGAAGTACTCGCGCCCGCGGCGCAGGCGGGCGCCCTGACGCTCGCTATCCATCCGGCCATGGAGTTCACCGGCACGTCACTTGATGTTGCGCGGCTAGCCGAATGCCGCTTCGCCGTCTCCGCACCTACCGTCCTGCAGCCGATCGGGCTCGCGCTCGTGGCTGAGATGGGCGGGGAAGGCGTCGTCATTAATTCCGCTGACCGCCCGCTCTACGACGCGGCTCTTGCCCACGCCGTCGCCGGCATTCAACTCGCCGCTGCCGGAGCTGCCCGCGTGCTCGGCATCGTCACCGGCGGGCAATTAGAGGGTGATAGCGACGCCGTCGCCCGGCCGGACGCGCCGGTCCCGGGTGACTTGCTGCGGTCGTTTGCCCAATCCGCGTTGGAACGCGGGCTCGCAGGCAGGGCCGAGGTTCCCGACGACGCCGCGGCGTCCCGGCACCTCGAGGCACTCACCACGCTGGCGGCCGAATCCGCCGAAGTGACCGATGTGGCGCAGGCTCACGCTGCGATCCTCGACGTGATAGGACGGGCAGCCCAAAAACCCGACGCGGAATGCGGGTAGAATTGAGCCGTGAAAGTTTGTTCAACGCGCGCTCAGCTCGCCGAGGCGCTCGCGGCTAGTGAAGGATCTCGCTCCCTCGTCATGACGATGGGAGCTCTTCATGACGGCCACGCACAACTGTTGAAGGCCGGCCGGGCGGCGGCCGACGTGCTGGTTGCGTCCGTGTACGTCAACCCGCTGCAGTTCGGACCAAACGAAGATTTCGAGCGCTACCCGCGTCCCGTCGAGGCGGACCTGGCGGTCCTCGAGCGCGAAGGGGTGGACATCGCGTTCCTGCCGACGGACGGCGAGGTGTACCCGCGTGAGCCGCTCGTGCGTATTGATCCTGGCCCGGTTGCCACGATTTTGGAGGGTGCCACTCGCCCGGGGCATTTTGCTGGCGTGCTGCAGATCGTGCACAAAGTGTTTAACCTTGTGCGCCCGGACGTGACGTTCTTCGGCCAGAAAGACGCCCAGCAGCTCGCGCTCGTCAAGACGATGGTGGCCGATCTCAACATGGATGTTGACGTGCGTGCCGTGCCGATTAAGCGCGACGCCGACGGGCTAGCCCTGTCATCCCGCAATGCCTACCTGTCGGCCAGCGAGCGGGAACAAGCGCTGGCACTTCCGCGGGCCTTACAGGCTGGGATGGATGCCGCGCGCGGCGGTGCTGCGGCTGGTGAGGTGCTCGCTGTGGCTCACGACGCTTTGGCTGCGGCAGAGGGTGTCACGGTGGACTACGTGCGGCTTGTTGATCCGGAGACGTTCGTGGATCTGGAGGCTGCCGCTACCGGTAAGGGCCTGCTCGTGGCCGCGATTTACGTAGGCCCTACGCGCCTGATCGACAACATGGAGGTGACCGTGCAATGAGGCTTCGCACGATGATGACCGGCAAGATTCACCGGGCTACCGTCACGGATGCAGACCTGCACTACGTGGGGTCGGTAACCATCGACCTTGACCTGCTGGAAGCCGCGGATATTTTGCCGGGGGAGCGCGTGGACATCGTCAACGTCACGAACGGTAACCGCCTATCCACCTACACGATTCCCGGCGAACGCGGAGCTGGCGAGATCAAGCTCAACGGTGCAGCCGCGCATCTGTGCTCGGCCGGCGACCTCGTCATTATCATCTGCTATTCGCAGGTTGACGACGCCGGTGCGAATGCCGTGGAGCCGCGCGTCGTCTTCGTTGACGACCACAACCGAATCGTGAGCCGCGACGCCGATCCCGGCCGCGCCCCCGAAGGCTCTGCCGACTTGCGTTCGTCTGGCATTCCGTTCGCCGATGCCAGCCGCGAAACAACCAGCATCCAGACAGCAACTAGCCCCGAGAACCCAGAAGGATAATAAGCATGCGTTTCCAGATGCCCGAAATACCGAAGATCAATCCTAAAGCTCTTATCCCCGACGAGGTGCGCGAACGTTTCGCACGTAAGACTGCGGAAAAAGCCGACGAGGCAGCAACCGAGCGCGTGTCGACTGCGCCGGGTACCGACGTCGGCGAAAAAGAAATCTCGCAGCGCATCGCGGACCTTGACGTCATGGTTCAAGAACCGCCGCAGCGGGTGTTCGACGCCTACCTCCTCAACATCGACGCCACCCTCTATGCGGGCACGCAGCTTATGCCGGAGATGAAGACGGTCATCGACGTGCTGGATGAGTTGCGCCGGCCGGTGCGCTACCTGTCGATGATGTCCACGGTGTCGACGGACGCCCTGATCGAGGCGATGGCCAAGGAGGGTGTGGCGATTGAACCGCATCAGATTGTCACGCCGGGCAGGCAGCTGTCCAACTACCTGCACAAGTCGTATCCGGGGGCGAACGTGTTCGTGATTGGCGATGACACGCTGTCTGCCGAGCTGTCCAGTGCGGGTATCAAGCTGTGTGACGATCCGGCCAAAATCAACGTGGTACTCGTCGCGCACGACCGCAACTTCACTTTCGACAAGCTCGCCACCGCCTTCCGTGCGATCGATGAGAACGGGGCCGAGCTTGTCGCGTCGTCGTTGCGCAGGGTACGCCGCCAGCCGGACGGCACCCGCGAACCGGGCACACTCTCAATCGTTACAGCCATCGAGGTGGCAACCCGCAAGCGCGTGGTGAAGAACCTCGGCGCACCCGAAACCGACCTGCTGGAAATGATTTTCGAAGACCTGGCTGCAGAGCCGCAGGACGCGCTGCTCGTCACCGACTCGCTAGGCGCCGACATTCGCATGGCGAAGCGTTTCGGTATTCCGACCGCGCTCATCCTGGCCGGCGACGTCACGATCGACGACGCCCGCAACCGCCAAGAGAAGGATCAGCCGAACTACGTGCTCGATTCTTTAGATTCGATTGTGCCGCCGTATATTAAGGATCAGCTCTAACTATCACTAACCTGCGGCTTTGCCGCGTAGGCTTGGGAACGTCAACACAACAAGAGGAAACTGAATGACACAGCCACAGTACGACGACACCTCCGACCAGATCGCCGTGCGCAAGGAAAAGCGCCAGCGCATGCTTGCCGAGGGGCGTGATCCGTACCCGCCCGAACTCACCGTCACGCATGCGATTGAGCAGATTCGTGCCGGGTATGTGGTTGCCGACGGCGGGGATACGGCTGGCGACGGCGAGGCCGCGGGTAACGGCGTCGACGCGGACGTTACCGTGCTCCAGCCGGGCGATGAGCTGACCGATGTCACGGTTGCGATCGCTGGGCGCGTCATGCTGTTCCGCCCGTCGGGCAAGATCGCGTTCGTGCAGCTGCAGGCCGGTGCGGGCGAGCGTATTCAGGTGATTTTCTCGTTGGCCAACGTGGGTAAGGAAGCGTTGGACGCGCTGAAGGCCGACGTCGATCTGGGCGATCACGTGTTCGTGGAAGGATACGTGGGTGCGTCGAAGCGCGGCGAGCTGTCCGTGTTTGCGACCAGCTGGAAGATGGCGTCGAAGGCGATTCGCCCCCTGCCGAAGACGTTCACGGCGGAAGACGGCACCGAGATGTCCCTCAACGAGGAGACCCGCGTGCGCAACCGTCACCTTGACCTCATCACGCGTGCTGACGCGCGAAATATTGTGCGGATTCGCGCGAAGATGATGAAGTCGATCCGCAAAACGTTCGACGAGCGCGGGTATGTGGAAGTGGAAACCCCGATCCTGCAGCCGTTGCATGGCGGCGCGGCGGCACGCCCCTTCGAAACCCACATCAACGCCTACGACCAGGATCTCTACCTGCGTATTGCCACCGAGCTTTACTTGAAGCGGGCCGTGGTTGGCGGCTTGGAGCGGGTGTACGAGATCGGCAAGAACTTCCGCAACGAGGGTGCTGATTCCACGCATTCGCCGGAGTTCTCGGCCATGGAGGCTTACCAGGCGTACGCCACCTACGAGGAGATGGCCACGCTCACTCGCGATCTGATCCAGAATGCGGCCCGCGACATTTTTGGTACGACGACGGTAACGCTCGCCGACGGCACCGACTACGACCTCGGCGGCGAATGGACTCGTTTGGACCTGTACGAGTCCCTGTCCGAGGCCGTAGGTGAAGAGGTGACGGTGGAGACCCCGCGCGAACGCCTGGTGGAGCTCGCCGAAGCGCATGACATCCCGGTGAAGGACTACGCCGTTAACGGCAAGATCGCCGAAGACATCTGGGAAGAGCTGGTGGGCGATCACCTGTGGGCGCCCACGTTCGTGTTCGACTTCCCGGAGGATACCTCGCCGCTCACGCGCAACCACCGCTCGAAGCCAGGGTTAACGGAGAAGTGGGATTTGTACGTGCGAGGCGTGGAGGTCGCCACTGCCTACACCGAGCTTGCTGATCCGGTGATCCAGCGCGAGCGCCTCACCCAGCAGTCGCTGGATGCGGCGGCCGGCGACCCGGAGGCCATGCAACTCGACGAGGCCTTTATCGAGGCGATGGAGCAGGGTTTCCCGCCGTCGGGCGGCATGGGCATGGGCATCGACCGCATGCTCATGGTGCTTACCGGTCTGGGCATTCGGGAAACCATCCTGTTCCCGTTCGTACGCCCGCAGGCCCGCAAGTAGCGCCGCGCGCTGAACCTTCCTTGCGTTCCCGGGGTACACGTTCGCTTCCCGGGGTACCAAATCCGGCGATTTGTCTACCCCCGGAACGCAACAGGTACCCCCGGAATGGGGAGCTCGACGCCGGCCGGCTGCACTGAACGCGAAAAGCCGGGTGGGGCTAGCGTTTTCGCTAGCCCCACCCGGCTTTCGATAGGCCTCATGGCCGAGTAGTAAGTACTACGCCTCTGCTGTGTGAGCCTTTTCGGTATCCTCATCCACCCAGTCGAATGTGCGGGTGACGGCCTTCTTCCACAGGCGCATCTGGCGGTCGCGCTCGTCGGCGTCCATCGACGGCGTCCAGCGCTTGTCTTCCTGCCAGTTCGCAATGACGTCCTGTTCGCCATCCCAGAATCCAACCGCAATACCGGCGGCGTATGCCGCACCGAGCGCGGTGGTCTCTGCAACGACGGGTCGCACCACGTCCGTGCCGAGGATGTCGGCCTGGAACTGCATGAGCGTGTCGTTGGCCGTCATGCCGCCGTCAACGCGTAGCTCTTCGAGAGCGACGCCGGAGTCGGCATTCATTGCTTCGAGCACTTCGGCTGTCTGGAACGCCGTCGCCTCCAACACTGCGCGAGCCAGGTGACCCTTGTTGTTGTAGCGGGTCAGGCCCACGATCGCACCGCGTGCGTCGTCCTTCCAGTAAGGCGCGAACAGGCCGGAGAAGGCCGGCACGATGTAGACGCCGCCGTTATCGGCAACGGTTCCAGCGAGCTCCTCGATCTCCGGAGCGGAGTTGATGATACCCAGCTGGTCGCGTAGCCACTGCACGAGCGATCCCGTCACAGCGATCGAGCCCTCGAGGGCGTAGACCGTGTCCTGGTCGCCGATCTTGTAGCACACCGTGGTCAGCAGGCCATTCTTCGACGTCACGGCTTCGGTGCCCGTGTTGATGAGCATGAAGCAGCCGGTGCCGTAGGTGTTCTTCGCCATGCCCTTCTCGAAGCAGGCCTGACCGAAGGTAGCGGCCTGCTGATCGCCAAGGATGCCGGAAATGGGCGTGTCGATGATGAGCGAGTTCTTCGAGCCGTGGCCGTAGACTTCGGACGACGAGCGAATCTCGGGCAGCATCGACATCGGGATCGTCATCGCCTCGCAGATCTCTGGGACCCATTCGAGCTTGCGCACGTCCATGAGCATGGTACGCGACGCGTTCGTCACGTCGGTCACGTGGACACCGCCGTTAACGCCGCCGGTCAGGTTCCACAGCACCCAGGTGTCCATGTTGCCGAACAGCAGATCGCCAGCTTCCGCCTTCTCGCGAGCGCCCTCCACGTTGTCGAGGATCCACTTGACCTTCGGGCCGGAGAAGTAAGTGGACAGGCCGAGCCCGACGATGGGCTTGAAACGGTCGACCCCTTCGTCACCAGCGAGCTCGCGAACGATCTTGTCGGTACGGGTGTCCTGCCACACGATAGCGTTGTAGACCGGTTCGCCCGTGTTCTTGTCCCAGACGACGGCGGTCTCGCGCTGGTTCGTGATGCCGACGGCGGCGAGTTCGTGGCGGTTGATGTCCGCGCGGGAGAGAGCTTCACCAACAACTACGCGAATATTGTGCGTGATCTCGACCGGGTCATGCTCGACCCAGCCCGCCTTGGGCATGATCTGTTCGTGTTCCTTCTGCCCGACAGCGATAATGTTGCCGCCGTGGTCGAAGATGATCGCACGCGAGGACGTAGTGCCCTGGTCGATCGCCATTACGTACTTCTTTTCTGGAGTCGCCATTGAGTTCCCTTCTTCATTGAACGGTATGGGCGTGTTGTCCGCGCGCCGACACTGTAGTCGCTGCGCACAGCAAAACGCGCTCCCTTAACTCTCCCATAATCCACCGAAAAGTGAGCCGCGATACAGTGATGTTGCAAGAAATTTCAGCTGGTGGCGTCACGTGTGGAGAACGTGCAGGCTGGGGTGAAAACGCGCGAATGAGCGGGCACGACGGCGGTGACGCGTGAGTGAGCAGGCACGACGGCGATTATTCGCCCCAGCGTAGGGCAGCAAGCATCTGCGTCAGGGCTTCTTGTGCCTCGGAGTAGGACACGAGGCGGGCGCCCTTGTCGGCGAGCCGCTTGTACATGGCGGGCTCTTTACGGAAGTGTGCGATGCCGCGCCGCAACAGATTCGGCAGCGGCTTGCGGTTTTCATCAAGGTCACGCATGAGCCGGAACCAGAAGGTTTGCAATCGGGGCCGTTTGATAACGAGCGCGTCGGCAAGTATCCCTTCGGCCCGCAGGTCGTCAATAATTTCGACGGCGAAGATGCCCTCGGCGAGCACGTAACGCCGCCCGTCCATCTCAAGTGTGCGTTCACCAATCCGCCGGGAGGTGGGAATGTCGTAGACGGGCACGGTAGCCACGCCCGTCGTGCACAGGTTGCGCAGCGCGTCCATCGCCGCGTCTTTATCCCACGTGAGTGGGGAGTCCCAGTCGACCATGCCGTGGCGGGTGGGCATGCCGGGCCGGTCGCCGTCGTAATAAAAATCGTCCAGCGACACGACGGGCAGGCCGGTACGCGAAGTGAAACGAGTTTTGCCGCTCCCGGACGCGCCCATGACGAGCACGACCCGAGCGTTGGGACGGCGCGCGGAATGCGGCAGGTCGAACAGGCCGTCGTCGGACAGGGGAGTGGACATGGTGGCAAGTATATAGCCCGCAGCGCCCTAGCCCGCGAAAGGAACCACCGGCTTTCCGGGCACGTCGGCGCGCCCGTGGAAGATTGCGCCCTCGGTTGGTGTGGGATCGGCAAGGTTTTCCGCCGACGTCGTGACGAACACGTCGCGCCCATCCTCTCCGCCAAGTGTGACAGCCGTAACGAGACGCGCCGGGATGTCCCACTCGCCGAGAATCTCGGCGTCGGGGGAGTAGAGCCGGATCTTGCCCACCCGGTTGAGCGCCACCCACACGTTGCCCTCCGAATCGACGGTCAGCCCGTCTGGGCTTGTACCGGTGGCGTCGTGGAACGTGCGCCGGTTGGTCAGTTCGCCCTCGACGACGTCGAACACCTCGGTTTTGCGCTGGGAGGTGTCGTGGTAGTAAGCGCGGGTGCCGTCTGGAGAAAAGTCGATGCCGTTCGACGTCGACACCGAATCGAGCACGGTACTCACCGAATAGTCCGGGGCAATCTTGTAAAGCTTGCCCGCGCCCGGACGTCGCGAATAGGACATGGAACCGGCGTACAGGTTCCCCCACGGGTCGGTGCCACCCTCGTTCATGCGAATGTCGGGATCGTCCCACATGCGCTCGAGCGGGCGTACGGTGCCGAACGGGTCGTCGGCAAGCCCGATCCCGCGCTCCAAGCCGACGACGAAGCCGCCCCCTGCCCGCGGGCGCACAAACGCCGCCACGGGGGAACCGACGTGAAGGCGGTGAACGCTCCCGTCGTCGGACAGCGTGAGCAGGTCGCCGGCGAGCATGTCCACCCAGCGCAACCCTCCCCACTCGCGTGACCACACCGGGCCTTCGCCGTGGTATGCGACGGCGGGGGTTATTTGTTCAAACACGGGCAGCCTTCCTTTGGTCTTATGCTTGCCCCAATCCGAGTGACCGGTGGATGATCTCGATCGGGTGCACGGTTGTTGCGCCCGTCGATTTGCGGATCTGCCAGCGGCACGTGTCGGTTTCACAGGCGGCAAGCTTCGGGTTCGTACGCTTGATCATATCGAATAGCGGCTTACCAACGGCTTGGGCGACCTCGTACTTTTCTTTCTTCAGCCCGTACGTTCCGGCGATGCCGCAGCAGGCCTGCCCCGATTCGATGACGGTCAGCCCCGGGATCGCCTCCATGACGCGGATCGCCGGCTTACCAATACCCTGGCTCTTGACCTGGCAGGGCTGATGGTAGGGGATCGTGATGTTCCACGGCTTGAGATCCTCGAACGGGAATTCGCCTTCGTCCATGAGCTCGGCCAGGAACTCCGAGATTTCTACGGTGCGCGAACCCACCTCGAGCAGGTCGGGATCATCTAGGCCCATGATTTCGTGGGCTTCGTGGCGGATCATGCCCGCACACGACCCGGAGGAGGCCACGATGGTCAGATCCTTGCCCGCGGAGTTTAGCTGGTCAACGAGGGTGCGCAGCTTTTTGGCCGCCCGGCCAAACAGGCCGTTGGACTGGTGGGCGAGCCCGCAACATCCCTGCTTGGGGGCGATCACCTCGTAGCCGAGATGTTCGAGCACCTCCACGGCCGCTTTCGACGTGGCGACCTCGAAATATCCGCCGGCGCATCCGTGGAAGAACACGATGGGCCCTTTCGGGAACGGGCCGGTGCGCGTCTTTTCGTGTTCTTTGAACCAGGACATGAAGGTGCGCGGCTGTGCCGTGGGCATCGGGGCGTCCCGGTGGATTCCGATCACCTTTTCGACGACGACGCGCACCGGCTTGGCAGCGAGCGCGGCGTTGGCGATGGGCGCGAACGGGGTCATGAGCTTGCCCTCGAGTTCGGTTTCGGGCATGAGCCGATCCCGGATCGGCATCTTGTCGGCCTTCATGACGGCGCGCGCCTGGGCGTTGATCTCTGCGATTTTGACGCCCTGCGGGCATACGGTGGTGCAGATCGAGCAGCCGGAGCAGTAGTCGAGCGACATGTCGACGCTCTTGCCGTCCCGGAAGCGTTCGGCCTGCGGGCCTACCCATTTCGGCCCGGAAAACAGTGGGGTGGAGCGCACTACCGGGCACTGGCTTTCGCAGATCGTGCACTTGACGCACGCATCCAGCGAGGCCCGGGCCAGCGATGCTTTGGCATGTTCGAGTGGATTAACAGTCATCGTTCTTCCTTTACCTTCTGTGCGTTTGCGCTGATTGCTGCTACGGCCGCAACTGCCGAGCCAAGTGCGATTCCTTCGCCGGACTTTTCACTCCACGGGCGGGCGCCTCCAAGCAGCGATCCCACGCAGTGCAGGTTCGTGAAGACCGGGGTGGAGCCGTTGAGCGCGAGCATGTCGTCATTGACTTTTACGCCGCATCCGAAGATATCGACGCCGTCGACAACCGCCTCGCCGGTGACCGACTTAGATTCGGGGTCTTCCGGTGGCAGGAACATGAGCGGCAGGTCGAAGACCCGTTCGCGAATCGTCCCGTAGGAGTCGCGTTCGATCGTGCCCGATTCGAGGCCGCCACCTGCATAGATGACGGCATCGACTTTCTCGGTGGTGACCCGCCCGGCACGCTGCACTTTCAGTGCGGTGATGGCGGGCACGCCGTCGCCAGTTTCGCTGCCGCGCCCCTCGCCGTCGCCAGTTTCGAAACCGACGACTTGGGCGTTCAGGCTGATGTCGATGCGCTTGGCGCGTGCCGCGTTCGTGAGCGCGTCGTTGATGCGGCGGCCGGGTATCGACGGCGGCGGCACGGGAACTTCGCCAACCGGCGCGCCCAGCTCGGCCGCGATCTCATCGTAGGCCTCGGCCGAAAAGCCGAGGATCGCCGGCAGCAGCACCGTTTCGCCGTCGCGAACCTCGCCGCGCAGCGCCTGGACGAGGGCGTCGCGGGTGGCTGGCCCGTCAAGGCCGTCCGCGCCGTCGAGTGCCCGAGCGAACGTGGTTCCGGTCGAATCAACCTCGGGCGAACGCGGAGCCAGGCTGATCGTCGTTGCCCGCGCACTCACGCTCACGAGCGGCGAACGGGCTAGATTATCCGCAATCAGCGCCGCCGGGAAATCCCGGAACTGCTTGATACCGACCACGAGGAACTTCTTGCCCTCTTCAACAACCGCGGGAAGCATCGTCTTTTGTACGACGGCGGTGGGGCGGATCGCGCCAATCGCCGTCGGCATCAGCACGTTCTTTCCAGTGTTCTCGCCGAACAGGCCGGTGGTCTCGCGTAGCCAGTCAACGCCGCGGCGCACGTTCTCAACGCCGATCGCACCGTAGGGATGCTCGGGTTGAGCGGCGACGACGGCGTCGATCTCCCCATAGGGATCGTCGGCCGGAAGGCCGTTTGCCCGCCATCCGTACACGTCAAGAGTGCCGGTGGACAGACCAAGGCCGCCAAGCCCGCGGGTCACGATGCTCACGCGGTGCCCGGCCTCGGCAGCCATAAGAGCGCTCGAGAGCCCTGCCAGCCCCGCGCCAATAACAATGATCTTCATGTCTTAAGCCTCCTTAGCCTTTACCGGCCGGCCGTGCAACAGTTCCAGATCACCGGTGGCAACCACGGCGTCCTTACCGGGTGCGGGTAGATGATCGATGTCGAGATTGCCGGCCAAAATCCACTTATTCAGCGCGGCCTCACGCAGCTGCTCGCCGTACATGAGCGACTCCAGCCCGGAGAACCGGTTCTTCACGAACAGCCGCAGCATCGCAGACGTGCGATCGGCGTTCGCCTGCGGATCCGTGATGGTCGCCGCCTTCTTTTCGTGCATGACCCCGGCCGTGCGCATCCCGCAGAACGTGCCCTGACACGGGCCCATACCAAGCCGGGTACGACGGCGCAGGTCATCAAGATTCGCCTCCGGCTGAGCTTCCAACTGTTGCTCGAATACGGAGCGCCGCAACAGTTCGCACTCGCACAAGATGGGATCGTCATGGCGGTGCTCTTCGGCTTCCTTCAGTCGATCGGTGATTTTGTGCGTGCGTGGTGCCCGCGGGGGAACTGGCTCGTCCGCCGTCGTGCACTCCACGAACTCGCCCATCTGGGTCAGCAGCACGTCCACAATGTTCTTCGCCATGAGCCGGTAGGTGGTCAGCTTGCCGCCGGCGATGGTGAAGAAGCCTGAGATGCCATCGCGCGTGGAGTGGTCGATGATCGACATCCCGCGCGACATGTGGCGGGTATCCGATTCGTCCACCCTGGAATCCTTGACGAGTGGGCGTGCACCGGCCCACGCGTGTACGGCACGTGCCTTGCGGAAGCCAGGAATGAGATCCTCGCCAGAGTCGAGCATTTGCTGCACTTCGGAGGATTTGATCTCGAGGAAATCCGGGTCGTCCGCCCGCTGATCCGTAGTGCCGATGATGGACACGGTGTGGGCGGGAACGATAATGTCGCCGTCCGCGGGGTGGATGCAGCGGTTGACCACCATGTTGACCAGCCGGTGGTTCATCGCGATCATGATGCCACGCCCGGGCACCACGTCCACGCCGTGCGCCCCGGCCATCTGCGCGATCTGGCCGGCCCACGGACCGCCTGCGTTGATGACCGCACGGCAGTTGATTTTCACCACCTCGCCGGTCTTTTCGTTCGTGCACACCACCTGCGAGACGTTCCCGTTCTCGGAGTGAATCTTCGTCACGCGGTGATAGGTGAGCACCTGCCCGCCGTATTCGCGTGCCGATTCCACACAGCCCCAGACCATTGCCCAGCCATCAACCGAGCCGTCTTCAACGTGGAAGGCGCGCTGGATACCCGGGTTAAGCCGGGGCTCCAGCGTGAGAGCTTCCTTAATCGTCAGCTCGTGAGCCGGAACCCGTGTTTCTTGCGCCGCAGCAAGAAAGCGCGTGGAGTATTCGGGATCGTCGTTTGGGCCGACGACGAACAGGCCGCCGGTCTCTTCCACAGAATCCGCGTGAATGCGCCGCAAAATCGCATTCTCTTCCGCGCACTCGGTGGCCGAGTGCGGGTCGGATATCACGTAGCGTCCGCCCGAATGAAGTAGGCCGTGGAAACGGCCCGAGGTTCCTTGCGCCAGATCGGCGCGTTCTACTAGCACGGTTTTAAAGCCGCGCATTGCGAGGTCGCGAAGGGCACCTGCTCCCGTTGCTCCGCCGCCAATAACAACAACATCGGTGTTAACAGTATTCATTTTTCTTCCGTATTCTCCCCGGAATAGACGTTTCCAATGTACGACGACGCCGCCTGCCGCGCGGCGCCTACCGCAGTCGCCAAAGGAAATTGCCCAAGCGTGCACGCTCGTGCAACCAATCTGAAACTGATTTCAGAATGTGTGTAAGATTCTACCAAGTAATGAATTGTTGTGGGGGTGTAAATGGTGCGAGAAGATCGTATACACGCAGCGTATGAAGCTGCCGTGTTGCACTATGTGCAAGGAGAAACGATGGAGTCGATTGCGCGGCGCCTATCTGTATCGCGGTCAACAGTCTCGCGCTTGATCGCGGAAGCAAAGGAAAGCGGACTCGTACAGGTCACGATCCATCCGCCGCAGGCAGCGGCGAGCGAGTTGGAACAGTCGATTTCGCAAATGTTCAACGTGAACGCGAAAGTTGTGCCCGTTCCGTTCGGGGTGAACGAAACCCGCCGGCTTAACGCCGTCGCACAAATCGCAGCGCTCACCGTATCTGATCTCATGAAACCGAAAACCGTGATCGGCGTGGCGTGGGGTAACACTGTTGCCGCCGTCGTCGACCACCTCGTACCCCGCCAGGCGCGCGGTTCCGTCGCTGTACAACTGAACGGCGCCGCGAACGCATCCACGACGGGCGTGCCCTACGCCGGCTCTCTCATGGAAGAATTTGGCAGAGCTTTCGGTTCGGAAGTCATGTACTTTTCCGTGCCGGCGTTCTTTGACTACGCGTCCACACGCGATGCGCTGTGGCAGGAACGCTCGATCAGCGCCGTGCGGGAAATGCAGGCCCGGGCCGATGTTGCGCTGTTCGGTATCGGGTCGATGACGTCGAAGAACCGTTCACTCGTCTATTCCGGCGGATACTTGAGCGAAACAGAGATCGAATGCCTGCGCAAAGAAGGCGTGGTGGGCGACATCTGCACGGTGCTCTTGCGGGCAGATGGCTCATGGGAAGACCTCGAGATTAACTCTCGGGCGTCCGGGCCAACCCCAACAGACCTGAAGAAAATTCCGCGGCGGATCGGCGTCGTCTCCGGACTGGACAAGAAGACGGCCACACTCGCCGCACTACGTGCCGGGGTGATCACCGACCTCGTCATCGACGAAGACACCGCCGAGCAGTTGCGCGCCTACGCCCTGTCGAAAATGGGCGGGGCACACAGGGTTCGGCATCAGCACGGTTGCGGGTCGATGCGAAACCGGATGATGCGCGCTCCTGGAGCGTGGAACAAACGGCAGGAGCTGCGATGAGCGCCGTACATATCCGCCCGGCCCGCGCTGGCGACGTCCGCGCAATTGCTGACATCGTGCGGCCCTATGTGCGCAGGCGGATCCTCGTGGCAAAAGACCTCATCGACTATTTCGAGGACGTCCAAGAGTTCGTGGTCGCGCAACAAGGCGACGAGATCGTGGGCTGTGGAGCGCTCCACGTGTTTTGGGAAGACATCGGCGAAATCCGTACGCTTGCCGTCAAACAAGAGATGATCGGGCAAGGAGTGGGTAAGGCGATCGTCGCAGAACTGGAAGACCGTGCGCGTGAGCTTGGCCTGCGGCGCCTGTTCTGCCTCACGTTCGAAATCGACTTCTTTGAAAGCCGCGGCTACGAACAGATCGAGGGCACCCCGGTGGGTGTGGATGTCTACCAGCAGATTTTGCGTTCCCACGACGACGGCACGGCCGAGTTCCTCGACCTTGCTCGAGTGAAGCCGAATACGCTGGGCAACTATCGGATGCTCAAAGAACTTTAGGGGCGCGCCTTCGCGATGTATCCGGCCGCCATGACCAACGCGACCGGTGCTTGCAAGCCGACGAGGCCGAAAATAATCGCAGGCAACGCGCTTGTGGTGCGTCTGAGCGCCAGGCTTGCGATGATAGCGCCGATGAGCGCCAAGCCCGTGATAAGCGCGGCTCGGCGGAGCACGGCCACGCTCGCCTCGGCCACCTCATTCCACGGCTCGCCACGGCGTGAGGCGAGCACAAGATAGGCCGCTGCCACGACAAGTGCGAGCCCTGCACCGCCCGCGATAATGGCGGGCAGCGAGCTGGCCGCGGGGGTCATGGTTGCCACGAGGCCGATAGCAAAAATGAAAACCGCGACGACAGCTAGGATTGCGCCGACTCGCGCAAGGAGTGGATGGGTGGCATTCATGGTGTTGATGCTAGCGGAAGTCGCACAATATCACCGTGACGCTCGGCCAGGCCGTCTGCCACGAGCCCGTCTAGAGCAGGCACGAATCTGGCCGGCTCGAGACCGGTGGCGACGAGCAGCGAATCGTAGGAGGCGGGCGCCTGCCGTAGCTGGGCCATGATTGCTCCGCGCGCCTGCCGGTTAGTACCCTCCCATTTTTGTGGTCGACGCCGATGCGCGTGAGTGTCACCCGGCCGTCCGGCCTGATACCACTCGCACTGGGCGGTCAACGGGCACTGCTCACACAGGGGAGCTCGGGCTTGGCATACGAGCGCCCCAAATTCCATAATCGCGGCATTCCACGTGGCGCTCGCGGCGTCGTCGTGCGGAACGAAACGAGCGGCGCGGGAAAACTCTGCTTTGGTCTGGCTTGGCGCGGGCAGGGCGTTCCCGTGCCAGCGGGCTAACACGCGGCGAATGTTGGTGTCGAGCACGACCGAGCGCTTGGTGTAAGCGAAAGCCATAACCGCAGCGGCCGTGTATTGCCCCACTCCCGGCAGTTCTAACAGGCCTTCGTAGGTGGTGGGGAAGCCATGGTTGGTGATCTGCTGGGCTGCTTCCTGCAGTCGTAGTGCCCGGCGCGGATATCCCATCGAGGCCCATGCGATCAGTACCTCGGCTGGCGATTCAGCGGCAAGATCACGCGGTGTTGGCCACCGTTCCATCCACTCGCGCCACACCGGTTCCACCCGTGCTACCGGAGTTTGTTGGCTCATAATCTCGCAGACGAGGATCGCCCACGGATCATTAGTGTGCCGCCACGGCAGATAACGGGCGTTGTCTTCGTACCACGCGCGAAGAACGGAAAACGCGTGCTCGGGTGTTGGTGCCATCCCTGCCACTATACGCGGGTTACCAAAAGGTGTTGTTTGAGTGCGGAGCTAACGATTGAGGATTTCCGAAACGTTGCACATATATGCAACGTTTTGAAAAGCCTCACTTGTTAGCTCCGGTGTGCGGGCGAGCCTTCCCCAAAAGCCTGCAATATGCCCGATATGCCCATGCCTGGCACAGTCAACAAGCAGTATGACACGGCCAACATGCAGTACGAACAGTGTTGGGTCTGCCAACCTAAAGGCGTGGTAGGTGGTCAGCATCTCGCGGCGAGCGTCGCGCGCCACTGAGGAGATTCCGGTTACGGTATGGGCATGGCTGACGAAACACCTCGACGTCCGCGGCGCCCCGATAGCGCACGCGGCTCCCGGCGCGCTCGCGGGCCGGAAGGCAGCCGTAAGTCTCGCCCGGATGAGAACCGGAAGCCACGCCAGCAAGGTAACCGTCGGTCTGGGTCGGAAGCTAGCCGTAGGCCTGCCCAGGAAGATAGCCCTAAGCGTGGGCGGAGGCCAGATTCGCAGCGCCGAGCCCGTGGGTCGGAGGGGAACCGCGAGCAGGCGAAACGACGCCGAAAAGACAGCCCTCAGCAGACCAGAAAGCGCGTTCCCACTGGCGGAAAGCCTACGGAGGCAGGCCGGAAGGCCGCAGCTCGTGGGCAGGCAAGAACGGGCGTGAGGCCGGAGCGTGCGACTAGCGGCCAGGCGCGCGCGGGCAGAAACCAGGCGAGGGAAAACAGAACTCAAGCGCCGCGCGAGCGCACACCGCAGCAGTCACGTGCGGGGAGCCCGGCAACCTCCGCAAACACTCAAAAGTCCGTGGGAGGCATCTGGGGGACGACGGCCGTCAAAATCCTTGCCGGAGCTGTGGGCGCTGGTCTTGTTATTCTTCTTGTTTACAATTTCCTGACATCAAAGTTGGCCGATGGTGAGCCACGCCCCGACCCGTTAGAAAAATTCGAGCATGTGGCATGCGATCCGCAGAACCTTGCCGTCACGGTTGATAGGAGTGGAACGCAGGCGGGCCAGCCCGTGGCTTTCACTGCGAATATCAAGAACACTGGATCGCGGCCATGCTATTTCGACGCCGCCGACCTGCACTTGCGCATTGAATCCGGCGATCAGACCATTTATGACACGTCCGCGTGTGAACCGGACCGTGACGAAAAAATGCTGTTGCTTGACACCCAATTGGAAACGGCGCAATCTCTGCATTGGAACGGTATGAATACGGGTCCACTGTGCACGGCGGCTAATCCCGCTAAGAGTGGCACGTATGTTGCACGGCTTTTCCTCAACTCTGCTGAACTACTCGATAGCGGGCTGGTCATGAACTTGGGCGGAGGAGCCTACGAACCGGCAGCCTCCGACCCTGGCGAAGAGTCTGAGGACAGCGAAACTACCAAGAGTGCAGATGCGGAAACTTCCGACACCGAGGCTAGAGGTACCGAGGGCTCAGGCAACGAGGGCTCAGGAGCCGAGGGCTCAGGCAACAAGGGCGCCGAAAACGAGGACGCCGAAAACGAGGCGGCACAGTCCAGCGAGTAGCGTTCCCGGCTCGGCTGCACGAGTGCGCTTTACGAGTGGGGTTCAGTGTGCCCGTGGCTCAGGCCTCAACCGGGAGTACGGCTCTTGCGGCCTCCAGCACGTCAACAACAGAACGTACTTTCATGCCCTCAGGTGGGGTGATGGCGTCGGCGGTATGCGGCACCACCGCCGTGTGGAAACCGAGCCGGGCGGCCTCGTTCAGACGGCGTTGCAACCCGACCACCGGCCGTAACTCGCCCGTAAGGGAGACCTCGCCGATAGCGATCACGCCCGGAGCCAAGGGCAGATCGTAAGACGCCGAGGCCAGAGCGAGAGCCACCGCCACATCCACCGACGGTTCCAACGCCCGCGCACCGCCGATGGTCGACACGAACACGTCATTCTTCTCAAACTCCACGCCCAGCCGCGACTGCAGTACAGCAAGCATCATCGCAACACGTGAAGAATCGACCCCCGACGTCGTACGCCGCGGCGGTCCAGCCGCCGCCACAGCCAGCGCCTGCACTTCAACGGGCATCGGCCGGCGACCTTCCAGCGTGATCGTCACGCACGTGCCGGGAACAGTGAGATTGCGCGCAGAAAGAAACAGCCCGGATGGATCGGCAAGCCCGTGAATCCCAGAATCCACCAGCTCGAAACAGCCGACCTCATCGGTGGCCCCGTACCGATTCTTCACAGCTCGCACAAGCCGCAGACGCGAATGCCGATCACCCTCAAACTGGCAGACCACATCCACAAGATGTTCGAGCACGCGCGGGCCGGCAATCGAGCCGTCCTTCGTCACGTGCCCCACGAGGATCACCGGAAGATCCGAAGCTTTAGCAGTGTTCACTAACGCCGAGGCCACCGCGCGCACCTGCGCCACGCCACCCGCCGCACCATCGACCTGCGGATCGACGATGGTCTGCACGGAATCCACAATCAACAACGACGGCTTTGATGCCCCCACATGCCCGAGGATCTTCGCCAAATCCGCCTCGGCAGTCAGATACAGATGCTCGTGTAACGCCCCGATCCGTTCCGCCCGCGAACGCACCTGAGACGCCGATTCCTCGCCGGTCACGTACAACACCGGGCGTTTGCCCGCGCTCGCGGCCTGCGCGGCGGCCTTCGCCGCCACATCCAACAGGAGCGTAGATTTGCCTACTCCTGGTTCGCCAGCGAGCAGGATGACGACGCCGGGAACGATCCCGCCGCCGAGTACCCGGTCAAGTTCAGGCACGCCGGTGGGGGCTTTCACAGAGGCTTGCTGAGACACCTCCGTGATCGGCTGTGCTGGCGATTGCGGTGTCAGTGCAGCAACTTTTGACGGGCCGACAGGTTGCGCGGTTTCGTCCACCGTGCCCCAGGCGCGGCATCCGCCGCAGCGGCCCACCCACTTCATGGACGTCCAGCCGCATTCGCTACACTCAAACGAGCCGTGTTTCTTTGCCATGGTTGTAGGCTAGCGCGGCCTTCCGACATTTCTGTTCGCGAACTCTTCAAGCAGTGAGGATTCGCCAGACACGATGAGCAGATCGCCTGAGCCCACCGTGGTCTCCGGGGTGGCGTATTCGAACGGCTGGCCGGGCGACTTCACGCCGATGATCGTCACACCGTACTTATCTCGCACCTTCGAATCGGCCAGCGAAAAACCGATGAGTTCTTTGGGCGGCACCATTTTGACGATCGTGAAACCGTCTTCCATGTCAATGTAATCGAGCATCCGCCCGGACAGCATGTGCGCTACCCGGGTTCCGGCGTCGTACTCGGGGTAGACGACGTGGTGGGCGCCAATCCGCCGTAAAATTGTGCCGTGTTCACGCGAGGTGGCTTTCGCCCAAATATCTTTCACCCCGAGGTCAACGAGGTTCGCAGTGATGAGCACCGACGCTTCGAGCGCGCCAACACCGACGACGGCGACGTCGAAATCTTCGGCCCCCAACTGGTGGAGGGCTTCCGACGTGCGCGCATCGGCTTCAACAACCGTGAAACGGTGCGACCATTGCTGCGCCAAATCCGCGTTAACTTCGACAGCGAGCACTTCCTTATCGAGGGAATCGAGAGTTGCGGCGATGGCCGAACCGAAGCGCCCCAGCCCGATGACCAGCGTGGCAGTATCCGAATAAACTCTATGCGGCATGTGTATCCCTCCTATTGGGGGTGATTTTATCCAATGATTGGCCTGTCTTCGGGCAGTCGGATAACGCGGCGCCGGGAGCGCAACGCGAGTGCGGCTGCGAACGTCATGGTGCCCACTCGCCCCAAGTACATGAGGACCACAAGGATCACTTGGGCAGAGCCGGGCAGGAGCGGGGTGATTCCGGTCGACAGGCCAACGGTGGCGAACGCGGAAATGACGTCGAACAGCACACGAGACAGCGGGAAGTTGGTCAGGCTGAGGATGGCCAACGTGGCAGCTCCAACGAGGAAGGCGCCGAGGAATGCGGCGGAAATGGCGAGCCTGAGGACGTCGGCGGGGATGCGTTTGCCGAATGCTTCCGTGTCGCGATCTCCGCGCGCTTCGGCGATGATGGCGAGGACGAGCACGGCGAACGTGGTCACTTTGATGCCGCCGCCGGTCGAGGCGGAGCCGGCGCCGATGAACATGAGCACGTCCATAACGAACCACGTGCCTTCGCCCATCTGGCCGATATCGACTGTCGATAGGCCGGACGAGCGCGGCGTCGTCCCGTGAAAGAGCGAGGCGAGAAGCCGTTCGTCGGCGGGCAGTCCGCTAAACGCTCCGTTCCATTCGAGTGCGCCGATCATGATGACGGCGAGCACCCACAGTCCGCCGTAGGTGATGAGCGTGATTTTGGTGTGCAGCGACCACCGTTTCGGCGAGCGCGGGTTGCGGGAAATGTTCAAGATCACCGGGAAGCCGATGGCGCCGACCATGGTGCCGATGATGATCGGCAACAACATCGCCCAGTTGCCAACGAAGGGGGCTAACCCCTGGGTGGTCAGCACAAAGCCGGCATTATTGAACGTGGAGATCGCCATGAACACTGAGTGCCCGAGCGTGCCAAGGAACGTTCCCTGGATCTGCATGATCGACGGAAAGAGCGCGAAAGCGATGAGGAGTTCGACCGACACCGACGTGATGACCACGGCTTTGAGGAGCCCGCCGACGTCGCCAAGCTTCGACTTCGTTTCAGAAGCTGCCAGCAGGCGCTGGGTGAGGCCGATATGGCGGGACACGGCGAGTCCAAGGATGGAGGCGAGTGTCATGACGCCTAGGCCACCAATTTGGATACCGATCGCGATGACCACGTGTCCAAACGGGGTCCAGTGGGTAGCGGTGTCGACGACGGTGAGTCCGGTGACGCACACGGCCGACGTCGCCGTAAAAAGCGCTTCAAGGAAGGAGGCACTACCCGGCCCGGCTTTGGCAAACGGCAGCAGTAACAGCGCGGTAATAATGAGGATGATGGTGGCGAAGACGACCATGGCCAAGCGGGCAGGCCAGTGGCGGGCAAGGTGATCTAACCGGTCGCGAAGTCGCGTGCCGGCGGTGGCGCCTCCTTTTTCCATGTCGCCTCCATGTGGCCTGTTGCTGGGCGGGTGTATACAAGATTACGCTTTTTACCCGACGTCGGAGAGCTTCGGCGCTGTGAGCAGCGACTAGGAAAGTGATTTCATCTCGAAAATGACGTTTTCAGTGTTGAAGTTGGTGAAATCGGGTATGGTGTGTAAGGAAGTGAAGCCGCTGGGCATGCAGCTCGGCAGGCTTCGGTACAAGATTTTATACCCGTGTGGAATACAAGGACGGTTAAGGCATGGCGCAATTACCCCCGTCGGCTCCGCAGTTTTTTACTGTGGCCGAAGTTGCTGAATTGACGCGTGTTTCACGAATGACTGTGTACCGGATGGTGCACTCAGGCGAGTTGCCAGCGGTACGCGTTGGCAATTCTTACCGGGTGCCCAAGTCGGCTGTCGCTAACCTCCTGTCCGGCGGCGAAACCGCGGGTGAAGCAACCACGGCGTAGGTCCGGGCTATCCGGGTCGTGGTATTGCGCACGCAAGATGTGGCATACGCACACACTGGGGTATTATTTTCTCGTTCACGTGGCTGGGCGTTAGTCTGAGTCATTGCCGATAGAAGCGGAGGAAACCGATGGGTTCTGTTATTAAAAAGCGCCGGAAGCGGATGTCGAAGAAGAAGCACCGCAAGCTCCTGCGTAAGACGCGCCATCAGCGCCGCAACAAGAAGTAGAGTCTTGGTGCTCAGGGCCGGTTTCCGTTAAGGGGAGCCGGTTCTTTTCTTTGGTTTCACGTTTCGTCTGGTGGATTTTGCTGTGGGCGTTCACAAAATCGGGAATGTGTGACATACTTGGGTTGTTGAAGATTCAATCAGGGTGCAAGGAGGCGGCGATGGTTGATTGGCTAAGCGAAAAAGAACAGGTGGCCTGGCGGTCCTTCCTCACCGGGCAGGCGCTCGTCCTTGACGCAATAAATCAAGATCTCAACAACGATTCAGACCTCACCTTGAACGAATACGAGGTGCTCGTACGGCTATCCGAAGCGCCGAACCGGCAACTGCGGATGTCCCACCTTGCAGAAAATCTGGTCCACTCGCGCTCCCGGCTCACCCATACGGTCAAACGTCTTGAAAAGATCGGCTACGTATCGCGCGAACCCTGCCCCGACGATCGGCGCGGCATCATCTGCGTGCTCACCGACGCCGGGTTCACCAAACTCGACACCACCGCGCCCATGCACGTGGAATCGGTTCGCAAACACCTGATCTCTCATTTGACGCAGGAAGAGTTTTTGGAGTTGGGGCGCGTCATGGCGAAACTTATCGACGCACAGCAGTAGTGAGCACGACGCCGTAGGGCGTGCGACGCCGTAGCGCTCGGCAGTGCTGGTAGTTCGGTTGTGCTGGTAGCCGGGCTGTGATGCTAGCTGAACCGTGGTGAGAGCCGGGCTGTGGTGAGAGCCGGGCGACGGCGTCGAACGTGTCATGGCACAATTGGGGGCATGGATATTACAACGGTTCACTTGGTCCGCCACGGCGAGGTACACAATCCGGAGGCCGTACTGTACGGGCGCCGGCCTGGATACCACCTGTCCGAGCTCGGCTTTCTCATGGCGGAAGGCTTGGGGGAGGAGTTCGCGGACCATGACGTGCGGCTCGTCATGGCATCCCCGCTCGAACGTGCCGTGGAAACAGCCACGCCAACCGCGCGGGCGGCCGGGCTCGAGATTGTCAAGGACGCGCGCCTCATCGAGGCAGACAACAAATTTGAGGGCGTTCCCGTCAACAAGAATCGTTGGATTCTGGCCCATCCGCGCTACTGGTCGTGGTATGTGAACCCGTTGGAGCCGTCGTGGGGTGAGCCGTATACGGATGTTATTGAGCGCATGTCTGGCGCTGTTGCCTACGCGCTAGATCAGGCCAGTGGCGGCGAGGCCGTACTGTTTTCCCACCAGCTACCGATCTGGACGATGCGCAGGTTCGTGGAAGGCAAACCGCCCGCACACGATCCGCGCAAACGCGAATGTTCCCTCGCCTCGGTAACGTCGTTGACGTTCGCAGGAAAGCAACTCTTAGCACTCGACTATTGGGAGCCGGTGGGCTACCTGCTCGATGAAGCCGCGGACATGGTTCCCGGAACCTCGGCGGCACACGCGCACGGCGCCGGCGAATAGGGTGGGCCGGGATTACCGGGCGCCGTAGAGGCCGCCTTCGTTGCGGTCGTCGTCGCTTTCTTCGCTGTTCTCGTCGTCCTGGTCCGCTAGCGGATCGAGCCCCTGCTCTTCACGCAGGCGCTGCTCGTAAGCGCGACGCCGGTTACGGGCCTCGAGGCGGGCAAGAAACTCGGGATCGTCGTCGGGAGCAACCGGGCCAGACGGCTTCTTCGGGCGCGAGAACGGATTGGAATAGCCGGTCACCTTATAGTCCGATTTGAACACGTGCTGATACTTGAAGAACAGCCAGATCAACGCGCCGATCACGGGAACAATCGCAATGAGCAACAGCCACAGCGGCTTGCTGATGCGCGCCGGCATCTTCGTCGAATCCGTGCGGGCAGCATCAATAAACGCGTAGATAATCAACGCGACGCCAACAATGATCGGTACTATTCGTGCCACGCGCACCACCTTAGTTCAATTGAGCTGAAGAATAAACACGATTTCGCCACAGCAGGAGTGACGGCGTCGTCGTTCGCTTACGCTGTGAACGACGCGAGTAAGACCACGACGCCGAAGCCCAGTTCGAGCAGGCCGGTGTCGCGAAGGACGCCGATGAGGTCGCGGCCGGTGAGGCCGGAGCGGACGCGTGCGGAGAGCAGGCCGGCCCACAATCCGATGGCGACCATGCCTGCCGCGATCGGCCAGTGCGTGATGCCGAGTGTGAGTCCGCATGCGGTGGCCGCGGCGAGCATGAGGCCGTAGGCGAGCCGCGCGCGACGATCGCCTAAGCGGACGGCGAGGGTGTTTTTGCCGCTGAGGGAATCGGTGGGGATATCGCGAATGTTGTTCACCATTAACAGTGCGCACGCGATGAGCCCGACGCCGGTGCCGCCCACCCACGCTTCCCAGGGCGCGGTGCCGGTTTGCGTGTACGTGGTGCCCACGGTGGCGACGTAGCCGAAGAAAATTATGACGAACACTTCGCCGAGGCCCATGTACCCGTACGGGCGCGTGCCACCGGTGTAGAACCATGCGGCGATCACGGCTGCAGCGCCGACGGCGATCAACCACCACTGGCCGGTCAGGGCCACCAGGATAAGGCCGACGAGGCCGGCGAGCGCGAAACTGGCGAACGCTGCCGCTTTCACTACCTGCGGCGATGCTTTTCCTCCGCCGGTGAGCCTGGGTGGGCCGGTGCGGAACTCGTCGGTGCCGCGAACGCCGTCGGAATAGTCGTTCGCAAAATTCACGCCGATCTGCAGCAGCAGCGCTACTCCCGCGGCGAGTAGTGCGCGCACCCACGAGGCGCCGTCGTGCATGACCGCCACGCCCGTCCCCACGAGGACCGGCGACACCGACGCGGGCAACGTGCGCACACGCGCCCCTTCCAGCCAGTCATTGATGGTTGCCATAACCGTCCTTTCAGCCGCTCCATCATACCGGTTGTTAGGCGCACGTTAGCGGGGGCTGTGCCGTGCGGCTCGTGTCGCGCGTGGTGTGGGGTGCTCACAAACCGAGATAGTCGGCTGCCATGTTGGCGAGCTCGCGCCGGTTGATCTTGCCTGAGTCCGTATGGGGATAGTGTCCGCCGAGCTGCGAGATCCCCAGCACGTACTTCGGACTCCACCCCGGGCCGAGCTCGAGCTTGACGAAACTGCGCATCACCGTGACGTTGCAGCTTTGGGCGGGTTTGTCGACGTCGTCGATAATTGCCACCACGGCTTCTCCCCATTCGAGGTCGGGTACCCCAACGACGACGGCGTTCCAGCCGGCTTTCGCGAGCGCTTCTTCGATGAGGCGGGGCATGACGGTCAGGCCGCCGGTGGTGATGGCGTCGTCGAGCCGGCCGAGAACCTCGAGGCGGCCGTCAATGATGCGGCCGGCGTCTTGCGTGTGATGGGTGCGCGGTGGTGTGCTAGAAAAGCCTTCCGCTGTGCCGAGGTAGCCGAGCGTGACGGCACTGCCACGCAAGCTGATGCGGGCGTCGTCGTCGATGAGGATCTCGGTGTCGCCGATCGGGGCGCCGTCGTAAACGCAGCCGCCGCAGGTTTCCGTCATGCCGTAGGAGGTATGAATGCGCAGGTCAGCGTGGCGGGCGCGGTCGAGCAGGCTCTGGTTGATTGCGGCTCCGCCGACGAGGAAAATCGCGTTGCGCAGCGCGTCAAGGATGGGTGGGGAGTCGAGGATGCGTTGTAGCTGGGTGGGGACGAGGGAGAAGTAGATCGGGATGTCGGCTGCTGGTGTGCCTTTGGTGGCCGTGGTGGTCGGGGTGCACGGTGGGGCGCCGAGTGTGGCGGCTAGTTCGGCGGAGATGGCGTCGGGTGAAGAAAGGTCGAGGTAGCCGGGGCGGATGCGGGCGGCCTCGTGTGAAGCAAAGTCGAGCTGGCTGGGGGTGGAGTTGGCGGCCTCGGACGTCGTCGTGAGGCTGGTTAAAACTGTGCGAACGATGGTCTGGAAGCCGGCGATGTGGTGGTAGGAGAGAGCGGCGACCCACGCGCCCGGGCCGGCGAGCGCGGCGTGCGTGGCGTGGGCTGATGCGATGAGGTTATCCCAGCTCAGGGCTACGATTTTGCCGGTGCCCGTGGTGGAGCCAGAGGTGCGCATGAGTACGCCTGTGTTGGGTGGGATCCCAAGGGCGAGAGCTTCGGAGCGGGCCTCCTCGGCGTTGGTGCCGGGCGCGACGACGAACAGCGGGCTGTAGTTGTTGTTGGCTTGGGTGGAACGTGTGGGGTTGGCGGCGGTGGGCGTGGGGGTGCTGAGGGTGGCGGCGGTGGCGGTGACGGCGGTGACGGCGGTGACGGCGGTAGCGGCGGTGGCGGCGTCGTGGTGGCTGGGAGCGGTAGTGGCGGGGAAAAGATGCGCGCTTAGTGCATGGCGTACGGCGTGCTCAATGCGGTTGCGAGCCTCGGGGCCGCGCCCGCCTTCTACAACAGTGACCATAACCGGATGATAGGCGCGCGACGGTGGTGATTTCACCTTTGGGGCTCGGCACGAGATGCGTTGGCGGGGGAGAAGAGAAACTTTTCCACAGGAAGTTAAATGCGGCGATTGGGTATGATGTATGCCATGAACCGAACGTTTGTGGTGTTTTTGAGGTAAAATTTAAGTACGAAAACAAGGGCGACGGCAGTGGAGAAGCAGTCCGATAGATGGGCGGGAAAGCATTGGTAGCTCGCGGTTTATCTGGTTGTCATGTTTTTCTGCTGGCGTCCGTTGATAGGCCGGGAAGGAGGTGTGCGCTATGTTGTTCGAACAAGGGCAGTTGGATTTTGGTGTGAGCGCTCGGCGGTCAGAAGAAACCGCCATGCGTAGGACGGGTGCGGCAACTGCAAGTGCTGTGGGCAGTGCAAGCTCAGTGATGGGTGCATGTGCTGTTAACCCTCGGGTTCATGTGGACAGGATGGAGCGCACGCCTGCCCGTGGAGATGAAGAGTTTTCCGGGTCGATTCTGGCCGACGAAAGAGCCGCCGCGCTGTCTGTGGAGGAAATAAAGACTGCCGTATCTGTGCTGATGGGGATCGACTTGCGCAGGTTAGGCTCGGTGGCAAAGAATGCGCTCTCCAATGATCTGGATACCGTCTACCGTCAGCTTCGTACGTTGCGCTATGACCTCGTCGTTGTTGAAGAATCGGAAGTGCCCAAGGAATCGGGTGTTCGCACACCTACGCAGGTGGAGCAGAAGCGCACGAAGGCGTCGTATCGGCAGGCACGCGCTACGGTGGAGCGTGCACAGGCGCTCAGGGAGGATTTTCCGCTATTTCGTCAGGCGTTGCGGGAGAACCGGATCACGGATGAGTATGTGGACGTCGTGCGCAAGCTGATTTGCACAGAGGAATTGAAAGCCAAGCTTGCGGATGAACAAGTGGGCGAAGCGCGCCTAGTCGAATGGGCGGCTGAGATGGGTATTGACGCCTTCACGAAGAAGGTACGGGCGTGGGTCTATAAGCATTCGCCACGGTTGGCGGACAAGCAGGCTCAAGCCGAAGCGGTCGAAGAAAAGCTTCACATGTTCCGTAAAGACAACCACTACATTCTCAACGGTCGGTTTTCTTTACTCAACGGTGCGGTGGTGTATAACCTTTTGCAAGCCATCGTGCGCACCAACCTGCGTTCGAAACAAGAAGATGCAGATGAGGCTCACGCGGGTGGAGCTGGCGCGGGTGGTGCAGAGACTGGTACGCGCGGGAACGATGGCGCGGTAACCGGCGAAAGGGGCAGCGGGAATGGCAGCGTGAACGGAAACGAAGCCGTCTCGCGCTCCTCGGTGGGCAAGCTTTCTGCTGCACAACATCAGGCTGCTGCTTTGGTTGAACTTAGTGCGCGGGTGCTTGAAGAAGGCATGTATGAGGGGTCGGCCCGGGTGTCACCGCATGTGTCGGTGCTGTGTCCGGTTGAGACTTTGGCTGTGGCGGAAGCTCGTTACAAGGCTGCACGGAATGAAGGGCAAAGTGCAGCAGGAGAGTCTGGGCATCTGGGAGGAAGTACCAGTTCGCGTGTTGCTCCTGCAGTACATCCCGATTTGGGTCGGAAGTTGGCAGAAATCAGCCCGGGTATCGATCCTGTTTTCTTCGAAGGTTTGGAACCGGCCACTTTAGATGATGGCAGCCCGTTGTCGCCAGGTCAGCTACAGATGATTGTGGCGGATGCGCAGATATCGCGGGTGGTGCTCGGGCAGCCATCCGAGGTGTTAGACCTCGGGCGGCAGGCACGGTTAGCGTCAAGTTCGCAGGCCAGAGCAGTGAGAGCACGAGACAAACACTGCCAGTTCCCGGGATGCGACCACCCGTTTGCGTCGTGTCGGATCCATCATGCCCTCTATTGGGAGCACGGAGGAAACACAGACATGGATAACCTCGTGCTCGTCTGCTGGTATCACCACAAACTCATTCACGACATGAAGATCACCGCGATCCACTACGAACGAGGCTGGATTTTCTACGATGCGCACGGGAAAGAAATCCCAGATCCGTATAACCGAAGTAAGCCCAGTGATGTTCGAAGTAGACCCAGTGATGCTCGAAGTGAGTCGAGTGGTAACCGAAGTTGGTCGTCCGATAACCGAAGTAACTCACATGGCATGGTCGGAACGGAGCCAAGTTCGCAACCGCTCGGACCACCTGAATCGCAACCGCCCGGACCACCTGGATGAGGGTAGGTGATTGGCCCTGGCTGGGCGAGTGGCGCCGGTTTGAACTTGCTCGGGCGAGTGGCTGGCGCTAGCTGGGCGAGTGGCGGTGGCTTGAACTCGCTCGGGCGTTGGGCGGAAGCCCTCTACGCGTAGAACGGAAAATCATCCCAGTTTGGTGGGCGCTTTTCGAGGAAAGCGTCGCGGCCTTCCTGTGCTTCTTCGGTCATGTAGGCCAAGCGGGTAGCTTCGCCGGCGAAGACTTGTTGGCCGGCGAGGCCGTCGTCGGCGAGATTGAAAGCGAACTTCAACATGCGCAAAGCCTGTGGAGACTTCGTACGCAAGATCGCCGCATACTCAAGTGCACGATCCTCAAGCTCCGCATGCGGCACGGCCTCGTTCACAACACCCCAACGCTCAGCATCCGCCGCCGAATACTCACGAGCCAAAAAGAAAATCTCACGAGCCCGCCGATCCCCAACCTGCCGCGCAAGCAACGCCGCGCCATAGCCTGCGTCAAACGAGCCCACATTCGCATCAACCTGCATAAACCGTGCATGCTCACGCGAAGCCAACGACAGGTCACACACCACATTCAACGAATGCCCACCACCAGTCGCCCAACCACTCACCGCAGCAATAAAAATCATGCCCGACGTACGCATAAGACGCTGCACTTCTAAAATGTGGAGACGCCCGGCGTGTGAGCCGCCCGCAGAACCTGCGCTCTCATACTTGTAGCCATCCCTCCCACGAATACGCTGATCACCGCCAGAACAAAACGCCCAACCGCCATCTTTGGGACTCGGCCCGTTCCCGGTTAAAATAACAGCGCCAATCTCGCCGGAAAGCCGCGCGTGATCGATAGCGCGATACAACTCATCCACAGTCTCCGGACGAAACGCGTTCCGCACAAGCGGACGATTAAACGCAATCCGCACCACCGGCAAATCACGCTCGGAAACAACACGTGAACCCTCAAACGTCCTCTCAACACCCCGATGATACGTAATATCCGAATCCGGGAAACCGTCAATCGACCGCCACTTACGCGGATCAAAAATCTCTGACACTTTATTGGGAACACGTGAATCAGTCATACCCCTATTGTGCCAGCGTATTGTGAAAGCGTGAACATTTACGTCTACCGCCTACGCTTTACCAACCGCTTCCGCCGCCTCGACGAACGAGACGGCCTACTAATCGAAGGCGGAACAGGCTGGGCGGAAGTCTCGCCGTTTTGGGATTACGACGACGACGTCGCCGCACGCTGGCTAGCCGCCGGATACGAAGCCGCACAGCGGGGATACCCTGAGCCGATCCGGCAAAAAGTACCCGTCAACGAAACAATCCCCGCGGTCGACGCTCAGACCGCCTACGACTTAGCTGCAGCCTCATCGTGCAGCACCTTTAAAGTGAAAATCGCCGACCACCCCGAATCCCTCGCTGAAGACCTCACCCGGCTCGAAGCGGTACGTGCAGCGGCACCGACGGCGCGTATCCGGATCGATGCTAATGGTGCGTGGGGCGCCGAAGAAGCCGTCCGCAATATCGGCCTGATGAACCGAGCAGCGGGCGGACTCGAATATGTGGAACAGCCCTGCAGGCAGGTAGACGAACTGGCGCAGGTGCGCAGAAAAGTCGACGTGCCGATTGCTGCCGATGAGTCGATTCGCATCGATGGGCTAGCACAGGAGGTCGTACGAACACAGGCGGCAGACCTGGTGGTGCTCAAGAACCAGCCGCTTGGCGGGGTGCGAAGGGCGTTGCGACTGCAGGAAGAGCTGGGAGTGCCCGTCGTCGTCTCCTCAGCAGTAGAAAGCTCGGTAGGGCTCCGGGCCGGGATTGCGCTCGCGGCAGCACTGCCGGAACTACCCTACGCGTGTGGGCTCGCAACCTCGCGGCTCTTCGACCGCGACATCACCTCAAAACCTCTTGTTCCGCACGACGGCCAGATAGAAGTTCGCGACGTCGTCCCCGAATTTTCCGAGCCAGTGAGCGCCGAGCTAGAACAACGATGGGCAACGCGGCTGGAACGGATGTGGGAGTATGCACGTCAGCGACACTGGGTGAGCGGGAACTACGAGTTCCAAGGAGGGTTTCGATGAACAGTGAACAACTCGCGCGCGCCGTGGTGGCCGAGCTAGTCAAAGCGGGCGTGACGACGTTCGTGCTCTGCCCCGGATCACGCTCGGCGCCGCTAGCCTATGCGCTACGTGACGCAGCAACAGCCGGTGTTGTGGAACTACATGTGGAAACCGACGAACGGGTGGCCGGCTTTGTTGCGCTAGGCTCGGGAATCGCAGGCTCACCGGCAGCGGTTGTGACGACGTCGGGCTCGGCGGTCGCGAACCTACACCCGGCGGTCGAAGAGGCCGCCTACGCCGGAGTGCCGATGGTGGTCCTGGCAGCAGACAGGCCCCACGAGATGCGAGGCGTGCGGGCCTCACAGACGGCCGATCACCGGGGAGTGTTGGAAGCGTCCGTGCGCTTCGTCGCCGAAATTCCGGCCGGGGTGCTAAGCGTGCGTGGGCAGGTCCGCAAGGCGGTGCATAAAGCAACCGGCTGCGAACCAGGACCCGTGTTAATCAACGTCGCCTTCCGCGATCCGCTCATGCCCAGCACGCCGTGGGAAGATCCGCTCGGCGACTGCACTGAGGAAGTTCCACAAGCCGGGCGCAGACCAGTGGTGATAGCGGGTCCGGCAACCCAGGCCGGCTCGGCCGCGCCAACAAAGTCTGTTCCACAAAATATGCCGATCCTCGCTGAGCCCACCAGCCCGCTACGCGGGGCGCCCACCAGTGTCAACCCGCTGCTATTGCGCAGCCCGCTTCGTGACCAGATTGATACCGCGATCGTCGTCGGCCATCCGACCCTCTCCCGTGAGGTGACGGCACTGTTGGCTGATCCGAAGGTGACTGTGTATGCCGTGGACGAGCCCGCAGGTTATACCGACGTGGCCGGCACGGCGTGGGTGGTGGATGATGTGGGCGACTTTCCGACGCAGCCCGGATGGGTGGACCAGTGGCTGGACGCATCCCAGCGGGTAGAAGAAGCAATCGAACACGAACTGGCATTAAGCGATGAGCTGACGTACCCGGCCATCGCCCGGATCATCAACGCGGCACCGGTGCCGACTCAGCTGGCGGCGTCGTCGATTATTCGAGAAGTGAACCTTTACGGCGGAAAACCGGGCGGGCCAAGGTTTGCCAATCGCGGACTTGCTGGGATTGATGGCACGATGTCGACGGCGCTCGGGTTGGCGATCGCGCTGGGCGAACCGGTACGCGTCGTCGTTGGTGACCTCGCATTCGTGCACGACGCCGGGGCGCTCATCCGCGGGGTGGAGAACAAGGTAGCCGGCTTGGACGTGGTTGTGGTCGACGATCACGGCGGCTCACTGTTTGCCACCCTCGAATACGGCAAGGGCGACGAACAAGCCTATGACCAGCTGTTTCGCACCGAACGCGGCATTGACGTCCAGGCCTATGCGAAAGCGGTGGGCGCGAAGTACGTGCGTGCGACGACGGCGAGTGAACTTGCGCAGCTCGTTGCGAACATGCCATCGGACTGCGTGCGGATCGTGCACGTCGACCTTGGGCGGACGAGCATGTCAGCCGAGCGAGGGAGACGCGCACAATTTGCTCAAACGGTGACGAGCGTAGCGTACGAACTTGAGCCGAGAGGAAAAAACGACGGCGAAAGTTAACCGCGGGTGCCTGCGCTCCATAGAATCTGTTGCAGGCGCCAGAAGTGAGGATTAATGACAGACGACTATAGGCCAGAAGAAAACAGGCCAAACGATTTCGGGTACTATCAGCCCAACCCAGTGCAACCGCCGCCCGTACAAACAGTACAGAAAACCCGACGCGGCCCAGGCTGGCCGGCGCTGATTGTTGCCTGTCTTATTGCGTCGCTGCTTGGCGGCGTGCTCGGAGTCGGGGTGATGAACGTGCGCTGGGGTAATGCGCGCCCGGCGGCGGCGCCCATTTCCACACAGTCGGGCACCACTGAAACTGTGGAAAGTACCGGCACTGCGCCGGACTGGAATGCGGTGGCCACGGCGGTCGGACATTCTGTGGTTGCCATTGATGTGAAAACGGCGGAAGGTGCCTCCACAGGCTCGGGCTTCGTTATCGACCAGCAGGGCCATATTATGACCAACGATCACGTTGTGTCCGGCGCGCAGGAAGTATATGTGACCTTGCACGACGGGCGCGTCTACGAGGCCGAGATTGTGGGTACCGACGAGTCGACCGATCTGGCCGTGCTCAAACTGAAATCACCACCGGAGGATTTGACGGTGGCCCAGTTCGGGGATTCGAGCAAGGTTGCCGTCGGTGATCCGGTCACGGCGATTGGTAACCCGCTCGGGTTGAGCTCCACGATGACCACCGGAATCGTCTCCGCGTTGGATCGGCCCGTGCAGACCGTGAAAGAAGGCGGCATTGACCGCGACCCGACCAGGGTGATTACCAACGCGATCCAAATCGACGCGGCCGTCAACCCCGGAAATTCGGGAGGGCCCGTGTTTGATGCGAAAGGCCACGTCATCGGCGTCGCATCCTCGATTGCCTCGCTCAAACAAAGCGAAGGCAAAGCAGGCTCGATCGGCCTCGGGTTTGCGATCCCGGCTAACCTAGCCCAGCGCGTCGCAGCCCAACTGATCGAGAAGGGCGTCGCAGAACATGCTTACCTTGGCGTGTCGATCGTCGACGGAATCGGCCAAGCACAGGGCACGAATTGGAAGGGCGCGCAGGTGCGTCACGTGGAGCCGGGCACGCCGGCCGAAGCGGCCGGGCTCAAGGAAAACGACGTCGTCTTACAGGTCAACGGCAGAGACGTGTCCTCGGCGCTCGCGCTCACCGGATACGTGCGCCAATTTGCGTCCGGCGACGTCGTCACACTGCTTCTCGTCCGGAACGGCGAGCTGCTGAACGTGGACGTCACGTTAGCTACTCGGCCTGATTAAAAGCGTCGAGGATCGGGGCGAACTTCGCTTCGGTTTCGGCCCATTCGGTATCCGGGTCGGAATCGGCGAGAATACCGCCGCCGGCCCAGGCCCTCGCCCGTGTGCCGTCAATCTGGGCGCACCTGAGTGCTACACACCATTCGCCCCCGTGGGAACCCATCCAGCCCACGGGGGCACCATAACGCCCGCGGTCGGCCCCTTCGACTTCGTCGATTATCTTGAGCGCCGCGTGGGTAGGTGTACCGCCGAGTGCCGCTGTTGGGTGCAAAGCGCCCGCCACTTCTAAGCTTGTGGCATCTAGGTCAAGATGCGCGCGGATGTCGGTTGCAAGGTGAAGCACGGTCGGTAGTTCGAGCACGAACGGCGACCCGGCCTCAACGGCACCAAGTTTTTCGAGGGCGCACACCACCGACTCCACTGACATGTGATGTTCGGCGGTGTTTTTTGTTGACGAGATCAGCCACGCTTTCGCATCGCGTTCCCGAGGCGCCGTGCCAGCCAGCACGCGTACGTGAACCTCGCGGCCCTTTGTTGCGGCGAGCAGTTCGGGCGTTGCGCCGACAAGACTGTCGACGGCGAACGTCCACGACTCCGGGTTAGCAGCAGCGAGTGCGCGTACTACACTGCGCTGGTCGATCGGCTCGCTGGCTTCCAGCTCAAGCCGCCGCGCGAGCACGACTTTGTCTGCCTCACCTGCGCCGATGCGCTGTTGAATAGCGACGACGCCGGAGCGATGGTCGGCGCGTTCTGCGGTGCTGGCAGGCGCACACGAAACGCGCGCAACCTCGCCAGCAGGCGGCCTACGACGCCGGAGCGTATCGTCTACGAGTTCACGTGCAGCGGGGCTGAGGGTGTCAAAGACGTCGCGATCAGTCGGGCCGATCAAGGTGAGCCACCCCGTCTGCCCATCCCAGCCCACCACAACTTGGGGAATGATAAGCACCGAACCGGCCGGGGACGCGTGGTTAAAAGCAAACGAGCCGACCGAAATCAGTCCGGTGCCGGGTAGGCGAAGCTCGTCGCGGATCTCGGCGTCGGCAAGCACGCGCGACCACCACTGGGATGCCAAAGCAAAACGCGACGGCGTCGCAGGCGCCTCATAGCGCGCCGCCTCACCTGCGGCCACGAAACCCGTGCCGTCTTTAATCCAGGCGATTTCCCCGTCCAAAAATAGGGCTGCAAGCTCTGGCTCGTAGCCATCGGGCAGCGGCGTCGTCTGGGCGCGTAAATGTGGTATCTCGAACACGAATAACGATGTTACGTCTCTATTTGGTTAAATGCAGACATGGGTAGAGCCACACTAGAAAAAAATCCGCGTGATGTTGCCAGCATGTTCGACACGGTATCGAATAAATACGACGTCATGAACGGCGTGTTGACCTTCGGTTTGATCAAAGTGTGGCGCACCGCCACGCGGGAAGCGATCGGGCCTAAACCGGGGCTCAAAGTGTTGGATATCGCAGCTGGTACCGGATCATCCGCGAACTGCTACGCCAAGTATGGTGCGGATGTGATCGCCGCGGACTTCTCCGAAGGCATGATCGCCAAGGGTCGCGCACGCTTCCCACTACTGACGTTCGTGAAAGCCGACGCGATGGACCTGCCCTTCGCAGACAACAGTTTTGACGTCACGACGATCTCGTATGGCCTGCGCAACGTGAAAGACCCCGACGCCGCACTACGCGAGATGCTGCGCGTGACGAAACCGGGCGGGCGCCTCGTCGTCGCCGAATTTTCCCGGCCAACAAACCGCGCCTTCCGCGCGCTATATCATTTCTACCTGGGGAAGGTGATGCCGTTCGTGGCATCGCTTTTGTCTTCTAATGCCGAGGCCTACGGTTATCTGTTCGAGTCAATCGAGGCCTGGCCGGCGCAGGAAGAATTCGTGGCGAGGATCCGGGATGCAGGGTGGTCGGATGTGTCATATAAGAATCTGACCAACGGCATTATGGCGATTCACAGTGCGGTAAAGGCGGCACAGTAACTTCCTAATTCAGTAAGCCAAGTCTTACGTAATTCAGGGCCTCATAATTTCTCAAGGTATGCCAAGATGCGTAGACTGATTGGCGTTGCGGCGGGGATGACTGAAAGGGAAATTATGGTCGAGCATGCAGATGTCGTCGTTGTCGGCGGCGGGCCTGCAGGAGCCGCAACAGCTCACTATCTTGCACAGAACGGGGTAGATGTTCTCGTTCTAGAAAAAGCCACCTTCCCTCGCGACAAGGTGTGCGGGGACGGGCTGACACCACGCGCGGTCGGTGAACTGATTCGGATGGGGATCTCCGTTGACGGCTGGGTGCGCAACTATGGGATTCGTGCCCGCGGCGCCGGCCATGAAATCGAAGTGCCCTGGCCTGAACTGGCCTCGCAGCCGAATTGGGGCAGCGCGTGTCCGCGTACCGACTTCGATGAGATTCTTATTCGGCGGGCAGTCGAATCTGGGGCGCGGCTGCGCGAAGGCGTCACTGTGACCGGGCCCGTTGTACATGAAAAATCCGGCCGCGTCGTCGGCGTGAAAGCACGTAGCACGGCGGATCGTAACGAAGAGATGACGTTCTCGGCCCGCTTCGTCGTCGACGCCGGGGGAGTCGCCGCGCGTCTGTCGACGGCGCTCGGGCGTGAAAAGGCACAGAACCGGCCGATGGGCGTGGCGGTGCGTACCTATTTCGAAGCCCCGCTTGCAGACACGGACATGATGGAATCCTGGCTGGAACTGTGGGCCGGCAAGCCGAACGAATCCGAACAGCTGCCAGGATACGCGTGGGCGTTCGCAGTAGGCGACGGCTTGATCAACGTGGGGCTTGGTTCGCTGTCGTCGACGGCGAAACCCACCGGCGTGGATCACCGCAAAGTATTCCAAACCTGGCTTGCAAACACTCCGCCCGAATGGGAACTCAATGCTGAAACGCAACGAGGCCCTATCCGGGGTGCGGCGCTTCCGATGGCGTTCAACCGTAAACCGCACTACGCGAACGGGTTGGCGCTCGTTGGCGATTCGGGCGGTATGGTTTCGCCGTTTAACGGCGAAGGAATCGCTTACGCGCTCGCATCCGGGCGGTTGCTGGCGGACTTCATTGCGCAGGCGCTGCTACGGCCAACGCTAGGCCAACAGGACCGGGCGATGATGCAATACCCTGCCGAGCTGCGTGAAGAGTTGGGTGGCTACTATACGCTTGGCCGAATTTTCGCGGCGCTGATCGAACGCCCGGAAATTATGCACATCTGTGTCAAGTATGGGCTGCCCCGGCAGACACTCATGACCCTAGTGATGAAGCTGCTGTCCGATGCCTACGATCGGCGGGGCGGAGATTGGATGGATCGGCTGATCACCGCGCTGACGAAAGTGGTGCCTAAAGCCTGATGAGCCAGAATTTTTTATCTGGAAGATATAGAATTAAAAGTGTTGCGGTAGTGCAGGCGGCATTTTCAACGGTGAAAGTTTGAGGGACTAATGTATTCATACGTTCCATTCTTAGTTATGATCATCGCTGCCGGCGTAGTTGCGGTCGCCGGTTTGCTGATGTCAGCTATTTTGGGGCCGAAACGCTATAACCGCGTTAAAGTGTCCAACTATGAATGCGGGCTCGAACCCACACCCAACGCGGGTCAAGAAGGGCGCTTCCCGATCAAATACTTTTTGACGGCGATGACGTTCATCATTTTCGATATTGAAGTGGTGTTCCTCTACCCGTGGGCTGTCTCGGCTGGCCAGCTCGGCCTTGCCGGCGTTATTACAATCGCAAGTTTTGTGTTCCTCATTACCGTCCCCTTCGTCTATGAGTGGCGACGGGGCGGACTCGAATGGGAGTAAGCAATGGGTATTGAAGAAAAAGCATCAGGCAAACTGCTCGCAGGCATCGAGGCCGTTGGCGGTTGGGCGCAGGCGCGCTCGCCGTGGCCGGTCACGATGGGTCTGGCGTGCTGCGCGATCGAAATGATGGCCTTCGGCGCCGTCCGGTTCGACGCCTCGCGTATCGGCATGGAAGTCTTCCGGGCCTCGCCGCGCCACGCGGATCTCATGCTCGTCTCGGGGCGCGTGAGCCAGAAAATGGCTCCCGTGGTGCGTAACATTTACGACCAGCTTATGGAGCCCAAGTGGGTTATTTCGATGGGCGTGTGTGCCTCGTCTGGCGGCATGTTTAATAACTACGCGATCTTGCAGGGTATCGATCACCTCGTGCCCGTGGATGTGTATCTACCCGGCTGCCCGCCGCGCCCGGAAATGCTCATCAACGCGATTTTCGAACTGCGTAATAACCACATTGAAGGCCGTCCCATCGGTGAACACCGGAAGGAAATCGCTCGCAAGGCCGAGCAGGCCGCGCTGGCTGCGATCCCGGTCGAAGAGCAGAAGGGGCTACTGGTATGAGCGATGAGCTAAGCAGAATCGATCAGGCGCGCCCCTCCGTCGTCGCCAAACGTAAAGGCATGTGGGGTGTCACCGATACTGGCGACACCACCGGTTTTGGGGATCTTGAGGAAGTCTTCGTCGTCGCCCCGCCTGCTTCCAGGCCGTACGGCGGCTGGTTTGATGAGGTGGTAGATATCATCATCGAACTCGGCCAAGCCGATGGTCTCGACGTCGTCGAAAAAGTCAGCGTGGAAAATGACCAGCTGGTGATTTTCGTGCCTAGGGAACACCTTGTCGACGTCGCCCGCTATCTGCGCGACGATCAGGATCTGCGTTTCGAACTGTGTCTGGGCGTGTCTGCCGTGCATTACCCGCACGATAAGGGCCGCGAGTTGCACGCGTATTTCCCATTCTTCTCAATCACGCACAACCGGATGATCGCGCTCGAAGTGACGTGTCCGGAGGACGATCCGCACATGCCGTCCATCTGCTCGGTCTACCCGGGCGATGACTGGTCTGAGCGGGAAGCCTTCGATCTCATGGGAATCATTTTCGACGGCCATCCGGGGCTCACCCGTTCGGCGATGCCGGATGACTGGGTTGGCCACCCGCAGCGTAAGGACTACCCGCTTGGCGGTGTGCCCGTGGAGTTTAAGGGCGCCGTTATTCCGCCGCCGGATGCACGGAGGGAGTACAACTAATGACCATGCCACGTGCCACACGCGCCGCCACGGAAGAGTCGATGGCGGGCGCTAAAACCTACGAAGCTGTGGGCGGTGACTGGGGCGATATTGCTAAGGACGCCGAAGCGCTCGGAGAAGAGCATATTGTTGTCAACCTTGGCCCGGTGCATCCGTCCACGCACGGCGTGCTCCGCGTTCAGGTGGAGCTCGACGGCGAACGGGTTAACGAAGTTCGTGCCGCAACTGGTTTCTTGCACACGGGTATTGAGAAGAACATGGAGTATCGCACCTGGACTCAGGGCGTGACCTTCTGTACTCGCATGGACTATGTGGCTCCGATTTTCCAAGAGGTGGCCTACTGCCAGGCGGTTGAGAAGCTACTTGGGATCGAGGATCAGATTCCGGAGCGTGCGCAGGCGATCCGCGTGCTGCTGCTGGAGCTGACCCGGATTTCTTCGCATATCGTGGGCATCGGCTCGGGTGGTAACGAGCTGGGTGCGACGACGATGCTGACGCTCACCTTCCGCCTGCGTGAAGACGTGCTGAGGATTTTGGAAGACATCACGGGCTTGCGCATGAACAACGCGTTCATCCGCCCGGGCGGCGTGCTCGATGACCTGCCAGAAGGCGGCACCGACTATATTCGCGAACTGCTGCCGGGGATCCGCAACACGATTTCGGAGATGCAGGATCTCACGCTTGGCAACCCGATCTTTAAAAAGCGGCACGTGGACGTGGCGGTCTCCCCGCTGTCGTCGCTCATGGCACTTGGAATGACGGGCCCGTCGATCCGTGCGGCCGGCGTGCCGTGGGATCTGCGTAAGACCCAGCCGAACTCGGGCTATGACCTCTACGAGTTTGACGTGCCGGTTGCTGATAAGAGCGATGGGTACAACCGCATCAAAGTCAAGTTTGAAGAGTGCTACCAGTCGATCCGGATCATCTACCAAGTGCTCGATCACTTGGATAAGACGAAGGGTCAGCCGGTGATGGTGGAAGACAAGAAGATTGCTTGGCCGGCGCAACTGTCGATTGCGGCCGATGGCCAGGGCACCACCCCGGAGCACGTTCAGCACATCATGACCGAATCGATGGAATCGCTGATTCACCATTTCAAGCTGGTCACGGAAGGCTTCCGGGTGCCGGCCGGGCAGGTGTACCAGCTGATCGAGCATCCGAAGGGTGTGCTCGGTGTTCATCTTGTGTCGTCCGGTGGAACGCGCCCGTACCGCGCGCATTTCCGTGATCCGGGATTCAACAATCTGCAGTCGCTGGCGATCATGAGCGAGGGCGGTCTGCTCGCCGATCTGATTATTGCGCTGGCGGCAGTTGACCCAGTGATGGGAGGAGTGGATCGCTAATGAACTACACCCCTGAAGTTGAGGCGCGGCTACGCGCGGATGCCGAGCAGGTGATTGCACGGTATCCGAACTCGCGCTCGGCCATCATGCCGCTGTTGCATTTGATCCAGTCTGAGGACGGCTTTTGTTCCCCGCGCGGTATCACGTTAGTGGCAGACATCCTTGGCCTGACCCGGGCCCAAGTCTCGGCCGTGGCTACGTTCTATTCGCAGTACCGGCGTCGTCCCAACGGTGAATACAACGTGGGCGTGTGCACGAACGCGCTGTGTGCCGTCATGGGCGGCGACATCATTTGGGACGAGCTCAGCGAGTACGTCGGGGTTGGCCACGATGAGACGACGGCGGACGGCAAGATCACGCTCGAACAGCTTGAGTGCAACGCCGGTTGCGATTACGCGCCGGTGATCATGGTGAACTGGGAGTTTTTCGATAACCAGACTCCGGCGTCGGCGAAGCAGATTGTGGACGACATTCGGGCCGGTAAAGATATTCATCCCACGCGCGGCCCGGACAAGGTGCACACGTTCAAGGAGATTTCGCGCGTGCTGGCCGGTTTCGAAGATGGTCACGTGGACGAAGGCCCGGCGGGTGGCGAGGCCACGATGGCCGGCCTGCGGATTGCCCGCGAACAGGGCTGGACCGCACCGGTGAGCGAGGAGGAGCAGCAATGAGCGAGTTGACGGCGCCCGGGACGCTTGCGCCGGTGCTCAGCGACATGTGGGACAAGGAGCGTTCGTGGACGCTCGAATCCTATCGGGCTAATGGCGGCTACCAGGCCATTGAAAAAGCGTGGCAGATGGCCGGCGAGGACGGCGCGATTACCAACCTTGTCAAGGAATCTGGCCTGCGCGGGCGCGGGGGAGCGGGCTTTCCTACCGGGCTCAAATGGTCATTCTTACCTCCTGCCGACGGCGGGCCGCGCTACCTTGTGGTCAACGCCGACGAATCCGAGCCCGGCACGTGTAAAGATATTCCGCTCATGATGGCCAATCCGCACGTGCTTATCGAAGGCATGATGATCTGCATGCTCGCCATTGGCGGTCACCACGGGTTCATCTACCTGCGCGGCGAAGTGGTGCACGTGTACCGGCGGTTGCTGGCGGCCGTGCGCGAGGCACACGAAGCCGGGTTGCTGGGCCGCGGGCTCGGGCCGAATGGCGATTATGATCTGGAGATCACCGTGCACGCCGGTGCCGGCGCCTACATTTGCGGTGAGGAAACCGCGCTTCTTGATTCTCTTGAAGGCCGACGTGGCCAGCCTCGGCTCAAGCCCCCGTTCCCGGCTGTGGAGGGCTTGTATGCGCGGCCAACAGTGGTCAATAACGTCGAGTCGATCGCCTCGGTACCCGGGATTATTAATAACGGCCCGGACTGGTTTAAGAAAATGGGCGAGAACACCAAGAACTCGGCCGGTCACGGTATTTTCTCGCTATCGGGGCACGTCAAGCGGCCCGGTCAATACGAAGCGCCGTTTGGTATTACGATGCGCGAGCTGCTCGAGTTGGCTGGCGGTATTCGCGACGGGCACGAGCTGAAGTTTTACGCGGTGGGCGGCTCGTCCGCGCCGCTGTGCACACCCGACCATCTGGACGTGCCGCTGGGTTACGAAGAAGTAGCCGAATCCGGGTCGATGCTTGCGACCAGGGCGATACAGGTGTTTGACGACACGGTGTCGGTGGTGCGGGTCGTCTCCCGGTGGAACGACTTCTACCAGCACGAATCGTGCGGCAAGTGCACGCCGTGCCGGGAGGGCACGTATTGGATGCGCCAGATCCTGCACCGGTTTGAAGACGGCCGTGCACGCGAAGGCGATATTGAATTGCTTGATGAAATCGCGGGCAATATTGCGGGCAGGTCGTTCTGCGCGCTGGGTGATGCGGCAGCAACCCCGGTGCGTTCGGCGATTAGCCTGTTCCGCCACGAGTTCGAAGCGTGCATGGGCACGCCGGTTCGTGAGCAGTTCCCGATCGAAAAGTCCGCACTCTTTGCTGAGGTAGGTGTTCTATGACCGTGCCAGACGAGCTCGTCACGCTCAAGATTGATGGCAAAGAGACCTCCGTTCCGAAAGGAACGCTGATCATCCGTGCCGCTGAGAAGATCGGCGTGCATATTCCGAGGTTCTGCGATCACCCGTTGCTGAAACCGGCGGCCGCGTGCCGCCAGTGCCTGGTTGAGGTGGCCTCCCCGAACCGGGAAGGCGTGGTGGCAAAGATGCCGAAACCGCAGCCGGCGTGTGCTGTGACGGTCTCGCCGAATATGGAGGTCTACACGCAGGAGACCTCCGCGGTGGCCGAAAAGGCCCAGCACGGGATCATGGAGTTTCTGCTCATTAACCATCCGATGGACTGCCCGGTGTGTGACAAGGGCGGCGAATGCCCGCTGCAAAACCAGGCGATGACGGACGGGCGCACCGAATCCCGTTTCGTTGACATCAAGCGGACGTACCCGAAGCCGATCTCGGTCTCCCCGCAAATCCTGCTGGATCGCGACCGCTGCATTCTGTGCCAGCGGTGTACCCGGTTCTCCGAGCAGATCGCCGGTGACCCGTTTATTCAGCTGCAGGGCCGCTCCGGCGGTTCACCGGGCATGGAGGTGCACGGCCTGCACGGTTCGCAGATCGGTAACTTTGACGCCTCGATCCTCGGCTTTACTGACCACGAGGGCAACGACGCACAGATTGTTGATAATGAATATGCCGGGCCGGGAGGCTTCGCCGGTAGTCAGGTTGGTTTCGCCGCCGGTCCTGTTGAGCCGGGCGAAATGGACGTGACGGGCAAGCCGTTTGCGTCGTACTTCTCCGGTAACGTCATCCAGATTTGCCCGGTTGGCGCTCTGACGTCCGCGGCTTACCGCTTCCGCGCGCGGCCGTTTGACTTGGTGTCCGTACCGTCCGTGACCGAGCACGATTCCTCTGGATCTGCGATTCGCGTGGATTACCGCCGCGGGCAGGTGGTACGCCGTTTGGCGCAAGAAGATCCGGATGTGAACGAAGCGTGGATCACCGATAAGGATCGTTTCGCCTTCCGTTGGCAGGCTGGTCCGGATCGGCTCAAGTACCCGCGTGTTGCAGATATGCCCGACGGCCCGACGTCGTGGTTCGACGCGCTCGGCGCAGCGGCTGACGGGCTGCAAGCGGCCAAGGGCGTGGGAGTTATTACCGGCGGGCGCGTCACGCTCGAAGACGCCTACGCCTACGCGAAGTTTGCCCGTATCGTGCTGGGTACGAACGATGTTGATTTCCGTACCCGCGCCGGATCGGACGAAGAAGATTCCTTCCTTGCTGCGCAGGTCGCGGCAACGGGGCTCGGGGTCACCTACAGCGATCTGGAGAAGGCCGGGCATGTGCTCACGGTGGGGCTGGAAGCCGAAGACGAAATCGGCAGCGTGTTCTTGCGGCTGCGCAAGGGCGTGCTCGCCAAGACCACCACGGTGTCAGTGATTTCTGCCTACAAGACACTCGGAACCGAAAAAATGAATGCACGCTTCGTGCCGGCAACACCGGGCACGGAAGCGGAGGTGTTGAACGCGATGGCCGAAGGCGCCGAGGGCGTATTCGGCGAGGTCTTCGCAGACCTGAACACCGACGGCGCGATCATCCTCATCGGTGAACGTACGGCAGCGACGCCGGGGGCTTTGACCGCGGCACGCAGGCTTGCCGAGCGCACGGGTGCACGCATCGCGTGGATTCCGCGGCGTGCTGGCGACCGCGGCGCAATTGATGCCGGCGTGATGCCCAATCTGCTTCCCGGCGGGCGGCAGGTGGCCGATCCGCAAGCACGGATCGACACGGCAGCCGTGTGGGGCGTTGAGGCGCTACCATCCGAACCGGGGCGCTCGACCGAGCAGATCTTGGAAGCCGCCCGCACTGGTGAGATCGACGCGATCATCCTGGGCGGCGTTGAACTTGCTGATCTTCCCGCAGGGGCAGATGAGGCGCTACGCAACGTGTTCGTCGTCCAACTTGAAGTGCGCGATACGGAGACGACGGCGCTTGCCGACGTCGTCCTCCCGGTGGCGCCCACGGCCGAAAAGGGCGGAACGTTCGTCAACTGGGAAGGCCGCCTGCGTCCGTTCGGACAGTCGCTCGTCACCACGTCGCTGCCAGATCGGCGCGTGCTACATGATCTGGCCGAAGAAATGGGAGTTGACCTCGGGCTGGCAACGCTTGCGCAGGCCGTCGAAGAAATGGCCGAGCTGCGCAATTGGGACGGCGAGCGCGCCGTCGCACACGACGTCGAAGCCGCACCGGTACCCGCGGTTGGCCCCGGACAGGCCGTGCTCGCTTCCTGGAAGCAGATGCTGGACGCCGGAGCCCTCCTCAGCCACGAACCGCACCTGGCCAAGACAGCCCGCAAGCCAGTGGCCGTCATGTCGCCGAACACTGCGGCTGGGGCAACCACGGTCACCCTACGCGGCCCGAAGGGAACGCTCACACTCGACGCTGTGACTCAGGCGATGCCCGACGGCGTGGTGTGGGTACCGCAAAACTCGCCGGGGAGCCAGATCCACCTGATCGGGGCGAACGCTGGCGACGTCGTCGACTTGGAGGTAACGCAGTGAACGTCTTCATGAGCGGCGGGGTAGCCGCGGACTTCAGCCAGGACACCTGGTGGATCTGGGTGATCAAAGCTGTTGCCATCATCTTCTTCCTTATCTTCTCCGTGATCTTCGCGCTGTGGTTCGAACGGCGCCTGCTCGCGAGAATGCAAAACCGTCTGGGGCCAAACACGGTCGGCCCGCTCGGGCTTGGCCAGTCCTTCCCGGACGCGCTCAAGCTCATGCTGAAAGAAGACTTCTGGCTGGCCGGCGCCGACCGGGTGATCTACGCGATCGCCCCGGTGATTTCGGCGCTCGCGGCGTTCACGGTCATGGCCGTCATCCCGGTCGGCCCGAACGTGTCCATGTTCGGGAATAACACGCCGATCCAACTGGCGGATTCGCCGGTGGCGATGCTGTTCGTGCTCGCCGTGGCCGCGCTAGGTGAATACGGCATGGTACTCGGCGGATGGTCGGCAAAGTCCACCTTCCCGCTGTATGGCTCGGTGCGCGCGGCCACGCAGATGATTTCTTACGAGCTGGCTCAAGGGCTGTCGCTCGTCACGGTGTTCGTGCTGGCGCAGACGATGTCCACGTCCGGCATCGTGGCCGCCCAGCAGCCGCTGTGGAACATCCTGCTGGCACTGCCCGCGTTCATGATTTTCTTCGTCACCATGTTCGGCGGCACCAACCGTCTGCCTTTCGACCTTCCCGAAGCAGAAGGCGAAATCGTAGCCGGCCCGCACCTGGAATACTCCTCGATGAAGTTCGGCTGGTACTACCTGGCTGAGTACATCAACATGCTCAACATGTCGATGCTCGCCACCACCCTGTTCCTTGGCGGATGGCGCTCGGGTCCGATCCTCACGTGGATCTTCGGCCTGTGGGGCGGGGATCCCAACCAGGGCTGGTTCCCCGTGCTCGTGTTCCTCGCCAAGACATGGTTCTTCATGGGCATCTTCGTGTGGGTGCGCGGCACGCTGCTACGTTTCCGCTACGACCAATTCATGCACCTGGGCTGGAAGGGTCTCATCCCGGCCGCCCTCGGATGGCTGGCGATTGTGCTCGTCGTGATCGGAGTCGACGCCGTCGTCGGAATTAACGTCCGCAACGTCATGGTCATCCTCTCCACCGGCTACGCACTGATTTTGCTGATCTGGGCCTTCGGAGACGACACGGAAGAAAAGACGGAGCAGGAGATCATCGCCGAGCGGGAGAGCCAAGAGTTCGACGGTTTCGAGAACGGATACCCCGTTCCACCACTTCCGGGTCAGCACCTTCCGCCGTCGCCACGAGCGCGCACGACGGTCACCAAGGAGAGCGAGAATGTCTGATAATACGCCACGTTTTGAACAGCCGGATCCGGCGCTCTACGGGCCAACAAAGAAAGGCCCCATCGCCCGGTTCCTCAATCCCGTCGCGGGCTTCGGAGTCACGTTTTCGACGATCTTCCGGCCCACCGTCACGGAAGAGTACCCGTACAAGAAGGTTCCTACCCGGCCGCGCTACCACGGTTTGCACAAGCTCAACCGGTACGCCGACGGCCTAGAAAAGTGCATCGGCTGCGAACTGTGCGCATGGGCGTGCCCGGCCGACGCGATCTACGTGGAAGCCGGCACGAACACCCCGCAGGCGCAGTTCTCGCCAGGTGAACGCTACGGCAAGGTCTACCAGATCAACTATCTGCGCTGTATCTTCTGCTCGTACTGCATCCAAGCCTGCCCAACCCGCGCGCTGACGATGACGAACGACTACGAGATCACCGGCCCAACCCGGGAGGGCATGATCTACGACAAGGGCGAACTGCTGGTACCGCTGGCCGAGGGCATGCTCAACCCGCCACATCCGATGGCGGAGGGCACGACCGACGCCGACTACTACCGCGGCGCTGTCACCGGGCCAACCCAGGCGCAGATCGACTGGGTGGCAGAAAACCGCCCCGACGATCCTTCGCTGAAAACAGCACAGGCATCCGATAGGCAGGAGGCCGACGTAGCATGCTAGAGATTTCTCTTGGCGAGATGATCATCTTCGGCGTCGTTGCCGTCATGATGGTCGCACTCGCACTGTACGGGCTACTGTTTGCACGCAAGGCCGTGCACTCCGTGGTCTGCGTCATTTTCATCATGGTGGGACTCGCAGTGTTGTACACCGCGCAGGAGGCCCCATTCCTCGGGGTGGCTCAAGTGGTGGTCTATACCGGGGCGATTCTCATGATGTTCCTCTTCGTGCTCATGCTTATTGGCGTGGATTCTGCTGACTCGACCCACGAAACGCTCAAGGGGCAGCGTGCCGTGGCCGTGCTCGGCGGGCTCGGCGTGGCGGCGATCCTTATCGGCGTGCTGCTGGGAGCCGCGCATCCGCCGGCCGTGGGCCTCGAGGCGGCGAACACGGAGGGCAACCCGGTGGGCGTGGCCAAGTCGATCTTCTCCAACCACGTGCTCACCTTGCAGATCACCGGCACGCTGCTCATCGTGGCGGCGCTCGGCGCGATGACGCTCACCCACAAGGATCGCTTACGCCCGATCGTCACCCAAGAAGAGCGTGCACACCGCAAGATGCGCGACTTCATCACCAAGGGCACCCATGTGGGCCACAAGCCGAACCCGGGCGTGTACGCGGAGTCCAACTCCTCGGCCAATCCCGCGCTGACGGCCTACGGCCAGCCTGAGAAGGGCTCGGTGAACCGCGTGCTGCAGATCCGCGGGCAGGTGCGTACGGTTGGCGAAATTTCGCCGAAGACCGTGGAACGCATCGCAACCGGGGATGGTATTTCCGGGCCGAGCACCTACGGCAAGGTCGGCAGGTCGAAGCTCATGGGCATGCCCGGCGAGATCGCACCCGATCACGACGCGGCGCTCAAGCGTTTGGAACAGCTTGAATCCGGTAGCGGGCACACCGCCGAACTCGAAGCGCAGGAGGATGACCAATAATGCCTTATCTAGTCCTCGCTATCATCCTCTTTGTTATCGGTGGTGCAACAGTGCTCACCCGGCGCAACGGCGTGGTGGCCCTGCTCGGCGTCGAAATCATGCTTAACTCGTGCAACCTTGTGCTCATCACATTCTCCCGTATGTGGGGAAACCTCGAAGGGCAAGTGTTCGCATTCTTCGTCATGGTGGTAGCCGCCGCGGAAGTCGTGGTGGGCCTAGCCATTATCGTGTCCATCTTCCGAACCCGCAGGTCCGCCTCGCTTGACGGCGCGAACCTCATGAAGAATTAGGCAGGTGTGAGAATTGGTTGACATGATTTGGCTAACCGTCGCGATCCCGCTGGCGAGTTTCGCGATTCTCTTGCTCGCAGGCCGAGCAGCCGACGCGTGGGGGCACTGGCTGGCGATTGCCGCGTCGACGGCGTCGCTACTGGTTGGTGCCGGAGCCACGATTCAGCTGTTGGGTATGGACTCTGCCGCGCGCGTTATTGACAACACGTATTTCACGCTTATTCCCGGCGAGTTTGCGGTGGACTTTGGCATGCGGGTTGATCCGCTGTCGATGACGTTCGTCATGCTCGTGACCTTCGTGGGCACGCTCATTCACATCTACTCGGTGGCCTACATGGAGCACGATCCGGACCGGCGGCGTTTCTTCGCCTACCTCAACCTGTTCGTGGCGGCCATGTTGCTGCTCGTGCTCGGGAACTCCTACGTGGTGCTGTTCTTCGGTTGGGAAGGCGTCGGCTTGGCGTCCTACCTGCTCATCTCGTTCTGGAACCACGTTCCCGAATATGCGACGGCGGGCAAGAAGGCTTTCGTCATGAACCGCGTGGGCGATCTGGGCATGCTCGTAGCGATGATGGCGATGGTAGCCAACATCGGTTCGCTGAGTTTTGCCGACGTCGAAACCACAACGCTCAGTACCGGCGCGGCCACGTTCATTGGCCTGTTCCTGCTGCTGGCTGCCTGTGGTAAGTCGGCGCAGTTCCCGCTGCAAGCCTGGCTGGGCGACGCGATGGCCGGCCCGACCCCGGTGTCGGCGCTCATCCACGCGGCCACGATGGTGACCGCGGGCGTCTACCTCATGGTGCGCTCGGGTGCGATCTACGCGGCGGCCCCGACGGCGGCACTCGTGGTGACCTTGATCGGCCTGATCACGCTCGTATTCGGTGCGATCGTGGGTGCGGCGAAAGACGACATGAAGAAGGTACTGGCCGCCTCCACGATGTCGCAGATCGGCTACATGATGCTGGCAGCCGGGCTCGGACCGGTAGGTGCAGGCTTCGCGATCTTCCACCTCGTCACGCACGGCTTCTTCAAGGCCAACATGTTCCTTGGTGCTGGTGCGGTCATGCACGCGATGGATGACGAGGTCTCCATCCGTGGCTTTGGCGGGCTGTCCAAGCACATGAAGATCACTTACTACACGTTCCTTGCTGGCTATCTGGCCATCATTGGTTTCCCATTCCTCTCGGGCTTCTACTCGAAGGACAAGATCATCGAAGCTGCCTTCACCGGCGAGGGCGTACAGCCCTGGATCTTCGGATCGGTCACGGTGGCAGTTGCCGCGCTCACGGCCTTCTACATGTCGCGCCTGTTCTTCGGGATCTTCCTTGGAAAGGAACGCTGGAGCTCCGAAGGCCCGGATGCGAAGCATCCGCACGATCCACCGGCACTCATGTGGGTTCCGATGGCGATCCTGGCCGTTGGTTCGCTCGGCCTTGGCGCCGTGCTCAACTATGGTGGATTCCTCACGTGGCTAGAGCCGTCGATCGGACACATGGCACACGAGGATCCGGTTCTGCCGATCCCGGTCATTACCGGCATAACGTTACTTGCCGTGGCTATCGGCGTCGGTATTGCATGGAAGATGTACGTGGCGAACCCGATGCCGAAGGCCGCCCCGGTGGGCTCTGGCCTGACCCGCGCGGCACGTAACGACCTGTTCCAAGACGACATCAACGAGTCGCTGTTCATGAGGCCCGGTATGGCTCTTGTTGCGGCAACGGATGCTGCCGATCGCGTGGTGGTTGACGGCGCTGTGGAGGCAATCGCGAAGGGCGGGCCCGCGCTCGGAAGCGAGCTCGGGAAACTGCAAACAGGCTACGCGCGAAACTATGCCAGCTACATTTCGATTGGCGTGGTGCTAGCGCTCATCACGGTCGTTGCGGCGATCGGGTTCTAGGAGGAGATTGACGTGCACACAGTTTCAGAGGCCAGCTTCCCCTGGCTGACAACCATCATTCTCCTCGCCGCGGCAGGCGCGCTCGCACTGTGGCTTATCAAGCCCTTACGCAAGTTCGCGCGCCCACTCGCGTTAGGCCTATCCGTCGTTGTTGCGGCGCTCTACGTGGTCGCGCTGGTGACCGAGTTCGACGTCGCCAATGCAGGCACCATTCAGGTAGCCGAAAACTACTCGTGGATCCCGCAACTGGGTGTGAGCCTGGCATGGGGTATCAACGGCATGGGCGCAGTTATGATCGCCCTGTCCGTCTTCCTTGTTCCGGTGGTTATTCTCGCCTCTTCTGAAATCGACGACGAGCGCATCCACGGCTACCTGGCGTGGGTGTTGGCGTTGGAAGCGATCATCATCGGCCTGTTCGCAGCACGTGACCTGTTCGTGTTCTACGTGCTCTTCGAGCTGATGATCATCCCGATTTTCTTCATGATCGGCCGCTACGGCAAGAGTGAGAACCGGCGCCGGGCCGCAATGAAGTTCCTCATTTATTCGCTGCTCGGCGGGCTCATCATGCTGGTGGGCGTCATCGCCGTGTACGCATACGGCCCGGGTGGGGCTGGCGGTTTCATGATCGACAACCTGGCCACCGGCCTGCAGATCTCTGAGTCTGCACAAATGTGGGTCTTCCTCGCCTTCTTTATCGCGTTCGCGATCAAGGCTCCGATGTGGCCCGTCCACACGTGGCTACCGGATGCGACTGAGGAAGCACCTGCGGGCACCTCCACATTGCTGGTTGGCATTTTGGACAAGATGGGCACGTTCGGCATGATCGCCATCTGCCTGCCGATCTTCCCGCAGGCATCAACGACGGCGGCGCCGGTGATTATGGTCCTAGCACTGGTTTCCATCATATGGGGCGCCCTCATGGCGATTGCGTCCAAGAATCTTATGCGCCTCGTGGCTTACACGTCGGTGTCGCACTTCGGCTTCATGGTGCTAGGTATTTTCTCTGGATCGACGACGGCGATGGCCGGCGCGATCTTGTACATGGTGGCACACGGCGTGGGAACGGCAGCGCTGTTCCTCGTGGTCGGCTTCCTCGGCCAGCGCGGCAAGTCGCACATGATCGCCGACTACGGCGGCTGGCAACGGGTCACCCCGCTGATCGCGGGCGCATTCCTCATCGCAGGGCTTGCAACGATCGCGCTTCCAGGCCTATCCGGATTCATCCCCGAATTCATGGTTCTCATGGGCACGTTCAAGGTACGCCCGGTATTTGCGCTTGTGGCCGTGATCGGCGTCGTCTTGGCAGCGCTCTACATCCTGTTGCCTTACCAGCGCGTGTTTACCGGCCCGAAGCCAGACGTGGAGGCTAAGGATCTTGATGGGCGTGAGAAGGTCGTGGTGGGTGTTCTTATTGCGGCCATGCTCGGGCTGGGCATCTATCCGGCTCCCGCCTTGGAGGCTATTAATCCGGTAGCTGAGCAGTATGCGAGCTATGTTGACCTGAGCGAAGGGAGCAACAAGTGAACTTCCACATTGAATGGGTAGCAGTTATTCCGCTGCTGATCGTGCTCGGTGCGGGGGTCGTGGGCACGCTTGTCGAAGCTTTTGTGCCGCACCGGTTCCGCCGGCCAATCCAGATTGCGGGCTCGCTCATCTCGCTTGCCGCCGCCCTCGTGGCAGTCGTGTGGCGGTGGACCGAGCTGCAAGCTGCCAATATTCAAGCGCAGGCGCTGTCGTCGTCGCCGCTTCCGGCCCATCCGCTCGCTGGCATGCCAGGTACCGGATTTGAAGGGGTGCCGACCGGAATCCAGAGCGTCGGACTGGTAGAAGACAACATTTCGCTCATCGGGCAGGCGATCATCCTGACCTCGGCGCTACTCGCCTTCCTCGTCATGGCCGACCGCAGCGAAACCCGCGAGGGTGCCTTTGCCGCTTCTGCAGCCACGCGCCCCGGGTCGCCTGACGAACGGGAGATGACGAAGGCCGGCCGCCAGCAGACCGAAATCTTCCCGCTCGCCATGTTTGCGACGGGCGGGATGATGGCCTTCACCTCGGCCTACGATTTGCTCACGCTGTTCATCTCGCTCGAAGTGCTTTCCCTGCCGCTCTACGTGCTGGCTGCAACCTCGCGGCGTAAGCGCTTGCTGTCACAAGAGGCCGCGCTGAAGTACTTTATTCTGGGCGCGTTCTCCTCGGCGATCTTCCTCATGGGTGCTGCGCTGATCTACGGTGCTACCGGTTCGCTGTCGCTCGTGGGCGCGGTGATCCGCTTCCGCTTCGGCCCGGGTGGCGACTTCACGGCGCTACTTGCCGTGGGAGCGATCATGGTGCTCATCGGCCTGCTGTTTAAGGTGGGCGCGGTGCCGTTCCATTCGTGGACCCCGGACGTCTACCAGGGTGCACCCACACCGATCACAGGCTTCATGGCCGCAGGCACGAAAGCCGCCGCTTTCCTTGCGATGGCACGCGTGTTCTTCTGGACCGCCTCGCTCGTGCACGATTCAGTCAACGTGTTCATGTGGATCGTCATCATCGCAACGATCGTGGTTGGCACCGTGATGGGTCTTATCCAAACGGACATCAAGCGCCTGCTCGCGTACTCGTCAATCGCGCACGCCGGTTTCATCCTCATCGCGATCAACGCGATCAACCATCCGAACGGTTCGGAAGCGACCACGCAGCTGGCGTTCACGTCGATCATGTTCTACCTGTTGGCCTATGGAGTTGCTACCGTCGGCGCGTTTGGTATCGTGACACTCGTGCGCGAAAAAGACGCCAACGGCAACATCTTGGGCGAGGCCACCAAGCTCTCCAGCTGGGCTGGTCTCGGCAAGCGCAGCCCGCTTCTGGCTGCGGCGATGAGCCTGTTCCTGCTGTCCTTTGCCGGTATTCCACTCACGGGTGGTTTCATTGGCAAGTTCCGGGTATTCCAAGCCGGTGTGGGCACAGGGCAGACCGTGCTCGTGGTGATTGCAGTGCTCGCTTCGGCGGCCACCGCGGTGTTCTATTTCCGCCTCATTCAATTAATGTATTTCCGTGAACCGGAGGGCGAAACCACCGTGGCTGTCGAGTCTGAGGGCATGTCGATCGTGGCGATCATCATGGCCACAATCTTGACCGTTGCGCTGGGTGTGTTGCCCGGCCCGGTTCTTGATTTCATCAACGGGTCGTTTGTGTGAGCGTAGCTGAATTTCTTTCCAGTGACGATCCGTTTGCCCGGCGCATCTCGCAGCGCATGGCGGTTGTGGAAGACCGCCTGCGCGAGCAGACCCGGGTAGACGACGTCGTTGCAGATCCTGTCACGTCCCATCTCGCCGACGCGGGTGGTAAGCGGCTGAGGCCGCTACTGACTTTGTTAGCGGCCGAGCTTGGGCCGAATCCTGATTCGAGCCACGTCATTGATGCGGCGGTGGTGATGGAACTGACCCACTTGGCGTCGTTGTATCACGACGACGTCATGGACGAAGCTCCGATGCGGCGCGGCGTGCCAACTGCACAGTACATTTTCGGTAATTCGTCGGCGATCATGGCCGGTGACGTGCTTTTTTCTCGGGCGTCAAAGATTGTTGCCGGGCTCGGGCAGAAGGCGATCTACATGCATGCCAACGCTTTTGAGCGTTTGTGCATGGGGCAGTTACACGAGATCGTTGGGCCGCGTGAGGGCGAAGATCCGATCGAGCATCATGTGGCCGTGCTGTCCGGCAAAACGGGTTCGCTTATTGCAGCGGCGGCACACCACGGTGTGATGGCTGCCGGGGGCTCCGACGAGATCAGCCACAAGCTTGAACAGTTCGGCGAACGGATCGGCGTCGCGTTCCAGATTGCCGACGACGTCATCGACCTATCCGACGACGAGCTCACCGGCAAGACCGCGGGCACCGACCTGCTCGAAGGCGTGCCCACGTACCCTACTTTGTTGCTCAACAAGCGGGAAGCCGAGGGTGAGCTAGACGCGGCAGGCGCGGAAATCTTAGCGGCGCTGCGCCAGGGCAATCTCGACGAAGGCGACCGGCTCGCCGCCGTCGTGGCTGCGCTACGGGAGCACGACGTCGTCGCTGAAACCCGGGATGTGGCACGCAGCTGGGTGGATGATGCACTGACGTACCTTGTAGGGCTCGACGACTATCCGGTGTATGACTACCTCGTCGCGTTCGCTCACGGCATGGTAGAGCGAATGTACTAGTTGGCTGTAGACTGTTCGGAGCTTAGACGAGGAGCGAACGTGCGCAAACTTATCGATAAGATTCTGCGAGCTGGCGAAGGGCGCCTGCTGAAGAAGCTTGAGAAGATCACCGATCAGGTGAACGAACTGGAAAGCATTTTCCAGGAGATGAGCGATGATGAGCTCAAGGCGCAAACCGACGAGTTCCGCAAGCGGTATCACGACGGCGAATCACTCGACGATCTTCTTCCGGAAGCCTTTGCTGTGGTGCGGGAAGCCTCGGTGCGTACGCTTGGCCAGCGGCACTATGACGTACAGATCATGGGTGGTGCAGCGCTCCATCTGGGCAATATTGCGGAAATGAAAACCGGTGAAGGTAAGACGCTCGTGGCCACCTTGACCGCCTACCTTAACGCGATCCCTGGTAAGGGCGTGCACGTGGTGACAGTCAATGACTACCTTGCTTCCTACCAGTCGGAGCTTATGGGGCGCGTGTACCGGTTCTTGGGCATGACCACCGGGTGTATCACCTCCGGGCTCACTCCTGACACGCGCCGTGAACAATACGCGTGCGATATTACCTATGGCACGAACAACGAGTTCGGATTCGACTACCTGCGTGACAACATGGCGATGAGCCTCGATAATCTCGTGCAGCGCGGCCACCACTATGCGATCGTGGACGAGGTGGATTCGATTCTTATCGACGAGGCGCGTACCCCGCTCATCATTTCGGGGCCGGCTGAAGGCGATGCGAACAAGTGGTATTCGATGTTCGCGCAGGCGATGAATCATCTCAAACGGGATATCGACTACGAGGTCGATGAAAAGAAACGCAACGTGGGTATCCTCGAGCCGGGCATCGAAAAGATCGAAGACATGCTGGGGATCGACAACCTGTACGAATCAGCAAACACCCCGCTCATCGGCTACCTCAACAACGCGATTAAAGCCAAGGAGCTGTTTACTCGCGATCAGGACTACATTGTGACCGACGGCGAAGTGCACATCGTTGATGAGCACACCGGGCGCGTACTACCCGGGCGGCGTTACAGCGAGGGTATGCACCAGGCGATCGAAGCTAAAGAGGGCGTGCAGATCAAGGCCGAAAACCAGACGCTTGCTACGATCACGTTGCAGAATTACTTTCGCTTGTATGAGAAGTTGTCGGGCATGACGGGTACGGCGGAAACGGAAGCCGAAGAATTTGCGTCGACGTACGATATCGGCGTCGTACCTATTCCAACAAACATGCCCATGCAACGCGAAGATAAGACTGACCTGGTGTATCCCACCATGAACGGCAAGTTCAACGCGATCGTGGAGGACATCAAAGAGCGCTACCAGAAGGGGCAGCCGGTGCTCGTGGGTACGGCGTCGGTGGAAAACTCCGAGTACCTGTCGACACTGCTGAAGAAGGCGAGAATCCCGCATGCCGTGCTCAACGCGAAGCAGCACGAGCGTGAAGCTCAAGTGGTGGCCATGGCCGGGCGGAAGCATGCGGTGACTGTGGCAACCAACATGGCCGGCCGTGGTACGGATATCATGCTCGGCGGAAACGCGGAGCACATCGCCGTCGATCTCATGGCCGCGCGTGGGCTCGATCCTGAGGAGAACGCGGAAGAATACGAAAGCGTGTGGCCGGAGGTTCTCGCGGAAGCGCAGGCCAAGGTAAAGGCGGAGCATGACGAGGTTGTGGAGCTGGGCGGCCTGTACGTGCTCGGCTCGGAACGCCACGAATCGCGGCGTATCGATAACCAGTTGCGTGGCCGATCAGGACGTCAGGGTGATCCGGGCGAATCGCGGTTCTATCTCTCGCTCGACGACGACCTCATGCGCCTGTTTGGTAACACGCGGGCGACCGCGGCGTTCAAGAATGGTCCGGAAGATGAGGCGCTGGATTTCAAGATCCTATCCTCGGCTATCGAACGGGCCCAGACTCAGATTGAGTCGCGTAACGCGGAGACGCGCAAGAACGTGTTGAAATACGACGACGTGATGAACGAACAGCGTACGGTCGTGTATGCCGAACGGCGGCGGATTCTCGAAGGTGAAGACGTGGCCGATCAGATCGGTTCGTTCATGGACTTCGTTGTTGACGACGTCGTCAACCTGCACGCTCAAGGGCCTGCCGACGAGTGGGACATGCATGCGATGTGGACGGACGTCAAGGGTATTTATAAGCCGAGCTTCTCAGCCGAAGAGCTCGTTGACGCTCATGGCGGGATCGACTCGCTCAGCCGTGACACGCTGCGCGCCGAGCTACGCGAGGACATGCAGGCCGTTTACGACGAGCGAGAAGACGAGCTTGGTAGCGACAAGATGCGCAACATCGAACGCCAAGTGTTGCTCACCGTGTTGGATCGTAAGTGGCGGGAACATTTGTATGAGATGGACTATCTCAAAGAGGGCATCGGCCTGCGTGCGATGGCGCAGCGTAACCCGCTGGTCGAATACAAGCAGGAAGGCTACCTGCTGTTCCAACAGATGAACGATTCGATTCGGGAAGAGACCGTTCGTCATCTCATGAACTTTGAGACCCCGTCGGAGAAGATGGCTCGCGAGGCCGTTGAGGCGGCGAAGAACGCGGCGCTGAGCGGAGTAGATGCCGGTGGCAGTGCTTTCATTGGGCAAAAGCAGGCGGTTAAGAAACAGCCGGTCAAGAAGAAGGCAACCACATCTGAGCAAGCGTTGCCCATGAAGAAGCCGGAGCCGACGAAGAAGCTCACTTACTCGAATGCCCAGTCAAATCCACAGGCGGGGATGAATCGTGCGCAGCGTCGGGCCGCGAAAAAGCGGTCGAAGCAGCGTGGTAAGCGTTAGATAATCTCGAGAGCCGTGGCGTGCCAGCGTGATCGGCGTACCTCGAGGCGCACGGCGGCCGCACGGATTTTGGTGCCATCGAAAATAACTAGGGATGTTTCTGCCACGCCTTCGCGCGGTATACACACGACGACCTTCTTCACGTGCGGTGGCAGGCATTTTTCTGCCCGTCCGTTAATGCGCTGGCCAAGACCAGCCCGCCGCACGAATGCTTCATAGACTGCCGGATGGAGCCAGGTTTGTAGTTGGCGTACTGGCCGGTGGCCAAGAAGCGCTTCGACTGCCTGCTTGATAAGCGTGGCTGCGAACCTGTCTGGTGGTGGTAGTTGCGTGCCGGGTTCGACGCTGCGGTCAGCAAAAATGGAGGTCGTGACTTTCGGGGATGCGAACGCTACGCGGTCAAAACGCTGCGGGAGCGACGAATCCAACATCGGCGTGGCCAGCGCAGGACCGTCGACCTTGTAGGGTTGCGCCGGAGGCCGGCTTGATGGCGGCGGCACTGTGACGGCCAGCGGGGCAAGTTGGGCGGCAGTGTTTGCTGACATTACGGCATCCTTAATTGTTGACCGGGATAGATGAGATTGGGATCCTCGACGACGTCAAGGTTTGCTTCCCACAGTTGCTCGACAAGTTCGGTAGTCTCGGCGGCGTTGTGGGGTTCGTAGTGGTCGACAGCGATCGACCACAGGCTCTCACCGGGGGAGACTGTGTGGTGTGATGGTGTTGTGTGCGGTGGTGCTGTTGTGTGCGGTAAGTCTTGTGACGAGTCCAGTGGTGCTGTAGTTCGCGGTGGCGTGTGCTTTGCTCGCTGGTGTCCTGCCGGCGCGTGCACCACAGCAGACTCTACAGCCGGCGCATCAGCACCCCAGCTGAGATCGACGGTGTCGGCCAGTGCGGGAGTGGTGATGAGGCTGGTGGCAGCAAGGGTTTTGATGAAGGGCGGGCCCCATCGGGCAACTGCTGCGCGTATGCCGGCGTGCTTGGCATACCGGCCGTAGACGTAAGCGAGCGCCGAGATCAGATACCATGCCGCGATGAATGCGAGCGTGCCGGCTGCGGCCAGCTCGAGCAGGCTCTGAAGCTGCGCGGTGGGCGAGTGCTGCACGAAAGCCTCCGATCGTGTTGTTTGATGTTGTTTGATGGTCTATGAGAAAGTATGAGTGCGTTTGTGTGGGGCGGCGAGTGGGTATACCCGGTATCCCGCTGTGTGAGAAAACAGCCCACGTGAAGTGCGCTAGGTTTACCACCATGACGTGGGAAATTTTGGCGCACGATATCGCGGCTCGGATCGAACAGGAAGAGCGCGATGAGTTGTTGGCAGAAGCTGACGAACTTGCACAAGCCGAAAGTGCTACTCAGCTATTTGCCGATCGGATCCGCGCCTTTGCGGGCCGACGTATCGTCGTGTATCTCGCCGGTCAGGGTAAGCTGACCGGCACGGTGGGTACCTCTGGCGAGGGCTGGTTCCTGTTAATCGGTGGTACTACCCAGCACATTGTACGAATAGCTGCAGTGACGCGAGTGCAAGCGGCAAATTATGCGCGCGAAGCAGCCGAGGGGATACCCGTGTCACTTGCGTCAATGTTGCGGGAATTGCGCGGCTCGCACGTGACGATAACGTGCTCGGACGGCGTCGTCGCTGGAACGGTGACCGATGTGGGGCGTGATTTCGTGACCGTTATCGACGACGCCGAAAGCCGGCGTGGTTCGTATGCGCGGCAGTGGGAACCCGTCTATGAGGTTGACGTGCCAGCATACGAGGATGCGGTGGCGATCCCATTTTCTGCCGTGTCACATATCAGCCAAACGTTGGCGAATAGACGTTAGAGAGATTCGCCTTCTGCGATCTTGCGCCGGGTGGTTTCGTAACCGCGTTCAACATATTCGGCGAGTTTGGTCTCTTCAATGCGCCACTGGCCGCGCCCTCCAACTTGGATCGCGGGTAACTCACCGTTCTTGATAAGAGTACGGATCTGCCCAGCGGAAACGTTGAGGTATTCTGCCACGTCAGCGATTGTTAAGAATCTAGCCATAGCTCAATACTGTCACTATTTTTGGACGTCGAGCAAAGTTGTCAACAGTTGGCGAACCTGTGGAGAACCTCATCACGTTCCGCGTGTTTTTGGGAGTCTAGGACCATGACTAGATTGACACCGTGGAAGGATCCGCGCCTTGCCATAGGGATTGTTCTGATCGCTGGAGGCGGGCTTGCTGGCTCGCTGCTACTCAGTGGAGAGGAGACGATACCCGTGTTGCGCGCAAGTCAGCCGATCGCGGCGGGAACGCCTGTGGACCACAGTCAGTTCACGATCGCAGAGCTTCCAAAGAGTGTGGGCTCAGCCTACGTGCTGAACGGCGAGCTTGCCGACGGCGCGATTGCGGCGCATTCTGTTGGCGAGGGAGAGTTATTGGCACATTCGGCGTTGACGGGCGAGCACGACGGCGTCGACCTCGCCGTCCCACTGCTCGCCGAGCTGCCGGCCTCCATTGAGATTGGCGATAGCGTTGAAGTGTGGCGTGTGCGCGCTGCACAGTTTGACGAGCAGGCGCAGGCGCATCGTATTGCTGGCGGGGCAGTGGTGATTGCCGTGGAGCCGCCCAGTACGACAGGCGTGACAAAAGCGCATATTCGGGTGGCGCCCGCTGATGTTCCTGCAATTCTGGAAGTGCTCGGCACGCAAGATGGTCTCGTGCTAGTGGGTGATGCGCGGTGATTTTACTGTGTTTGCCTGATGGCCGCGACGAGGAGGTTATCAACCATCTGGCCAGTTTTGATCGTTCGGATCTAGTTGCGCGTAGCTGTGCTGATCTAGCTGAAGTGACAGCCGGAGTGGATGCCGGGCTGGCAACGACCGTGCTCGTCTCCGGTGATCTTGACGGCCTCGATCTTTCCCTCGTGAACCGATGGCAGGCGCGCGGCGTGCGGGTGGGGATTGTTCCGGGGCGTATGCCGCCACGCAGGATTCGTGCGCTTGGCGCTGAGGCGGTTGCGGACATTCCAGCTTTCTTGATGGAGCGTGCTGAGGAGGTGGGGCAGGCGCCGTCTCATCACGGCAAACAGATCGTCGTATGGGGCCCTGGCGGTTCAACGGGAAGATCGGCATTGGTCCGTGATCTGGCGAGTGTTGCCGACGACGTTTTAGTGGTCGACGCCGACACGCAGCGGCCCGCATTAGCACAGCTGTACGGAGTGGAGGAGACCTCTGCGATTGTGGCCGTGGCTAGGCATATTGAACGCGGGCAAGATCCGCGTGACATGCTGGACTCGGCCCTGGTTGATATTCCTGCCGCATGCCGGGCCGCGCAGGCACAACGAGCTATGTTTCTTGCCGGGCTCAACACGGGGGAGCGGTGGCGGGAACTGCCGCGCGTCGTCGTGGATCGCATGTGGGAACCGCTGGCTGAACAAGCTGGGCACATCATTATCGACCTGTCTGGCGGGATGGATGGGCGTGCGCAGCGGGAAGACCGGCACGCCGTTACGCGCTCGGCGCTGGCCGCGGCTGACGTTGTTCTACATGTTGGCCGCGGAAGCCCGGTGGGGCTGCGCCGGTTCATTGAACATGTGGACTCCGTGGGCGAGCAGATTCCGAAGCAACATGGGGTGATCCTGGCTGCGGCTAAAGCGCTCGGTGTGGACGGGAAGGCGAAAGCGAAGGCGCTTGTGGCCGATTCGCCGATTCCGTGCACGATCATCAACTCCGATCAGGATCGCCTCGATGAGTGCGAGCTTACGGCCAAGGCCATGCCGCGGGCTTATCCCAGGTCTGCATATTCTGCGGGCATACGCAGGCTGTGGCAGCAGTTGATCAGCGATTAGAATGGGCGCATGCGCATCTACATTCCGTTGGAACCAGCCGATTTGCAGTCAGATATTTCCCCGCGCCTCGTTCACGGCGTCACACCGCAACTGAAAAGCGCGGTTCCCCACGAAGACGCCGAAGGCTGGGAAATGATCGCCACGCTCGCCGCCGCAGACGATTCTTTCCGGCGCTTACGAGATGCTGTCCAACAGCTCGGCGACGCCGCGAACCCATTGCGCCGCATGCTCTGCGTTGCCGAGGTGGCGGATACGGTGGTGGCTCCCGCCGATCAGCTGCCGACGGCCCTGACACTGTCGGAGCCTGTGAGCTGGGACGACGTCGAAACGATCCTCATCGATGAGCCCGGGTACGACGACCTCATCCAACGCGCCCTTGATGGAGACGAGCAGGCGTTCATCGCATCGGGTGACATCGACTTGCTGTGGTACGACGTCGTGGAGCGTTCCGATCTTGCCGCCGAACTGCGCTAGTTTCCTGCGATGACGGCGAGCGTGGAACCGCCGTCCGGTAGTGGCCGAACGCTCACCCGGTCACTGATCATAGATTTAAGTTCGTCAACGTGACTGACGATGCCGACCGTGCGCCCGCCTTTGCGTAGCTTTCCGAGCGTGTCCATGATTGATTGGAGATACTCCGATGACAGCGAGCCGAAACCCTCGTCAATAATGAGTGTTTCCATGCGAATACCACCGTTTTCGGCCTGGACAACCTCGGATAGCGCGAGCGCCAAGGCCAATGACGTGTAGAACGTTTCCCCGCCGGAGAGCGTGCCGATTCCGCGCCGGTGATCGCCGCGTGGCCCGGAATCGTGGTGGATGATCTCCAACCCCAAGCCGGTTTTACGTTCGCCGTCGGCGTCGTCGGTACGGGCGAGCTCGTAGCGGCCGAAAGAGAACTCGCGCAGGTGTTCGTTGGCGCGGTCAACGATCTGTTCGAAGCGGCGCAGGAGCACCCACGTGGATAGCCGAATCTTCGATAGTGACTGTGATTCGGCGTTGGCGATGCTCGATAGGCGCAGTGCGGGCCCTGCGTTGGCAACTGCCTGCTTCCACGTGTTGTGTTCTTTCGTGATTTTCTTGCGCAACCGGGCTGAGGCAGAAGAGCGGTTCTCGGCAAGCGTGTGAGCCCGTTGGGCTTCTTGGTACTCGCGGTCAGCCTCAATCTCGGCCTGCTGGGCCCCGGCCACGTCCGGCTCTTCGGTGCCCGTAACGTCAGCAAAACGCTTATCCGCCAGCTGGGCCTGCACGGCTGCGACGGCCTTGTCATGTTCGCTGATGGCCGCTTCTGCCTGGGCGAGCGCCTCGGCCGCCAGGAATCCGGCGCGTGCTTGACCAGCGTCCAGACCAGCCGCATCGAGAGCCTCGTGCGCCTGCACGCGCGCCGTGTCGTAGGCGCGGGCACGTTCACCAATGAGCTGCCCGCGTGCCCGCAGTTCGCTCAGCTCCGACTCTTTTGCAAGCAGATCGGCGCGAAGCGCCGCCACGGACTCATGGCTGCCACGTGCCTGTGCGACGGCGGCCGAATCGTCTGCCAAACTCTTCGCGGCGATCGCGTTTCGCTCGTTGAGCGCTCTGAGGTCTTGTTGCAGCTGTGCAAGCTGCTTTTCGCGTTGCTGGTGAGCACGTTCACGCTCGACCCGTTGACCGAGCAGCTTGGTCTCGAGTTTTTTCGCGGCCTGCGCTGAGGCGAGCTGCTGGGATGCGGTGTCAATCTGCTGGTCGACGTCGGCCAGCTCGGCCGAGCCAGTCACGTTGCGAAGCTCTTCTTCGTTGCCCTTGAGCTTGGCATGATCGTTTGCGGCTACCTCGAGCTCCTTGGCCAGCGGCGCGAGTGCTTCTTCTGCGGCCTGCACGTCAGCGAGCGTGGCAGACTCGGCACCCGGCGTAGCCGGGTGTGGATGCGACACCGAACCACAAACAGGGCACGGTTCGTTTTCCACAAGTTCCTCGGCAAGGTTCGCCGCGGTCGACTCCCGCCACAGATCAGTCAGAGCGCGCACGCGAACAAGCTGCTCGCGGTGTTGACTATCGGCGCGTTCGTGGCGCTCGCGAGCCTTGGCCACCTGGTCGCTTACACGCGCCAAATTTTCCAGCTGGGTGCGCAAGGCTTGCAACGTGTTCAACTCGGCCTCGCGGGCGGGTGCCGTCTCGCCGTCAGCACGAGCAGCGGCCACCTGCTTATCCAATACGGCAAGCTGCTCGGGAAAGGCCTCTAGTTCGCGGTTGAGTTTTGCAATATCCTGACCGAGCTTGTCGGCGTCGGTGGTGAGCGCGGCGAGTTCGGCACGACGCCGCTCGAGGCCCTCTTCGAGCACGACGACGGCGTCCAACGCCCCCGCCTTCTTCGTCAGCTTGCCGATCTCGGTGCCGGTTGTCGTGACAAGTTCGTCGGCAAGCACGGCGAGGCGATCCACGTTGCCGGCCTCGATCGCCGCTACAAGATCCCCGGCACCATCGGGCAATCCCGTGGTGGCAGACTCAAGCGCTGCGCGAGCCGCGTCTGCCGAGTCGAGCCTGTCGACGGCGGTGGCCACTTTGTGATGCAGGGCCACACGCTCGCGAAGCTCGCTGATGTTGTCAGCCTGCGCGGAAAGCTCGTCACGCCGAGCCTTCAGCGTGGCAAGATCGGTCAGGGCGCGCCGGAGCTCCTCAGCTTTCTGACGCTTTTGTACAGCGCTGTCATAGGTTTGTTTCGCCTTGGTAGCAAGCGTTTTCGCCGCCGCGCTCTGCCCAGCGAGCTCGGCATCTGCCTTGGCAATAAACGTGAGCGGAGTGTCGTCGTCAACGTCCGTAAAAGCTAGATTTTCGACGTCGAACTTCTCGGCAAGCCCGTCAATGTCACACCAGGCGTGTAAGGCCCGTTCGGCCTCGGCTTGTGCCGCGGTGACGTCAGCTTGCGCGGCGTCGGCGGCCTTCTTGAGCTCGAGAGCAAACGTCCGGTAATCCTCGGTATCAAACAGGGTTTCAAGCAGTGCGGAACGCTCTGTGGAACTGAGCCGCAAAAACTGGGCGAACTGTCCTTGCGGCAGCACGATAGTTTGCACGAATTGTTTCCTGGTCAGGCTCAGTAGCGGGCTGAGGGCCTCGCCGACGTCGCGTGCACCGGAAGCGATGTGTTCGCCGGCAGGATCGTCGTCGCCCAACACCGCCTCGGAAAGCCGCCATAGATTCGCTGTGCTCGCAACGGGTGTGGTGCCTTCGCCGCGCTTCTTTTTGCGCTGCCAGGCCGGGCTACGCCGGACTCGATAAATACCAGAAGGCAGAGTGAAAATGAGGTCGGCGTAAGATTCCGTGCGATCATCGGCATAGGCGGAACGAATGCGCGAGTCGTCAGATTCGTCGCCGGCCACTTTCCCGTAGAGCGCAAAAACAATCGCATCAATAATGGATGATTTGCCGGCGCCGGTTGGCCCATCGAACAGGAACAGGCCACTGGCCATCAGCTCATCAAAGTTAATGAGGTGCTTACCAGGAAATGGCCCTAACGCGCTGAACTCTAACCTACGAAACTGCATGAGCCTGCCTTACTGCATCCCACGTGTCCGCGATCAGGGAAAGTTCGACCTCGGTGAGCTTGCGCCCGCCCGATGTTTCAAAAAATTCGCGTAGCACGGCAAGCGGTTCGCTACGGATCGCTTCGAGCTCTGCCAGCGAGACGGCGGTCGAATCGGTCAAATGCTGATGTTCGAGCACGTGCGGAAAATGCCGCGTGAGTTTCGCAAACAGGTCGGCTGGCCGGTCCGGATCGGTGACGATCACGCGTAAGAAATGATCGCGGTAGTCGGCGAACTTATCGGACAGGAGCTCCTCGAGCGTGCCGGTGATCGTGGCCAGCTTGCGGTACACAGGAGCTGGAATCAATTCGATAGGATCCTTGGCCTGAGTATCCACAATCACCGACGACTTGCGATGGTTCTGCTCCGAAAATGAAAACGCAATCGGCGAGCCCGAATAGCGGATGAGCGGCTGGCCATCTGCACGGTTCGGGCCGCCCACGCGCTGCGGGCCATGCAGGTGACCAAGCGCAACATAGTCGATACCCGGTATGTCAAACAGCGACGCCGGTATCTGCCCCGCACCGCCCACCGTGATGTCACGTTCAGAATCGGATTCTTCCGCGCCAACCACGAAGGCGTGCGCCATGACGATGCCATAGGGGCGCTTCTGGCCGCCGCCATTAGTCCGCGCAGCCAGATCCGTGCGAATGTTGTCGAGCACTTTACCCACCACCGCGGTGTGGCTGCGCTCGAGCGGTTCGGCCGGATCGTCGGCAAGCCGGGCGCGTTCGGCGTCGGGATCCAAATAGGGGATGGGATAGACGTAGGCACCCGGATTGCCTTCTGAATCCGGGATCACCACCGGAATGTGTGCTCGGCGGGAATCAGTATAAAAGTGCAGGCCCGGGCGCATGAGATTGGCACCAAATCCCAAGCGCTGCGGCGAATCGTGATTGCCGGAAATAATAATGACGCGCGTGTGCTCACAGGCCCTCGCGAGCGTGTCGGATAGCAGCTCCACCATGTCAACCGGCGGAATGCCGCGGTCATACACGTCGCCAGAAATAAGCAGCGCGTCGATGTCCTGCGTGGCTACAAGTTCCACCACGTGATCAGTCCACGCTTCAAACGCGGGCGTCAGATCGGCCCCGTGCAGTCGCCTGCCCAGGTGCCAATCCGAGGTGTGAAGGAATCTCATGCGTCGTCGTCGCGAACAGAGTCAAGAATCTCGAGCGCCGCGCTGTGCAGGCGCCCGTTGGACGCAATCGCGTTGCCACCCCACGGGCCGTCCGTGCCATCGAGCGACGTGAACCTACCGCCGGCCTCCGTAACGATCGGAACGAGTGCGGCCATGTCGTACAGTTCCAGCTCCGGTTCGGCCGCCACGTCAACGGCACCCTCTGCTACGAGCATGTACGACCAGAAATCACCGTAGGCGCGTGTACGCCAGCAGCTTTGTGCCAAGCGCATGAAACCGCGCAGCTGATTGCGCTGGCTCCATCCGCCCAGCGAGGAATAGGAAAACGAGGCGTCTTCAATCTTGTGAACGTTCGACACGCTGAGGCGGCGCGCACTCGTGGCCGACCTGCCGTTATAGGCGCCCAGTCCCTTGGCCGCATACCAGCGCTGTTTAAGTGCGGGCGCGGAGACGATACCAAGCACGATCTCGCCCTTTTCCTCCAACGCGATCAGCGTGGCCCACACGGGCACGCCACGCACAAAGTTCTTCGTGCCGTCAATCGGGTCGATGATCCACCGCCGCCCGGACACGCCAGTTTCGCCTTCCTCTTCCCCGAGGATCGCATCGCGTGAGCGGAACTGGCCGAGCATGTCACGAATGAGCCGTTCAGCGCCGCGATCGGCGTCCGATACGGGGCTCATGTCTGGTTTTGTTTCAACGGTGAGATCGGCTGCGCGGAAGCGCTGCATCGTGAAGACGTCAACGCGGTCGGCGATCCCGAGCGCGACTTGCAGATCATCAGAGTAGCGTGGAATGTTCATGTCTCCAGCATAGACGGCTTTTTACGCCCAGTCCGGTTCCATCGCCGTGCGGGAGGCGAGTAGCCTACGAAACGAGTCGACGCGTGCGCGTAACCGGCCGTCGCTCGCCTGGGCGAGTGCGTCGTCGAACGCGCAGTCGATCGAGGCGTCCGCGTGTTCGCAGCCGCGCGGGCAGTCATCTGCGATCTCTTGCAGGTCAGGGAAGCCGCGGAGGAGATCTTCGGGCTCCACGTGGGCGAGGCCAAACGTGCGCACGCCCGGAGTATCGATAACCACGCCGCCTTCGGCAAGCGGGAAGGCCATTGCGGAGGTCGAGGTGTGCCGCCCGCGGCCGGTGACTTCGTTGACATCTCCGGTTGCCCGGTCAGCAGCGGGCACGAGTTCGTTGATCAGGGTGGATTTGCCCACCCCGGAATGGCCGACGAGCACGGACACGTGACCTTCGAGCGCCTGCGCGATCTCGGTGATCTCCGCCGTGCCAGCCACCTCATCAATCGCCGAGGTATAGATGTCCAGATCGAGCGGGGCGTAGAGGTCTTGCAAAGTGCTCGGATCGCCGAGGTCTTCTTTGGTCAGTAGCAGGATCGGGGTCATGCCGGCGTCGTAGGCAGCCACCAAGAGCCGGTCGATCATGCCCGGCCGCGGTTCTGGCTGCGCGATCGCCGTGACGATGACGAGCTGGTCAGCGTTCGCCACGATCACCCGTTCCGTTCCGGCAGCCTCGGTTTCTTCCGCCGAGCGCCGCAGGGCAGTACGCCGCTCGTCAACTTCGGTAATCCGCGCTAGCGTGTCCTTTCTGCCAGACAGATCGCCCGTCATCGCCACCACATCGCCGACGACGATCGCCCCGCGCGGCAACTCTTTCGCCTTCACGGCCGTCACCTTCGTGCCGTCGTCGAGCATTGTGACGTGATAGCGACCACGATCAACACGGAAGACGCGTCCGCGGCGGGCGTTCGAATAATCGGGCCGGATTTTCGTGCGGGGGCGCGAGCGTTTGCCCGGCCGCACGCGCACCCGCGGATCGTCGGTGCCGATGTCACGCCTCATGGTCGCAAGCTTCCCCAAAGGCGGCCGTCCACATGTTCGCAAACCCGGGCAGGGTTTTCGCCGTCGTGTCAATGTTGGTCACGCGTATCCCCGGGATACGCAGGCCGAGGATTGCGCCGAAGGTGGCCATGCGATGGTCGTCGTAAGACTCAATGACGGCGGCCCGGGTGGGCGTGCCCGTAATGACGAGGTCGTCGCCTTCTTCGCGAGCTGGCACTCCGACCTTGCCCAGTTCGGTGACGATGGCAGCCAGACGGTTGGTTTCGTGCCCGCGCAACTGGCCGATATTGCGTAGTCGGGAGGTGCCGGGTGCGAACGCGGCGACTGCGGCCACGGTCGGTACGAGCTCACCGACGTCGTTCATGTCGGCATCGTAGGGCACAAGCTGTTGCGGTCCAGTGACACTCAGAACGCCGTCGTCGAGCGATACGTGCCCGCCCATATCGGCGAAAATCTGCCGGTACGCATCCCCTGGTTGCGTGGTGTGTTCTGGCCAGCGGGGGACTGATACGCTGCCGCCGGTGACCATCGCGGCAGCAAGGAAAGCCCCCGCGTTTGATAGGTCCGGCTCGATCGTGACGTCCGGGAGGCGCGGAATCCCCGGCGTGACGATCCACCGGGTAGGTTCGGCGACGACGTCGATCCCCGCTTCGCGTAACACTGTGACGGTCATGTCGATGTGCGGCTGGGACGGTAGCGTGCCGCCCACGTGGCGCAGGTCGAGACCGCGAGTCATGCGTGGTGCGGCCAGCAGGAGCGCCGACACAAATTGGGACGACGCCGAAGCGTCAATCTCGAGCTGCCCGCCACTGACCTCGCCGGTGCCGCGGACCGTGATCGGAAGGACTGGCGCGCCGTCGTAGCTCGCCGCATCCACCTGCACACCAAGATCGCGCAACGCGCCCACAATTGCGCTCATCGGACGCACGCGGGCCGCAGGGTCGCCGTCGAACGTCACCGGCTCGCTGGCAAAGGCAGCAAGCGGCGGGATGAAACGCATGACTGTGCCAGCCAGCCCGCAGTCAACACGGCCGCCGCGAAACGCGCCGGGATGCACGGTCCATACCGTGTCGTCGTCGGAGCGTTCTATCGCGGCACCGAGTGCCTCGAGTGCGCCTGCCATGAGCTCGGTGTCGCGCGCCACGAGCGGATGATGGATGGTCGTCGGCTTATCGCCGAGCGCGGCGAGCACCAAGTATCTGTTAGTTAGTGATTTGGAACCGGGAAGTTCAACGGTTGCGGTAACGGTCTCACAGTGCGGAGCAGCCCACGTCACCGCCGCTCACCTGTGTGAACTCGCTCGGATACCGCTTCGGACGCGTTCTTTGCGATCTGCTGGGCGCGCCAACCAAGCGACGGCTTACCACCACGATCTTGGGACGCGATGAACGCTCCGCCGATCAGCCCGGCAGCCGAAATGAGCGCGGAAATCGAATCCCGCCGTTCGCGCCCTTCTTGAGTCCAAAACGGATTGCGAGCCAGCGAAATCGGAGCGTACATTGCCCCGAGTGCCAGAGCGGATGTGCGCGGCATTTTCCCGCGCGCAAGGCACAGCCCTGCAACAGTGAACGCCACGCCGGTGGCACGGGTGACGAGGTCGATTGAGGTCTTACTTGGTAGCGGCATGCCCACGGCGTCGAACGCTCGGTTGGCCGCTTCGCGGTGCTCTTCAGGATTCATGACGGCGTCAAGCCCGGAGGCGATGAACGGTGCGGCCAGCAAAGGGCGAGCGAGGGCAGTAATCATGTGCTTCTCCGATCCGGCAGGGTTTACGTGTGGTCGTTCACAGTCTACTGAAATATCGACGCCGGGATGCGCGTGAACCAGACCCCAGCCGTTTCCCGTTCCCACAGCATCGCCACGTCGCCATCGTCAAGCGCGGCTAGTGCCTGGTAGCCGTGGTGGCGCGGATTGATCGCACGTTCCACCCAGCGGCCATCGTCGAGTCGGTACACCGTGCCACAGCCCCGGTAGGGAAGCATGCGGGAGGCGTTCGCGAACACGAGCGCGCCGTCCGAGGTGACGGTGGCGGCGGGCTGGCAGAAAATTTCCCGCAACTGCGGATCTTCCACCACCTCAGCCCACGTATTGCCTGAATCGGTGGAGTATGTGCGCAGCACTCGCGGATGTTGGGAGCGGGAGAACATCTCTAGCCGCCCGCCCATCTCGACCAGCGCTGATTCCGTCATCGTCAGGCTCGGATCGGTAAACGTGCGCGGGTCTACGTGTTCTCCTGCCACGAGCCGGTCATCATTTGGCGACGGCCCGCGTTGCCAGGTGGCGCCGTCGTCGTCTGATAACAGCGTGGCCGCCGAGTGCTGCGTGCCATCTTCGGTCGAAAAGTAGCACGCCACAACCAGCCTGCCCGAAGCAAGCCGGATGCCGTTGCCTGGGCCTATCCCCAAAAAGGTCATCCACGGCTCTTTCACCTGGTCGGTGATCAGCCGCATGGGCGACCAGGTGGCGCCGTCGTCATCGGAGCTCCACACCCCAATATGCGCCGTCTTGTAGGCGAGCAGTTCGCTGTCGATGAGCACGTTTCCAGCAGGGGCTTCGTTCTTGGTGAGCGCCCCATCGGGGGAGACCTCCCAGTCGGTCGGGTTGCCGTCGGCATCGACGACGCCGGTGGGTGCGGCCGGCCACCTTCCCGGCAGGAAGTACTGCGTGCCGGCTGAGTCATGCAGCCACACGCCGCGCTCATCCATACCCGGGCCGGGGCGGGCGTTGAGCAGGCCCGTGTGTGCGGCGTAAAAATCGGCTAGCACGTGGATCGTGCCCGTGGAATCTTCCACGGCTGCCGCATCTGTGACAGCGACGCCGTCCGTGCCCTCACCCGGGAAACTCGCCACAACCTGCACAGGCTGCCAGGTAGCGCCGTCGTCGAACGAGCGGCGCAACACCAGATCGGTAGCGTTCGGGGCATCGTTGGGAAGGTCACGGCGGCGGTCGGCAAACGCAAGTAGGGTGCCGCGGCTCGTGCGGGTGAGCGCCGGGATCCGGTGGAAAGCTCCCGTGGGATAGGCATCAAAAACAGGCACCTGTGAAAGTGTAGGGCGACCAGCGAGCAACGCGATCTGCTGATCGGACAGCGGGCGGTAGATTCCGCCGCCGCCCACTTCACCCATGAGCCGGTGGCCGGCCAAATCCTGGCCGATGGCGAGCGCGGTGAACGCGGGCGCGGTGCCCGGTTCGTGGGCGTGCAGCCAGCCGTCCACCCAGATCTGAATGGCGCCGCGGGTGAAGGCCAGTGCCAGGTGATGCCAGCGTCCGTCGGACCAGTTGCCCTCGGCGAAAATTGTGCTGTCTCCCAAGTGGAGAACAATGCCGGCAGTGCCGTCGATCTCGGCGTGGAAAACGGGCATGGGCGCAGTGTTGTCTGCCTCAGAAACGCCCGCGGCCACAATCGTTCCGTACTGGCCCGGGCCGCGCACCCGGAACTTGGCATGAATAACCAGCTCGTCGAGTGCGCCTGCCATGGCCGCATCTCGATCCGAGAGGCGCATCGCCGCGAACGGCACGAGCGGACGCGGCAGGGGCGCGGCGTCGCGTACGCGAGTTGCTACGGCGTCGGGAGAACCAGCGGGAATGCTCAGCTCGGTGAGCCTGCCCTGCCGAACTGTGGGCGTGCCGGTCAGGCGAATCTCGCTCGCCCACACTTCGTAGCCGTCCAAGAAAACGCGGGTGTAGTCGCCTGCCACGATCGTGATCGCATGATCGCCGAGGATGTGTGCATCTTCGATGTCATAGTCGAAACCGGTACCCCACAGGCGCAGCGCGCCGTCGCGAACTGCGAGCGTCCAGCGCCCGTCATCGGCATCGCCCGTGAGCACAGGCCCAGTAGTGAAAGTGCCGGTGCACTGCCACGCGGGCAGCTGCCCTGTACTCGCTATAGGTGTGGAGGTAGTGCTGGTTGCTGAGGTGTAGCTGGCTGTGGGGGTGTAGCTGGCTGTGGGCGTGAGGTTAGTTGTCTGTGTGGCTGACGGCGTCGAACCGCCCTGGTGTACCCGCTCTAGGAAGCCGCGCACGAGGTGATCGAAAGCATCGGCGTCGTCGCGGCGCACGCAGTGGCCCGTACCAGGAAGTACCTGGCCCTCGATGTTCGCGTTGCCAAGCGCGCCGATCTCGTCCAGGCCGCGCTGGCCGAGAATCACGTCTGCGCTGTCGCCGGTCACGATGAGCGTGGGAACCGCCAGCTTTGGCACCCACGAACGCCAATCGGTGTAGCCGACCTCGCCAGTGGCCAGAAAGTCGAGATCCACCTGGAGTTTGCCAGCCAGCCAGCCGGCACGTTCGGCGCCTGGCCAGGCGGGATACTCCTGCCGATTCGCCTCCAACGCGGCAGCCGGATCGCGGCGAATTGCCAGTTGGGCGTCCACTGAGCGCGTTGCCGCCGCGGCGTAAGCATGCGCCTGCTCCGGGCTGAGCCACGCCGGATCCTCACCGATCACGCCCGCAAACAACTCCGGGCGCAGGGCTGCCAGCCGGGTAACAAGCGCGCCGCCCATCGAATGCCCGATTCCCACGGCCGGGCCGAACGCTTCTACAAGGCCGGCAACCGTGTCTTCCAACGCGGATAAGGCGGCGCTCATCGGATCGGCAAGTTCCGCCGTCGTCATGCGGCGAGATAGTCCGTGGCCCAAGGAATCAATCGAGGCAACCGTGTACTGGTCTGCCAAGCGGCATGCGAGATCGGCCAGTGCGGCCGCGCTATCTGTGACGCCGTGGCAGAGTATGACAAGTGGCCCGGAACCAACCCGGGTGTATGCAAGCGGTAAATCCATTAGTCCATTTCTAGCAGGCTGACAAGTGGTTCGTAGTGGTCGATCACAGCTTCTCGGTAGGCGCCCACGTCACCGTTTTGCGCGGTGATCAGCATGCGCTCGTGGGCGCGGGCCGTGAGCAACAAACTTTCGGCGGATTGCGGATCCAGTTCGGGAATGAACGTTTGGTGGATGAGCCACATGGCCGCATTCAGCTGAGAAAGCAGCTCGTTGTCGAGATAGGCCATGAGCCCCGAGTGGAATGCCATGTCTTCGTCCATGAACTTTTCGCCCCGCGTAGCTTTGGCAATCATTTTTTCGACCACCTTTTCCAGCTCTGGATTCGACGTGCCCTTCATTGCGGCCACGAGCGAATCGGCAACTCCAAGATCAAGGAACCGGCGCGTGCAGACCACTTGCCGTAAAGATTCGGTGCCCGAGCGGGCATCCAGTGCAAAACGGAGGACGAGGGTTTCTACCATCGGTTCAAGCGACATTTTCCCGACGAACGATCCGCGCCCCTGCTGCACGCGCACAATATCGAGCGCTTCCAGCTTACGAAGAGCTTCCCGAACCGAAGAACGGGAGACCTGTAGATCGGCGCACAGTGTGGCTTCGCTCGGCAGCGGGTCGCCGGGCTTGAGCTCATGATGGAGTATGTACGACTTGATTGCATCCATCGTGGCGAAAGAGCGGTTGACGGACGAAATCGGCTCGCGAGGCTTCTCCGACATCGTTGGCGGAGAGAACTTTTCTAAAAGCAGTTGCGCTGACTTGTCTGACAACATACGATTGATTGTACCCGATATGGAGCAAGGACGCTTCATAATTCACTCGATGGAGAGGAAACAACATGCGTTCATCAAAGCGCTGGGCCAAGGTTACTGCCGTTGCGGCGGCAGCGATGCTGGTCCTTTCCGCCTGCGGTGGCGGAGGAAGTGAAAACGGCGGCGGAGATTCGCCGTCGACGGGCGAAAGCACAAGCGCCGGGCCTTCGGGTCAGATCAACTTGGGCGTCGCCTACGAAACGACCAACTATGATCCGTCGACCACGTCGTCGGCACTTGCCATGGGCACAAACTGGCACGTGATGGAAGGTCTGTACGAGTTCGACATGGCCACCTACGAGGTCTACCCGGCACTTGCTGCTGGCGACCCTGTTGAGATTTCGGACACCGAATACGAGATCGGCTTGCGCGAAGGTGCAAAGTTCTCGGACGGAACCGACGTCACAGCTGACGACGTCCTCGAATCGTGGGCACGTACGACGGACGAAACCTCGATTTACAAGCAGTTCTTCACCTTCATCGATTCGGTGACGAAGAAGGACGACCGCACGGTCACCGTTAAGCTCAAGTACCCGTTCGCAGGCCTGAAGGAGCGCCTCGTCAACGTCAAGATCATTCCGGCCAAGTCCACCCAGGAAGAGATGACCTCCTTCCCGATTGGTACCGGCCCGTTCAAGTACGAGACGATCACAAACACCGCTGTTGAAGCAGTGCCGAACGAGCACTACAACGGCTCCAAGCCGGCGCAGGTTGAGCGCATGCACTGGGAAGTCCTCAAGGATGACTCCGCACGCCTCTCCGCTGCTCTCGGCGGCACGATCGACGTCATGGAAACCGTGCCGTCGGCAACCAAGGACCAGCTCGCCGGCTCTGGCTGGAGCCTCGACGAGGTTCCCGGCTACAACAACGCCTTCCTGATGTTCAACACCACGAAGGCCCCGTTCGACAAGCCTGAGGTTCGCCGCGCGTTCCACCAGGCGATCGACCGCCAGAAGCTGGTTGACACCGCACTGTCCGGTGACGCGATTGCATCCACCGCCTTCCTGCCGGAAGCTAACCCGATGTACTCCAAGGCCAAGACCCAGATGGACTTCGACGTCGAAGCAGCCAAGAAGGCATTCGCCGACGCCGGCCTGAAGGAAGTCACCCTGATTTCTACGGATCACCCGTGGGTTCAGAACCTGACCCCGCAGATCAAGCAGGATCTCGAGGCCGCTGGCCTGACCGTGAACGTCCAGTCCATGGCGTCCGGTGATCTGTACGCCAACTTCGCCGACGTCGACAACCCGACCTACGACGTCGCTCTCGCACCGGGCGATCCGTCCGTGTTCGGCCAGGATCCGGGCATCATCATCGACTGGTGGTACGGCGACAACGTGTGGACCCAGCAGCGTACGTCTTGGGCGAAGACCTCGCCGGAGGCCTTCGCGAAGCTCCGCGACTTGTCGACCGAAGCTTCCCAGCTGACGGGCGACGAGGCCAAGGCCAAGTGGGCTGAGGCACTCGATCTGATTGCGGAAGAAGCGCCACTGTACCCGCTCTTCCACCGCACGATGATCACGGGCTTCAACAAGGACAAGCTCGACAACGTTGACGGCATCGGCACCACGGGCCTTGAGCTCGTTGGCGCAACCGTCAAGAAGTAACGCGCTCTAGCGCATCAAACTGGGAGCCGTGGAGGGCATCAACCTCCCCCTCCACGGCTCCCACTCATTTTCACAAACCGCACGTGCGCCACAGCGCGGTGGCATAACTCAGCACAGCTGAATCTCGTCCTTCGCAGTAGAAGGGGAAATCAGGACAGTGAATAATCTTTTACGACTACTTGGGCGGCGACTCTTAGCGCTCCCCATCATGGTGATAGGCGTAACGTTCCTCGTCTTCTTCATCATGTCTCTTTCGCCGATCGATCCGGCCTACACGGCACTCGGCGAATTCGCGACGCCGGAAGCTCTCGAAGAGTTCCGCGTCAAGCACGGGTACAACGATCCGTTCCTCGTGCAATACGGCAATTATCTTCTCAACATGCTCCAGGGCGATCTGGGCTTTTACGGCATCGGCGAGGGAAACAAGGTCACAGATCTAGTCTCTGAGGCACTTCCCGTTACCCTTTCTCTCACCTTCTTCGGCCTGATCATCGCCGTGCTTGTTTCGTTCCCGCTCGGCATCGTCTCGGCAATCTACCGTGACAAGTGGCCGGATCAGCTGATCCGCGTGCTGTCCGTGATCTGCATCGGCACACCCTCGTTCTGGCTCGCATCGCTGCTCGTGCTCGCATTCGTTGGCAGCTCGATCCCGGTGTCCGGTGAGTTGCCGTCGATGACGGAAGACTTCAGCGGCTGGTTCATGCGCATGCTACTGCCGGCGATCTCTTTGGCCGTTCCTGTGATCGGCCAGATGACCCGCGTGGTGCGTACCTCGATGGTGGAAGAGCTTGACCGCGACTACGTTCGTACCGCGCTCGGTGCAGGCGTGCCACGCTCCGTTGTGATCGGCCGTAACGTTCTACGTAACGCCCTGATTACGCCGGTGACCGTGCTTGGTTTGCGCGTTGGTTACCTCATGGGCGGCGCCGTCGTTATCGAGATCATTTTCAACATTCAAGGCATGGGCCGAGTGCTCATCCTCGGTATCCAAAACAACTGGGTCAACCTCGTGCAGGGTGGTGCGCTAGTGGTGGCACTGGCCTTCATCGTCGTCAACATTATTGTTGACATGCTCTACCTGCTCATCAACCCGCGCATTAGGTCGGTGTGACATGACATCTAAGAAGCAGAAACTCAACACTGTGACGACGAAGCGTTTCAGCCGGCTTCGTAACATGAGCCTCGGCTCGCAGCTAGCGCTGGCCTTCCTCGTCATCATCCTCATCGTCTCCTTCCTTTCTCCATGGATCGCCCCCTACACTCCTGACGAACTGTTTGGCGTGTGGGAAGCGCCTTCAAAGGAACACCTTTTCGGAACCGATCACTCCGGGCGTGACGTGCTCTCGCGCATCCTGTACGGCGGGCGCTACTCGCTCATGATCGGCGTGCTGGCCACCCTCGTGGCACTGTTCTTCGGTTCGATCATCGGCGCGGTTGCCGCCGTATCCCGCAAGTGGATCGGCGAAGTGATCATGCGCATCATGGACATCATCATGGCCGTGCCCGGCATTGCTATGGCGGCCGTCATGGTGCTCGTGTTCTCGCGCAGGTTGGAGCCCGATAACGTGATCGGCCTCGTGGCCGTCATCATCTTCTCGATCGCATTCGTCTACACGCCGCAGCTGGCACGTATCGTTCGCGCGAACGTGATGAGCGCGTACGGCGAAGACTACGTGCGCGCCGTCATCGTGGCGGGCGCTCGCGCACCGTGGATCCTCATCAAGCACGTCGCTCGCAACACTGCAGCGCCGGTGCTCGTGTTCGCCACGGTGCTCGTGGCTGACGCGATCATTTTGGAAGCCTCGCTCACCTTTATCGGTTCGGGCCTGCAGTCCACGATGGTTGCCACCTGGGGTAACGTGCTGTCCGACGCGTCGTCGAACATGTCGGTGCTGGCAGGTAAGTGGTGGACAGCGTTCTTCCCGGGCGTGTTCATCATGCTGACCGTGCTGTGCCTGAACATCCTGTCCGAAGGCATTACGGACGCCATGGTTGCAGCCCCCTCTGGTGATCAGAAGGTTGACAACGTTGCAGCCACCCGCGAACAGGATAAGCTCCTGCTCGATCCGCGCCTGGCACACGAAAAGCAGGCCGAATCGCTCCAGCAGAGGCTTAACCAGCTGGCCGCGGTGGAATCCAAGCGAACTGACAGGTTCGTGGCAACGGGCGAGGGTAAGCCACTGCTCGAGGTGCGCAACCTGTCGATTCGCTTCCCGCGTCACGGTGACGTCAACGTCGTCGACAACGTGTCCTTCACCGTCAACGAGGGCGAAACGATGGGCCTGGTCGGCGAATCCGGCTGTGGCAAGTCGATTACGGCACTGACGATCATGGGCCTGATCGATTCCCGCGCGCAGATCTCTGGTCAAGCTCTGTACCAGGGCAAGGATCTGCTGACGATGCCCGCGTCCGAGCGGCAGGGCCTGCTGGGACACGAGATGGCGATGATCTACCAGGACGCGCTGTCCTCGCTCAACCCGGCAATGCTCATCCGTTCGCAGATGAAGCAGCTGACCTCGCGCGGCGGAACCCGCAGCGCCGAGGAGCTCCTCGAGCTCGTGGGCCTCGATCCGAAGCGGACGCTCGAGTCCTACCCGCACGAACTATCGGGCGGTCAGCGCCAGCGAGTCCTCATCGCCATGGCGCTCACGCGCGACCCGAAGCTCATCATCGCCGACGAGCCGACCACGGCACTCGACGTGACCGTGCAAAAGCAGGTTATCGACCTGCTCAACGAGCTACGCGAAAAGCTTGGCTTTGCCATGGTGTTCGTCAGCCACGATCTGGCCTTGGTTGCCGAAGTGGCACACAAGATCACAGTCATGTACGCGGGCCAGGTTGTCGAGCAAGCTCCCACATCCGAGCTGCTGTCCAACCCGGTTCACGAATACACCCGCGGTCTGCTTGGTTCGGTGCTGTCCATCGAAGCGGGCGCCGAGCGTCTGCACCAGGTGCCGGGCACGGTGCCCTCGCCGAAGGACTTCCCGGATGGAGACAGGTTCGCACCGCGTTCCTCGCATCCCGACGTCGGAATCCACACTCCGCCGGTGCGCATGGAGATCCCCGGGCGCGATCACGTGTATGCCGCGGTACCTGATTCGGCGTGGGAAGAGGCCGGCTATGAAGCTCCCCAGCAGCCCGGTGTACCACAGGAGGAACAGCGATGACACAACCAATCATTGAACTGCGTGACGTGCACGTGGTGTTCAAGACCCGCACGGGATCGATTTTCAACCCGAACAAGGTGCATGCCGTTAACGGGGTGAACCTCAAGGTGATGCCCGGCCAGGTGCTCGGCATCGTCGGTGAGTCCGGTTCTGGTAAGTCCACCGCGGCAAACGTCATGTGCGGACTGCAAGCACCGACCTCCGGTCAGGTGTTCTTCAAGGGCGAGGAAGTGACGAAGCGCAGTGCCGCTGATCGGCGCAAGATCGGCCGAGTCGTTTCCGTCGTCTTCCAGGATCCAGCAACAGCGTTGAACGCGCGCATGCACGTTCGCGACCAGCTGCTTGACCCGCTGCGGGTGCATGACATCGGCACCGACGAGGAGCGCAACGAGCGTGTGGAACAACTCATCACGCAGGTGGGACTCCCGCAGTCGGCGCTTGACGCGCTACCCGGCCAGCTGTCGGGCGGTCAGCGTCAACGCGTGGCTATTGCGCGTGCGCTCGCGCTACGCCCCGATGCGATCATCGCGGATGAGCCGACGTCGGCCCTGGACGTCTCGGTCCGTGCACAGATTCTCAATCTGCTCATGGACCTGAAGAACGAACTTGGGCTCGCCATGGTGTTCATCTCCCATGACATTCAGACAGTGCGCTACATTTCTGACCGTATCGCAGTGATGAATACCGGCCAGGTTGTCGAGGAAGGTCCTGCAAAGGAGCTCCTTGCCAACCCCAGCCACCCCTATACTCGGACGCTGCTTGGCGCTGCGCCCTCCCTTCTACATCCGGATCTCGGAGGAACATCATCATGACGTTTCGCGGAGTTATACCTCCCGTAGTCGTCCCACTGACCGCCGACGGCGAACTCGACGTCGTCAGCTACGAACGGCACGTAAACCGGCTTATCGACGCCGGAGTGGACGGCCTGTTCATCCTCGGCTCGTCTGGCGAAGTCGTGTTTTCGACAGACGAGCGCAGGCGGCAGGTCATCACGGAAACAGTGCGGATCGTGGCAGGTCGCACGCCGATCCTCGTCGGCGTGATCGACACGACCACACCGCGCGTAATCGAACAGGCACGGGTCGCCCAAGAACTTGGCGCGGATGCCATTGTGGCAACCGCACCCTTCTACGCGATCCTCGGGCCGAAGGAGATCAAGCGGCATTTCCGCCTCATCAAACAGGCAATCGATCTGCCGCTGTTCGCCTACGACATCCCGGTGTGCGTGCACGTCAAACTCAGCCCGGCGATGATCATCGAGCTGGCCCGCGAGGGCGTGTTGCAAGGTGTGAAGGATTCGTCGGGCGACGACGTCTCCTTCCGCAACCTTGCACTCATGCGCACTGAGGAAGGGCTCGATCTGACGTTGCTCACCGGGCACGAGGTCGTCGTCGACGGCGCCTACATGTCCGGTGCCGACGGGTCCGTGCCCGGGCTCGGAAACGTGGAACCGAAAGTGTACGTGGAACAGTGGCATGCCGCTCAGGCAGGCGACTGGGATCGAGTGCGCGAACTGCAGGACTACGCGGCGCGCCTCATGCGGATCACATCGGTCACCACTGGCGAGTTCGGTTTCGCGGCCGGTGTGGGTGCGTTCAAGACGGCGCTCATGCTGCTTGGCGTGTTCGACACGAACGTCATGCCCGAACCCGTGCAGGCTCTCGAAGGCCACAACGTGGAGGCCGTCGCTGGCGTACTGCGCCAGGCTGGCCTGCTGAACTAGGGGGAATCAATGACAGGTGCCCAGATCCTCGCGATTGATATTGGTGGCACCAAAATTGGTTGGTCGCTCACGGACGCGGATAACCTCGCATTCGATAGCGTCCAGACCATGGCAACCAACGCTCGCGCTGGCGGTCCGACCGTCGCCAAGCGACTCGCAGACCTCGTAAAAGAGGTGGCGGCGAACCACTCCTCTCTCCTCGGGATCGGTATCGCCAGCGCGGGTGTGGTTGACCCGGCTACCGGGCGCATCGTGTCGGCAACGAACACGATGCCCCAGTGGGCGGGTACTGAGCTCGGAAAGATTATCGCTCGGGCGAGCGGGCTTCCCGTGCACGTCATCAACGACGTCCACGCTCACGGCCTGGGTGAAGCTATGCGGGGAGCAGGCAGGGGCGCTAATACGGTGCTTTCGCTGGCGGTGGGAACCGGCATCGGCGGAGCGCTGATCCGCGGCGGTCAGATCGACTTCGGTGAGCACTTCCTTGCCGGTCACTTTGGCCACATCCACCACTGTCTTGCTGATGGGCTGGTGTGCTCGTGCCAGCGCACCGGCCACATCGAAGCGATCGCCTCCGGGCACGGCATTACGAACTGGTTCAACGAGCGCCGGGAGTTCGGCGATCCGCGGGTGGCCAACGGTAAAGAGCTCCAAGACCTTGCCGACTCCGGCCACGAGCTTGCTCAAAGAGTGTTCACCGAGTCCGCGTTCGCGCTCGGGGAGACGATCGCGACGTTAACGAACTCGATCGACCCGTCCGTCGTCGTGCTCTCTGGCTCTATGACTCGTTCGGGCGAGCGCTGGTGGCAGGCACTGCGCGAGGGCTATGCGGCGCGCGCAATGGACCCGGTTGCCGGCACCCCGATCGTTCTCGGTGAATTAGGATCGAGCGCGCCCCTCATGGGTGCGGCCATCAATTTCTTACGCAACCAATAACCTACGAAAGACAGGCCAACATATGTCGAACGACGTGATCGAATCACTGCGCGGGAAACTCATCGTGTCAGTTCAAGCCTATCCAGGAGAACCGATGCGCCATCCGGAGACGATGGCGCAGGTGGCGCTCGCGGCCGAACGCGGGGGTGCCGCTGCCATTCGGTGTCAGGGGCTGGCCGACATTTCGGCGATCAAAGGGCAAGTAGATGTGCCGGTGATCGGGCTGTGGAAAGAAGGCCACGACGGGGTCTACATTACGCCCACCCTGCGGCATGCGCGCGCGTGCATCATGGCAGGAGCAGACATCGTGGCAATCGATGCCACGCGCCGCCCACGCCCGGACGGGCTGACCTACACCCAAACCGTGGCCGCGTTGAAAGACGAGGGTGCACTCATCATGGCTGACTGCGGGTCGATCGACGACGCGCGGATGGCCGCCGAGGCCGGATCGCATATCATTTCCACGACACTCGCCGGCTATTCCGGAGAACGAGAAAAAACTGACGGCCCGGACTTCGAGCTGCTTGAGCAGATGGTGGCAGAGTTCCCTGACTTGCCAGTGATCTGCGAAGGGCGAGTACATTCGCCCCAGCAAGCCCGCCAGGTGATGGACGCCGGGGCGTACGCCGTCGTCGTCGGAACTGCGATCACACACCCAACGTCAATCACGTCGTGGTTCGTGAACGCGGTCAACAAATAACAATAAATTTTCGCGTGCGAACAAGCGCGCACATAGCGGCACGTGCCGAGAAAAGGACACGATATGAAGGTTGGAGTTTTTACGGACGAGGTTTCGCTGGCGAAAGCGGCAGCCGACTACCTGATCACCATGATGGCCGATGCAACGCCGCGTAATCTGGGAGTGGCTACCGGTTCTACGCCCCTGCCGCTCTACGAAGAGCTACGCAAGGCACACGCCGCCGGCACGTTCACGCTCGCCGACGCGAAAGCCTTTGCGCTCGATGAGTACATCGGCCTGCCGGTGGGGCATCCGGAAAGCTACCGTAAAGTGCTCCAAGGTGAGCTTGTGGGCGAGGACAAGACGGGACTTCGCGACGAGAACCTGTTTACCCCGAACGGCGACGTCGACGTCCCAGACGGCGCGCGTGAATCGGCCGCCGCATACGACGCCGTTATCCGTGACAACGGGGGAGTGTTCCTGCAAATCCTTGGAATCGGTTCGAATGGGCACATCGGATTCAACGAGCCGGGTATCTCGCTCGTTTCGCGCACACACGTGGATGCGCTGGCCCGCCAAACTCGAGAAGACAACGCACGTTTCTTTAACGACAACATCGACGACGTGCCCGACATGTGTATCACGCAGGGTCTCGGCACAATTCTCGAGGCGCAGCACATCATGCTGATTGCGACTGGCGAGGGCAAGGCAGACGCGATTGCGTGCGCGGTGGAAGGTCCGATTTCGTCGGGCTGCCCGGCGTCGATCTTGCAGATGCATCCGTCCGTACGGGTGTATGTGGATGAAGCGGCGGCGTCGAAGCTGCGCGGCCGGGAGATGCACGCTGTGCGCTGGGAGAAGCTGGCATGATTATCCGCGGAAAACTTCTTGACGGTGACGGCCGACTGGTCGGTTCCGGGCTGGAGATTGCAGACGGAAAGGTTGTGCGCGTGCTCGACCCCGATCCGTCAGTGACCGGCTGGATCACGCCCGGTTTCATTGACATTCACTGCCACGGCGGTGGGGGATCCTCGTTTCCGGACGATCCGAGTTTGGCCGGCGTCAAGCAGGCTGTGGATGCACACCGGCAGATGGGGACGACGGCGATGCTCGCCTCCACAGTCTCCCTGGTGGATACCATCCCGGCAATCGACGGCCTTGCCACGGCGTGCGATGAAGGACTGCTGCAGGGCATCCATTTGGAAGGCCCGTATATTTCGCCACACAAGGCAGGCGCGCAGAATCCGGAGGCGATTCGCGAACCGGATCTGGACGAGCTTCGCCAGTGGCTAGAGACCGGCAGGGGCTGGATTAAAACGATGACGATCGCCCCTGAAGTGGCCGGCGCGGTGGAGGCGGCCAAGCTCTTACACGAGTACGGTGCGGTGCCCTCCTGGGGGCACACGAATGCCAAGCTGGAAGCAACCCGCAAGGTGTTGAAAGAAAGCACCGCTCACGGCGTTCACATCGGGCTGAAGGTTCCCGCACAGACGGCCACCCACCTGTTCAATGCCATGCCACCGCTCGGCCACCGGGCCCCAGGCCCGGTACGTGAACTAGTTGCGGCAGCCAAACAGGGCACGTGTGTGGTCGAGCTGATTGCCGACTCGGTGCACGTCCACCCGGATCTGGTGCACGACGTCGTCGAATACGTCGGCGAATCCAACCCGTACGGCGTCGTTTTCGTCACGGACGCGATGGAAGGTGCCGGAATGCCCGACGGCGAATACGTGCTTGGCGGGCAGGGCGTCAAGATCGTGGACGGAACTGCCCGGCTCGTACGCGGCGGTGCGATTGCCGGAGGGACATCGCGGATGGCCGAACAGGTACAGCGGATGGTCGGCGGCGGCTACGTGTCAATGGAAGACGCCGTGCGCTGCTGCGTGGGAGCCCCGGCACGAGCGGTCGGTTTTTCTGAAGACACCCCGGGCGTTACTTTGACCTGGCGGCCGGGTGCCACGGTTAACGCCGTCGTCATGAACGACGCCCTCGACGTGGAGCAGGTGATCCGGGAAGGCAACGTACTCTAGCCGTGCGCTATATTGAATAGCGTAAGGAGACGAATGGGTAACGAGACACTAGTGCGGGCTGGCGACGAAACCGAACGCGAACGTAGCGAACGGTTCGTACGCGACGCCGTACCGTACCTTAACCAGCTGTATGGCGCGGCCATGCGGCTCACTCGCAATCCGCAAGACGCCGAGGATCTCGTCCAAGAAACGTTCGAGAAAGCGTTCGCGGCATTCCACCAGTTCAAACCCGGTACCAACCTGAAAGCGTGGCTGTACCGGATTTTGAACAACACGTTTATCTCCAACTATCGCAAAAAGCAGCGCAGGCCATTGGAGTCCGATGCGGGTGAGGCCGAAGACTGGCAGGAATATCGGGCCAGGCATCATCATCCGTACGGGTTGAAATCGGCGGAAATGGAAGCCTTGGAGAACCTGCCGAACGAAGAGATTCGTGAAGCGCTCGAACAGCTCCCGGAGGACCGCCGTACGGCCGTCTATCTTGCGGACGTGGAAGGTTTTTCCTACCAGGAAATTGCCGACATCATGGACACCCCGATCGGCACGGTCATGTCTCGCTTACACCGCGGGCGCAAACAGCTGCGCGATCTGCTGCGTGATTACGCACGCGATTTGGGCTATGTGAAGGAGACGGTGTGAGCAGGAAACTGGACGAACTCATGGCGCAGCTGCAAGAGTGCGCGTGCGAAAGCTCCGGTTGTGACTGTGCGCAGCAGTGTCGGTGCGACGACGTTCTCGACCAGCTTTTCGCCTTGCTCGACAACGAGATCACCGAACAAGACGCGCTACGCCTCATTCGCCATAGCGCGAACTGCCCGGCCTGTCTGCGCCGGATCGAAGAAGAGATCGTGATCCGGAAAGTGATCCGCCGCGGGTGTTGTGGCGAATCCGCGCCCGAGTCGTTGCGGATGAAGATCACGCGGATCACCAAGTACCAGGTTGGCCGGTAGGCTGTATAGCCGCTACACTTGTGGAGTTGAGAAAAGGAGCTGAATATGTCGAAGCGTGGTAGGAAGCGTAAGGATCGCAGGAAGCGCCCTGCGAATCACGGTAAGCGCCCGAATTCGTAAAGCTACGGTGGCCGGAGTTGTTGCTCCGGCCATCTTTTTATTCTGCGACCGGCGGTTCGATGCCGAGCCAGTTATGCCATCCTTTGTGGAGGATGAGCCAGGTCATGAGCCCGTATCCGGCTTGGCGTGGGCAGTAGCCGTCTGGTGAGGTGGCCATGTCGGTGAGCCACTGTTCGTGGCGTTTGAGTGGCGTGTAGGTGTCCACATAGGGGACCTGGCGGCGGTCGCAGGCTTCCTGGAACGCATCACTGAGGTCTTGTTGGGCGCGATCGGAAACATCTAGGCGCGGCGGTGGCCCGACGACGAATGTCGCCAACCCTTGACGCTGCGCGTTATCGAGCATGTTGGCAAGGTAGAGCCGGGAGCGTGCCGTGGAGGTGCGGCCGATATCGCGCGATCCGAGTCCGATGACGAGGCGGTTATCTGCTTCGCGATCCAAGCGGGGAAGTACTTCGTGTTCCCAGCTGGTGGATAAATGTTCCGTGCTGTGACCAGGCCAGGCTAGCGGTAGGGCCATGATCGGCGGTTCATGTGGCGAGCGGGCGATTGTGCGGCCAACCCAGCCCAGCGCCCGGGCATCACCATAACCGGCTACCAGTTCGTCACCAACAAAGAAAACTCGGATACTCACCCTTCTACCTTACGGCAATTTGCGCGCTTCGCGCCGCTATCCGCTAGAAAGTTTGTCGATGAGCCACGGGATAGCACTAGAAGGATCTGGTCCTATGTGGTTAGGTGACAGCTCAGGCCAGGCCCTGCGTGCTCGCTGAATCGCTTCTGCGTAGTTTGTAATAAGAAATTCGCGCCCGAGCTCCTTCCCTCCTGATCCGCCAACTAGCTTGAGTCTGCGAACCCTCGCATCTATATCTTGTGCAGATGCCGCCCGGGTGTAGTCCTCTTTGTGCCATAGGAGCCAGAGCTCAAATCTGGGGTTAGTTACGAGAGCGTGGATGCCTTCCTTTTCGCATTGCTCCAAGACAGACGGTAACTTGGCGTGTTCGTCGACGTCGACGACGAGGACGCGAATATCGAAAGGCTTGGAGTCGCCTGTGCGTTCTTGTTCCTGTACTGTCTTGCGTTGACATGCGCGCAATACTTTAGAAGGCTCACCTTCTCCCGCTTCAACAACAATCGAAATGGAAGCGGATTGACGGAGCTCCTGATTAAGCTGCTCGAAATAGGCCTGTTCGGACTTATTTTTTGATCCTTCCACCACCACTAAAACTTTTCGATACTTGCGCCGGACTGGCCTTGAGCGCGGTTTGTAAGCGTTCCGGCCGCGTTTGCGCTGTTTACTCATGATGCCTCTTCGGTGATTGCAGTCGACGGCGAATCAGGCTTACCGATCAAGCGGTAAATGAGGGAGGGAGCTAAGCGCGGAACTGCGCCGAAGCGGCCTTCAAGATACTGCTTGGTGATGTTGGAGTTTTTCTTCACGTCTGTGAAGTCACCTAAGGAATACAGTTCGCTAGCGCCCGAGTTATCTTTGTCCACGTACCAGATTTGGCGTTTGTGAAGATCAAGCCCGCTGTGGGCGCTGAGAAGGCTCACATCATGCGAGGTGAAGATGAGCTGTGCCCCGCGGGGGTTGTGCTCCGGATTCTGAAAGAGCGACACGAGCAGAGCAGCCAGTTGCGGGTGAAGGCTGGTGTCTAGTTCATCAACGCACAGCACGGTTCCTTTCCGTAGCGCCGTAAGCGCATCTATGGCGAGTGCAAGCCAGGCTAACGTGCCTGATGACTCGTCTTCAAGGCTGAAAGAGTCTGCTTGATCGGCGGTTCCGTCGGCGCGGTGCTCGAAGCGTAGGGATCGTGGGAAGATTGACCGAACAAGTGCATCCGCTTCCGCGGGCTCATGTGATGTTGCGTCGGAATTATTTCCCGTGTCTTCGAGCGGCTCGGAACCGCCGGAAAATTTGGCTAGGTATTCTTTTAGGTCTGGAAGGATGTCTGGTGGAAACTCCTCTTCATCGACCGTGATATTTTCGACGCCGACGTCGGCGATTCGAGCCAGATCGATCAGATCTTTAAGATCGAGACGGTTATTCGCGACCTCTTTGGCGATATATGAGAGACGAGAGTCGCGTTCACGGTCACCGACATGGAAGATATGCAGACCTTCGACGATCGATTCACTGATCGAGGTCAGGATACCCCTGTTCACCCGTAAGACTCGAGAGAGGACGAGCTCGCTGGGCGATACTTCGATACTTCCCAAACGCGCGCCGAGTCTGACATCGGAGCGTTCCCGTTCAACTAAAACCGTTGGCCGAGAGCTGAGATACACCTGCAGGAACTCATGCTTGATGCCTTGAGGATCAACAGAAAATTCGTAGGTGAACCGGAATGTGCGATCGGAACCCGTGGGTTTGTTGAAGTGCGAAGCCTGTTCCTCTGTCATGTCGAGAAGGAAATCGAGGGCGTAGAAGCTTTCAGAAGAACGCGAGTGCGAGTCAAGACGAAATGGGTCACGTGGAAACACACGTTTATCCGACCACTCGCCACTTGAACTTAAGATTGCGGCATAAACGTATTCGAAGGCTCGAATGACCGACGTTTTTCCCGACGCGTTTGCTCCGAAAATGCCGGCAACGGGGAACAGGTGGTCCGACCAGCTTTCGCCCGCGCGAGGAACATTAGTCTTAAGAGACTCCCGCGTCATGTCTAAAAAGAACTCGTCCCGGAAGCTGCGATGATTCCGTGCCACGAAAGAAAGGATCTTCATAGCTCCAGTGTAGTTGAAAATGCGATTTTGGGAAAACTTTTCCCCAAATAGCGGTTTCGGTCTTGGTTCTTGACCTGGAGCGGGTTCGAATCCTGAGGATGCGCAAACCAAGTTAACCGTTATTGCTATATAAGCAGAAACGGGGAGGTTCGGAGCCCTCGAGTCCGGCAGAATTGCTGTATAAGCAGAAACGCGGAAGTTGGGAGCACGCTAGCGTTCGAAGGCCTCCTTCATGAGCTGTTCGGCCTCGCGTGTGTGCGCGGAGGTCATGCCCGCGGCGGTTGAGGCTGCCGCCGGGCGGGAGACCAGCCTGACCTTGCGGTCGAGCTCCGTGAACATGCCAAGCGCGAAGTGCGCCCATGGGCCCTGGTTGGCCGGCTCGTCCTGTACCCAGATGACCTCGGCGTCCGGGTACTTGTCGAGTTCGGCGCGGAGTTCGGCAACCGGGTTAGGGTAGAGCTGCTCGATCCGGATGATGGCCGTGCGGTCGTCGTCGTTCGCGCTGCGGGTTGCGACGAGGTCGTAGTAGATCCTGCCCGAACACAGCAGCACACGATCCACCTGGCCGAGATTCGCGTGTTCACCAATCACCTTTTGCACTGTGCCGCTGGTGAAATCTGCCAGCTGCGACTTGGCGGCCTTGCGGCGCAGTAGCTGCTTGGGAGAGAACACGATCATGGGTTTGCGCGGACGGTTGTAGGCCTGCTGGCGCAGCATGTGGAAGTAGTTCGCCGGCGTGGAGGGCTGGACGACGATCATGTTGTCTTCAGCGCTCATCTGCAGGTAACGCTCGATGCGCGCCGAGGAGTGATCGGGGCCTTGGCCTTCGTAGCCGTGCGGAAGAAGAACCACAAGCGATGAGCTCTGGTTCCACTTCTGCTCGGCAGACGTAATGAATTCGTCGGTTACGGTTTGCGCGCCGTTGGCGAAGTCACCGAACTGAGCCTCCCAGATAACAAGCGCGTCCGGGCGTTGTACCGAGTAGCCGTATTCGAAGGCCAACACCGCATATTCGGACAGGGCGGAGTCGAAGATCTTCAGCCGAGCCTGATCTTCGGTGAGTCCCATCAGCGGGGTCCACTCTTCACCCGTGGTGTAGTCGTGGGCGACGGCGTGGCGTTGAGTAAACGTGCCGCGCCGGGAGTCTTGACCGGACATGCGCACGGGCACGCCCTCAATCAAAAGCGAGCCGAAGGCGAGCAGTTCGCCAAAGCCCCAGTCGATATCGCCTTCGTTCGCCATCTTGTTGCGACGCTCGAACAGCTGGGTGACCTTCGGGTGCGGGGTGAAGCCTTCGGGCGGGGTCGTGTGTGCCTGGCCGATGCGTTGGATGACCGCGGGAGGTACCGCCGTCGTCCACCCAACCATCGTGCCGGCGTCCTCCTGCTGAGACTGTGGAACACCGAGGGCGAGCGAGGCATCTTTGGCGTCCTTTTCCTCGCTCTTTTCCAGCTCGCGCACGGATGTGAACGCCCGGTCGAGCGTGTCCTTGAAGTCTTGTTCAACGGCGGCAGCCTCAGCTTCCGTGATGTCACCGCGGCCGAGTAGGGCCTCTTGGTAGAGCTGGCGGGTCGAACGCTTCTCACCAACCAGGGAGTACATGATTGGCTGGGTCATCGACGGATCGTCGCCTTCGTTGTGGCCGCGCTTGCGGTAGCACACGATGTCAAGGATGACGTCCTTCTTGAACTCCATCCGGTACTCGTAGGCCATGCGTGCCATTTTGACCACGGCCTCCGGATCATCACCGTTGACGTGGAAAATGGGAAGTTGCAGGCCCTTCGTGATGTCGGTGGGGTAGCGCGAGGAGCGCGAGTTTGACGGGGCCGTGGTAAACCCGATCTGGTTGTTGACGATGATGTGGACCGTGCCGCCCGTGCGGTAGGCCGGTAGCTGGCTGAGGTTGAGCACCTCGGTGACCACGCCTTGCCCGGAGAATGCGGCGTCGCCGTGGATGAGGATGGGCATGACTGCTGAACCGTCGTCGTCGAGGTCGAGGGCGTCTTGCTTGGCGCGAACCACGCCTTCAAGCACGCCGTTGACCGCTTCGAGATGCGAGGGGTTGGCCGCCAAGTAGACGCCCACCGTGTCCCCGCTATCAGAGGTGTAGGTGCCTTCGGTGCCAAGGTGGTATTTGACGTCACCTGAGCCGCGGCGCTTTGGCGAGACGACGCCGTCGAACTCTGAAAACACCTGCGCGTAGCTCTTGCCCGCAATGTTCGTGAGCACGTTGAGGCGGCCGCGGTGTGCCATGCCGATGGCGACTTCGTGGACGCCGTCGTCGGCAGCCCCGTCGAGGATCGCGTCAAGTGCCGGAATGAGCGATTCGCCGCCCTCGAGCGAGAATCGCTTTTGGCCGACGTACTTGGTCTGCAGGAACGTCTCGAAGGCCTCGGCTTCGTTGAGCTTCTTGAGGATCTTGAGCCGCTGCGCGGTGGTGGCCGGCACTGGCGCGCATTCGAGGCGCTCTTGGAACCAGGCGCGCTGGACTGGATCTTGGATATGCATGTATTCGATGCCCACCGTGCGGCAGTACGACTGGCGTAGCCGCGAAAGGATGTCGCGCAGTGTCAGGTTGCTCGTGCCGGCGAATCCGCCGGTGGGGAAGGACCGGTCTAGATCCCACAGGGTAAGCCCGTAGGAGGCGATGTCGAGATCGGGGTGGCGGCGCAGGTGGAAGGAGAGCGGGTCAATGTCCGCAATCAGGTGGCCGCGGGAGCGGTAGGCGTGGATGAGCTCGGCGATGCGCGCGGGCTTGCCCATTTCCCGTTCGGCGTCGTATTCCACGTCCTTTTCCCACACGACGGGAGCGTATGGCACGCGTAGTGAGAGGTAGACGCGGTTGTAGAAGTCGTCGAGGCCGAGCAGTTTGGTTTCCATGAGGCGCAGGAAGCGCCCGGAGGTTGCTCCTTGGATGACGCGGTGGTCGTACGTGGATCCGATGTTGACCACCTTGGACACGCCGAGCCTGGCCAGCTGTTCGTCGGCTGTCCCTTGGAAAGCTGGCGGGTATGTCATCGAGCCGACGCCGACGATCAGACCCTGCCCGTTCATCAGGCGCGGGATGGATTGTGTGGTGCCGAGCCCGCCCGGGTTTGTGAGGGTTGCGGTGGTTCCCGCGTAGTCGTCCATTGTGAGCTTGTTGTTGCGCCCGCGGGCCACGAGCTCTTCGTATGCGGAGACGAATTCGGAGAAGGTGAGCGTTTCAGCTGCTTTGATTGAGGGCACGACGAGCGTGCGCGAACCGTCCGGTTTCACGACGTCGATCGCGATGCCGAGGTTGACGTGTGCGGGTTCGACGAGGGCCGGCTTGCCGTTATCGAGCGTGTAGGAGACGTTCATGTCCGGCATTTCAGCTAGCGATTCGACCATCGCGTATGCGATGAGGTGCGTGAAGGAAACCTTTCCGCCGCGGGTAGATGCTAAGTAGTTGTTGATGACCGTACGGTTGTCGAACATGACCCGTGCGGGGATGGCGCGTAGTGAGGTCGCCGTGGGGATCGACAGCGAATTATCCATATTCTTGGCTAGTCCGCGATCGCCGCCCTTGAGAACGGTGGTCGTTTTGGCCTTGGGATCCATGTCGTCCGGGGCGGTGGAGGGGGCAAGATTATAGGTTTTGGCGTACGGGGTGAGTGCGGGCTCCGCAGCCGAACGCGGCTGGGGAGGAAGATCCGAGCGCGTGACGTTCGTCGATTTCGTTGATGCTCGATCCGCCTGTGCATACACTTTGCGCTGTGCTTCGCTTGCCGGGCCGGTTGCCTGGCTTGCGCTTGCGTGTGGCTTGCGCCCTTCGGCCTGCCACCTGGAGAACAGTTCGGACCACTGCGGGCCGACACCTTCATGGTTGTTGAGAAATGCTGCGTAGAGATCTTCTACGAAGCCTTGGTTGGGACCAAAATCATTGGAGTTCGTTGACGACACTGTCTTGCCTCACCTGCTAAAGGAACGATCTTTCATTCAAGCCTAGTGATCTTCGCCTCGAAATGGGATTCGCGCACCCGAATTACCTCTCAAATAGGGCAAAAATTCTCCACGCGATGTCTTACCGTCAAGAGAATTTCATCGATACGTCAAGACTTCTTCTTGCCTCGCGTGCGCTGTGCGTTACGATGAGCGCATGGAAGGACGACAACATAGGGGACGCCTTGGGGACTGATCTCATACTTCTCGGCGTCGGCCTACTTCTCATCGCTGGAAACGCACTCTTCGTGGCCGCGGAATTCTCGCTCGTTGCTCTCGATCCAGCAACGATCGACGACAGGGCGCAGGCGGGAGACACGAAAGCCCAATCTGTCAACAAAGCTCTGCACAATCTTTCGTTGCAGCTGTCCTCGTGCCAGGTGGGCATTACTCTCACGACGATCCTGCTCGGATACGTGGCGCAAAAGCCACTCCAAGACATCTTTGAGCGTCTGTTCACCAATCAGGGAATGGCCGCAGCCGCGTCGGTCGGTACCGCGGCCGCGCTCGCGTTCATCATCACCAACCTGTTCTCGATGCTGTTCGGCGAACTTATTCCGAAGAACATGGCGCTCGCCGAGCCGCTGAACACAGCCGCTTTCGTCTCCCTACCACTGCGGGTTTTCACCGCTGTTTTCAAGCCTCTCATTGTGGGGCTTAACGAAACCGCCAACTGGATCTTGCGCAGGTTCGGCATCGAACCGGCCGAAGAACTCTCCGGTGCACGCTCTGCCACCGAACTGACCGCCCTCGTGCGCCGTTCGGCGCAAGAAGGAACGCTCGACGTGTCGACTGCGCGCCTGCTCGTACGCTCGATCGACATCGGCGCGCTGACCGCAGTTGACGTCATGACGGACCGCACCCGCGTCGAGGTCCTTCCCGAAGACGCTTCGGCTGCCGACGTCGTCGCACTCGCCCGCGAAACTGGACACTCCCGTTTCCCCGTGATTGGCGAAAACCTTGATGACATCCGTGGTTTCGTGCACGTACGCCGCGCAATCGCAGTCCCATACGAATCGCGTGAGGACGTGCGTGTCACGTCGTCGTCGCTACTCGTGGAAGCCACCCAAGTGCCAGAAACCATCGAGCTCGCACCGTTGCTCGTGCAACTGCGTGCCGAAGGCCTACAGATGGCAATCGTGGTCGACGAATACGGCGGCACCTCCGGCCTGGTCACCCTCGAAGACGCGGTGGAAGAAATCGTGGGCGAAGTAGCCGACGAACACGACCGCCGCCGCGCACGCACCCGCATCGTTACCGGCGGGGAGTGGATGATCCCAGGGGCGATGCGCCCCGATGAAGTCTCGCGAGAATTAGGGCTCGACGTTCCCGACGACGGGCCGTGGGAAACAATCGGCGGATGGATGATGGCGCGCCTCGGCCGGATGCCCCACGTTGGTGACGCCTGCACAGAAAATGGTGTACACGCCGTCGTTGAAGCGATGGACGGGCGCCGAATCGAACAGATACGAATTTCCGGGGTTGATGAATCATGAGCATCGGCGTGGCACTTCTGATTACCGTCGGCCTGCTGGCAATTAACGCGTTTTTTGTGGGCGCAGAGTTCGCCGTCATGGGCGCGCGGCGCTCGCGGGTTGAGCCTCTTGCTGAAGCGGGGAAAAAGTCAGCGAAAATTGTGCTCTATGCGCTGGAGAACGTGACGCTCATGCTGGCCACCTGCCAGCTGGGGATCACGGTCGCCTCGATTGCTCTGGGTGCGATCTCAGAGCCGGCTATTGCCGGGTGGATCGCCGGCCCGCTCGCCGCCGTGGGCGTGCCCGAAGCGATGGTGCATCCGGTTGCGATCATTATCGCGCTGGTTCTTGTGGTCTATTTGCACGTGGTGCTCGGGGAAATGGTGCCGAAGAATCTTGCCGTCACCACCCCAGAAAAGGTCTCGTACGTGCTCGTTCCGCCGCTGGTTGCGATTTCGAAAGTGTTGCTACCGATCGTGCACTCGCTCAACTGGTTCGCCAACCACATCATTTCCCTGTTCGGTTTCGAACCGAAAGACGAAGTGGGTTCGGCCTTTACCGTTGACGAGGTGGCGTCCATCGTGGACGCGTCAAAGAAGGCTGGCGTGCTGGACGCGGATGTCGGACTGATTTCGTCCGCGCTCGAATTTTCCGAACACAGTGCCGGCGACCTCATGGTGCCCACCGACGACCTTGTAACCGTGAGCCCCGCGGTGACACCCGCGCAGGTTGAACTCGAAATCGCGCGCACGGGCTTTTCCCGGTATCCCGTGCTTTCGCATGGTGAACTTATGGGCTACATCCACTTGAAAGACATCATCGACGTCGCACCGGATCGGCGTGAGGAACCGATCTCGCCGTGGAAGATTAGGCAGATGTCTAAAGTCGATGCCGCAGACGAAGTCGAATCCGCGCTGCGTTCCATGCAAAAAGACGGCACCCACCTTGCTGCAGTCTCCGTGAACGGCAACATCGCTGGAGTTCTCTTCCTCGAAGACATCCTGGAAGAGCTCGTGGGCGAGGTCCGCGACGCCATGCAGAAATAGGCGGGGTGCCGACTAGTCTGTAACGCCGCTTTAGCGCGCTTTCCATGATGATTTTCACACGTCTAGTGGTCGTGCTGGAGTCAAACCGGGTAGCGCGATTGTTATCAAACCGTTATTCTTGTCTGTGTGCCAATCGCACGCATCAGATTTTTGTATGAAGGGAGAAGCGGGCTTGAACCACGATGAGAGCAAGACGCTTCCATCCCGCAAAGAACTCAGGCTGGCCCGCGAGGCCGCTGAAAAAGAAGCCGCTACGCACGTGGAACGCGTAGACCAGGAGCGGGACGACGTCGTCGCAACCGCCACGTTCGATACCGCTGGTTATGCGCGCGGCCCAATGAAGAAGGTTAAGCCGCGCACGCCTAAGTTTTTACTCACGCGCCCGCGCAACGGGTTGGCTAACCGCCGGGGCGTGCTCATCGGTGCCGGGCTGGCCGCGATGGTCACGGTCGGATCTGCCGTGTCTGCGCTCAGTTTTTCCGGGCCGCATGACGCGCTTGCCGCACACGGCGTCGTCGACGACGGCACCCAACCGAACGTGCAACCGGCCGTTCCGGAGTCGCTAAAGAAAACCAATAGTGCTGCCGACGCCGCACGGTACAACGGTTTCAAGCGCGGATTTGCTGGAACGAACGTCGTCCAATGCGATGTGCGCCGCGCGCCGAATTCACTGGTCTCCGCGTTTGTGGAGGGTGAAGAATACGTGGTCATGCCGATGGCTGCGAACACGTATCGAATCACCTCGCCTTTCGGCTGGCGGCTTGACCCGTTTAGCTACACCCCGTCGATCCATCTTGGCGTGGACATGGCTGCACCTACGGGCACGCCGATTTACGCGATGGCCGACGGCACCGTGGTTCACGCCGGCGAAGGAATCGACGGGCGTTCAAACAATGTGATCGTGATCGAGCACGAGATCAACGGCGAAAAGTACATGTCCTGGTACGTTCACATGTACGATGACGGCGTGTTCGTCAAGACCGGCGACGTCGTGAAAGCCGGTCAGCATATTGGTGCTGTCGGGTCGAATGGCCGTTCCACCGGGCCGCATCTACATTTTGAGATCCACACCGGTCACGAACTCGTACTGGAGGATGGCTCGATCGACAACATTATCGATCCGATGGACAAGCTTAACGAGCTTGGCGCGATCGACGTCTCAGACCTGTGTTAATTAACCGGCTGTGGTCCGTTGGTGGTGAACCCGTTGTTTTAGCACACCGGGGCGGAAGTAACGAGGCGCCGGAGAATTCGATTGAGGCCTTTCGGGCTATGCACGAACTGGGCTTTTATCATATTGAAACGGATTGTCAGCTGACTGCCGACGGGCGCGTGGTGGTGTTTCATGATCCGTTTCTCGATCGGGTGACCGATGCCAGCGGCCTAATTTCTGACTGGACGTGGGATGACCTGCAGCATGTGCAGGATCATTCCGGTAATCGAATCGTGTTGCTCGATGAACTGCTTGAAGAGTTCCCCGACTTCGTGCTCAATGTGGACGCGAAAACCGGCGAGGTAGCAGCTCCGATGGCTCAGGTCATTTCCCGGCATAACGCTGTTGACCGGGTGTCACTGGCGAGTTTTAGTGAACGGCGGCTGCGGCGTTTGCGGCGAATGTTGCCGGGGGTGCGCTCGTCGATGGGAACAATGGCGATCGCGCGGATCGTGGTGGCTTCCAAAGCGCCGCGTGCGCTTCGCCGGCTAGTTGTTCATAAGCTACCCGGGCCCGCGCAGGGGGTTGAAGCCGTGCAAGTGCCGGAGTTTTTTAAAGAGATTGAAGTGGTGAACGAGCGCTTTGTGGCGTTAGCGCATTCGCTGGGCTTGGCGGTTCACGTGTGGACCGTGAACGAAGAAGCTGACATGCGTAAGCTCTTGGCGCTTGGCGTGGATGGGCTGATCACCGACGAGCCGTCGCTGGCCCGTGCCGTGATCGCCGAGCGGTAGCGCGCGTACCGGCGCTTTATCGTGTGATAGTTTCCGGTTAAGAGGGGCTGGGGCCAGTCCTGCAAATAGTTACGGCTTGGTGCAGGCGTTATTGCTAAATAAGCAGAAATGGCGGGGGTTGAGGCCCTTGAGTCCGGCAAAATTGCTATATAAGCAGAAACGCGTGAGTAGAGGCGGGCTGAGCCGGGTTGTGACTGGGTTTCCGGCGCAAAGCGGCCAGTTTTGATTGGTACCCCGAATAGGATTCGAACCTACGACCTTCTGCTCCGGAGGCAGACGCTCTATCCCCTGAGCTATCGGGGCTCAGCGATTTGCCAGTCTAACACCGTTTCTGTTCAGCCCGCGAATCAACCTAGAAAATGTGAACAATCCACCTCGCGCCTTGCAGGGCCATGAGCCTCACCTGCCGGTTCAGACCTACGCGAAAGCCTATTTATCTATCTGCGTTGTGCTGTTAACATTCTTTGCGGAAGTGCCGCCACGCTAGCCGTCGTTGATAAGGATCATGAATGTCTCGCAGGTTGATGTTGATGTTTGCAGCTGTTGTGACAGCGGTTGGCCTTGCGTGTAGTTCGTGCACGGGGGATGTGGGCCCGGGTGGTAGTTCGCCCACGAGTCCGTCGGGGGAACACAGTTCAACGGAGGATACTCCGTATCCGGTGGTGGCGCCGGAGATTAAGACGTCGGGGATTGCTGATAATTCGAGTCCTGACGCATGGGCGTTCAATGAGTATGAGGTTAAAGCTCCTGAGGCGTTCCCAATTCCGCATGGTGAGGAGTTGTGTGCGTTGCAGGGGGATTTTGTGGTGACGTCGAATCCTGTGTCGCGTGAGGTGCGGGGGTGGTATGTGCCCACGCGGACTGTTGCGTGGGTGCTTCCCGATCGGCTGTGTGCTAAGGATAGTTTGGTTCCGCAGAGGCTGACTGAGGGCGTGGTCGTTGGTGTTAACCGGACCGCCGACAAGTCGGAGGAGCTTCCTAAGTCTGGAGAGCTCCTCGATTTTGCTACGGGCGAGTCGCTGATGGACATTCCGGTGTTGGATCCGAGTTCGGAGAGTGCGCCGATGCCCATGGGTGCGGTGGGCGGTGTCCTCGTGCTCAATGTGGATGGCTCGTTGTATGGGCTCAATAAGGACGGCGAGCTGATGTGGCAGTTGGCGGCGCCGGGGTGGTCGTGGTCGAAGAACTTGATGACGGGCCATATTTTTGGGATGCGTGACAAGGGCGCGCAGGTGCATGTAGTCAACGCTGTGACGGGGAAGATTGTGGTGGACAAGTCGATTCCGCCAGAGCGTCCGGTGACGTACACGAGCGACGGTTTCATGTTTAAGCCCGACGACGACGCCCCGTTCACGTTCGTGTCCCTCGACGGGAGTGTCTCCCAGTTGGATGAGAGTTTTGAAGGTGGCAGTTATGTGCCGACAGCTCGGGCTGGCGCATTGTTTCCGCTGAATATTTATCTTAATCCGAAGGCGGGTCCTATTTTTGATGCGCAGGGTAATCCTGCGAATTTTGAGGTTGATTTGGAGGAGTTCCGGGCTGAGCCTGCTGGCGACGTCGAAACTCCGCGCGCACCGGATGACCTGTCAGCGCCGGATGCTCGCCCGATGCCAACCTCGGACACTGGGCACAAGGAAACTCCAGCGCCGGAGATTGTGGCTGTGACGGCAGATGGCAAGCATGCACTGGTAGATGACAAGGTGGGGATGATCTACCTGATTGATCGTGAGGGTAAACCCGTGTGGCAGTTGGCGGCGCAGCGGCCGTGGGTGATGAGCTCCTATCTGGTTGCAGAATTTGGTACGGGCAACGTGCAGATTTTGGTGCCGGATTTTGCGGCGGCGAACGACGAGGCAACTGAGCCTGCCTAGAATCGGTTCCGTGCCGCATCCTTTCGAGCCCGATATGAGAGACCAAAGTTTTGCTCGGCCACCTTGGCGGCTAGACTTTGTGCCATGACTCCAGAAGAACTCTCTGCTTTTATCCGCACCTGTTTGAATGAGGCCATTGTGGCTGGTGAGGTCACTCTTGATCCGGCCGAGGTTGGTGAGGTGAAGGTGGAGCGTCCGCGAAGTCGCGAGCATGGTGATTGGGCGACGAACGTGGCGATGCAGTATGCGAAGAAGGCGGGTACGAATCCGCGTGCGCTCGCGGAGGTTCTGGCTAAGCGTATTGAGCGGGCGGATGAGATTACGGCCGTGGATATTGCCGGCCCGGGTTTTATGAATATTACGCTGAATAAGGCGGCTGCCGGGGAACTCGCTCGCACGATTGTGGAGGCGGGGTCTGATTACGGTACGACGACGTCGTTGCGCGGCGGCACGGTGAACCTCGAGTTCGTGTCGGCTAACCCAACAGGCCCGATTCATGTGGGCGGGGCGCGCTGGGCGGCGGTGGGTGATTCGCTCGCCCGGATACTTGAGGCTGCGGGCGCGCAGGTGGTGCGCGAGTACTATTTCAATGATCACGGCGCGCAGATTAACCGCTTTTCGGCGTCGCTGTTGGCGCGGGCTCGCGGTGAGGAAGCGCCGGAGGATGGTTACGGCGGCCAGTACATCGCTGACATTGCGGCCGAGGTGATCAACGGCGAAAAGCAGGCTGGTAGACCTGACCCGGCGTCGTTGCCGGACGCCGAGGCGCTGGAGGTGTTCCGGGAGCGTGGTGTCACGTTGATGTTTGACTCGATCAAGCAGGAGCTCGCCGATTTCCGGGTTGAGTTTGATGTGTATTTCCACGAGGATTCGCTTCACGAATCGGGTGCGGTGGCCGAGGCGATTGACGAGCTGCGTGAGCGCGGCGTGATTTTTGAGGCCGACGGCGCAACGTGGGTGCGCACCACCGATTTTGGTGATGATAAGGATCGCGTGATTATTAAATCCGACGGGGATGCGGCCTATTTCGCGGGCGATATTGCCTACTATCTCAACAAGCGCAACCGCGGCGCGGACCACGTGATCATTATGCTGGGCGCCGACCATCACGGGTACGTGGGCAGAATGTACGCGATGGCTCGTGCGTTTGGTGACACGGCCGGCGTCGGCGAAAACCTCGAGCTGCTCATTGGTCAGCTGGTCAATCTTGTCAAGGATGGCGAGCCGGTGCGGATGTCGAAGCGGGCCGGCACGATTGTGGTGCTTGGTGATCTTGTGGATGCGGCAGGAGTGGATGCCGCGCGGTATTCGCTCGTGCGCCAGGCGCTCGATACGCCGATTGATTTGGACTTGGATGTCATTACGTCGCATACGAATGAGAACCCCGTGTATTACGTGCAGTATGCGCATGCGCGTACGTGTGCGGTGGACCGGAATGCGGCTCAGCACGGGGTTACTCGCGACGAGTTCGATCCGGCCTTGCTTGATAGTCAGGCCGACGGCGATCTGATCGCGGCTCTTGCACAGTATCCAGACATCGTGGTTCAGGCGGCTAGTTTGCGTGAGCCGCACCGGGTGGCCCGCTATCTTGAAGAACTCGCGGGTAAGTACCACTCGTGGTACGGCGTCTCCCGGGTGACTCCGCGTGGGGATGACCCGGTGGACGTTGTTCATCAAACGCGGTTGTGGCTGAACGACGCCACCGGGCAGGTGCTGCGTAACGGGCTGGGGCTGCTGGGTGTGAGTGCTCCGGAGCGGATGTAATGAGCGAGATGATGGCAACGCCCGAGCCAAATGGCGAGCGTCATGGCCTGTGGTCGGTGAACACGCGTAGAGATTCAGATGGCGTGCTTACCGTGGCTGGAGTGTCAGTGGAAGATATTGCGCGCGAGTTTGGCACGCCAACCTACGTGTTGGATGAGGACGACATGCGCTCCCGTGCTCGCGCGTGGAAGAGAGCCATGGACGAGGCCTTCGCCGATCTGGCGGGAGCCGAGGTGTATTACGCCGGCAAGGCCTTCCTGTCCAAGGCGGTGGCGCGCTGGATGACCGCCGAGGGCCTGCACATCGACACGGCTTCGTATGGCGAGTTGCAGACCGTGCTCGCGGCGGGCGTGCCCGGTAGTCGGATTGGGTTGCATGGCAACAATAAGTCGGATGAAGAGATCGCGCTCGCGCTGGAGAAGGGCATCGCCCATATCGTCATCGATTCGCTGCCGGAGATTGATCAAGTTGCGCGCCTTGCGGCACAACGGAAAATGCGCGCGCCCGTTTATGTGCGGGTGACCACCGGGGTTCATGCTGGTGGGCATGATTTCATTCAGACGGCCCATGAGGATCAAAAGTTTGGCCTGTCAGTGAACTCGGGGGCGGCGCAGCAGGCGATACGCGAGATCGCGGCTAACGAGCACCTTGACCTGCTGGGTTTGCATTCGCATATCGGCTCGCAGATTTTGGCGACGGCGGGTTTTGGCGAGGCCGCGAAAGTGGTGCTCGATTTGCGCACGTGGGCTGCTGAGCAGGGCACCCAGATCCGCGAGGTGGATCTGGGTGGCGGCTACGGTGTGCGCTATACGGACGACGACGCCGTTCCTCCGGCTCCCGAAGAATTTGCCGGTGTGCTTGCGCAGGCGGTTCGCGACCACGTGTCGAAGACCGGCCTGCCGGCACCGCTGGTGTCGATTGAGCCGGGCAGGTCGATCGTGGCGCCGGCGATGTTGACGCTCTACGAAGTGGGCACGATTAAGGACGTGCAGACGGATTCGGGGCCGCGCCGCTACGTGTCGGTGGATGGCGGAATGTCGGATAACCTGCGTCCGGCGCTGTATGGAGCGAACTACACGGCCGCGCTCGCGTCCCGGAATGCCGACGGCGAGCTGGTGCGCTCGCGCGTCGTGGGAAAGCACTGCGAATCGGGCGATATTGTGGTGCATAACGTGGGGTTGCCCGATAGTGTGGAGGCGGGCGATTTGCTCGCGGTGCCCGTCACCGGCGCCTACGGGCGTTCGATGGGTTCGAACTACAACATGATGTGCCGTCCCGGTGTGGTCGCCGTCGTGGATGGACAGGCTCGCGAAATTGTTCGACGCGAGACGATCGATGACCTGCTGGCGCTCGACGTCGGCTAAACGCTAGAAGCAAACGGAAGAGAAACAATGACAATCAAGATTGCGCTACTAGGTGCAGGGACGGTAGGCAGCCAGGTGGCTCGCCTGCTCAAGGAAGAAAATGAGTTGCTTGCCGCGCGTGCGGGTGCCCCGTTGGAACTGGTGGGGATTTCGGTGTCGAATCTTGAGGCCGAGCGCGATCCGTGGATTGATCGCGAGCTGCTCACCACGGATTCGAAGGCGATCATCGATCAGGCTGATATTGTCATCGAACTGATCGGCGGCGTTGATCTTCCGCGCGAACTCATTTTGTATGCGATCAATTCGGGCGCTTCCGTGGTCACGGGCAATAAGGCATTGCTGGCTGAGCACGGCCCGGAGATTTATGATCTGGCGAAAGAGAAGAATGTTGACGTCTACTATGAGGCTGCGGTCGCGGGTGCCGTGCCTGTGGTGTATGCGGTGCGCGAGTCGCTCGCGGGCGATACGGTCAAGGCGATTCAGGGTATTTTGAACGGCACCACGAACTACATTCTTGACGAGATGACCACGAAGGGGCTGCCCTTCGATGAGGTGCTGGCCACCGCCCAAGAGCTCGGTTTCGCGGAAGCGGATCCGACTGCCGATGTGGACGGGCATGATGCGGCGGCGAAGATCGCGATCCTTGCCTCGCTCGCGTTCCACAAGCGCGTCCATATCGACGACGTCCAGGTGGAGGGTATTCGTGAAATCACATCGAGTGATATTGCGGCGGCAACTGCTGGCGGTTACGTCATCAAGCTGATCGCTGAGGCCACGCAGGATGATGCGGGCAAGATTGACGTGCGGGTTGGCCCGACGCTCGTGCCGGAGGCACACCCGCTGGCGTCGATTGGCGGTTCGTTTAACGCCGTCGTTATTGAAGCGGAAGCGGCGGATCGGCTCATGTTCTACGGGCGCGGTGCGGGCGGTGCGCCCACTGCGTCGGCTGTGCTGTCCGACGTCGTGGCGGCTGCGTCTAAGCGCGTGGTGGGCGGGCGAGCCCCGCAAGAAATCGTGCTTGGAAAGTCTGAGTTCGTGGCTGCGGAGGATTCGACGTCGAAGTACTTTGTACGGATGGACGTCCAAGACGAAGTGGGCACGCTTGCGCAACTGGCTAGGTTGTTTGCTGATGCGGGCGTGTCGATATCGTCGGTGCAGCAAGAATCTGTGGCTGGCAACGGCGAAGCGGAAATCACGATTACGACCCACACTGCCCGGGCAGCTGATCTTGCCGCTACGATCGAAAGTATTAATGACACGCAGACGGCGAAGGTTTCGCGCGTGCTGCGGGTGGCGGACGAGTAGGCTTCGGGTTCCAAGGAGAGAACTTTATGGCGCATCAGTGGCGCGGCATTATTGCCGAATATCGGGATAGGCTTCCGTTTGGCGACGACGATCCGGTTGTGAGCCTGGGCGAGGGCGGCACGCCTCTCGTGTATGCTCGTGCGATTTCGCAGCGGGTAGGCGCGGACGTTCATATTAAGGTCGAGGGTGCGAACCCCACGGGCTCTTTTAAAGACCGCGGGATGACCACCGCGATTTCACAGGTGAAGCAGTCTGATGTGCAGGTGGTGGCCTGTGCGTCGACGGGGAACACCTCGGCGTCGGCGGCTGCCTATGCGGTGGCTGCTGGGCTGACGTGTGCGGTTATTTTGCCAGCCGGCAAGATTGCTGCCGGCAAGCTGGCTCAGGCGATTGTGCACGGAGCGCAGCTCGTGGCGGTGGATGGTAATTTTGATGATTGCCTGCGGATCGTTCGCGAGCTGACCGATGAACATCCGGTGGCGCTCGTAAATTCGGTGAACCCCTACCGCTTGCAAGGGCAGAAGACTGCCGCCTTTGAAATTGTGGACGCGCTTGGTGATGCGCCTGATATTCACGTGCTGCCCGTTGGGAATGCCGGCAATATTTCGGCCTACTGGATGGGTTACAACGAGTACGCGGGTAAGACTACGCTCGCCTCGATGGATGATTCGGCCCTGCATATGGAGCCGGTGGCCACGAAGGTTCCGCAGATGTGGGGCGTGCAAGCCTGGGGTGCGGCGCCGCTCGTGCTCGGGCACGTTGTGGATAATCCGGAGACGATCGCAACAGCGATCAGGATCGGCAATCCGGCGTCGTGGAAGTATGCGGAAGCTGCGCGTGATGATTCGCGCGGCTGGATCGACCGGGTGACGGACGAGCAGATTTTACAGGCCCAGAAGATTCTGGCTGCTGAGGCGGGGATTTTCGTAGAGCCGGCGTCGGCGGCTTCTGTTGCTGGGCTCATTCAGGCGGCTGAGCAGGGCAAGGTTCCTGAAGGGGCGACGATCGTGTGTACGGTGACGGGCAACGGGCTGAAAGATACCGCTACGGCGCTTGGCGATGTTGATCTGGATTTCACGCCGATTGAACCGACGACGGCGGCCGCGATGGAGGTTCTTGGGCTGTGAGGATCGTGAAGGACACGGCGCGAGTGAAGGTGCCGGCGTCGTCGGGCAATCTCGGCCCCGGTTTCGACTCGATGGGGATGGCGCACGACGTGTGGGACGACGTGTCTGTCACGTTGACCACGGGCAAGTCGCGCGTGTTGATTCTCGGCGAGGGCAATGCGAGCCTGCCAAAGGATGAATCGCATTTGATCGTGCAGACGATGCGGGAAACGTTTGAACGTGTGGGCGCTCCCGTGTCTGGGATTGAGCTGGTGTGCCGCAATAGTATTCCGCAGGGTAAGGGCATGGGTTCGTCGGCGGCTGCGCTGACGGCGGCCGTCATGCTCGTGCGTGAACTGCTGGGCAAGCCCGAGGAGTTTACCCGCGCTGAAGTGCTCAACATTGTGGCTGGCTATGAGGGGCATCCGGATAATGCGGCGCCTGCTATTTACGGTGGTGCAACGCTGTCGTGGCGTGAGGGGGAGGGTTATCAGACCGTCCAGCTGCCGGTGGCTGACGCCGTGAAGACCACGTTGCTTATTCCCGAGGAAGTTTTGCTGACGACGACGGCGCGAGCGGCTCTTCCCGAACGCGTCCCGCTGGTTGACGCCGCGTTTAACGCTTCGCGCTCCGCGCTGATGGTGCATGCGTTGGCTCAGGCGCCCCAGCTTCTGTTTGCCGCCACGGAAGATCGCTTGCATCAGCAGTATCGTGCCGATTCGATGGCGCACACGAGCGCGGTGCTCGCGGCCTTGCGTGAGGCCGGCTGGCCTGCCGTCGTCTCCGGTGCTGGCCCGTCGATCCTGCTGTTTGCCGAGGTTGATCCGGTGATGGTGAAAATTTTGGAAGAGCAAGGTTTCCGTGCGGTTCCTTCGCAACAGGTGCGTGGAGCGCATGCGGTTGCCGAATCCTAAAGCGCCGGGTGATGAGCTTAGGCACACAATACGTGGAATGAGTGTTAAAAATTTAGCCGAGTGTGTATGATTCTAAATTGACAGTAAGGCTACGTGCCTGAGCGCACAGCGGGCGGTGTTCCGCGTGTGATCTGCAAATCTGTCACAATCACTACCTGCGCGTAGCGCTAAATTGTGGATGAATAATCTATACCTACTTCCGGCTTTGTATTCCGGAACCGAGGAAGGAACCTCGTGAGCGAAAAATCAACGCCACCTACCGGCCCTATTTCAACGATGCGTCTTGCCGATCTCAAAGAGCTTGCTGCGCACATGGGCCTTGACCTCCCGCCAAAATCCCGCCGTCCCGAATATATTACGGCGATTCGTGCTGCCCGTGAGGCGGAAAAGGCAGCCGGGAAGGAAACTCCGAAGAAGTCAGCGCCTGCGAAGGCTAAGGAAAAAGAGACCAAGCCAGTAGACCAGCACGGTGATCCCACCGAACAGCTTGAGCTACCTAAGGCGCGTACGAAAGCATCGGCGGGCCCAGAGCTGTCCGATGAGGAAAAGAAAGCCGCTTTGGATGCTCTTGGTGATGCGGCTGAGCGCCGCGCTGAGGAGCGTGCTGATGAAGATTCTCCGCGCGGGCGGCGTAACCGGAGCAGGCGCACCCGTAACCGTAACGAGGATCGGCGCGAGCGCGCCGAACGTTCGGAGAGCAATGAACGGGATCGGTCAGAGAAGAAGGAACGGTCAGATCGTAACCGCCGCGGTAATGATTCGGCACGTGACGACGATTCCGGAGAAGTTTTAATTCCGGTTGCCGGCATTCTCGACGTCGACGGCAATAACAACTATCTACGTACGGGTGGCTACCTGCCCGGCAAGAACGACGCCTACGTGTCAACCCAGATCATTCGCCGCTATGGGCTGCGCAGGGGAGATGCGATTCAGGGTGCGGTGCGTGACGCGTCGCAGATGACGAACCGGCGCGGGCGCCAGCACAAGTACAACCCGCTGGTTGAGGTGACCGCTATCAATGGTCTGCCGCCGGAGAAGATTGCGGAGCGCCCGGAGTTCAACAAGCTCACGCCGTTGTATCCGAACGAAATGCTGCGCTTGGAGACCACGCAGAAGGCGCTGACCACGCGCGTCATCGATTTGGTGGCGCCGATTGGTAAGGGTCAGCGCGGCCTTATTGTATCGCCTCCGAAGGCTGGTAAGACGATCGTCTTGCAGCAGATTGCGATGGCGATTGCGAAGAACAATCCGAACGTGCACCTGATGGTCGTGCTCGTCGATGAGCGTCCGGAAGAAGTGACGGACATGCAGCGCCTCGTCAAGGGCGAGGTGATTGCCTCCACGTTCGATCGGCCGGCGTCCGATCACACGATCGTTGCCGAGTTGGCGGTGGAACGCGCCAAGCGCCTCGTGGAGCTCGGCCAGGATGTGGTCATTCTGCTGGATTCACTGACCAGGTTGTCGCGGGCCTACAATCTGGCCGCTCCGGCGTCGGGTCGTATCCTGTCGGGTGGTGTGGACGCGGCTGCGCTGTATCCGCCGAAGAAGTTCTTCGGTGCGGCTCGCAACATCGAAAATGGTGGTTCGCTCACCATCATTGCTACGGCGCTCGTGGAAACCGGGTCGAAGATGGACGAGGTTATCTTCGAAGAGTTCAAGGGCACCGGCAACATGGAGCTGCGCCTGTCGCGTCAGCTTGCGGATCGCCGTATCTTCCCGGCCGTGGACATCACCGCGTCTGGTACCCGCCGTGAAGAGCAACTGTTCTCGCCTGAAGAACTCAAAGTGGTGTGGCACCTGCGCCGCGCGCTGGGCAACCTTGACGTGCAGGAGGCCTCTGATTACGTGCTTGGGCGGATGCGCAAGACGGAATCGAACGCCGAATTCCTCATGTCGATCGTGCGCAGTATGGCGAACGCGGACTAGACATTGTGAGCAATCGCGCGTGGCCGCCGGTTTCTCTCTGGCGGCCACGTGTGGTTAAATTGAACGTCGGCTTCTGGTTCACCGATTTTTCGGACCCAGGGCGCTTAACGATCCAAGGAGACATTATGAAGCAGGGAATTCACCCCGAATACACGGACATCAAGGTGACGTGCACGTGCGGCAACGAGTTCGAGACCCGTTCCACGATCACCACCGGTGCGCTGCGTGTTGACGTGTGCAACGCATGCCATCCGTTCTACACCGGCAAGCAGAAGATTCTTGATACCGGTGGCCGCGTTGCCCGCTTTGAGGCGCGCTACGGTAAGCGCAAGAAGTAGCTGAGCTTGGAAACGCCGGTACAGTTTTCTGTACCGGCGTTTACCGTAGGTAGGCATGGTTGGCGGTCTTCGCCGTCGTCGGGAAGGGTTGACATGAGTGAGTTTCCTGCAGCGGAAGCTGCGGCAGCGGAATATAAGGACATCGAGCAGCAGATGGCCTCGCCGGAGGTGCTTGCAAAGCCGGAGAAGTTGCGTTCGCTTGGTCGGCGCTATGCAGAGTTGCGGCGTGTGGTTTCGCGCTATGAGCGTTGGGTGAATGCGTCGACTGATTTGCGTGAGGCTCAAGAGATTGTGGATCTTGGCGGTGAGGATGGCGAATTGTTTGCCAGCGAGCTGCCGCGCTTGGAAGCAGAGCTTGAGGAAGCGTCAGCCGATTTGCGTGACGCCCTGTTGCCGCGTGATCCTGATGACAGCCGCGATGTCATCCTCGAAGTGAAAGCCGGCGAGGGCGGTGAGGAGTCGGCGCTGTTCGCCGCGGATTTGTTGCGCATGTATCAGCGTTATGCGGAGGCGAAGGGCTGGTCGGTACAGACCCTGTCGAAGACGGAGACGGACATGGGCGGCTACAAGGACGTCCAGGTGGCGATTAAGGCCAAGTCGGTTCCGGATGATCCTGCTGACGGCGTGTGGGCGCACTTGAAGTATGAGGCGGGCGTGCACCGGGTGCAGCGCGTGCCGGTAACGGAATCCCAGGGGCGCGTGCACACGTCGGCCGCGGGTGTGCTCGTGTTCGCCGAGGTCGATGAGCCGGAGGAAGTGGAGCTCAACGATAACGATCTGCGGATCGATGTCTATCGTTCGTCTGGTCCGGGCGGGCAATCGGTGAATACCACGGATTCGGCCGTGCGCATCACCCATCTGCCCACCGGGATCACGGTGGCGATGCAGGATGAGAAGTCGCAGATTAAGAACCGTGAGGCCGCGATGCGTATTTTGCGTGCGCGGATCAGGCAGGCTCAGCTCGACGAGCTTGCTGCGAAGGAAGCTGATCAGCGCCGCAGTCAGGTGCGTACGGTGGATCGCTCGGAACGGGTGCGCACGTATAACTTCCCGGAGAACCGGATCGCCGATCACCGTACTGGTTACAAGGCACATAATCTTGACGCCGTGTTGGAAGGTGACTTGGACGCCGTCATTGACTCTTTGCGCACGATGGACGAAGAAGAGCGTTTGCAGGCTGCCGCGGAGGAATCTGACGCGTAATGTGGGCACGCGAGATCGGCCGGGCGAGCAGCATGCTCGCTGACGCCGGTGTGCCTTCTCCCGACGTCGATGCCCGGTTGCTTGCCGAGCATGTTCGCCACCCTGTTGAACCGGCCAGGCAGATCGACGACGCCGAACGGGCGGCCTACGGCAAACTGGTCGCCTTGCGTGCCCAGCGGGTTCCGCTTCAGCACATCGTGGGCACAATGTATTTCCGGTATCTAGAGCTGGAAGCGCGCCCAGGGGTGTTTATCGTGCGTCCCGAGACGGAAATGGTGGCCCAAGCAGCGCTCGATGAGCTGGCGAAGATGCGTGCAGAAGCAGGCGGGCTGGCAAGCCACAGTGGGCGGCCCGTCGTCGTCGACCTGTGTACCGGTTCGGGTGCGATTGCGATATCGATTGCCACCGAGGCGGACGCCGACGTGAGCGCGGTGGAAATCTCGCCCGAGGCCTACGAGTCGGCGCAGCGCAACAATGCGGCTTATGGGGGCAAGGTGAGGCTCGTGCACGGTGACGCACTCACAGCTCTGGATGAGCTCGCGGGCAAGGTCGACATGGTGGTGACGAACCCGCCGTACGTACGCGGTGATCATGAGCTCAACCCGGAAGTCCGCCACGATCCTGAGCTCGCGCTGTTTGGTGGGGGAGTAGACGGGCTGGAGCTTCCCGTCCGCCTGATCCGCCGGGCTCACGAGTTGTTGCGCCCGGGCGGTATCCTCATCATGGAGCACGGCGATGATCAAGCCCTGGCACTTCGGGACGCTGCAGACGACGCCGGGTTTAGGGCACGTACCGGTCAGGATTTGACGGGCCGAGATCGCTGGCTACGCGCGCGCAAAACAGGGCCGGCAAAGGGGGAGCAATGAAGGTAGCCGCAACGGATCCTTATGCGATTGAGCTTGCCGAGCGTGCTATTGCCCGCGGAGAAGTGATCTGCCTGCCGACCGATACGGTCTATGGCATTGGCGCGAACCCGTTTTCAGCGTCGGCGATCACCCGCCTTCTGACCGCAAAGTCGCGTACACGTGCCAATCCGCCACCGGTGTTGGTGGCGGGCGTGGACCAGGCCCGCTCCGTGGCCGCGGAACTATCACGCGAGGCGGAGGATTTGATGGAGGCGTTTTGGCCGGGTGCGCTGACCATCGTGGTGCCTGCCCGAGCCGATATCGGCTGGGATCTGGGCGAAACGAATGGCACGGTTGCGCTGCGGATGCCGGATTCGCCGGTGGCGCTCGAACTGCTGCGCACAACCGGCCCGCTCGCCGTCACAAGCGCAAATCAACATGGTCAGCCGCCCGCGACCACGGTGAGCGAGGCAGAACAACAGCTTGGCGAAGCTGTCACCCTTTACCTTGATGGCGGCCAAGTGGGTGGCGGTAGCGCGGTTGCCTCAACCATCGTGACTGTTGTGGGTTCTCCGGCGATCTTGCGCCACGGTGGTATCGACGCCGCGGCGATCGGCGCTGTGCTCGGGGTGAGCGTGTGAGAACGTACCTGCTCATCATGGTGATGTCGGCTGCACTAACATTCCTGTTGGTGCCGGCCGTGCTTCGCTTGGCGTTACGCGTGGGCGCTATAACCCAGATACGCGAGCGTGACGTGCATAGCACGCCCGTGGCCCGGCTCGGCGGGGTGGCCATGTTTGCTGGGTTCGCGTTGGCGCTAGTGATTGCCTCGCAGATCCCGTATTTGCGGGAGGTTTTCGCGCCAGCATCCGGGGTGTGGGCAATCATGCTGGGCGGGGCGATGATGTGCCTTTTGGGTGCGATCGACGACGTGTGGGAACTCAACTGGTACACGAAACTAGCGGGCGAACTGCTCGCGGCCGGCGTGATGGCCTGGCAGGGCGTGCAGCTGGTAACGATGCCGTTGTTTGGCCTGACCGTGGGCTCAACTCGGCTCACCCTGTTCGTCACGATCGTCGCCGTCGTCATCGTGGCTAATGCGGTTAACTTCGTAGATGGGCTGGATGGTCTGGCCGCCGGAGTTGTGGGGATTGCCGCGTTCGCTTTCTTTATTTATGCGTACTATTTGACTCGCGAGGTCTCCCCGGGTGATTACACGTCGGTGGCTGCCACAGTCCTGGCAGCGTTGGTAGGCGCGTGCGTAGGTTTTCTGCCGCATAATTTCCATCCTGCGAAGATCTTCATGGGCGATTCGGGTGCGCTCATGTTAGGGACAGTGCTGGCGGGTGCCACTATCCTCGTGACTGGCCAGATTGATCCGGCAACCGTGGAGACCCGCCAGGCGCTGCCAGCTTTCATGCCGCTCATTATTCCGCTGCTTATTTTGGTTATTCCACTGGTTGATCTCACGTGGGCGGTGCTGCGTCGGCTACGTCAGGGTAGGTCGCCGTTTTCTGCGGACTCCGGGCATTTGCATCACAGGCTGCTACGCCGCGGATATTCGCACACCACCGCGGTGTTGATTTTGTACATGTGGACGGCAATTGCATCGTTTTCGGGCGTGGCCTACACGATTTTCCCGTACGCGTGGGTGCTGGTGATAGCGCTTGTTGCTGTGGTCGTGGGTGTGGCTATCACGTGGAGTAAATTTGGGAGCGGCCAGCGCCCGGCTCGGCAGGGCGCGCACGCAAAGCGGCTAGACGACGACCAGACAAGCGCGAAGCGGGAGGTCGAGGGTGCGACGCCGTAATCGCGGCCTTCGACGCCAGGTGGATATCTATCGGCACGCCACGGTGATGGCGGCGTGCGCAACCGGCGTCGTCACAATTCTCGGATGCCTGCTTGTGGCAGGCGAGCGCGCTGCGATTCTTATCGCGGGGGCGCTCACGATCACGCTTCATCTTGTGACCTTGATATCCGTGCAAGTCGGAACGAAATTATCTGGCTATGACACGGCTTTAGCGCTCGCCGGTTACGGCGTCAAACTCGTCATTTTCGCTGCGACCTTGTGGTGGGTGTCGAGCTCCGGCGTCGCGCAAACCCGAACAGTCGTGGGTGTGTGCGCTATCACAATTGCGCTTTCGCTTGTGGTGATGTCAGCCGTTGTGGTGCGTAAACGCGGGCTAATCGTCGACGCCGAGGATCCGGATGCGAGCCAGACCAGCGAAAAAACTGATTCGGCTTTGCAATAAAATGTGATTAGGATGTTACACAGCCCCGGTTTTGGGGTAATCTGGTAAGGCAGGTTGCAGTGATGCAGAACGCACTACCGGCACTAGGCCTGAGTTATATCGCACAAGTTGGGGTGTAGGCGAACAGTGAATATTTACGCACTTTCATCGTTGCCAATCTTGCGCGCCGGTGACGGCGAAGGATTTGTTCCCCCAACGCTGGAACACGAATTTGATCCGCCCGCGATTTTCTTCGCGGGCACTCCGTTCGAGATCAATCGAATCATTCTCATCCGGTTGATCGCAGCGGTCGTCCTAGCCCTGATCCTCATCTGGTATGCAAAACGCCGTACGCTCGTGCCTAATCGGCGCCAGAGCGTGGTGGAAATGCTCCTTGATTTTTCTCGCGTGCAGATCGGCCACGAGATTATTGGCAAAGAACAGGCAGAAAAGTATCAGCCGATGCTGATGACTATCTTCTTGGGCATTTTGTTTATGAACATCACCGGCGTGATCCCCGGCCTGCAGATCGCGGGAACGTCACTGATCGGCATGCCGCTCATCTACGCAATCTTTGCCTATGTGGGCTTCATCGTGGCCGGTATTCGCGAAAAGGGTGCGGGAGCGTTCTTCAAAGACTCCCTCATGCCCGCAGGCGTGCCTGGGCCGATCTATTTGATTTTGACCCCGATCGAATTCCTGTCAACCTTCATCATCCGCCCGCTCACGCTCACCGTCCGTCTGCTGATGAACATGGTGGCCGGGCACCTCATCTTGGTGCTGTTCTTCGTGGGCACTCACTTCTTGTACTTCCAGCTGTCCGGAGTAGTAGGAATCGCTTCTGGAACTCTCGCGCTCTTCGGAGGCATTGCCTTCCTGATCTTCGAGATGTTCGTTGGGGCGCTCCAGGCGTACATTTTCGCCATGCTCTCCGCCATCTATGTTTCCCTGTCCATTTCAAAGAGTCACTAACACAAAGGAAAGAAAAAATGATCGGTAACATCGCCACAATCGGCTATGGCATCGCGACTCTCGGCCCTGCTATCGCAATCGGCATGATCGGTGCGAAGAACCAGGAAGCTACCGCGCGTCAGCCGGAAGTCTCCGGCTTCCTCCGCGTGAACATGCTGATCGCCATGGCGTTCGCTGAGGCCCTCGGTCTGATCGGGTTCGGTGCTGGCATCGTCTTTGGCGTATAACCATGTTTGAGACCACATCCGCGTGGTGGGATATCGATTACCACCTCCTCCTCCCAGCACCCGCAGATCTCATCTGGGGTACGGTTGCTTTCGCCGTGGTCGCATTCGCCGTCTACAAGTACGGATGGCCGGCGTTTAAGGAGACCCTTGATGAGCGTGCGGAGAAGATCGACGCCGGGCTCAAGGCTGCCGAACTGGCACGAGCCGAGGTCGCAGATCAGCGGGCGCAGATCGAAGAGGAAATCCGGCAGGCACAGCGGGAAGCAACCGGCATTAGGGAACTGGCTCAAGATAACGCGAAAGCTATCGTGGCCGAGGCACAAACCCGTGCCAATACTGAAGCCGAGAACACGATCCTCAAAGCCCAGCGCCGGATCGACGCCGACACGATATCTGCGATGCGCACTCTCGAAGGCGACATCGGCGAGCTCGCCACTGACCTCGCCGGGCGCATCGTGGGTGAAGCCATCCAAGATGAGGCTCTCGCACATCGGGTGATCGACCGTTTTATCGACGAGCTTGCGCAAAACACACCCGAATACGCCAAGGGAGCTGAGGCGTAAATGCGTTCCGGTAGCCGTATCGCCCTTGCTCGGGCACGTGACAGATGGGAAGGCTTACTGGCCAATCGGCCGGGTGAAGAGCTCAAGTTTGCCGAGGAGATCTTCTCTGTTGTCGACACCATCGAAGAGTCTCATGCCCTGGCTAACGCGTTGGAAGACGCCTCCCGTGGTGAGGACGATCGTGCCAACCTTGCCAAGGCGATATTTGATGGCCGGGTCGCTGACGAAGTCACTGAACTGACGATGGGCTTGGCACGCGAATCGTGGTCGGAGATGGGCGATCTAACCCGCGCACTTGAAGACCTCGCGGTGCACGCAATCCTGTACGGGGCACGCAGAGAAAGCCTGCTGGGGCAAACCGAACAGCAGCTCTACCGCTCCTCGCGGATATATCGCAAGAGGCGGGATCTGCGCTTGGCGTTCACCTCCGTTATCCACACGGCCGAGCAGCGAATGGACCTGGTAAGCGAAGTGTTCACCGGAGCTAACCCCTACACGGTCAGCTTGTTGCGGCGAGCGGTTGCGCGTGAGGGTCGGTCAATCGGCTCACTTTTGCGGGGCTATATTGCGGCCGCAGCCGAGATGGGCGAGCACCTGGTTGCAGCAGTGACGAGCGCACTACCTTTGAAGCGTGAACAGGAAGAACGGCTCACTGCCATCCTGTCCGCAAAATACAACTCGGATGTGCAGATCCACGTATCGATCGATACGGCCGTGGTGGGCGGCCTTCGGATCCACATCAAAGACGACGTAATTGATGGCACCCTCGCGAGCCGGCTTAACCGCGCGCGTGCGGCCGTCAGGAAATAACAGCGGCACTAGCCGCAATCGAGCGAAGGAAGAAGAATGGCTGAACTGATCAATCCGGATCAGATCCGGGCTGCACTGGACAGCTTTGTGAGTTCATACGAACCTGCAAAGGCCGCCAGTGAGGAGGTTGGCCACGTGACCCTCACAGCAGACGGCATTGCCCGAGTGGATGGGCTGCCAAGCGCGATGGCCAACGAACTGCTGGAGTTTGAAGATGGCACTCAAGGGCTTGCCATGAACCTTGAGGAGCGCGAAATCGGCGTGGTCGTGCTAGGCGACTTCTCACATATCCAAGAGGGCATGGAGGTGCGCCGCACAGGGGAAGTTCTTTCCGTTCCCGTTGGCGATGCCTACCTGGGCCGCACAGTCGATCCACTAGGTAATCCGATCGACGGCCTGGGCGAAATCCACGGCCTGACCGAACGCCGCGCCCTCGAGCTGCAGGCTCCCGGCGTCATGATGCGTAAGTCGGTGCACGAACCGCTGCAGACGGGCATCAAGGCCATTGACGCGATGATCCCGATCGGCCGCGGCCAGCGCCAGCTGATCATCGGCGACCGCAAGACTGGTAAGACTGCGCTCGCGATCGACGTCGTGCTTAACCAGAAAGAAAACTGGGAATCTGGCGATCCGAACAAGCAGGTGCGCTGCATTTACGTGGCCATCGGCCAGAAAGGCTCCACGATCGCTTCCGTGCGCGGCACGCTCGAACGCCACGGAGCACTCGAATACACCACGATCGTTGCATCCCCCGCTTCTGATTCGGCTGGATACAAGTATCTCGCGCCCTACACCGGTTCGGCGATTGGTCAGCACTGGATGTACCAGGGCAAGCATGTGCTCATTATTTTCGACGACCTGTCGAAGCAGGCAGAAGCCTACCGTTCGGTCTCGCTACTACTGCGCCGCCCGCCGGGCCGTGAAGCATACCCTGGCGACGTGTTCTACCTGCACAGCCGGCTTCTTGAACGGTGTGCCAAGCTTTCTGACGAATATGGTGGCGGTTCGATGACAGGCTTGCCGCTGATCGAAACGAAGGCTAATGACGTGTCGGCGTACATTCCGACCAACGTCATTTCGATTACTGACGGCCAGATCTTCTTGCAGTCGGATCTGTTCAACGCGAATCAGCGCCCGGCTGTCGACGTCGGCATTTCGGTGTCGCGTGTCGGTGGTGACGCGCAGATTAAGGCGATGAAGAAAGTCTCGGGCACGTTGAAGATTACGCTCGCTCAGTATCGTTCCCAGGCGGCGTTTGCAATGTTCGCCTCGGATTTGGATGCGACGACGCGCCGGCAGCTCACCCGCGGTGAGCGTCTGATGGAACTGCTCAAGCAGCCGCAGTACACGCCATATCCGGTGGAAGAACAGGTGGCGTCGATTTGGGCTGGCACCAACGGCTATCTTGATTCGATCGAGCTGGAAGATGTACACAAGTTCGAACGCGGTCTGATCGACTACCTCAAGCACAATACGAGTGTCTTGGACACGATTCGCGATACGGGCTTGCTGACTGACGAGACGGAAGAGGAGATGCGGAAAGCTACCGAAGAGTTCCTCGAGTCGTTCACGTCGGCATACAAGACTCACGATCTGCCGACCGACGAGGTCGAGCCTGCTGAACAGACGCAGGAGACCCTCGTGAGGCCGAAGAGGAGCTAGTAGTGGCGGGCGAACAGCGTAAGTACAAGGCGAAGATCCGGGCGACTGAAACGCTCGAGAAGGTCTTCTCCGCGATGGAGCTCATTGCGGCTTCTCGCGTTGGCGCCGCGCGTGAACGCGCGCTGGGTCAAGATCCTTATACGCGCGCGCTGACGGAGTCGATCGCCACTGTTGCCTCGCATGCAGACGAGCAGCATCCGCTGCTCAACGAGCGTCACGACACGAACAGGGTGATCTTGCTGATCGTTACCTCTGATCGCGGTATGGCCGGCGCCTATTCGGCGTCCGTGCTGCGTGAAGCTGACAGGCTGCGTGAGGAACTCGAAGCCCAAGGTAAGGAACCGCTGCTGTACGTGTACGGACGTAGGGGCGTGTCTTACTACAAGTTCCGCGGGGTGGAACTGGCCGGAGAGTGGATTGGCGAATCTGAAAAGCCGCGCGGCGACACCGCTCATACCATCGCCCAAGAGTTCCTCAGGCTCTTTTTGGCCGAGCCAGAAGACGGCGGGATCAGCGAAGTCCACGTTGTGTACACCCGGTTCGAAAACATGATCCGGCAAACGGTGGAGACGCGGCGGATGCTGCCGCTCGTCGTCGTCGATGGTGATGATGAACCGGGCGAAGAGCCGCTCTACGAATTTGAGCCGTCCGCTCAAGAGCTGTTTGACGCGCTGTTACCCATGTACGTGGATCAGCGTATTTATTCGGTGCTGTTGCTATCGGCGGCGTCCGAGTTGGCGTCCCGCCAACAGGCGATGCATGCGGCTACTGAGAACGCTCAAGAACTCATTGAGGATTACACTCGCTTGGCGAACAACGCGCGTCAGGCGGAGATCACCACTGAAATTACTGAAATTATCTCCGGCGCGGATAGCCTCGGATCGTAACGGAACAAGGAATGACAATGACTGTTGAAACGTCTGAAAAGTTGGCAACTGGCCGCATCATCCAGGTGGTTGGCGCAGTTGTGGACGTCGAGTTCCCTCCGGATGCACTTCCGGAGATCAACTATGCGCTTGAGACCGAGGTGACGCTCCCTACCGGCGAAGCCGAGCCGACGTCGACCACGATGACGCTCGAGGTTGCCCAGCACCTGGGTGAGAACATTGTGCGTACGATCGCGATGAAGCCGACTGACGGCCTGGTCCGCGGTGCCACGGTGCGCAACACGGGCGGCCCGATTTCCGTGCCGGTGGGCGATGTCACGCTCGGCCACGTGTTCAACGTGGTGGGTGAGGTACTCAACCTGCCGGAGGGGGAGACCCTGGAGGTGACGGAACGCTGGCCGATTCACCGCCCGGCACCGACCTTCGACCAGCTCGAGCCCGAGACCCGCATGTTCGAAACCGGTATCAAGGTGATCGATCTGCTCACCCCGTACGTGCAAGGCGGGAAGATTGGCCTGTTTGGCGGCGCGGGCGTTGGCAAAACGGTTTTGATCCAAGAGATGATCCAGCGCGTGGCCCAGGATCACGGCGGTGTGTCCGTGTTCGCCGGCGTGGGTGAGCGTACCCGTGAGGGTAACGATCTGATTTTCGAGATGGAAGAGGCCGGCGTTCTCGATAAGACGGCGCTTGTGTTCGGGCAGATGGACGAGCCGCCAGGTGTGCGTCTGCGTATCGCCCTTTCCGGTCTGACGATGGCGGAGTACTTCCGCGACGTGCAAAACCAGGACGTGCTGCTGTTCATCGACAACATCTTCCGCTTTACGCAGGCGGGCTCTGAGGTGTCGACGCTGCTCGGCCGTATGCCGTCGGCCGTCGGTTACCAGCCGACTCTGGCCGATGAGATGGGCGCTCTCCAGGAGCGCATTACCTCCACGCGCGGCCACTCAATTACGTCGCTGCAAGCGATCTACGTGCCGGCTGACGATTACACCGATCCGGCGCCAGCGACGACGTTCGCACACTTGGACGCCACTACCGAGCTTTCTCGTGACATCGCCTCGCGCGGCCTGTATCCGGCAGTGGATCCGCTGGCGTCGTCGTCGCGAATCCTCGATCCGCAATACGTGGGCCAGGAGCACTACGAAGTGGCCACCCGGGTCAAGCAGATCCTGCAGAAGAACAAGGAACTGCAGGACATCATTTCGATCCTCGGTGTGGATGAGCTGTCGGAGGACGACAAGGTGACCGTGGCACGTGCTCGGCGTATCGAGCAGTACCTGTCGCAAAACACCTACACCGCCGTGAAGTTCACGGGCGTGGAAGGCTCCACAGTGCCGATCGCCGAAACGGTGGAAGCTTTCCGCCGGATTGCCGACGGCGAGTACGACCACATTCCCGAGCAGGCCTTCTTCAACATTGGCGGCATCGACGACATCGAGCGTGCGTGGCACAAGATTCAGGCTGAATCATGAGACTAGAGATTGTGGCACGCAGGGGAGTCCTCTTCGAAGGGGAGGTCTCCGACGTCGTGTTGCCGGCGTTCCACGGCGAGATGGGTATTTTGCCACGGCGTTCGCCGGTGATGGCCGTGGTGCGTCAGGGAACGATTCGTTTCACTGAGGATGGGCAGAAGAAGTCTGTGGAGATCGGTGATGGCTTCGCGACTGTCGACTCCGATCATATTCGGGTTGTCGTGGAGAACTTCGACGAGGATCGTGATCCTAACCATCCCACTAATCCCGCAGCGGCCATCGGAGAGTAGGCGCGGTGCTGGACACGCTAGCGTGGGCGATAGTCGCCGTTTTGCTCGTTGTCCTCGTGATTGGTGCCGTCTATCTGGTGAGAATGCGGCGTCTGCTGAACGAGCCCGGCTCGATCCAGGTGGCGATCCGGCACGGTGGCGGTTGGCGTAACGGCGTGGTGATTCTGTCTGAGCACAGTTTGGATGTGTATTACACGCGTTCGCTGAAGTGGTCGCCGTCGTTACAAACGAGCCGCGACCACATCGCTTTCGAGCTGAAACCTGCGCGTGCTGGCGTGCAGATTGTTGTGTTGAATATCCCGGGGGATCGCTGGCAGCTTGCCTCTAGCCCCGGGGAGATTTCTGCCCTGCTGTCATGGATCGATTCGGCGGCACCGGAGGCTGAGCCAACCCTCGGCTAAACCAAGCGTCTGGTAGGATGTTCCGCGCCGAGAACCGGGAGGGAAAGGACATCCGTGCGAATCGTTTTTGCCACCTGCGCAGTGGATTATTCTGGCCGTCTTGACGCTCATTTGGAGCCGGCTAAGCGTGCCCTGATGATCAAAGCTGACGGTGCGGTGCTCGTACATAGCGATGGCGGCTCGTATAAGCCGCTGAATTGGATGTCGCCGCCGGCCACGATGCGGGTTGAGGAGCCGTCCGATCCTGAGCGTGAGGCCGGTGTTCGCGAGGTGTGGCGGGTGGATCACGACAAGACTGATGACGCCCTGCTCATCCACATCTACGAGATTCACGATGAGATGGAGATGGAGCTCGGCGAAGAGCCCGGGTTGCTCAAAGACGGCGTGGAAGACCACCTGCAAAAACTGCTGGCAGAGCAAACGCAGCTGCTGGGCAAGGATGTGGAGTTGGTGCGAAGGGAATTTCCGACGGCGATCGGTCCGGTCGATCTGCTCGTGCGTGATTCCGAGGGACATATCGCAGTCGAGGTCAAACGCCGTGGGGAGATCGACGGCGTCGAACAGCTCACCCGCTATCTCACGTTGTTGGAGCGGGACTCGACGCTGCGGCCTATCCGGGGTATTTTTGCGGCGCAGGAGATCCGCCCGCAGGCTCGCGTGCTTGCTGAGGATCGCGGTATTGAGTGCGTGGTGCTTGATTACGATGCCATGCGCGGCGTGGATAATCCTGAGGATCGGCTGTTCTGATGGCACGGCGCAGGCGCAAGCACGGCCGTAAACATACGGGTGACCACCGGCCGCTCGATGTTGGCCGGTTGATGAACTATACGACGTACGAGACCGCAGATAACGGGATGGAATTTACCGTGCGGCAGATCAGTGCGGGGCAAAAAGAGTACGTGTGTCCGGCATGCAACGGGCTGATTCTTATCGGGGAGTCTCACGTGGTGGCCTGGACGGAGGACTCCTGGTTTGGTTCCGAGGCTGGTCAGCAGGCGCGCAGGCACTGGCACACGAGTTGTTGGAAGGCAAACGGGCGGCGCGCACTCGGCTGGTAATGGTAGCGTGGGTGGCATGATTGCATACCGTAGAACTGGCCCCAAGTCTGATCTTCCGCTCGTGCTCTTGCACGCGTTGCCATTGGATTCAACGATGTGGGATCAGGTACGCCAGGAGCTTGGCGATCTGGACGTGATCACGTTCGATGCTCCCGGTTTCGGTGATTCGCCACGCGGTGAGGAGCTGAGCGACGCCGAGCCGAACATGAAGACTTTCGTGGATGCCATCAAGCAGCGGTTGGACGAGCTGGGCGTCCTGAGGATTGCGCTTGGAGGGCTGTCGATGGGCGGCTCGGTCGCGGCTGATTTCACGGCGGCTTATCCGCACATGGTAGCTGGGCTTGCGCTCATGGACACGAACATTACGGCCGACGACGCCGATCGAAAGGCTTTCCGCCGGTCGGTTGCCGAGATGGCCGATCGCGGCGAGGGCTATGAGGCTGTGAAGGATTGGACGACGACGATGGTCGGCTCGGCAGCATCGGACCAGGTGCGCGAGTCGCTCGATGCGCGCTTCCGGGCGCTGCCGAACGCCGGGCTCGCCTGGATTCAGCGGGCGATGGCTAATCGCGAGGATCGCTCTGACGCCGTCGGCCTTGTCAAGGGCCCGGTCTACTTTATTCGTGGAACCGAGGATCCAACAGCGTCGCTGGAATCGTATATGCAGCTCGCGTTGCGTGCCGATCAGCCGCGGATCAAAGAGATCGAGGGCGTGGGTCACTTCGCGGCAGACGAAAACCCTGTGGAGCTGGCAAAGATTTTGCGAGACTTCCATGCGGATGTGGTCCGTGCAGATGCTATCCGACACTGAGCTAACATACGGACGCTGAGTAGTTTTAGAGGATACAGGCTAGCTGCCACCATTCGTCAGAGCGAACTGTGGTTGTCATCGTGGCCCGTGTTTATTCGCCGTGGTTGGCTTGTTCCGAGTCGTGCTTGTTCTCTGCCGATTCTACGATTTCGTCGAGAACGATGGAGTGGCTGGTGGAGGTCAGCATGGCGCGCATGTCTTCGAGGTAGGACTCGAGCGACTGGCGCTGTTCGCTGAGGGAGGCGATGTATTCGTCTGCTGAGGTGCGCTTCTGATCGGCGTCGCGGGTTGCATCGCTGCGAACGCGGCTGGCCTCGTCGCGAGCTTCCTCGAGGATCGCCGCGGCCTCTTCGCGGGCCTTTGCCACGATGGCTTCGGCCTCGCTATGCGTGCGGGCAGTAAGTTCTTCTGTGCGGCTGGTCGCTTCGGCGAGCCGAGCCTCGGCATCCTTGGCCTGGGTTTCGGCGGATTGAACCATGTCGGCAGAACGTGTGCGCAGTTCTTCTTCCTGTTCGGCGAGTTTGCGTGCCGCTTCGGCCGATTTTGTGGCGATCTCGTTTTCTGCATCGGCGCGCATCTTGGCCACTTCCTGCTCAACAGTGGAACGTAGCTTCGTCATTTCTGCTTCAACGGAGGCGCGAAGATTATTGGTTTCGTGTTCTGCTTGGGAGCGCAGTGATGCCGATTCGGTTTCCGCCATCGAACGCAGCCGCCGGGCTTCGCGTTCTGCTGAGGACACCATCTCTTCGGAGGTGCGCCGGGTGGTTTCGGCGAGGGCACCGGCCTCTGATTCGGCTTCGGAACGCACGGTGGTGGCCTCCTGTTCGGCGCGGGAAAGAGTCTTCTGGGCGTCTTGTTCAGCGGAGCGGCGCAGCTGATCGGCGCGGGCTTGCGCGTCGGAGATGAGGTGATCGGCGTCGCGGCGAGCGCGGGTCATAAGATCCATGGCCTGTTCTTCCGTGGAACGTAACAGGCGTTCGACTCGCGTGCCGAGCCCGGAGTACGACGGGCGCTCGTTTTCTTCGAGAGCGGCTTGCGCCTCTGCGAGATCTGCGGACAGCCGGAGGATCTGCGCGTCGAGTCGCGTGACGTGATCGCGGGTCTGTTCGAGGTTCGATTCAAGCTTTGCTACGCGCTCATCAACCTGCGCGCGATCATAGCCGCGCATGACGATCGGAAACTGTTGTTCACTCACTTGTGCTCCTTGAAAAGTGTCATCCACTAGCGTACCGTTTTCCAGGGTCGTTTCACTCACACTACGATGATCTTATGAGGAAAACAGGGTATCGTTATTAAATCGTTATAATTTTTGTGAGCGATTATGTCGAGCTTTTGAGGAGACACACGAATGAAACGTAAAGGCGGGTTCATCTTCGTCTTTCTGGGCATCGCTCTGGCTACGTTCGGGTTTTTGCGTAGTTCCATGACTGCGAAGCCAGACACCGTCGAGGTGACGGTTCCGAGCTCGGAAGCACAGATGGCATACACCGCTCCCGGTGTGTTGTCGCTCGTTAACGACGTCGTTGACGTCACCCTGTCCGTTCCAGAAGGAACCGTGCACTGGGGTGTGGGTGCGACGGCGGATGTGGAAGCTTTCGTCGGTGATGCCTCTGCTATCCAGGTGACGGGCTTGGCAGACTGGGAGACTCCCGCTTACGAGTTGCGTTCGGGCACTCAAGAAGGAGCCGACGCCGTAGCAAAGGCTGTGGAAGAATCACGGTGGAACATTCACGAGTCAGACATGTGGGAAGAGTCTGGTTCGGGTGAAGGTAGCGTCACAATTGCGCTCGAACCGGATCAAAGAGTTCGGCAATCGCTGATCGTCTCAACATCGGCCGGTACGGTACCCGAGATGACGTTCACGTGGCAGCGCCAACTGACCGCGATCAATCCTGTTCCGTGGATCATCATCGGAGCGTTGACATCGCTCATTGGTGTGCTCATGGTGATGTCAGCCAACCAAGAAGCGGGCATCAACCGCAAGAGAGCCGCGAAATACAGTGAGCGGCTTCAGCGGCAAGAATCCGCAACGGCAGTGCTCACCAAGGTTGACGTGGCGAGGGAAGAAGCAGCTGCACAGACGGCCGGAGCGCTGGGTGCGGCAGTCCTGCCGGGTGCAAATGAAGACATTCGGAACCGTCCGCTTGATGAGGGCGACCGACTTGTTATTCCGCCGGCACAGGACGACGACGGCGAACGCGCCAGCGAACCTGAAGAACTGACGAACAGCGACGAACCCGCAGAAACTGAAGATCAGCCTGCTGATCCTGAGGAACAACCGGCGGAACTGGACGACTCACCGGCCGGTGAGTCAGCTGAGTCAGCCGATGAGCAAGGCGATGAGCCAACCGACGGCGAAGAAGAATCAGAGGCTGAGTCCAAGGACGACGACTGGCGTTCGCTGTGGAATTTCAATTGGGGATCTCCGTGGAAGAAGGGAGAAGATGATGCGTAAGCTCACTGCCACACTTGCGGGGGCAGCACTCCTATTGGCTGGATGCTCATCTGGCGATTCGGTTCCCTCTGCTACCTCGGGAAATGCCGCCCACGAGGTGATCGACGCGGAGAAATATACGCAGATCGCCACGGAGGCGAAGGAGTCGATTGACGCCGCAAACGCGAGCCTTGATCCTGAATCGTTAACAAACCGGATTGGCGGCCCGGCGCGCACCTATCGCGGCGCGCAGCTCAAACTTGAATCGTTGCTGGGGGATTCCTACTCGCTGGATCCCATGCCTGTCGAAGTTGAAGCTGAACCAATTTCTTCGGGGAGTGCATTCCCGCGCACCATGATTACGGCGGTTGCCCCGCGTGATGGCCGTAATCTCAGCACGCTATCCGTGTGGAGCCAGAATGATCCGCGCTCGAACTACCAGCTGTGGGCCGATGTGGAACTGTTCCCCGGGGTCAAAGTTCCCGATCTGGTGAACCAACTGAACGATAAGCCCGGCTTCCCTGAGGTGGAGGCGGGCGACTATGCGGTTGATCCGAGTAAGGTTCTGGAACAATACGCGCTCTATAACGGCACGCGCCAGCAGCAACAGATCGTGTTCACGGAAGGCGATCCGCTGTTCCATCAGATCGCTGCTCAGCAAGATACGTTCGTCCAGTCGCTCGGCGATCTCGGAACGGCGGCTACGAACTTCGCTGTCGGGGAAAGTGGCGTGCGTGGGGTGTCAACCGAAAATGGTGGACTGGTGATTGTGGGAGAGATGACCTACGACGTCGTTATCACCAAAACTGCCGAGGGCGCCACGCTACGAATTGGTGGCGAAATCGGTGCGTTGCATGCAAATTCTGGCGAGAACGCGATGCTCGAGATCTCTCACGAGGGGCGAGCTAGATATGCCACGACTGTAGCGTTCTATGTGCCACCTGCTGGCCAGGACGCGGTCGTATCCGTTATTGGTGCTTCGAAGCCAACATTAATTAGTGTGGAGAACGTAGCACCTGAGGAATAGTCCAAGAGGAGACATTGATGAGTGGAGTTTACGATCTATCTGCATTTCAGAAGAAGGACGACGCCGGGGGTGGTGACACCGTTCCGGGGCCTTACGTTCTCGCTGTGACGGCGCAGAACCTGCAGGGCGTTATTAACACGTCTGCTCAGCTGCCGGTGATCGCCGCGTTCCACTCGGATAAATCTCAGAACTCCCAGGCGTTGATTGGGATGCTTAGCAAGCTCGTCAATGAGCACAAGGGCCGCTTCCAGTTGGCTACCGTGGACGTTGACGAGAATTCGGATGTGGCGCAGGCGTTTGGTGTGAACGCGGTGCCGGCCGCCGTCGCAATCTTGCAAGGCCAGCCGATTCCGCTGTTCCAGGGGCTTCCCGACGACGCCCAGTTAACCGATACGATCGCAAAGATTTTGCAGGCGGCGAGCGAATACGGCATGACGGGCGTGCTCGATGGCGACGCCGATGCCACCCCGCCCGAACCTGAAATCCCACCTTTACACAAAGCTGGTCTTGAAGCCTTGGAGAAGGGCGACGTCGAAGCCGCACACGCCGCATACTCTGAGGCACTCGCGCAGAATCCGGCCGATTCTGAAGCACAAACCGCGCTTTATCAGATCGAACTCATCCAGCGGATCGCGCAGATGAATCCCGATGGCGACACCCAGGCGACGCAGAAGATTCTTACGGCTGCACAGTCCGCGCCGTTGACTGACGTTGACTCTCACCTCAAGGCCGCTGATCTCGAGTTTTCCTATCAGCGCCCGGACGCCGCGTTCAGGAGGCTTATCGACGTCATCAAAGCCACCAGCGGTGAGGAACGAGAGAAGGCACGCGAGAGGCTGCTTGCCTACTTCGATATTCTCGGCCCGGAGCAGCCGGTTGTTGCGCAGGCCCGGAAGGCGCTCGCGAACGCGCTGTTTTAATCTGTGGTAAACCACACGGCTGCGTTCGGCGGCACGCTACGCGCCGCGTCCTGAGCGAGATTCTCGCCCAGGTTGCGTGATTGTATGATGATCCGCGCCTGATCTGGGAGCGGTGCCGGGGTGTCGAACGTGATGATCACGTGCACGTCCGCCCGCCCACTCAGCCGGGACACATAGTGTAAATACGGCGCTACTTCGTCGGTTTCATAGAGGCTGGCCCGCGCCATCTGGAGGCGCTTACGTTGCGCAAACAACCGCCGGAAGAGGCTGAGCGTAGATTCCGGGTCACGATCTTGCACGTCGGCTGCAAGTTCGTGCGCGCTGTCGAGGTGCGGCAGCCACGATACGCCCGAGGGGGAGAATCCATAGCCGGGGGCGTCAGCTTGCCAGGGTATGGGAACTCGGCAGCCGTCCCGTCCTGCCTCAGCACCCTTCGTGCGGAAAAACGCGGGATCTTGACGCACCGAGTCAGGAAGTGCCATGTGTTCGGGCAAACCCAGTTCCTCTCCCTGGTAGATGTAACACGAACCGGGCAGAGCCGCCTGCAAGACGTGAGCTGCTAGCGCGCGGTTGAAACCTAGCACAGCATCTGGCTGTTCATCGCCCGGCCGGATCCCGTTCGGCCCCTTGCCGGTTTTACTTAAACCGAATCGAGAAACCGCGCGAACCACGTCGTGGTTGGACAGCACCCAGGTAGTTGGCGCGCCCACTGCGTCCATCGCGGCCAGCGATTCCCGGATGGTGTGACGGTACGAATCGACAGTGTAGGGAGCCGAGAGGAAATCGAAGTTAAAGGCTTGGTACATTTCATCGGGACGGACGTAGTTGGCCAGATCGCTCAAGTCATCGACCCACGCTTCGGCAACCAACGCCTTGTCAGTTCCGTATTCGTTGAGCACGGCCCGCCATTCGCGATAGATCTCGTGAACCTCAGGGCGGTTCCACTGCGGCGGCGGAGGGATACTGCCGGCGGCGTCGCCGGAACCGGCGACCATGTCGTAATGGTATTGCCAGTTCGGTAGCTGCGGATCTTTCACTAACCCGTGAGCCACGTCAACACGGAAACCATCCACGCCCAGATCAAGCCAGTACCGCAAAATATCGCGGAATTCCGCCCGTACCTTCGGATTGCGCCAGTTCAGATCCGGCTGGGAGGAATCGAACAGGTGCAGATACCAGCTCCGGTCATCTTCCCATGCGGATCCCGGCGCGTCGGGGCGTTCGCACACTCGCGTCCACGCCGCGCCACCAAAAACCGAAAGCCAATCGGTAGGTGGTTCGTCGGTCTCGTCGACGAACCAGTAAAGTTCACGCTCGGGGGCATGTGGGTTTGTGAGCGCAGCTTGAAACCACTCGTGTTGATCCGAGGTGTGGTTAGGAACCAAGTCCACGATGATTCGCAACCCGCAACCGTGGGCTGCGGCAATCAGCCGCGTGGCGTCGTCGTTCGTGCCAAACATCGGATCAACTTGCCTGTAATTTGCGACGTCGTAACCGGCGTCCTTCTGGGGAGAAAGATAGAAAGGCGACAGCCACAGGGCGTCTACGCCCAGATCGCGCAGGTAGCCGAGCTTGGAGATGATGCCCGGCAAGCCGCCGATTGGCCCGGATGAGGACGCGAAAGAACGTGGATAGATCTGGTAGATCACCCCTTCACGCCACCACTCGCTGGCTGGGGTTTCCGTGTGAAGCAACAAAGTCATTAGGGTGTGATACCTCGATTGGTTGGAGTGTTACTTGCGGGCGGCGGTTGAGCCACGAACTATGAGTTCGGGATCGAAACTCATCTTGCCTATATCCACCTGCATGCCTTTGATAAGAGCAACGAGGGTTGATACGGCTGCTTCCGTTATTGCCTTGACTGGTTGGCGGAGCGTCGTTAGCGGAGGATCGGAAAATCCGGTTACAGGCGAATCGTCAAAGCCGACAATGGAGATGTCGCTCGGCACAGATATCCCGGCAGCTTTGCAGTGGCGGACCGCACCCAGTGCCATCATGTCCGAGCCGCAGATAATGGCAGTACAGCCGGCGCCAATCAGTTGAGCTGCCGCGCCTGCGCCCCCGTTGACCGTGTAAAGCGTGTGAACAACGCGCGGCTGTTCGTGCGGGTGCGAGTGGCGCATTGCGTCAATAAACGCTTCCGTCTTGTGAAGCGATGGGATAAAACGTAGGGGACCAGATGCAAAACCGATCTTCTGATGGCCCAGACTAGTTAAGTGACAGACAGCTTGCCGGATTGCGTCGGCGTCGTCGGTAGAAAAATCAGGGTTGCGTAAGCCAGGGTGCGCACCGTTGATGGTCACGAAAGGAATCTTGCGCGCAATAATACGCTCGTACCTGGAAATATTCGCCGTCGAATCCGCGTGCAAGCCAGAAACGAAAACAAATCCGGCTACGCGATGGGCAAGCATCGTTTCAACGTAGGAATCCTCGGTAGTCCCTCCGGCCATCTGGGTGCCCAGTAGGGGAGTGTACCCCTGAAGTGAAAGTGCCGAAACTATCGATTGCGTGAAGAACGGGAAAATAGGGTTTGTCAATTCGGGAACTATCATGCCGACCAGCCCGCCGCCGTGTTCCCGTAAGGTTTTGGGGCGCTCATAACCCAGAAGGTCAAGTGCAGCAACTACAGCTTGCCGCGTTTTAGGCGCCACAGAACTCTTTGCATTGAGTACACGCGACACGGTAGCAGTGGAAACACCGGCTTGAGCGGCTATGTCTGCCAACCGAATCCGATGAGCCATGGATCCCCTCCATGAAGATAGGTCGTCATTGTCCTGCGAAAATGATAACGAAAGTGCAACAAGTTTTCGAAAATCTTGCAAAATTGCTCTGCTTCAGAGGCGCCGAAAAAGAGTAATCCCTGATAAATAAGGGGTTTGAAGAACTGCCTTTTTGCAAAGATACTGAAAAGCGGTGCAGTGAAGTTACGGAATCCTATAATCGCAGTTAACACTACGCGGGCGAGGAGGCTCAGCGGGTGACGCGCGGCTAACCTCAATGCGAGGTTACAGTGAACACACACAATTTCATGAATACGAGGAGAAAAAATGCGACGGAGCATTGCTCTTATGGCATCGGCAGGACTGGCGTTGACGCTCGCCGCCTGCTCAAATAACGACGGCGGCGAGAAGCCTTCGGCTGACGCCACCAAGCAGGAACAGACCTCTGAAAACAGCGGCGGTAAGCTGGTTATTTGGACGGACGCGAACCGGGAACCGGCGTTCAAGATGGCAGCTGAGAACTACAAGGCAAATACTGGTAACGAAGTTGAACTCGTAGTTAAAGAAAATGACCAGATGCGCTCTGAGTTCGCCTCACAGGCAGCAGCCGGTGAAGGTCCGGACATCGTGTTTGGCGCACATGATTGGCTCGGTGAGTTCGTGACCAACGGCCTCGTAGCTCCGGTAGAACTTGGCGATAAGGCGAAGGAATTCAATGACCTCGCGGTTCAGGCCTTTACGTATGAGGGAACAACGTACGGAGTTCCCTACGCAGTAGAAAACCTTGCAATTATTCGCAACGCTGATCTGGTTGATTCGACTCCGGCAACTTTCGACGAAATGATCGCCAAGGGCAAGGAGGCGGGCGTCCAGTACCCGTTCATCATGCAAATTGGCAGCGAGGGTGACCCGTACACGATGTATCCGTTCGAAGCCTCGTTCTCTGGCTCGGTGTTTGAACTCGACAGCGATGGTGGCTACACGAAGAAACTCAACCTCGGAGGCGAACAGGGGCTCGCGTTTGCCAAGTGGCTTTCCGCAAACGGCCAGGGTGGCACGGGCGTTCTAGACACCAACGTGAACTATGACATCGCGGTCGAAGCTTTCAAGAATGGACAGTCGCCCTATATTTTGGGTGGCCCGTGGATGCTGGGAGATTTCAAGGATATGAATATCTCAGTCGATCCGATTCCAACCACGGGTGATAAGCCGGCATCACCGTTCCTTGGCGTGCAAGGCGGTTTCGTCAATGCCGGATCGAAGAACCAGTTGCTCGCTACAGACTTCCTTGTTAACTACGTGGGCTCAAAGCAGGTGCAAGACGAGTTGTACAAGATCGGCCAGCGTCTGCCCGCGCTGACCGAATCTGCCACTGCCGCTCAGTCTGATCCACTGATGGCTGGCTTTGCTGCTGCTGGTAAGGATGCGCTTCCGATGCCGTCTCTGCCAGAGATGGGTGCTGTGTGGACCTTCTGGGGCAAGACGGAAGCACAGATCCTGCAAGGCGATTCCGACCCAGCAGGGGTGTGGGAAAAGATGATCTCTGATATCGAAGCAGAGATAGCGAAGTAAGAAATCGAATGAGGGCCGGTGCCGGCGAGTAAGAACTAGCCGGCACCGGCTTATCAAGTCACGACCTGGCAAAGGTCGCGCCTCAATAAAACTCGAGGAGGAACCATGTCAATGACGGTTCAGTCCGAGGCGAGTAAGGCAAGGCAACGGCGTCGTCAAGAAAATCGCAAGAAGGATTCGCAAGCCACGAACTGGTCTCCTGGTTTCATTGCCAAACTTATTCTTATGGCATTGGTGAATGCCCTCGGCATACATGTTATATTCACTGCTTTCGGCCAAGGCTCTTGGCTGCTAGGGATCCTGATGGTAGCCCTAGTTATTTTCACTGACTGGGTGTATTTTTCTAAACGTACCCTCGCACTGAAGTACTTGACGCCTGGGCTGATCTTTCTGCTCGTCTTTCAAGCGTTCACGATCGTCTATACGGGCTATATTGCTTTTACGAACTACGGCCATCAGCACACGCTTAATAAATCGCAAGCAATTAACGCTCTAGTGCTCCAAAATAGCTTCAAACGTGTGGAGGGTTCCCCACAGTACCCGCTCGCGCTCGTACATAAGGACGGCGAACTCGGATTCGCCGTCCTTGCCGACGGAGAGCTCAAAGTAGGTAGCGCAGATCAACCCCTTGAAAAGGTCGCGGGTGAGATCGATGGCAACCGAATCGTCACAGTGGAGGGTTGGGAGCCGCTGACCGGTGCAGATCTTACGGCACGACAGCAAGAGATAACACAGTTGCGAGTTCCACTCAGCTCGGATCCGGAGGCCGGTACGATAGGAACGCAAACCGGAACCACGGCTTTCGAGTTCACGTCGTCGTTAAAATACGACGACGAACGCGACGCGATGGTTGACACGGAAACAGGCAAGGTGTACTTCGCAAACGACGAGGTAGGCTTCTTCGAAAGCCAGACCGGTGAGAAGCTCGGCGTGGGCTGGCGGGTGAACGTCGGATTCGATAACTTCATCCAGGGCTTTTCCGATTCTCGCTACGCTCAGCCGTTTGCATCCGTGCTGATCTGGAATGTCATATTCGCGGCAATGTCGGTTCTTACCACGTTCCTTTTGGGCATGGTCTTAGCCATCGTTATGAACGACGAGCGAATGAAGGGGCGCAAGTTCTATCGCACAATGATGCTGCTACCTTATGCGTTCCCATCATTCATGACAGCGTTCCTTTTTGCTGGCCTGATGAATGCTCGATATGGGTTCTTCAACGAGCTACTGGGCATGGAAATTCCGTGGTTGACTGACCCCACGATGGCGAAAGTATCAGTAATTTTAGTGAACCTGTGGATGGGCTTCCCATACATGTTCTTAATCGTGACAGGGGCGCTGCAATCGATCCCCGGAGACCTGGTTGAGGCAGCAAAGATTGATGGGGCTTCCACCTTCCAAGTGTGGCGCAACGTTACCTTCCCGCAGCTGATGATCTCACTAACGCCGCTGCTGATTTCCTCTTTCGCGTTCAACTTCAATAATTTTAATTTGATTTACATGTTGAACGGCGGCGGCCCAGCGATGTCAGATGCATCTGTTCCAGTTGGGCACACAGATATTTTGATCTCTATGGTTTACAAGATCGCTGGCCTGACAGGCGAGGCGTTGCCGAACTACGGTTTGGCAGCCGCAATGTCGCTTGTCATCTTCCTGATCGTGGGGAGCGTCTCGCTCTACTCGTTTAAGAAATCAAATGCGTTCGAAGGGTTGGGATCGTAATGAGCTTAGATCAAGAGAATATGACGGGCGATGCTCGTTCTGCCCAACTTCAGGTGCGCGATAACCGGATGCCCGTCGGGCAATGGTTCCGTGAGCTAGGGTTCCGCCACGTGGTTGGAATTGTTGCCGTGGTGTATGCTGCCTTCCCGATTGTGTACATCGTGTCAGCGGCTCTCAATCCGAATATTTCAACCACGCTTACGGGTGCGAATGATCTGTTTGCAAACGTATCGACGCAGAATTTTCAGGAGCTTTCGGACACCATGTTTTGGACGTGGCTGAAGAATACGCTCATCATTGGGGTGGCGACGGCGGTTGGCACTGTCCTGATGGGGGCTGCGGCGGCATACGCCTTTTCGCGGTACCGTTTCAAGGGGCGGAAAGTGACTCTCATGTCGCTTATGGTGATCCAAATGTTCCCGCAGTTGTTGACTTTTGTGGCGATCTTCTTGCTCCTTACCACACTGGGGGACATCATTCCTTGGTTGGGGATAGATTCGAAGATAGCACTGATCTGTGTTTACCTTGGCGGTGCGCTGGGCGCTAACACGTTCCTCATGTACGGATTTTTCAATTCGATCCCGATGGAGCTTGATGAGGCAGCTAAAATTGACGGTGCCTCGCACGGCCAAGTGTACTGGACGATCATCATGCCGCTGGTGATCCCTATTCTTGCGGTTGTCGGTCTGCTGTCCTTCATTTCGGCATTCAATGATTTCATTCTTTCCCGTACGATCCTTACCAGTCAGTCAAACTGGACTCTTGCGGTGGGAATGAATTTGTGGGTTGGTGGAAATGACAAGCAGTGGGATTGGTTTGCTGCCGGTTCGGTCATTTCTGCGCTGCCGATCCTGTTGTTGTTCTTGTTCTTGCAAAAGTACATAGTTTCTGGCCTGACCGGAGGTGCTGTCAAGGGCTAAGACTTCTTTAGTTCGCAGTAACGCGGTGGGATCTCATAGCCGAAAGTGAATAAGTGTCTGATTGACAGTTCGGTAGGATCCCACCGCGTTTTCTGACGGCTCTTGATTGTGAACAAGGTGGGGCCGGTGGTCTCAGACCACCGGCCCCACCTGACTAGGCTCCGAGGAGCTGACGAGGCTACTACGAGCGTGCTGCCTCGAGCTTCTCACGTACTTGCGCCGTTGCGGCCACCAGGTTGCGTAGGGACTTGACGGTTTCGTCGTAGTCGCGGGTCTTCAATCCGCAATCGGGGTTGACCCACAGCTGCGCAGCCGGGACGTTCTCGAGCGCTGCTTCAATCAGGTCTACCAATTCTTCGGTAGCTGGAACGCGCGGGGAGTGGATATCCCACACGCCCGGGCCAATATCGTTCGAGAACTTACCCTCCACCGACTCCAACAGTTCCATGCGTGAACGCGCCGCCTCCACGGAGGTCACGTCCGCATCCAAGCCGGCAATCGCGTCAATGATCTGGTTGAACTCCGAATAGCACAAGTGGGTGTGGATCTGGGTCTGGGGCTGCACGCCCGAGGTTGCGAGCCGGAAGGCTCCCACCGACCACGCCAAGTAATCAGCGTGCTTATCGGCGTCCAGCGGAAGCAGCTCGCGCAGGGCGGGCTCGTCCACCTGGATGACGGGCGTGCCGTGAGCTTCGAGGTCAGCGATTTCATCGCGTAGTGCGAGTGCGAGCTGGTCGGCCACCTCAGGTAGCGGAATATCCCGGCGCGGGAACGACCATGCGATGATCGTGACCGGCCCAGTCAGCATGCCCTTGACCGGCTTGTCCGTGAGCGACTGCGCGTACTGGATCCACTCGCCACCGAGCGACTGCTTACGCTCCACGTCACCCCACAGGATCGACGGGCGCGTACAGCGCGAACCATACGACTGCACCCAACCGTTGTGCGTCACCGCAAAACCTTCGAGTAGCTCGGCAAAGTACTGCACCATGTCGTTACGCTCCGCCTCGCCATGCACGAGCACATCTAGGCCAAGCTCTTCCTGCAACTCGATGACCGACGTGATCTCGTTCTTCAGCACCTCGCGGTAGCCGGCCTCGTCCAGCTCGCCAGAGCGACGCTTCGCACGCGCTACCCGAAGCTCAGTGCGCTGCGGGAACGAACCGATCGTCGTCGTCGGCAACACCGGCAACTGCAACTTCTCCCGCTGAACCTTCTGACGCTCGGCAGCATCCCCACGCGTACGGTCAGCATCGGTGAGGGCGGCGGTGCGCTCGCGAACGTGCTGCACCGTAACGCCAGCGCTTGCCGCGCGCTGCTCGAGCGCGGCGGTGGACTCGGCGATCTCGAGGCTGATTGCATCCCAGCCGTCGGCAAGCCCGCGGCCAAGCGTCACGATCTCGGCCACCTTTTCGTCCGCGAACGCCAGCCACGAGTGCAAGTTAGAATTGAGCGGCTCGTCCCAGGTTTCCCCTTCGAGGGTGTGCGGCACGTGCTGCAACGACGTCGTCGTGCTCGCCACCACCCGTGCGCCCGTCTGGCGAGCGGCCTCTAGCTTGTCAGCCGCTTCCTGCAGATCGGTGCGCCAAATGTTACGCCCGTCCACGACGCCGGCCGCGAGCGTGATGCCCTGCGCCGTGGCGCCTTCGGGCAGCGTGCCACGATCAAGATCAACCCCGATCGCTTCCACGCCGGTACCGACGAGCGTGGAGAACGCCTGCGAAGAATCACCGTATGGCACTGCCAGCAGAATCTGCGGGCGGTCGGCAATCTCGGCGAACCGGGTGTACACCTTGCCCGCGAGTTCCGTGAGTCGCTTACGAGAAGCAGGCAGGTTATCCGTGGCAAGTGCGGGCTCGTCGAACTGCACCCACGGCGCTCCAAGCGCGGCGAGCTCGGCGAGCAGCTGTTCGTAGGCGGGGAGCACGTCATCAAGACGCGCGAGCGGATCGAAATCCGGCTCATCATCGGTGCCCTTTGCAAGCGCGAGCAGGGTTACCGGGCCAACGACGACGGGACGCACCTGGTACCCGGCCTGAGCCGCCTCCCGGTAGCGGTCCACGATCTGCGTATCCGTGTAAGCAAACTCAGTATGTGAATCGATCTCTGGCACGATGTAGTGGTAGTTCGTGTCGAACCATTTGGTCATCTCGTTGGCCGGATGGGTGGCATCACCGCGTGCGGCAGCAAAGTAGGCGTCCAGCCCGTCCAGATCGGCAAAACGCTGCGGGATCGCGCCAACAAGGAACGCCGCGTCAAGCACCTGGTCATAGTAGGTGTGCGAATCGGGGATCGCGCCAGGCTCGCCCAGCCCAAGATCGGTTAGCCGTTCGTAATTGGCCAGGCGCAGCTGCTTCGTTGCACCCAGGAACTCTTCCTTGGAGATCTTGCCCGCCCAGTAGGATTCGAGCGCGCGCTTGAGCTCGCGGTTCACGCCGATGCGCGGATAGCCGAGGATCGTAGAGGTTAGCTTCGTCATTGTATTTCCTTTGTGTGTTGTGATTTTTCGTAGGTCGTGATGATGGTTTAGGCGCGGTGTTGGCGCGCCACCTTGGCCATAACCGCAAGTGCCGGTTCGGCCCTGTTAAACGTGTACAAGTGAATGCCCGGAGCTCCTTCTGCGAGCACCTCGAGCGCCAGATCGGCGGCGATATCCACGCCCACCGCTTCGGCTTCTTCCGGGGTGTTGGTGTTACCGAGAGCTTCGAGGATCCGCGGGGACGGCGTGACCCCGGTGAGCTCCTGAGTGCGGAGCACGCGGCGCGTTTCCACCGGCGGCAAAATGCCAGGCACGATCGGGATCGTCACGCCAGCTGCACGCGCTTCGGCAACGAAATCTGCGTAGTCACGGGCACACCAAAACAGCTGGGTGATCGCGAAATCGGCACCGGCCAGTTGCTTTTGTAGCAGGCGCGAGATCTCCTGTTCGCGTGTGGTTCCCGATGCCGGGTTTCCGTTGAGGAAAGTAGCAACCGCGATCCGGATAGGAGCGAGCGCGCTTTGCAAGGCGAACGACGACGACGCCGTCGCACGCTTATAATCCACCTCGCGAATCAACTGGATCAAATCGGTGGCACGCTGCAGAGCGTCGTCGGCTGGCGACCAATCCGGCTTGTTTACCGGCGGATCACCGCGCAGCGCGAGGAACGTGCGCACGCCGGAGTCCAGATAATCGGTGACAATCTGGGTGATCTCGTTGATCGACGTACCCACGCAGGTCAGGTGTGCGATCGGGGGAGTGGGAATGTGCCGGGCGAAGATTTCGGTGACCTCGCGCGCCCCACGCCGATCCTGACCGGCCGCCCCGTACGTGACGGAAATAAAATTTGGCCGGGCGTCGACGAGCTTTTTCACCGTCGTCCAAAACTTGGGCGCCGCCGCCGGGTTACGAGGTGGCATGACCTCAAACGACGTGGTGATGTGTGCCGGTAGTTGTGTTGATTCCGGTGCCGGAAGCCAGCCGAAGGCCTCCGGAGATGCTAAATCTGTAGGCATGAATATCCTGAATGTGAATAAAGGCTGAAAATGTGGGCTCGGAGAAACTCGATCTGCGAGGATAACTCCGGCTAAAAAGTGCTACAGGCGGCCGCGCGCCCAACGTGCGCTGCTACCTAGCACACGCACATTCGCGCAACGAAACGGGCAGTCATAACGGACTGGGCGTTTGCGTACACGAAAATATTCATGTGGTTAATCTACAAAATGAACTCGGCTTGGCCAAATTGAGGGACGAATCGTCTCACTGTCTGGAATTTTCGACTGGAATGCACAAGGGGCGGGAGCCCGATATCGAGCCCCCGCCCCCGCGCTAGGTTTACGCGCTTGGGTTTACATCCCCCTATTCGGCGTCTTCAGCGCCAGCTTCGACAGCATCTGCAGCTTCGGCCTCGACAGCCTTCGCCTTTTGCGGAGTGAGGTAGACGACGCCGTAGGGCGGCAACTGGAGGTTAGCCGAGTAAGGCCGGCCGGCCCATTCGATGTCCTCAGTCTCCACGGCACCCAGGTTGCCGACTCCCGAACCGCCGTACTCGACGGCGTCGGTATTGAGAATCTCTTCCCACACGCCCGGAACGGGCAGGCCAACCCGGTAGTCGTTGTGCGGAACTCCAGAGAAGTTACACACGGCAACCACCATGTCTTCGCCGTCCTTGGACTTGCGCAGGTAGGCGAGCACGTTGTGATCAGAATCGTTGACCTCAAGCCATTCGAAGCCGTTGTTCGTGTGGTCGTCAGACCACAGGGCAGGGTAGTCGAGGTAGATCTCGTTGAGGCGCTTGACGCAGCTCATCACGCCGTCGTGACCAGGGTTGTCGGTTAGCCACCAGTCGAGGCTGCGCCCGGAGTTCCACTCGTCGATCTGCGCGAACTCTTGACCCATGAACAGCAACTGCTTACCCGGATGCGACCACTGGTAAGCCAACAGCAAGCGCACGCCCGCCAGCTTCTGCCAGTGATCGCCCGGCATCTTCGAGTACAGCGAGCCCTTGCCGTGAACCACCTCATCGTGTGACAGCGGCAGAATGAACTGCTCGGAGAACGCGTACACAAGCGAGAACGTGAGCTGGCCGTGATGCCACTTGCGGTTGACAGGCTTTTCCTGCATGTAGTGCAGGGTGTCGTTCATCCAGCCCATGTTCCACTTCAGACCGTAGCCGAGACCGCCCTGCTCCGTCATGCCGGTGACCCCGCCCCACGACGTCGACTCTTCAGCAATCATCATGATGCCCGGATGCTTACGGTAAGCAGTGGCGTTGGCCTCTTGGATGAAGGAGATCGCTTCAAGGTTTTCGCGCCCGCCGTACACGTTCGGCTGCCACTGGCCGTCCTCGCGCGAGTAGTCGAGGTAGAGCATGGACGCGACGGCGTCCACCCGGATGCCGTCAATGTGGAACTCTTCGAGCCAGTACAGTGCGTTGGCCACGAGGAAGTTGCGCACTTCGCGGCGGCCAAAGTTGAACACGTACGTGCCCCAATCGGGCTGTTCGCCGCGCATCGGGTTCGGATCTTCGTACAGTGGCGTGCCATCGAATCGGGCGAGAGCCCATTCGTCCTTCGGGAAGTGGGCAGGCACCCAGTCCATGATGACGCCGATGCCGGCCTTGTGCAGTTCGGAGATCAGGTAACGCAGATCGTCCGGATGGCCGAAGCGAGCCGTGGGGGAGTAGTAGGACGTCACCTGGTATCCCCACGACGGGCCAAACGGATGCTCTGCCAGCGGCATGAACTCCACGTGCGTGAAACCAAGATACTTGACATGGCCGATAAGCTGTTCGGCGGCTGAACGGTAATCCAAGCCCTGACGCCACGAGCCGAGGTGTACCTCGTAGATCGAGACCGGACCCTGATGCGGATCGGACTGGGCACGCTTTTCCATCCACTCGGAATCGTCCCATTCGAAGTGCGATTCGGTGATGATGGAGGCCGTTGACGGCGGGGCCTCGGTACGCCGTGCCATCGGATCTGCCTTTTGGTGCCAGGAGCCGTCCTCATACTGGATTTCAAACTTGTACCGCTGGCCATCGTCCGCGCCGGGGATGAACAGTTCCCAAATACCGGAGGCACCCATGGTACGCATGGCAGAGGCGACGCCGTTCCACGAGTTGAAATCACCAATCACCCGCACCACGCGCGCGTTCGGCGCCCACACGGAAAAGCTCGTGCCACGCACGGTACCCATGGGCGTGTCGTATTCACGGATGTGTGCGCCGAGGACTTTCCACAGCTCTTCGTGGCGGCCCTCAGAAAACAGGTAGCGATCCACTTCGCCGATGGTGGGAAGGAAGCGATAGCCGTCATCCGTGGTGGCTTCAAAATCGCCGTACTTCGCGCGCACCCGGTACGTGGGGATTTCCCCGCCGTCAAGGGCAACTACCCAGATGCCGTTCCATTCGTGGGCGGCAGGGTATTCGCCGTCTTCGGTCACGATCGTCACCTCATCGGCGAGCTGACGGCTCACTCGAATCGTGACGTTCTCACCATTGGTGTGCGGCCCGAGCACATCATGAGGCGAATGGTGTACTCCGTTGGACACGGCATCAAGAATCTCGTGGTCGATCATCATCGGTTCAGGCTGTGCGGTCATGTCACATTCCTTCTAGCTTGGCACTGGCAAGTATTAGTCACATTCTACGCTGGTTTATGTTTTCGAGCGGCTAATGAGCCGAAGAACTCCAAGTATCGGGATCTCCACCCAATCAGGGCGCGCTGCTACCTCGTATGACACCTCGTACAGCGCCTTATCGAGCACGAGCGCGTCCAGCAAAACCTGTTCATCAGCGCTCAGTTCGCCGTACCCGGTAAGGAAGGCATGTTGTGCTCGCGAGGCCCAGTCCGCCAGCAGCTGTTCGTCACCACCCGCGAGGAGTGCTGAACCGCCCGCGTAATCGAAGGAGCGCAGCATGCCGGCCACGTCGCGCAGGGCAAGATCAGGAGCGGTGCGCTGAGCGAGCGGCCGGAGGGGTTCACCTTCGAAGTCGAGTGCCACCCAACCGCGATCGGGTACGCGCAATACTTGGCCGAGGTGATAGTCGCCGTGAATACGCTGCAACGCCGGCCATTCGACGTCGCGTGCTTTGGCGAACACTGCCCTGATCGCGTCGCGATGTTCAGCTAACTGAGGGGCGTCTGCGATGGCTTGCTCGGCACGTGCGTGCCACTGAGAAATCAGCTCATTGCGCTGCGTTTCATTCGGACGTTGCGTATCGAAGGAACCGGCGAGCTCCCGATGAATCTGTGCAGTCAACGCTCCAAGCTGGGTGATGTCGTCGCCGACGGCGAAGTCTGCGTTGCTCAACCGGCCGGTGACCACTTGCCAGGCATCGAGCGCGCCCGCTAAAAACTCCTGTGCCACGAGCACGTCCGCTTCCATGCCCTGCCACGCGCCACGCACAGATCCGTACTGTCGCGGCACGGCCGCAGAGCCGACGGCGTCAAGTGCCTGCTGCAATTCGACGTCGGGATTAACCCCATTGGAGAGCACTCGGAAAAGTTTCAAGATCAAACCTTGCGAACCAGTGGAATCCGGCTCGGCGAATGAGTAGATGACCGACGTGTTCGACTGTTCCGAGGTGAGCCGATGCGAGCTCGCTATCGCCGGTAGATCCCGGCGCAACGGGCGGGCTTCGAGGCGAAGCGCGCCGGACGTGTCGGTGCGCCCGCTCATGAGTAGGTCAAGGAGCGCACGCTGGCCGTCGGGATCGTCCGTCGCGTCCCAAATCCGGACGTCATCGATAGCGCCGATGGGCCCAGGCGACGACGCCGCCCCGCCAGCCCTTCGGAAAGTCAGCGGCACGCTCAGGGGTAGCTCGCCGCTACGAACCAGGAACAGCACGGTAGTCACATGATCAGTCACCGCAATCGGACTTGCGTGTACGAACCGGAGCTCCGCATCGGGATCGCCCGTGAACCAGCGCGCCTGAGTAATCCAGTCGCCGGTTGCCTGCGCCAAGCGGGCAGGTGAGGTAGTCCATCCGTGCATCGTCATGACGCCGGAGCCTCAATACCCTCCACGGGCGCTGGTTCCTGTGTGCCCGGGCGGATGAGCTCCAACCAGAAGAAATCACGCGAACCGAGCGTCATCGGATAGGTGCCATCACGGGCAACCTGCGGGAAGCCGGCGCCGCCGAACACGTCCTTGACCTGCCAGCCAGCAAATTCCGGAATCGAAATCTCCGCGGCTCGCGGAGTGTTCGCCAGATTCATGACGCACAGCATCGCCTGCTCCTCGTTAACCCGAGTGAACGAGAGCACGGCCTCGTTGTTCGCTTCACGCAGTTCAAACTCGCCATTGCCGAGTACCGGATACTGCCGGCGAACCGACAGGATTCCGCGCATCCAATGCAGCAGCGACGACGGCTGGGCCAGCTGCGCCTCGACGTTAATCGCCTGATAGTGGTAGACGAGCGACTGAATGACAGGCAGATAGAGTTTGCCCGGGTCCGCCGTCGAAAAACCCGCGTTCCTATCCGGCGTCCACTGCATCGGAGTGCGCACCGAATCGCGATCCGGCAACCAAATGTTATCGCCCATGCCCAGCTCGTCGCCGTAGTAGAGGCACGGCGAACCTGGCAACGACAGCAAGAGCGCGTTCGCCAGTTCGATTTCGGCACGCGAATTACCGAGCAGCGGAGCAAGACGACGGCGGATGCCCACGTTGGCGCGCATCCGCGGGTCTTCCGCATACCAGCCATACATTTTCGCGCGTTCCTCTGTGGAAACCATTTCGAGAGTCAGCTCGTCATGATTACGCAGGAACGTGCCCCACTGGGTGCCCGCCGGGATGTCCGGCGTCGCACGCAAAATATCGCGGATCGCCGTCGCACGCTGGTCGCGCAGCGCATAGAAAATCCGCGGCATCACGGGGAAATGGAAACACATGTGGCACTCCGGTTCTTCCTCGGTGCCAAAATATTCCACGACGTCTTCTGGCCACTGATTAGCCTCAGCGAGCATGATCTTGCCGGGGAATTCCTCGTCCAGCATCGCACGCATCTCTGCCAAGAAACCGTGCGTGCGCGGCAGGTTTTCACAGTTCGTGCCCTCCTCCTCAAACAGGTAGGGCACCGCGTCCAGGCGGAAGCCGTCAATGCCGAGGCGCGCCCAAAAACGCACCACGTCCTTCACCGCTTCACGCACCTTCGGATTCTCATAGTTGAGATCCGGCTGGTGAGAGAAGAACCTGTGCCAGAAATACTGGCGGCGCACCGGATCAAACGTCCAGTTCGACGCCTCGGTATCAATGAAGATAATGCGGGCGTCCGCGTACTCCGTGTCCGTATCGCGCCACACGTAGAAATCCCCGAACGGCCCGTCCGGATTCGACCTCGACGACTGGAACCACGGATGCTGATCCGACGTGTGGTTAACGACGAGGTCGATAATGATCCGGATGCCACGCGCGTGCGCTTCCTCGATCAGCTCCTCGAAATCCTCCATCGTGCCGTACTCCGGCGAAATCGCCGTAAAGTTCGACACGTCGTATCCGCCGTCGCGCATCGGCGACGGATAGAACGGCGGAATCCACAGGCAATCGATTCCCAGCCACTGCAGGTAGTCGAGGTGGTCGATCAGGCCGCGGAGATCACCTTGGCCCGAACCGGTGGAATCACCGAAAGCGCGGAGCAAAACTTCGTAGAACACCGCGGTCCGGAACCAATCAGGGTCATTGCTCAAACCCGGGCGATGACCCTGATCGGTAGCCGTAGCCGGCTGCGGTAACGCGTGCGGAGATTGGGGCACTACAGAACCTTTACAGACAGGATATGGGCAACCTGACCCTGCGGATCCAAGCTCACGTACGGGCGGTCATTCCAGTAGAACGTGGACCCGGACAGCTCGTCATGAACTTCGATGGCCGGCGAACCGTCCCACGTGGGCGAGGTGCCGAACACAGACAGATCCAGGTTGATCGTGGCCGCGTGCGTCTCGTACGGGTTCAGGTTGAGGACGACGATAACCATATCAACAGATCCGTCCGGTGACTCTTCAGGCTTGGTGACCTTCGAGAAGCACAGGATGTTGTCATTATTCGTGGGGTTGATCGTCACGTTACGCAGACGCCGCAACGCCAGATGCTTGCCGCGAATCTCATTCAGCTTGCCAAGCAGATCGGCGATACCCAGCGCGTCACCGGCCGAGTAGTCGCGGTTCTTGTACTGGTACTTTTCGTTGTCAATCTGCTCTTCGGCACCCGGGCGGGCAACATTTTCAACCAGCTCGTAGCCGTTGTAAATACCCCACGTGGGCGAACCGGTAGCTGCGAGGATCGCACGGATCGCAAACGCTGGCACTCCGCCGCGCTGCATGTACGGCGTGAGGATATCGTGTGTGGTCGGCCAGAACGCCGGGCGCACGCGCGCATCCGACTCGTGGGCGAGCTCCACCAAGTACTCTTCGATTTCCTTCTTCTCGTTACGCCACGCGAAGTAGTTGTACGACTGATGGAAACCAATTGCACCGAGAGTCTGCAACATCGGGGGCTTCGTGAACGCTTCCGACAGGAAGATGACGTCCGGATGGTTCTTACGGAAGTAGGCGAGCAGGCGATGCCAGAACGGCAACGTCTTCGTGTGCGGGTTATCGATACGGAACGCAGTCACCCCGTGCGAGACCCACACCTCGAGCACACGCTTGATCTCCTGATAGATCCCTTCTGGATCGTTATCGAAGTTCAGCGGGTAGATGTCCTCATACTTCTTCGGCGGGTTCTCCGCGAACGCGATCGTGCCATCGGCGCGCGTGGTGAACCACTCCGGATGATCCTTCACCCACGGGTGATCCGGCGAGGCCTGCAGCGCGATGTCGAGTGCGACCTCCATGCCGAGCTCCTTGGCACGCGCCACGAACTTATCGAAATCATCGAACGTGCCCAGATCAGGATGAATCGAATCGTGGCCGCCGTCCTTCGAACCGATAGCGTACGGCGAGCCCGGATCCTCCGGCTTAGCATTGAGCGTGTTGTTACGACCCTTGCGGTTCGTTTCACCAATGGGGTGGATGGGCGTCAGATAGATGACGTCGAAGCCCATCCCGGCAATACGATCCAGATCCTTCGCGGCCGTCTCGAACGTGCCAGAAACCCACTTCTTCTTCTCGTTGTCATAGTAGGAGCCCACGGTCCGCGGGAAGATTTCGTACCACGAACCAACGAGCGCGCGCTCCCTGTCGACCGCCAGCGGGTAACGCGCAGATTCCGTTACTGAATCGCGTACCGGATACTTGGCGAGTGCCGCCTTGACGTCGTCGGAGGTGGCCGCAGCAAAGCGGATACCCTTTGCTACCCGCTTGCGCTGCATGACCTGCACGGCGTCGTCGAGCACATCCCACTCGTCGGAGTCCTTGGGCATCGCTTCCATCGCGCGGCGGAAAAGCCTTTCGCCTTCGAGGAAGACGAGTTCAACGTCGACGTCCGCATTCAACTTCAGTTCTGAATCGTGGTACCACGTGGCCATCGGATCCGACCACGAACGCACGAAGAACGACCAGTCGCCAGGCTTGGTTGGAGTGAGCCAGCCCTTGTAAATATTCAGGCCGGGATGAGTATCGTGCATAATCGCTTCTTGCACTTCGTTACCATCCGGATCAACGAGAACGGCGGCCGCACCAAACTTGTCGTGCCCTTCCCGGAACACGGTTGCGGTCACGGGGAAGGCTTCGTTCTCGGTGCCCTTGGCCGGCCACGCGCCATTTTCGATAACGGGCTGGACGTTCACGATCGGAATCCGGCCAACCGGCGCGAACGGAGCAACCTGAGGGCTAGCCACCGGATCCGTGAATCCCGGGGGAGTGGTAGCCGACGGCGCTGTGGACTTGGCGGTTGCGCGCTTGGTTGTTGTGCGCTTCGTGGTGGTGGTCTTAGCAGTGGTCGTCTTAGCTGCCGTGGTCTTGGTTGCCGCGGTCTTCGCGGGTGCTTTAGCTGCGGCTGTCTTCGCCGTGCTTGCCTTAGCGGTAGCGGTGGTCTTAGCTGCCGCGGTCTTCGCCGTCGTCGTCTTCGAAGCGGCGGTCTTTGCCGTTGTGGCTTTAGCGGCGGTGGTCTTGGCCGTGGCCGTCTTAGCAGCAGTCGTCTTAGCAGTGGTGGTCTTGGGCGCCGACTTTGGCGCGGGCTTGTCAGTCATTGAAGCTGCCTTTCCTACTCGTGGGGGAAGCGGACGCTGCCGACTTTTGGCGTGGCCATGCGGGCTCTGCGCCAAGTGCGCCGGGGAGGAACAGCGTTTATTGTCACGTCTTCGATCTTAATGGATAGCAATGCTATTTTTGCTGACTTCACCCACCACGAAATGACCTGCCGGACGGCACGCCTCTCAGAATTGCTATATAAGCAGTTTTGGGGAGGTTGGAGGCCCTCGAGTCCGGCAGAATTGCTATATAAGCAGAAACGGGGAACCTCGGCCAGCGCAAGACCTCGGCCAGGCGTGAGACCTCGGCCGAAATAAAAGCAGGCTCCTTCCCACGGGCGTCCATAAGAGCCCACGGGAAAGAGCCTGCTCGCCAGCTTAACGAGGCTGGCATGAGACCTGTTAGATCTTCTTAGATCTTCTGCGGTTCGATCTTCCACACCTCACGCGCGTAGTCGCGGATCGTGCGGTCGGAAGAGAAACGGCCAGACTCGGTGATGTTCTTCCACACCATCGCAGCCCAGTGGCGGCGATCGGCGTAGTAGTCCTTCGCCATCCTGTCGCGGGTCTCGCGGTAGGAGGCGAAATCGCCGAGCACATAGTACTCGTCGGCCCCGCCCCAGTCGCCGGTCATGAGCGAATGGTGCAGGTCGTGGAAGAGCCCGGTGCCGCCGTCGTCGAGTGTGCCATCCACAAGCGCGTCGACAACCCGCTGAAGGCCAGGCGTTTCGGCCGCAGTACGGCGCGGATCGTACGTCTTGCGCAACTCGGGAAGCTCGTCTTCCTCGGCGCCGAAAATGTAGGCGTTGTCGTGTCCAACCGAATCAACGATCTCCACGTTCGCGCCGTCCATCGTGCCAAGCGTCAGAGCACCGTTCATCATGAACTTCATGTTGCCCGTACCCGACGCTTCCTTGCCGGCCGTAGAGATCTGCTCGGACACATCCGTTGCCGGAATGATGTGCTCGGCAGGAGAGACGTTGTAGTTCTCCACGAACACGACCTTGAGGCGGCCGGCCACATCGGCGTCGTCGTTCACCAGATCACCAATCGTGTTGATGAGCTTGATGATCGCCTTCGCACGCACGTAGCCAGGAGCGGCCTTCGCACCGAAGATGAACACACGCGGCGGAACCTCAATCGACGGATCTTCCTTGATCTGGAAGTACAGATCAAGAATGTAGAACGCGTTGAGCAGCTGGCGCTTGTACTCGTGCAGGCGCTTGATCTGGGTGTCGAAAATAGCGTTCGGATCGATCTCGATACCCTGACGGTTCTTGATCCACTTCGCGAAATCCACCTTGTTGGCATGCTTGATCTCGTTGACGCGGTCAAGCACGGCAGGATCAGAACCGTAGTGGCCGAGCTCCTTGAGCTTGTCCAGATCGCGCACCCACTCATCCGAACCCATGAGTTCGGTCAGCAGTGCGGACAGGCGCGGGTTGCACTGGTGCAGCCAGCGGCGCGGAGTCACACCATTCGTCTTGTTATTAAACTTTTCTGGCCAGAGCTTGTACCAGTCATTGAGCGTGTCAGCCTTGAGGATCTCCGTGTGGAGAGCGGCGACGCCGTTGATCGAGTAGGAGGCGTAGCAGGCAATCCACGCCATGTGAACGCGGTTGCCAGAGACAGGTGCGAGGTAGTTGATCTTGTCCTCGCTCAGACCCTTCTCGGCCATCTCTTCACGGAAGCGACGGTCGATCTCACGCACGATCTCGAGGATACGCGGGAAGAGACGCTCGAAAATTGCGATCTCCCAGGTCTCCAGCGCTTCAGCCAAAACCGTGTGGTTCGTGTACGCGAACGTGCCTTGGACGATCTTCCAGGCTTCATCCCAACCGAAATCGTGCTCGTCGAGCAGGATGCGCATGAGCTCCGGGATCGCGAGCACCGGGTGGGTGTCGTTGAGCTGGATCGAATTGTTCTTCGCGAAATCCTTGAGCGAACCACGCTGAGCGATTTCGTTGGCCACGATCTGCTGCAGCGACGCCGAGACGAAGAAGTACTGCTGGCGCACGCGCAAAATCTTGCCCTCGAAGGACGAATCGTTCGGGTAGAGCACGCGCGAAATGTCGTTGACGCGCTCCCGCTCCACGATGGCGCCGGTGAAGTTCTGCGAGTTGAACTCGTTGTAATCGAAGTCCTCCATCGGCTCGGCCTTCCACAGGCGCAGCGTACCGACGTTGTCGGTGCCATAGCCGGTGATCGGCATGTCGTAGGGGATCGCGCGAACCTTCAGATCGGCGTAATTGATGAGCACCTGTTCTTCTTCACGGCGGATGACGAACGGGTAGCCCTCTTCCATCCACGGATCCGGCTTTTCGCCCTGGAAACCGTTGTCGAAGTACTGCTTGAACAGACCGTAACGGTAGAGGATACCGTAGCCGCGAACCGGCAGATCCTGAGTTGCAGATGAATCAAGGAAGCACGCTGCAAGCCGGCCGAGGCCGCCGTTGCCGAGTGCCGCATCGCTTTCCGCTTCGAGAACGTCAGACAGTTCCTGACCGTACGTGGCGAGCGCTGCCTTTGTTTCCTCAATCTTGCCCAGGTTGTTCAGGTTGTTGAGAAGGGCCCGGCCCATGAGGAATTCAGCAGAGAAGTAATGCTGCATGCGGGAAGCGTTGTAGCGCTCCTCGGTTTTCTGCCAGTTTTCCGCGATCGCGTCGACGACGGCAGAAGCGGTTCCCTGCCAGTACTCCATAAGAGTGGCAGAGCGCGCGTTCTTACCAGAGACCGAGCGAACTTGGCCCCCGATTGCTTGTTCAATATCGAAGTGAGTCAATGAAACCCCTTTTGCTGATACGTGAGATCTCACGTCGGACATCTTTTAGGATATCTGGATAAAGACCGGTTCCAAATTAGGAATAGTCTGATGTAAGGAAGTCGTCACGTTTTATTAATAAACCATTCCAAGTGCGGCGTGGACCTGCGCAAGCGTCTGGCTAGCCTGCTCGCGTGCTCGTTCGTTTCCGCGCGTGAGAATCTGGGTGAGGTAGCCCTTGTCGGCGGCAAGCTCGGCGCGGCGCTCGCGGATGGGTGCGAGGTGTTCGTTGAGAGCTTCGGTGACGACGGCCTTGAGGGTGCCGCCTCCGCCGTCGCCGATCTCCGTGGCGATTTCGTGTGGGTCGCGCCCGGACGCAAGGCCCGCCATGAGGAGCAGGTTGGACACTTCGGGGCGGTTAACCGGATCGTAGGTGATGTGCCGGTCAGAATCCGTGACGGCCTTCTTGATGAGTTTGGCGGTCTCATCAGCGCTCATGCCGAGCTCGATCGTGTTGCCCTTTGACTTGCTCATCTTGGTGCCATCCAGCCCGAGCACGTTCTCTGCTTCAGACAGCAGGGCTTGCGGGCGCGGGAAAACCCGTTCGTCGCCGTCGTGCCCATAGCGCGTTTCGAAACGATCAGCGATCACGCGGGTTTGCTCCAGGTGGGGAAGCTGATCCTTACCCACGGGAACCACGTTCGCCTTGCAGAACAGGATGTCTGCCGCCTGGTGGACCGGGTAGGTGAGCAGCAGCCCGGACATCGGGCGGTCACCCGTGGCGTCCAGCTCGGCCTTGACGGTGGGGTTGCGGCGCAGTTCGGCGTCGGAAACGAGCGACAGGAACGGCAGCAACAGTTCGTTAAGTTCAGGCACTTGCGAGTGCGCGAAGATCGTGGTCTCCTCCGGGTCCATGCCGATCGCCAGGTAGTCGGTGAGGAGTGAGTAGACGCGCTCGGCGAGCGGCCCGGTGTCGTCACGATCGGTGATGACCTGATAGTCCGCAATCAGCAGCCACGTTTCCACGCCGCGCCGCTGGATATCCACCCAGTTACGCAGGGCTCCAAAATAGTGGCCGATGTGGAGGTTACCCGTGGGGCGCGCGCCGGTGAGCACGCGAAACTCCGACGGATCCTTGTCAATCGCCGCGTCAATCTTCGCACTGATTTGGCGTGCGTGTTCGAGCGAGGCGTCCGTGATGTCCAGTTGTGCGGTATCGTTCATACCCCCATGTTACGGGTGATTGACGACGCCGGAAAATCGGTTCACGCTGGGCGTCCGGCCTGCTTGGGAGCCGGGTGGCGGCGTCGTTATCGCGGATTAGCGAAGAACAACGTGAACGACAGCGGGTCGACGCGAGTGACGGCTCGCGGCGCGTAGACTTCCGCGTCGCGGCGAGGGCGCTCCCACGTGGAACACCATTCGAGCCGGAAAGGATTGCCGCGCCCTTCCGGCAACGTGATGACGCGGGATTCGGGGTTGCCGTTGATGACGATGAGCGCGTCGGCGTCCTGGCCAAATCCGGAGCGGAGGGTCTGCAAAAGCCGCACATTCGGATCGAACCACTTGTGGTCCGGGAATGATTCGCCAGTGTTGTCGAGCCATGCCATGTCGAGGATCGAATCCCCGGGCGCTACGGCTCCCATGTAGAAATTCTTGGGCCGGAACACGCGGTGATCGCGGCGCAGGCGCAGCAGGTAGGAGACCGTGTCGCGCATGTTTTCTTGATGCTCATCCAAGTCCCAGTCCAGCCACGAGATCTCGTTGTTTTGGCAGTAGGCGTTGTTGTTGCCGTGCTGGGTTTTCATGATCTCGTCGCCCGCCGCGATCATTGGCGTGCCACCGGAAAAGATGAGGGAAGCGAACAGGTTGCGCATGGTCGTGCGCCGGGCACGCAAAATATTGGGATCGTCCGTGGGGCCTTCCACGCCGTGATTCCACGAACGGTTGTTATCCGTGCCATCCCGGTTGTCCTCGCCGTTAGCCTCGTTGTGCTTGTGGTTGTAAGCGGTGAGGTCGTGCATGGTGAAGCCGTCGTGGGCGGTAATGAAGTTGATCGAGGCATACACGCCCCGCCCGCCGGGCGTGCGCCCGTGGCCGAACAGATCGGCAGAACCTGCGAGCCGGGTAGCCAGATCACGCCGATCCCCACCTTGGCCGCCGCTGAAAATGGAGGCCGGTTCGGTGATCCAAAAGCTACGTAGCGTGTCGCGAAAACCATCGTTCCAATCCGCGGTTGGCGGCGGGAACTGGCCGGTGCGCCAGCCGCCGTGGCCCATGTCCCACGGCTCGTTAATGAGCTTCACGCGCGAGAGCACCGGATCGGTGGCCATCGCCACGTAGAGCGGGTGCTGGTGGTTGAACGAATCACCCTGGCGGGCAAGCGTGACGGCAAGGTCGAAACGGAAGCCGTCTACGCCGATCTGCTCCACCCAGTAGCGCAGCGAATCGAGCGTGAGTTGGATGACGGGCAGGCGCCGGAAATCCAGCGAGTTGCCCGTGCCCGTCGAGTCGATGAGCTGGCCGGGGCGGGCCGACGAGTGCCGGTAATACATCGAGTTGTCCAGCCCGCGGAAGGACACGGTGGGCCCGTCCGAACCGGCTTCGCACGTGTGGTTGTACACGACGTCGAGGATCACTTCGAGCCCGGCATCGTGCAGCAGTTTGACCATGCCCTTGACTTCGGCGATCACCGCCTGCGGGCCGGCGTCGATACTGGACTGCATCGCATAGGAGGGTTCGGGGGCGAAGAAGTTGAGCGTGGAGTATCCCCAATAGTTTTCTTTGCCCTGTTTGGTGAGGAAAGGTTCGCTCATCTTTGCGTGGATCGGTAGCAGTTCGATCGCCGTGATACCGAGCGATTTGAGGTAGTCGATCGTGACGGGATGAGCGACGCCGGCATACGTGCCGCGCAGCTCGTCTGGAATCCCGGGTAGCTGTTTCGTCAGGCCGATCACGTGTGCTTCGTAGATGACCGTTTTGTCCCAGGGAGTATAGGGATGGTGGTCGACGACGCCGGGTTCGTCCACGATCACACCGAGCGCGGCGACGTCGGCAGAATCCCGATCGTCGGGGCTGTAGCCGGGTTCGGGGTTGAGGTGCTCGTCTACGGAGTGCGAAAAGAGTGCGGGGTGCAGGATCGGTTCGCGGGTGATCGCGCGGGCGTAGGGATCAAGGAGGATTTTCGCGGGGTTGTGCCGCAGCCCGCTATCGGGATCCCACCGCCCGTGTACCCGGTATCCGTAGGCTTGCCCGGCGCGAATGCCGGGGATATGGCCGGTCCACACGCCGTGGGCGGCCTTGGCCAAACTGTAGCGACGCTCCGACGCATACGGACCAAAGCCGTCAAAAAAGCAGATTTCCACCGCGGTTGCGTGCGAGGCGAAAACGGCGACGTCGACCCCTTGCTGCGTGAGGTGGGCGCCGAGCCGATACGGGCTGGCCAGCGGCAGGCTCGGCTCGGGTTCGCGAGCCGTGTAACGAGATACTGGAGCGTTGTGGATATTCACGCGTTCTATTCTGGCAGGTTATTTAGTTTTTCGGTAAAGATGGCGGGAGATAACCCGTGATCAGGGGCGTTTTTCACGTTAGTTAGCAGGATGTGAACAAGTAGGGAGAGTGTCGGAGGGCGTGGGTAGTGTGGAGCAGGAGGAGAAGCTATGCATGGAAAGTTAACGGCAGCGAGCACCGTGTTTGATCGCGACGCCGCCACTCGGCTCAATCCGTATGAGGCGTTGGCCGATCCGGCAGGCCGCTATCTGCTGGTGAGCGGCGATTCGGTGGCGGTGCGCGGCAAGGTGTTGGACCTGTGGACGCGCGAGCAGGCGGCCGCGCTCGGTGATGTCGGCCCGGTTTATTTGGGCAAGATCGGTAAGGTCCCACACTTTGCGATCGACGTGGCGCCGTTGATTGTGGACGACGAATGGTCGAAGCAACTGGCAGCGGTGACTTTCGAAGGGTTTTACGGCGTAGGGGCACTCCTGCCGGCCGAGCAGGCCAGTTTGGCGATGGCGGCGATCGCGCTGTTGAACTGGCAGGCGCGCGCCAAATTCTGCCCCACGTGCGGCACGCCCACCCAGCTGGAGGCCTCCGGGTGGCAGCAGCGCTGCGCGAATAACCACATGGTGTTTCCGCGCATGGATCCGGCGGTTATCATGGCGATTCACGATGGGCACGGGCGCATTCTGCTTGGCCGCAACAGGGCATGGCCGGAGGGCCGGTTCTCCACGCTTGCCGGATTCGTCGAAGCGGGCGAAACGGTGGAGGATGCGGTGCGCCGCGAAGTGTTCGAAGAGGTGCAGATTCGGGTGGGGCGCCTGCGCTATTTCGCGTCGCAACCCTGGCCGTTCCCGCGCTCGCTCATGTTCGGTTTCCACGGCTGGCTAGCAAACGAGAGCCAGCAGATTCAGGTGGACGGCGTAGAAGTTGTTGACGCCCGCTGGTTTACTCGCGACGCCGTACACGCGATTTTCACCGAAAACCCGCAGCGTCTGCCAAGCCCGGCCTCGATTGCTCACGCGCTGATCACGGATTGGTATGGCGGCCCGCTGAGCGAACCGCCGGTAGCTGGCAACAGCGAGCTGCCGGTGGCTGGCCAGCACGTTGGTGGGCAGGCATAAATGACTGACAACTTTGACGACGCCGACGCCCTGCTCGAACATCTCGACGCCCGCCAACGGGAAGTGGCCGAAAACGTCCACGGCCCCATGGCCGTCCTCGCCGGTGCCGGCACGGGCAAGACGCGGGCGATCACCTACCGCATCGCCTACGCCATACGCTCCGGCGCACATGATCCGCGCAACATCCTCGCCGTCACGTTCACTGCGAAGGCGGCAAGCGAGATGCGCTCGCGGTTACGTGACCTGGGCGTGGGTAACGTGCAGGCGCGCACGTTCCACTCCGCCGCGCTCAGCCAGTTGCGGTACTTTTGGCCGAACGCGATCGGCGGATACGTGCCGGAGATTCGCGAGTCGAAAATGCCGCTCGTGTCCCAGGCTGCGGCCAGTTTGGGAATGGACGTGGACCGGGTGACTGTACGCGATCTGGCCTCGGAGATTGAATGGTCGAAAGTTTCGCTTATCGCGCCGGATGATTATGTTGAGCGTGCCGAAGCAGTCAATAGGGCGCTGATCGGCGAGTATCCCCACGCTCAAATTGCGAACCTGATCAAGGCGTATGAAGAGGTGAAAACAGAACGGGCCGTCATCGATTTTGAGGACGTCATCCTCATCCTCATTGGCATCATGGTGGACCGGCCGGATATTGCGAAGCGGATCCGTGAACAGTACCGGCATTTCGTCGTCGACGAATATCAGGACGTCTCGCCCATGCAACACCGGCTTTTACAGCTGTGGCTGGGTGATCGACGAGATTTGTGCGTGGTGGGAGACGTCTCACAGACGATCTACTCGTTTACCGGGGCGTCCGCCGGATATTTGGAGAATTTCACGAAGGAGTTCCCGCGGGCTCGCACGGTCAAGTTGAATCGCGACTATCGTTCCACCCCTCAGATTGTTGAGCTAGCGAACCAGATGATTGAGCCGATCCGCTCGCCGGCGTCGGTAGAGCTGGTCTCGGCAATGAAATCGGGCAGGCCGGTTGAGTACACGGAATATACCGACGACGCCGATGAAGCGGCCAACATCGCCGGCAAGATTCTCTCATTGCGCGAGGCCGGGGTACCGCTGTCGGAGATCGGGGTGCTCTACCGGATTAACGCCCAGTCGCTCGAGTTTGAAACGGCCCTTGCGCAGGCGGGGATACCTTTTGAGGTCAAAGGTTCGCAGCGATTTTTTGAGCGCAAGGAAGTGCGTGAAGCAATGGTGGCTTTGCGTGCGGTGGCACGCGGCCCGCAGCGTGACGACCTGCCCGTCATGGTAGAAGACACGCTGCGCACGCTCGGCTGGCGTCCGGAAGCTCCGCAGGCTGGCGCCGCGAAGGAGCGCTGGGAGGCACAGCGGGCGATCTTGAACCTTGCAGAAGAAAAGTGGCAGGCCCGGCAGGCCACGCTGCCCGAGTTTGTGGCAGAACTGGAAGAGCGCGCAGAATCGGGCAACGATCCGGTGACCAACGCCGTCACCCTCTCGTCCCTACACGGAGCAAAGGGCTTAGAATGGACGGCCGTGTTTTTAGCGGGAATGAGCGAAGGGCTCATGCCGATCTCGCATGCGAAAACGAGCGAGCAGATAGCTGAAGAACGCCGGCTACTCTACGTGGGTGTCACCCGGGCACGCGAGGAACTGTTCATTTCCTACGCCACGGGCAACACCGGTAGAGCGAATCGTAAGCTCAGCCGGTTTGTGGAACCGCATTGGCCGCAACCCGTCTCGCGCAGTACCCGGGCGCGCAGGCGCTCGAAGGATGCGAAAGAAAACTGGGCGAAAGAAAACCCGGCGGACGTGCCCCTGTTCGAAGAACTACGCGCCTGGCGCCTTGAGATGACCAGGCGTACGGGCCGGCCGGCGCACACCATTTTACACGACGTCACGCTACGTGAAATCGCCGAAACCAAGCCACGCGACTTGGCAGAACTTGGCCGAGTGCGCGGGATTGGCACCCGTAAACTCACCGACTACGGGCTTGACATCCTCGACATCGTCAACGGCAAACCACTCGGCTCTGGCAAGTAGCCACGCTAGGTGGTGTGCACGGGCTGCGCCGCTGGCTTTGGAGCAGGCTTGGTTACAGGTGCTGGTTCGGGCGTAGGTTCTGGGCGCAGATCGGGCGCGGGAGTTAACGTGCATCCACAGTCGGGATGCGGAGCTAGCACGAGCTGTTCGGGCGGGCTGGGGGATGGGCCGATCCGCCACATGTCTGGTACTGCACCCGTGTCGAAGGCCTCGGTAATATCGCGTACTGCCAGTGAGATCGCCATCATCGCCGATGAGTTGTCCGGCATGAGCGGAGGCGCAGAACATGCTTGCTGGATGATTGTGCGCCAGTTCGGGTCGAACGTTTCCCGGTGGAGCATGAGGCAGTTCCCGCACGGGGTTTCGTGAGGGATCGTCATGGGCCCAGCGTAAATGTCCACCTCTTCTACCCACGCTTGGTAGACGGGCACGTCGTCGGCAACGTACTGGCCCACGAGCACCGGGTCGGTAGCGTAAGTGCCGGTTACCACGACGAGGTCTGGAACGGTGGAACGACGCCGCCCGGTCGCCACACGCGGGTGGGCGTGGCGTAGCAAGGTTTTCAGGGCACCTTCACGCCCGTAGCCAACGCCGAGCCGGCGCATATCCGGATGATCATAGAAGGTGATCGGGGCGTCGTCGTCAGTGGTAATTTTCCCGATTCCGCAGCGTGCCAAACCGATGGCGATACCCGCACCCAGATAATCTGCGCGTTCGATGTGGACGTGCCTACCTTCTCGGTCTGGAGCCTGCCCGTAAATACGCTTGTGTGCGATCGCGTCGGGAGCGGGGGAGGGATCCATGTCGAGTACTCCGGCCCGTTCCAACATGGCCAGCACGGAACGAAGCCTGCGCGGGGCAACGCCAGCCGCTTTAGCACGTGCAGTGATCTCCGCTTCTGTTTGCGGGCGGGTCAAAGAATCAATGAGCCGAAGCTCGGCGACGTCGAGCCCGGCCAAACTCACTCCCACACGCGGATCGATTCCCACTTGGGCGCTGCGCGGCGCCGTCCAAAACACCCCAGTTTTCAGTTGCATACACCGAGGCTAACGACGCCGTGGCAGGCGGCGCCGGGGTTGTGCACGGCTGTGGATTACTCTGCTTGCGGTGAGCCTGAATCGCTAGGCTTATCTGGATCCTTGCCCGTCTCGAAAGGCTCCTCGTGAGGAGCACCAGACTGTTCGGCGTCGTTAAACAAATCTTCAAGGAATGAATCGAGTTCAGCTTCGATGTCCTCCTGAGAGTCAGAGAAGAACGACTCCGGGTCATCCAACGCCTCCGCCGTCGGTAGCAGGTCCGGATGTGACCACAGCGCATCCCGCCCGGCAATCCCTTTCTCCTTCTCAGCGAGCTCCCAAAAAGCGGACGCTTCACGCTGGCGGCGAGCAACCAGCTCGATACCCAGCTGTTCCTCCCACACCGACTTCGCCGGATTATCCGTGGCGTAGCGGCGGGTGAACAACTCGCGCATCGGCACAGCCGCCGGCAGATGGGGAAGTACCGCCTTCGCAGACACCTCAGACACCCAGCCCTCAATAAGCGAAAGCAGATGTTGGAGGCGCTCCACGGCATCTTGCTGGTCCTGGCCCAGCTCGAGCACGAAAATATTCGACATGTCGATCTGCGGCATCGCCTGCGGATCGGACATCGGGTCGATCGCCATGCCGCGCACCTGCTCCTCAATCGACTCCATGTTGATCTCGATCCCCGAGGCGATCTCAGCGATGGTATCCAGCACTCGCGGGCGCAACCATGGCACGCGCCCATATAGGCGGGTAGCGGCACATTCGCGAACCGCCACGTACAGCAGCACCTCTTCTTGCGGCACGTTCAAGCCCTCCGCGAAGTCTGCGATGTTTGCGGGCACCAGGATCGACGACGAACCCTCCAGTAGCGGCACGCCGGTATCCGTAGAACCGAAAGATTTCACTGCGAGCTCGGCCAGTGCCCCTCCATACTGCATGCCCAGCACGGCGGCGATCATCGTGGTCAGCATCTTGTTTGGATCACCGAGCATTTGCGCCATCTGTGGCGGCATGTGATCCATGTGCGACGACAGCACTTCGCTAAACGCGCGCGACACGTTCGCACCAATCGGGTCAAGCAACTTACGGAACGTGCCCAGCGAGTGTGCAATCCAATCCAGGCGGCTGAGCGCAAGATTCGGGCCGGTAGCCGGAGCAAAATCAGTGGCGGCATCCAGCCACAAGGAGGCCGTCCGCATCGCGGTACGTGCCCGATCCGCTTTCGCCGCGGTGAGGCGATCCAAACTGCCGTGGCTCACCGTGTCACGTGCCACGCGCTCGGCAAGCTGCCAATTCACCGGGCCCTCACCCGACGAGCCAAGAAAATGACGAATCTGGTTCGTCACCATCGCCATGTTCCCAGGATTGAGCATCTGCGCCATTGCCTGCGGGTCATGCCCCTCGGCCTTCATGCGTTCAATGATCTGTTCGGCCTGTTCAGAGCCTAGGATCGCGCGCAGCATCTCCTCCCAGTTACCGCCGGGAGCGCCCTGCCCGCTATGATCACTGTTGCTCATACAATTTCCTCCTTGGTGTGTACCCAAGATTAGTTGGCAACGCGCGAGATAACAATGAGGATAGGTGCGCCAGGCGTGAACGCCGAAGCGCAAGAAACGTTCGATCAAGAGCAACATACGAGCAAGGGGAGGGGACACATGGCGCTGTTGGGGAACTGGCGCTCGCGGCCACAGCGCGTGCGGCACACCGGGTGGCGGCGACCCTCGCGCACGGCGGTCGCTTTTAGTTTGTATGCGCTTTTTGCGCTTGTAGGTATTGCCCTTCCGACGTCGTATATCGTGCAAAGCCCCGGCCCCGTGCTTGATGTGACGAAAGACATCGACGGCAAGCAAGTGCTCGCCGTCACTGGAACCGACACGCACGAGTCGGACACGAGCCTGTTGATGACCACCGTGACCGCCACAGGCAATGCCGACCACGGCGTGCCCGGAGTGATCGCCGCGGGTTCCCTGCTGACTCGCGAGCTGCAGCTCGTGCCCGTGCGCGCGCTGTATCCGGAAGAGGTGAGCTCGGCGGACGTGAAGGAACGCAACCTTGCCCTGATGGACTTTTCGCAAGATACGGCCGCCGCAGTAGCTTTTGATAAAGCCGGTATGGACGTGCAGATGACCCTCACGGTTGCCGGGATTCCGGAAGATTCGCCAGCTTCCGGGGTTCTTGAAGAAGGCGACGAGCTGGTGGCAATTTCTTCTCCTGCAGTGGACTCTGGAAAAGTGGTACCTATCGGCACGTTTATTGATCTTGCCTACGTTTTGGACGTGACCCCCGCCGGAACCGACGTCAAGCTGACCGTGTTGCGTGCCGGCGCCGAACACACCGCAGTCATCACCACGCGCGCCCACGAGCCTGACCGCACCGGGTGGGTTCACCCCGGCTCAATGATTGGGGCTGCTGTTGGGGTCTCCGACGTCGAACTACCTGCGGACGTGAGTTACGTCGTCGACGGAATTGGCGGACCGTCCGCCGGTGGCATGTTCACGCTAGCGATTTACGACGCCGTCACCCCGGGATCACTCGGAGGTTCGGCAACCATTGCGGGAACGGGCGCGATCTCCTGGGATGGTGACATCCTGCCCATCGGCGGGATTCGCCACAAGATCAATGGCGCCCGCCAAGCCGGTGCCACTGACTTTCTCGCCCCGGCGGTCAACTGCCCGGAAACCGAGGGCTTCGCGCCAGACGGGCTGAACTTGTGGGCCGTGCGCACGATCGACGAAGCGATCAGCGCCGTCGACGCTATCGGGGCGGGGGATACTTCCCAGCTCGTGCCATGTTCGGCTATCCAGCTCGTCGAAGGCGAAGGCGACTAGACGCCGTCGGGAATCTCCTCATCCGAATCAAAACCGAGCCGCAAGCCCTCAACGATACCGGGCACAAGGTTGCGACCAGACAGCACCTTGAGTGGATCGTCAAAGTTGCGCATCCGCACCGCACACCACGATTCGCCGGTGCGCAACACGGACGCCACGATGCGCACATCCTGCCGATCCGGATGAGTAGCAAGAACCTTTTCCGCTTCCTCGGGATCCTTCGGCAATGCGGTTTCTGCACCCGGAGGCAACACGATGCGCTCAACTGAGAGTGCCGCGCCGTCGACGTCGGCGGGCCACACGATCGACGTCACCAACTGCTCGATAGTCTCAACCGGCGGCAAACCCTCCTGCTCGATCGAAAACAGCGTGGTGGGATCGTTAATCGCACCAGCCTGCACATCAGCCGGAAGCTCATCAGCCAACGCCGGATGGCGTTCGAGCGCATCCTTCGCGCGGGCCAGCGCAAACAGCCGCATCGGAGCATCCCACCCGCCAGTGGCAACATGGCGCTCGATCTCCAACGTGGACTTCTCGAGCGCCCTCAACATGGGCGTCTTCTCATCTGCCGGCGTCGAACCGGAATCATGGTCAGTCACGCAGTCATTGTCACACACCACGCCGAGCCGGGCGCGAATAACCACTCTTTAAGTGAACTACATGGCAATCGGGTGCCAGTTTGTTATACGGTTTTGTCAGTTGTCACCGTCGATCACGGCACAAGTCGCCCCATAGAGCTGGGTGTGAGGAGAGGTTTAATTTGACCGATCAAACGACCACCACCGGACGCCCCGAATCTGAGCGCTCACTGCTCGGTGGAGCATTCCTGCCCACCTTGCTCGTGCTCGGACTTTTGGTGTTCGGCATCGTTGTTTTTGCTAATTTCTGGACCGAACTCAAGTGGTTTGAACAGATCGGAGCCGTGCGAGTCTTTTGGACTCAATACGGGGCCTCAATCGCCCTGGGCACAATCGGCTTCCTGATCGTGGCCGGCGTCGTCGCCTTAAACCTGCGGATCGCGCTCGGCAAAGTGAAGCCGAAGGATCCGGGTAACGTCATCAATCTGGATTCTCAGACCACCGACTACCGCAACACTCTGCTGTCCAAGAAGTGGTTGACATACGGGGTGGTTCCCGCCGTCGTCGGTCTCCTGTTTGGAACCAGCCTGTCTGGCAGCTGGCGGACGTTCCTGCTGTGGTTCAACGGCTCGTCGTTCGGTACTGCCGATCCGGAATATGGCCTCGACGTGTCGTTCTACGTATTCGCACTGCCCGCGATCCACGCGATTATGGGCTTCCTACTATCCCTACTCGTGCTCTCGTTGCTCGCCGCGGGCGTTGCCTACTGGATGACAGGCGACATGGGCTTTGACCAGCGTGGCTTCAAGGTGTCGAAGAAGGCGCAACGCCACTTCGGTATTTTGCTGGCGCTGGGCGCGTTGATCGTGGCGATCAACCACTGGCTCTCGCGCTACGATCTGCTCCTTGGTAATCAGCAGCGCTTCTCCGGTGCGAGCTACACGGACATCAACGCGTCCAAGCCTGGGCTGACGATCCTCGCGATCGTCATCGCTATTGTTGCGATCCTGTTCATCGTGGCGGCCGTGCGGCAAATGTGGAAGCCCGCGCTTGTCGGTATCGCAGCAACGGTGGCCACCGCGCTCGTGGTCAGCTGGCTCTACCCGGCGCTCATGCAGAACTTTAAGGTCAACCCGAACGCGGCCGAACTGGAATCCACCTACATCCAGCGCAACATTGATGCCACGCGCGTGGCCTACGACATGGCCGACGTGAAGACGATGCAGTACGAAGCACGCACCGACGTCGAACCCGGGCAGCTGCGCAAGGATTCGGAGACCGCCGCACAGATTCGTCTGCTTGATCCGAACATTGTGGATCCGTCATTCAACCAGTTGCAGCAAAACAGGCAGTACTACCAGTTCCTCGAGCCGCTTACGGTGGACCGCTACGAGATCGACGGGCAGACCCGCGACACGGTGATTGCCGTGCGCGAACTCAACCTCGACGGCTTGGATGCGGAACGCCGCTCGTGGGTGAACGACCACACGGTCTACACGCACGGCTTCGGCGTCGCTGCTGCCTACGGAAACACGATGACAGACCGTGGCGATCCGAAGTTCTGGGAAGCCGGCATCCCGTCGGTCGGCGAGATCGGCGAGTATGAACCGCGCGTCTACTTCGGCCAGCAGAGCCCGAACTATTCGATTGTGGGCGCGCCCGAAGGCTCGGATCCGTGGGAGCTTGACTACCCGGACGATGCCGCTCCCAACGGCCAGGTGATGAACACCTATACGGGTAACGGAGGGCCGTCGGTGGGTAACGTGTTCTCGCGGTTGATGTTCGCGATCCGCATGGGATCGACCGAACTGTTCTTCTCCGACCGGGTGACCAGCGAATCGCAGATCCTCTTCGATCGTGATCCGCACCAGCGCGTGCGCAAGGTGGCTCCCTACCTGACGTTGGATACGAAGGCCGTGCCGGCCGCCGTCGACATGGACGGCGATCCGAACACGCCCAAGCAGCTCGTGTGGATTATTGACGCCTACACGACGTCGAACAACTACCCGTACTCGGCGCGCGAAACGCTGTCTGAGGCGACCACGGATTCGACGACGATGGGTGCCACCGGCATGAACCGGCCCGAGCAAATCAACTACATTCGTAACTCGGTCAAGGCGATCGTTAACGCGTATGACGGCTCGGTGACCCTCTACCAGTGGGATGCTGACGATCCGATTATTAACGCGTGGAAGTCGATCTTCCCCGGCCAGATCACGCCGCTGGAAGAGATGCCTGGCGATCTCATCGCACACGTGCGCTACCCGGAGGATCTGTTCAAGGTACAGCGCACACTGCTGGCCCGCTACCATGTGACGGACGCGAAGTCCTTCTACTCGGGCGGTGACTTCTGGCAGGTTCCATTGGAGCCCACGATGCCGGCAGGGCCGACGACGCCGAAGCAGCCGCCGTACTACCTGACGCTCAAGATGCCAGGTGAGACGGAGACGAACTTCTCGCTGACGACGTCGTACATCCCCGGCGGTACTACGAACCGTAACGTGATGACCGGCTTCTTGGCCGCCTCCGGTGACGCCGGGAATGAGGACGGCGTGAAAGCTGAATCGTACGGCAGGCTCAACCTGCTCGAACTCCCGCGTGATCTGACGGTTCCGGGCCCGGGCCAGGCTGAGAATACGATGCTGACGAACCCGAAGGTGTCGACCGACCTGAACCTGCTGCGCCAGGGTGGTACCGAGATCATGGAAGGCAACCTGCTCTCGTTACCGATCGGTGACGGCCTGTTGTATGTGCAGCCGATCTACGTGCAAGCCACGTCGGGTACGCGTTACCCGACACTGCAGTACGTGCTCACGCTGTTCGGTGACAATGTTGGATTCGCGCCGACTCTCGACGAATCGCTTGACCAAGTGTTCGGCGGTGACTCCGGTGTGTCTGCTGGCGACGCCGAAGTGGTCGGTGAAAAGGAAGCTCCGGTTGAAGGCGGCACTGTAGATCCGAATCTTGCCGATCCGGAAGCCGCTCCCGACGGTGGTGCGACTCCTGGTGCTCCGCCGACGGACGCGCCGACTACGGAAGCGCCTGCGCCGGATGAGCCGACGTCGTCGCCTGCCACTCCGCCGGTTCCGCCCGCTGCGGGCAGCCCGCAGGAGCGTTTGGACACTGCTCTGCAGGATGCGAAGGCGGCAATCGAGCGCTCGGATGCTGCGATGAAGTCTGGCGACTGGGCCGAGTACGGCAAGGCGCAAGACGCGCTGTCTGATGCGATTGATCGGGCGGTTGCTGCGCGGCAGGAGATCGACTCGACCACCTAAATGGTGAAAGAGTCAATCGCCGTGCCATAGATGGTTAGTGATCGTCCGTCGGAGGTGTCGAGTGTGCGCTGTGTAGCTTCTTTAGACAAGCGCACAGTTGCCAAGGGGTTAATCGTGCTCCACTGATTCGCCCATATTCGAAGCTTCCAAAGATTGAAACTTCCGGCTTCGACGGAGGAGTCATCATCGCGCTGAAAAACTGCAACGATGGAAAGATCGCTTCGCTTGCTGTGCCACGTCGCAGTCTCGCCGTCGTGTCCTACGCGTAACAGGGAGTGAAAGAAGGTAACGAGGCTTTGGTGATCGTCGTCGGATAAATCGACTGGAACGGACCGCCGTGACCCCGTTCTTAAAGTCACGTGCGAACGCGAAATCTCGATGGCTTCCCCAATCGTGGCTCGTGCAGCTAAACGCGCTGCACCAAGCTGGACCGAGTCTCGTCGACCAGCGAAGACCTCGTTGAGTGCGTCCACAAAGGCGCGAAACTCAGCAGCCGTTGCACAAACGACGTAGTGGTGACTTATGGCATCCGACCAGAAATCCTGCTCGACCTCGAAAAGAACCTTGTCTTCCGTGTCATGCCTCCACACACTGAATGTGAGCTGGGGTTCCGGCAGCTCGGTCGAACCCAGCTACGCGTAATTTTTCGGGTATCCTGCAACGCCACAAACCCCTTCGGTCAGGCCGATGCGCCCGCGTTCTGCATCAAGGACCATCGACTGAAGGTCAGAAATCAGTGTTTTCCAGTAGACGTCCAAAATATCGTCGGACACGACCCAACTTCCCTGAGCGGAATCCACACAGTACAGCCGGAACATCGTAGTCTCGCCGCTCGGATCCACTCGCCCGGCCGAAACACTTAAAAACGTATCATTCATCCCAGGATCCTCGCCCCCAAATAACCATGCTAGAGGTTCGCTTACCTCTATATACGGTTGTAATGACATTTTGTACTGTCGCTACGGAGATATTATTTCTGACGTAAACAATACTTCGGTTTTTGGTGTCGAGATATTACGTGCCGTTTTTCAGCGCATCCTGGACATCGAGGCGAGTGGATATTGCGTTGAGCCATCGCCAGGTTGGTTATCTGCTTTGGCTTCATTTCCGTCACGGGCGTGGGGGCACGTTTGGGTTGGGGTAGACGGTGTGGTTGTTGGTGATGTCGATGATTTCGTCGGGGAAGTCTCGGTAATCGATGGAGACGTATTCGTTGTAGCGGCGAGGTCCGTCGGTGATGATTTCGAGGATTTCGAAGTCGACGCTGATGAATTCGTCATATCTGGGGTCGGTTTCATCGATGTCGAGTTCACCAGCGTTTTCACTGTCGTAAGTAGTGTCAAATCGAGCAATGTAGGAGTCTTCGCCATGCCAGGTGAGGCGGTATCGCGAATTCCAGTTTTGAGATGCATAGTGGTCAACTGCTGCTGCTTGTTCCCATTCAATGTCGTGGTATATCACGGGTTTACACTTTCATTTTGATTTCGGCTGCGTGTTCTGGGATGAGGCCATTGTTGTAATGGTAACTGTTTTGGGTGGTGTGCTACGGCAAACTCGATGGGCGCAGATAATTGTCGGCGGGCTTTCGTAAAGTGGAAATATGTCAACAACTATTGACGTCTATCCAACGACGAGTTTCTTTCCACTGGTGGAGCACACACGTGCCCGAACGCAACAGCTATTTCAGCAGCTTCTTAACCTCTACGGGATCGGGTCAACGATCGAAGTTAAGGCGTTCTATCCCGCTAAAAATCCTGAAGATGATGTACGTTACGTCGCCAAGGACGTCGTGTGGGAGGTAGGCATGGAACTTGGGTTTTCATACTGGATCAATGGCGAATGGGACTCTAGTTCGTGGCCACGTTGTGTGCCGGTGGAAGCCGACGATCTGATTTCTGAAGAGGATCTGGTCTACTCGTTCTGCTCAAAGCCAGAACATCTTGGCCAGTGGGCAATCGTAGAAGAATTTGAAGATGTTCTTCCTGCTGAACAGCTCGCTAAAATCCTTGCTCAGGACCATTACTGGTATGAGTACCGCAACGCTACGCCCGTCGTCGCCACTCCACGCCGGCAATCACGACGCCAAGCAAAGCCACCGCACCTAGTACGAGGCTGACGGACGCCAAACCAATCTTCGCGCCCACAATCCCCGCGAGGGGATACGCCACAAGATAGCAGGCGTGCGAGAGCGAAAACTGTGCAGCGTAGACAGCCGGCCGGTCCTTCTCGACGCTAGCACGCCGCAAAAGCCGAGCAGAAGGGGTGAGCACCAGCGACGTTGCCGTCCCCAAAATACCCCACAGGGCAAGCAGAGCGACCCACTGCAGAGCACCTGGCGAAAGCTGAATAGCTCCAGCGCCCAAAACGAGCAGCGCGGGTAGTGCGAGACACCCGGCGAGCATCACCTGACGATCATCCCTCACAGTCAAAACCTTCGGCAGGGTCAACGCAACGATCATCGAACCGGCACCGTTGACAGCCAACAAAATGGCGACCTCGGACTCCGAACGCTGAAGGTGATCCATCGTCAACACGGCAGTATTCACGATCACCATGGCGATCGGCGCGGACACTGCGAGATTCGCGCCCATCAAACCGCGCAAATCCGGTGTGCGCCAAAAGATCCGAACCCCACGAGTCACGCGTTCAAGGAACGGCGACTCACTTTCCGTTTCAATCTGCGGGAACCGCGCCGACATCACAAGTGCCGCCGAGCCAAGGAAACCAACAACAGTGCCGATGAAAAGATTGTTATAGCTGGTCACCGATAGGAGAGCGGCAGCAAGTGCAGGGCTTGCCAGAGCTTCCAAATCGTAGGCTAGCCGAGACAGCGAAAGAGCCTGCGTGTAATCCTCCTCTTGCGGAAGGATCGACGGAATCACAGCCTGGAACGTGGGAGTGAACGTTGCTGACGCCGATTGAAGAACGAAAATGAGAGCGTAGATATGCCAAGCTTCCGTGACGAACGGCAACGCGAGCGCGGTGGCAGCACGGAGGAGGTCCGCTACAACCAGCACCGTTCGCCGGGGCAACTTGGAAGTTAGAGCCGCTGCAACCGGCGAGACGAAAACGTAAGCGAGCATCTTGATCGTCATCGCCATCCCGAGCACTGCACCGCCGTCAGATCCGGCGATGTCGTAGGCGAGGAGCCCGAGTGCGACTGTGAGTAGCCCGGTCCCTATAAGCGCGATCACCTGCGCGGCGAACAGTTTTGCGTACGTTCGATCTTGAAGAACGTGGAGCATGAATGTTACCTCGCAGATTCAGACCGGTGGTGCGGTGGAAACCCTCCATAGACGGCGTGTTCAGCCTGCTTGAGCGCTTCTTCTACGAGGTATATTCCGTGCTCGTCGGCAAGGCGGTAGAGCACGCTTGTGCCATCTTGGCGCGTGGTTACCATCCGTGCCATGCGAAGCCGCGCCAGGTGTTTGGAAACCCCAGAAGGTTTCTTACCTACTATCTCCGACAGCCTGTTGACGGACAACTCGACGTGCTTGCGAAGAGCAAGAATAATACGTATCCGAGTTGGATCCGACAAAATGGCGAACACTTCGGCCGCTAGCTCTACGTTATCGGAGGATGGCGAAAACTCCTCATGAATCTGACTATCTGAGTGCATAGTCAGATAATAGCGCTTGCGGCACAGGTGAGCAAATGATCTCAGTGCGAGTGCTAGGGAAAGGTGTAGCGAGGCACGTCCGCATAAGACATGACCAGACGCAAAGCCGTACCCTAAAACCATGAATTCGAACCGTTATCTCATGGATTACGACTGGCTGTGGGACAAGCCGCCGCGCAACGACGGCTCGCTTGCCACGGTTCGGCTCACCGTGTCCGGCTCAAACGCGCGCGACGCCGTCGACGCATGGCTCGCACAGCTGCCCGCCGATGAGAACGGAATCCGAGGAAGGGGCGGCTGGGTGCTCACCGAAGTTCCGTCCGGTAACGACGCCGAAACCGTCGTCCTCGACATCACCTCCGGCGGAGAGGACGTCGCCGACGGAATCTACTGGGGAACCGAAGAAGCCTACGAAGCGCTGAACCCCGCCGGCGTTACCCTCGAATGGGAGAACCTACCGCGGAAGAAAACGCGCAGGCGCGGCTAGCGCACTGGCTCGTTAGCTTTTCGACGACGTCGACCTTCGCGGACGTTTAAACCTTCGGCGCTGGATTTGCCGCAGCTGTTTCACACGTTCGCGTAAGCGGTCGACGTGGATACGACGCTTTCTGGGTGCCGCCTTCGCAGGCTTGTCCGCACCTGACTTTGCCGCTTCGCGCTCCGCCTCCCGTTCCGCCTCCTTCGCTGCGATCTCCTCGGCGATGATTCGCTCGGCGGCCGCCACGGCGTCGTCCATATCGTCAAAGAAGCGGTCGGCCCCTCCCATCGCCGCTCCAAGACCAAGGCGTTCAGTGAGCGCCTCGTGAGAAGTGCGCAACCCGACGAGAAGCACGTTATTGTCCGCACGGCGCAAAGTGGTAACAATGTCGGTCAGCGCCTTCGCGCCCGTCGCGTCCATAACGCCCACGCGGGAGAGCCTAATGATAACGACGCGGACGTCGTCGAGACTCGTGATCTCTTCCTCGATCCTGTCGGCCACGCCGAAGAACATTGCGCCGTCGATGCGTAGCACGCGGATCTTATTGTTTTTCGTTGGATATTCGCGATGCACGCCCGAGGAACGCGCGAAGTGGCGCAACATGAGCACGCCCGCAACCAGCACGCCGATCGCGATTGCGACGATGAGGTCGAACACGAGCGTGATGATCACGGTGAGGATGAAGACGACGGCGTCGGAACGAGTGGAGCGCAAAATCTGCTTGGTCGCTTTCACGGGAACCATGCGCGCCGACGTGACGAAAAGAATGCCCGCTAGTGCTGCCATCGGAATTTGCCGGACAACGTCCGAGAGCGAATAGACCACAACGAGTAGCAGGAGCGAGTGGATGACCGGGGACAGGCGCGAGCGCCCGCCCGATCGAATGTTGACTGCCGTGCGTACGATTGCGCCCGTGGCTGGCATACCGCCGAACACTCCGGCGGCGAAGTTGGCGGCACCTTGCCCGAATAGTTCGCGGTCTGGATTGTAGGTGCCGCCTTCAACCATTCCTGAGGCCACGCGAGCTGACAGCAAAGATTCAATCCCAGCGAGGAAAGCCACCGAAATAGCGCCCGGCAAGAGCGCAACGAACAGATCCGGGGAGACCGCAGGCAGGTGCGGAGCAGGCAACGAGTCCGGAATTTCGCCGATCAACGGCACGTTTGTGTTCGTCACGACGACGACCACCGACACCACAGCCAGCGCCGCAAGCGATCCTGGGAACGACGGATGGATGGAATCGAAAACGACGATGAGGAGCACCGTGCCTAGCGCGACGGCGAGCGGAATGAACGCCTGCGGGTAGGGCGCGTTTACCACGGCCCATCCGGCAGTGATTAAGGTGTTGCCGCCGGCAGCGACGTCGACACCAAGCGCATTTGGTACCTGCTGCAAGAAAAGAATGAGCGCAATTCCGAGTGTGAAGCCCTCAATGACTGGCCATGGAATGAGAGAAATGATGCGGCCAAGGCCAAGAAGTGCAGCCGCAAATAAAATGAGCGCGGCCATAATTGAAAGCAGGGGAACTGCGTGCAGGCCGTGCGTTGCTACCAGTGGTGCGAGGATGACGACCATAGCGCCCGTCGGCCCCGACACTTGGAAACGTGACCCGCCAAAAATAGCACCGACTAAGCCCGCAACAATGGCCGTGATAAGGCCCGCGGCGGCACCAACCCCAGACGCCGCGCCGAATGCGAGCGCAAGGGGAAGGGCCACAATCCCGGTAGTGATTCCGGCGAGGATATCGCCCTTCCAATGCCGCTTAACTTCTTCAAGATCCTGCTTCTGCGGTAACAGAGACTTAACGTGCGATAACGCTTTCAATCTTTCCATTTCTCTAGAATCGGCTAGTCAACGGGCGTCACACGCCAGCGGGCGCTACTTTGGTAGGCAACGCGCGTTGGCGTGTGCCTCACGATCAGGTAATGTGCGTTGGCCTTAGCCACGCTGAATGATGCTTTGTTAACTAGTGCCGCCTGTAAGGTATTGAAATACTCACCATAGCCGAATGGGCGAGAAATGTCTGTGACCTATTTGCTGACCTGCGGATTTAATCGCTCGGGCTGCGCGTTGTGGCCTCGGCGTTGTGTTGCGCGCGGGCGTACGGCAGGTGATTAAGCGCACCGCTGTCCGCCTTGAAAATCTTTCCGATCGCTCTTAAGGTTGTATGTGCCGACGCGGGGTGGAGCAGTTCGGTAGCTCGCCGGGCTCATAACCCGGAGGTCGTAGGTTCAAATCCTGCCCCCGCCACTAACGAAATGGCTTCCTGTTTTAAGCAACAGGAAGCCTTTTTCGATTCCGAAAGCCGCCGGCGGCATGTCTCGGGACATCGTTCCGGGGGTACACGTTCACTTCCTGGGGTACCGAATCCGGCGATTTGTCTACCCCGGGAACGTAACAGGTACCCCGGGAATGCGTTGGACTGCTCCCCGTTTGTCACTTAAACCTAACCATCTGGTGGTGATGGCTCGTGTCTTCGGTGCGGGGATACCGCTTCGAATCCGCGTAAGACATGACCTAGCGTAATCTCATTTCGAAAAAGCATGAAAATCGGCCCTTTTCTCATGTGTTACGCGGAGTGTACCGAGTATAGGCTCCCGCCAACGTGTGCCTGGCTCGTTTCATGACGGTGAAATGATCAATGACCGGCGAATCGACGACCTCGCGCGTGCCGCTTCCAAGGAAAACTGTGACGGGCTCGATGCTCGGCTCAGCGCGGGAAAAGACGACGGGTTGGACGTCCTCGAGCCATAGATCGCGTAACTCCTCTGGTGACATAGCTACGTGCTTGGCTGAAGTAAATCTTCGCGTGCAGCATTTGCTCGAGCGTGCCACTTTTCGATACAGGCGATCTGGGAGGCGCGATCATCGGGATGAACGTTCGCGCGCTCCCGCCGCAGAGCGATTCGCGCGTTGAGAAGCTCGCGTTCGCGTTGATGGTCGCCTTGCGCCTCGGCTTGATCGCTTAATGCGACGAGCACGCCTCCGTAGTAGGTTCCTGCTTCATAGAACACGTCGTATAAGGCGGTGTCGCCGTAGTCGTCGTAGGTGAACTCCATGGGAACCTCGTTTCTTGTTGCCTTCAAGCCTACGTGATAGGCGGGAAGAAAACGAGAGGCGTTATCGCCTAGATTTCGCAGCCACTTAGCCAATCATCTCGTTTTGGAGCCGGATCATGTCGGCCGGTTTTATCTTTGGTATCTCAACTTTCGATGAGTTCTGCTTTAGCCTTCGGATCGGCGTCGTCGAGCATCGTGAGGCAGCGTTCGTATTCGGAGGTTTCTCCGATGAGCCGCGCGGCCTTCGCAAGCGCGGCAATCGCGCGTAGCACCGGGCGGTTTGGCTCGTGCGAGTAGGGAACAGGTCCGGATCCCCGCCAGCCGTTGGCACGCAAACGGTCAAGGGAGCGATGGTAGCCCGTGCGGGCAAAGGCGTAGGCGGTGAGCTTGTCATCATCAGACTCAGCAGACTCGATAGCTTGCTCGGCACGCGCCGCCCAGACGCTCGGGCTTTCCGGATGGGCGAACGCTGTTGCGGCAGCAAGCGGATCGAGACCCGCGGCCGGGTCGGTTGGTAACAGAATTGGATCTGGGGCAAGAAGATTTTCTCTCATACTCCCACCATAGCCGCTCAACGGCCGGGCGGAACGGCTACTGCAGCAGAAATGCCTGTGGGCGGGCGGCCGACCAACAATTCCGGGGCTCCCCACCGGCGTCAGCGCTGGAATGCATACCCGCAGGTAGCCGCGACTACCATACCCACAGATAGCCGCGCCGCGCTCCCGAATTGCGGACGCGCTGCTCCCGAATCGTGGACGAGCCGCTTCCGAAATGTGGACTCGTTTTCGGTAAATCCGGGCGCTGATCGTGAAATCGTTTAAGATAGCGTACTCTTGTGAGGTGGCTGTGGTGCGCGAGTGGGTTTCTCACCAAGTTTGGCGCGGCTCAGCCAGCCTTTACTAACCACGCAAAAAAGGAACATCATGCCACGGATCCCCAGTGTTAGAGGATTAGTTATTACGGGTTTTGCCCTGTTTGCCATGTTCTTCGGGGCGGGCAATTTGATTTTGCCTGCCATGATCGGTGTGGAGGCTGGGCCAAACGCGTATGTTGCGGCGGCTGGTTTCTTGATTACGGGTGTGGCGTTGCCGATTGCGGCGATGATCGCCATGGCTACTATTCGGCCCGGTGAGGTGCGGCTTGCTGATCGGATGGGTTCGCGCCTAGGCCTAGTGCTGACCACACTGATCTTCCTGTCGACTGGCATGTTGTATGCGATTCCGCGTGTGGCCGCGGTGAGTTACGAGATGGCGCTCGCGCCCGTTGTCGGGTCAAGTCGAACGAACCTCTTTCTTTATACGGCGGCGTTCTTCGCAGTCACGTTTTTGGCGGCGTTGCGGCCATCAACGGTGGTCAACCGGATTGGCACGTTCCTCACGCCGGCCCTGCTTATCTTGCTCGCAGTCCTCGTGATCGGCAGTATCGGCCAGCCGTTAGCGGGCCATGAAGCGACCGGCGACTACGTCAACGCACCGCTTTCAGCCGGTATTATCCAAGGCTATTTCACGATGGACGCGATCGCCGCCCTCGTGTTTGGCGCGATTATTGTTTCTGCTTTGAAGTCGTGGGGGTGGACGGGCAAGAAGAGTCGGACGGGCATGGCGTATGCGGCACTTATCGCTGGCGGGCTGCTCGCCGTCGTTTACATTGGGCTTGTGCGCGTGGGGCAGTCTGGTTCGGGTACGAACGGCGCGCAGGTGATTGCGGGCATGACCCAGAAACTGTTCGGCAGCTTCGGCCAAGTGTTCTTCGGTGCGATTATTTTGCTGGCGTGCTTGACGACGGCGTTGGGTCTGCTCGCGTCGTCGACAGCCTACTTCCACGGACTCGTACCGGCACTGAGCATGCGCGCGTGGCTGGTGGTGCAGGTGCTGATCGCGTTCGCGCTCGCGAACTTGGGCTTGGAAACAATCCTCGAAATTGTTGCTCCGCTCAATCAGTTGGTGTATCCGATGACGATCTGCCTCGTCATCGTGGCTCTACTGGATCGTGGTGAGCACGTTCGCTTTTACTGGGCGTACCGCCTGACTGCGTGGACAGCCGGCGTGCTCTCCGTGCTCGAAGCGCTCAACTCGACGAAGCTTGCCGTGTTCGCCCCGCTGCGCGACGTCCTCGATGTCTTCCCGCTCGGCGAAGTACACATGGCGTGGGTGGTCCCAGCTCTCGTCGCGCTCGTCATTGGCTTGGTTCTTGATTGGCGCTGGCCTCGAGCGCCACGCGCGGTTGAATCAGCAAGTAGCGACGACGCCGTCGTCCCTAGTCCTGCAGCGGAGGCCTAACGTACGGTTCGGCTGCCGTCCGCCTGACGGCGCCTCATACGAGTGTGGCGATGTACATGGCGAAGATGACCAGGTGACACATGCCGTGTAGTGCGGTGGCCTGCCGCCCGGCAAGCACGCTGATCGACAGTGCGAGGGTGAGACCGAGGAGGCCGAGCTCGCTTGCTCCGGCGCCGAGTACGACGTCGTGACCTGTCAGCACGCTGATGAGCAAGACGGACGGAACTGACATGCCAAGCACGGAGACGAGCGCGCCGTGCGTGAGATTGGAGGCGCGTTGGAGCTCCCCATTGCGGCCGGCTTTTAGTGTGGTGAATGTTTCGGGTAGAAGCACGATGATCGCGATGAGCAGCCCGGCGATTGCGCTATGCGGGAGGGCCTTGGTGATCAAGGGGGAGGCCACGTTTGCGAGAAGGACGACGGGCAGGAGTGTGGCGACTAGCCACAGGAAGTTCTTCAGTGCGGGGTCGTCGCTGCGCGGTGCGGGGTCGGGGTCGGCGAAATCTGCTGAGTTGGCTCCCAGTTGGCGCCACATGAAGAAAATGTAGAGGGCCAGCATGATCAGCCCGATCGTGAGCGCGTGCTCGGTGCTGAGCGGCGTGGGCTGCGTACTACCACCCATCAGCCCGGTGCTACTTGCTAGCTCGCCGCCGCGCGCGAGGTCGGCGCTCGTGATGAAGTTGGGGCCGCGGCGAGCATCGGCGCTGGCCAGCAAGTGCGGGAAAGCGAACGTGAGCGCACTGAACGTCACAATAGTTGCCAAGTATTGCGAGGCGCCGGCAGCGTGGAAAGTGAGCGTGCCGTAGCGCCGCCCGCCAAGAAATACCGCAAGGCCAAGGATGAAGTTGAGCAGAATCATTGATGCGGAGAACGCGGTGTCGGACACGATCGAGGCGTTCTTGCTGCCGCCACCAATGAGCGCGCTTGCTACGAGCGCCACCTCAATAACGCTGATCGACAGGGTGAGAATGATCGTGCCGAAGGGTTCGCCGAGCCTGCGGGCAAGCGCGTCGGCGTGGCGCATCACCCCGAATGAGGCGTAGACGATGATCGGGAGGAGAATCAGCAATGCTCCAGAGCCGATCGGTGTGATCACGAGTGTGGCCAGTACGGCTATCCAGCTCACTACAGCGGGCATGTCACGCTTTCTTAAGGGCCGTCCCTTGTCTGGTGAAGCTCGCCGGGTCGTCCCGGGAGAGATTGCTCGTCAGTTTAGCGCAAGTTTAGCGCACCCAGCGCGGCGTCTCTGATCTAAAAAATTGCAGGTTAGGGCAGCCTAACGTGGCAGGATTCTCACCTACTTTAGTCCCAGAAAGTGTCGGAAAAATGCCCGTCCCAACTCTTTTGCGCTGTTTCGGGAGGGTAGTCCCGGGCAATTGTCCATGGAACTTGGGAGAATGTGCATAGGAGGAAAGATGAAACTGAAAGCACCGCCGTCATGGGCTCTGAAGGTCACGATGGCGATCACGGGATCCATCTGGGGGATCTTTGTTCTTATTCACCTGTATGGGAACCTGAAGGTCTATCAGGGAGCCGAGAAGTTTGATGGCTATGCCTTCTGGTTGCGTCACGCCTTTGAGCCGTTTTTCCCAGAGGCGGGCGTGCTGTGGATCATGCGTATTGTGCTGGTGATTGCGCTGGTCTTGCACGTGGGTGCGGCCACGATTTTGTATTTCCGCGGCAGGCGTTTTCGCGGTCCACACCGGGCGAAGAAGTATCGCAACGGCCTGCAGGCGGTGTCGGCCCGGTTGATGCCGTTGACGGGCGTGCTGATCTTGGCGTTCATCATCATCCATATTCTTGATCTGACCGTGGGAGTGCAGCCCATTGCTACGGACCAGTTCCAGGGGCCCACGGCCACGGAGTCGACGGCGTACTCAAACCTGGTCGCGTCGTTCAGCAGACCGCTCGTGGCTGCGTTCTATTCGCTGATGATGGTGTTCCTCGCGATCCATTTGGCGCACGGGGCGAAGAACATTGCGGTGGATTTGGGTGCGATGGGTAAGCGCCTGCGTGCCGGGTTTGTGATCGTGGGCGCGGTTGCGGCAATCGCGATTTTGATCGGTAACGCGTCGATTCCGATCGCAGTGCAAATGGGGTGGATCAGTTGAGTTTCTTAGACAAGGTGAAGACGATCGGCGAGGTGCTGACAGGTAAGGACGACGCCGTCACATCGGCGAGCGGCCAAACTTCGGCTGGGCAGGGCTCGGCCGGCAAGCAGGGTTCGGCTGGCAAGCAGGGTGCGGCTGAGACGGCGGGAGCTGCTCGCCGTGCGGCGTTCACTCCTCCGAAGGTGAAGATCCCGGGTGCGAAAGTGGGCAGGGTTCTCGACGGCGGAGTGCCAGCCGGCGACCCGGCCACGGCCTGGCAGCGCAGGCGTGATTCGTACCGGCTGGTCAGCCCGCTGAATACGAAGAAGTTCACGATCGTCGTCGTTGGAACTGGCCTAGCGGGAGCCGGTGCGGCTGCTGCGCTGGGCGAACTGGGCTACAACGTCCATGCCGTGACCTATCACGATGCTCCGCGCCGGGCGCATTCCGTGGCCGCACAGGGCGGTGTGAATGCGGCGCGTGCCCGCAAGGTGGATGGCGATTCGCTGCTGCGCTTCGTCACGGACACCGTTAAGGGCGGGGACTTCCGCGCTCGCGAGGCCGAAGCGTTCCGGCTGGGAGAAGAGTCGGTGCGGGTGATCGATCACATGAACGCGATCGGCACGCCGTTTGCCCGCGAATATGGTGGCACGCTCGCCACCCGTTCGTTTGGTGGCGTGCAGGTCTCGCGAACCTACTATTCGCGCGGTATGACCGGCCAGCAGCTGCAACTGTCGAGCTCGCAAGCCTTGCAGCGGCAGATTAAGGCCGGCCGGGTCAAAATGCATATCCGCAGCGAGATGCTTGAGCTGATTATGGAAGATGGCGTGGCCCGCGGCGTCGTCATCCGTGATCTGGTGACCGGTGAGATCTCAGCGATTCCAGCTCACGCGGTCATACTCGCAACCGGCGGATACGGCTCGGTGTACTTCCAGTCCACGCTCGCGCTGAACTCGAACGCGTCGGCCGCCTGGCGGGCACACAAGCGCGGTGCTTATTTGGCGCACGCGTCGTTCGTGCAGTTCCACCCGACCGGGTTGCCGGTCAACTCGCAGTGGCAGTCCAAGACGATCCTCATGTCCGAATCGTTGCGTAACGACGGGCGGATCTGGGTGCCGAAGGATGCGAACGACGTGCGTGAGCCGAACGACATCCCGGAAAGCGAACGCGACTACTACTTGGAACGCAAGTATCCGGCGTTCGGTAATCTGACCCCGCGCGATATCGCTTCGCGTGCGGCGACCGAGCGGATCAATGCCGGCCACGGAGTTGGCCCGCTGAAGAACTCCGTCTACCTGGACTTCTCGGATGCTCTGCGCGCCCATGGCAAGGAAACGATCAAGGAGCGCTACGGCAACCTGTTCGACATGTACACGCACGCAACCGGCGAGAACCCCTACGAGGTGCCGATGCGGATCGCGCCAAGCGCGCACTTCACGATGGGCGGCCTGTGGTCTGATTTCGATCAGATGACGTCGATCCCCGGCCTGTTCGTAGGCGGGGAGTCGGGCTGGGCCTACCACGGTGCGAACCGACTGGGTGCGAATTCGCTGCTGTCGGCGTGCGTGGACGGCTGGTTTACATTGCCGTTCTCGGTGCCAAACTATTTGGCCGACCATTTGGGTGAAGAGTTGCCCGGCCCTGATTCGCCAGCGGTGCAAGAGGCGATCGCACGGGTAGAGCAGCGCACGCAACGCCTGATGTCGATTGGTGGCACCCGCGGCCCGCAGCAGTTCCACCGCGAACTGGGCGAAATCATGTATGAGGGGTGCGGCGTGGGCCGTACGGAAGAATCGCTCACGAAGGCGCTTGGCGAAGTTCGTAGGCTGCAAGGCGAGTTCTGGGAAGACCTCTCAGTTCCCGGCGGGAGCGCCCAAGTGAATCAGACGCTAGAAAAGGCCGGCCGGGTGGCCGACTTCCTCGAGCTATCCGAGCTCATGTGTATCGACGCGCTCGACCGCGAAGAAAGCGCGGGCGCACACTTCCGTTTTGAATATCAAGACGACGGCGAGGCGAAGCGTAACGACGCGGAATGGGCGTTCGCCTCCGCATGGGAATCGCACCCTGATGGAACGTTTACCCGCCACATGGAGCCGCTTGAATTCACGGCTGTACCGTTGGCAACGAGGAGCTACTCATGAAACTGAATTTAGAAATTTGGCGTCAGGAAGGCCCCGAGGCCAAGGGACGCTTCGAAAAACACACGGTGGAAGGTCTCGACGGGTCGATGTCGATCCTTGAGATGCTCGACCGGTTGAACGAAGAGCTGGTCAACTCTGGTCAGGAACAGGTGACCTTCGAATCCGACTGCCGCGAAGGTATTTGCGGGGCGTGCGGCATTCAGGTCAGCGACACCCCGCACGGCCCGGCACGCAACACTCCCGCCTGCCATCAGCGGCTGCGCGAATTCAAAGACGGACAGACGGTGCGGATTGAACCGTTTAGGGCGGGCTCCTATCCGGTGCTGCGCGATCTCATGGTCAACCGGCATGCCCTTGACCAGATCCTTGAAGCTGGCGGGCATGTGGCGATCAACGCGGGCACGGCGCCCGACGCGGACGCCGTGCCCGTGGGCCATGAGACCGTTGAGGATGCACTCGACTTCGCCGCATGCATCGGCTGCGGCGCTTGCGTGGCTGCATGCCCGAACGGCTCGGCACACCTGTACCTGGGTGCGAAGCTCACCCACCTTGCGATGCTGCCCCTGCCCTCCCAGGAGCGCACACAGCGTGCCAAGGCGATGGTGGATGTGGCCGAGGAGAACTTCGGCCCGTGCTCGAACTATGGCGAGTGTGCGGCGGTGTGCCCGGCCAACATTCCGCTCAGTGCGGTGGCTGCGGTCAACAAGGAGCGCTTGCGTGCCACGTTCAAGCGCAAGCTGGCTAAGTAAAGCTAGTTAGACGCTGCTAGTCGCGGACGGCGTCGCTGCCAAATTCAGTGGCGACGAAGTCCGCGTACGTGGCGCGTGCCGCCTCGAGGTCGCCGTCGGTGAGGGTGTCCATGCGTACCAGGTAGATCGTCACGCACACGAGCACCACAGCCAGCCCGATCTTGACAGCGACCAGCGGTACGATCCAGATCGAGATGATCATGCCGATCAACATCATCGTGATCGCAATTATTTTTGTGCGTGTGGAGATGGCTTTCGCTTCGCGGTATTGGTAGATGTATTCGCCGTATTTCGGGTGGGTCATGAGCCACTTGTACAGGCGGCGGGATCCACGCATGAAGCATGCTGCTGCCAGGAGCCAAAATGGCACGGTTGGTAATACGGGGACGAACATGCCGATAAACCCCAGTCCGAAGAAGACCAGCCCGAGGGCGGCAAAGACGGGGCGCGACAAAGTCATGAGTTTTCCTCCTGCACACGGTTGCGGCTATGTCGGCATGTGGGTGTCGCTAAAAATCTACGAGAATCTTACGTGCATTGCAAAGAGTGTCGCGTGTAGTTGAAACTTCAATTAAACTGGGTTAGGGTGGCAGGGACAAGACATCTGGCTCTCACCGCACAGGCAGAGCGCCGCACGTCCAGCCAGCTCACGAAGGGATAATCATGCAGTTCGGCATCATGTCCGTATCCGATATCACCACAGACCCGACGACGGGGCGCACCCCCTCCGAGGCCGAGCGCATCAAAGCGCAGGTCACGATCGCCAAGCATGCAGAAGACGTTGGACTCGACGTCTACGCCATCGGCGAGCATCACAACCCGCCGTTCTTTTCATCCTCACCCACTACGCTCCTGGGCTACATTGCTGCGGAAACGAAAACCCTACTCCTGTCCACGTCCACCACGCTCATCACCACGAACGACCCGGTGAAAATCGCCGAAGACTACGCCATGCTCCAGCACCTTGCTGATGGGCGCGTGGATCTCATGATGGGTCGCGGCAACACCGGCCCGGTCTACCCGTGGTTTGGCAAAGACATCCGCCAAGGTATTCCGCTGGCCATCGAAAACTATGCGCTACTGCGCCGTCTGTGGGACGAAGAAGAAGTGACCTGGCAGGGCAAGTTCCGCACGCCGCTGCGCGGCTTCACGGCCACGCCCCGCCCGCTCGATGGCGTGCCGCCCTTCGTGTGGCACGGCTCGATCCGTTCGCCCGAGATCGCAGAGCAGGCGGCCTACTACGGTGACGGCTTCCTCCACAACAACATTTTCTGGCCGATGAGCCACACCAAGCGCATGATCGCCCTGTACCGTCAGCGCTTCGAACACTACGGACACGGCAAGGCTGAGCATGCGATCGTCGGCCTGGGCGGCCAGTTCTACATGGCACGCGACTCGCAGGTAGCCAAGCGCGAGTTCCGCCCATACTTCGACAACGCGCCAGTCTACGGGCACGGACCATCGATGGAGGACTTCACCGAGCAGACTCCGCTGACCGTGGGCTCCCCGCAGGAAGTCATCGACCGCACGCTCGGCTTCCGCGAACATGTGGGCGACTACCAGCGTCAGATGTACCTCATCGACCACGCCGGGCTGCCACTGAAGACGGTGCTCGAGCAGATTGATTTCCTCGGCGAGATTGTGCCCGTCATGCGCAAGGAGTTCGACGCGATGCGCCCGGCCGGCGTGCCGCTCGCGCCCACACACGAGTCGCTGGTCGCGGCTCGCAAAGCGCAGGCGAACGACGACCAGGCTGGTGAAGGGGAGGGCGGCGGCGAGGCCGGCGAACGCGCTGTCGACGACGTCACCGGCGCCTCGTTCTACGAGCAGCAAGATTCCGACGCCGCGGCAGTTGCCAACGCTGATAAGCTGATCCGCCAGGCGGAAGGGGAATAATGCGCATCGTCGTCATATCAGCATCGCTGTCGGAAAGCTCAACCACCCACCAGCTCGGCGAGGCGCTCGCCGAGGCTACTGCCGATCAGTTGGGAGCGAGCGTGAGCGTGATCTCGCTGCGTGAGCACGCGCATGGGATCGTGGACGCGATGCTGACCGGCTTCCCGAACCAGGCCCTCGAGGCGGCCTTCGATGACGTGAAGAACGCGGATGCTGTGGTCGCGGTGACGCCCGCCTATAACGCGTCCTATTCGGGGCTGTTTAAAGCATTCTTCGACGTGTTGCCGGAGGAAACCTTGCGCGGCAAGCCCGTGGCGATTGGCGCGACGGGCGGCACTCCGCGGCATTCGCTCGTCACGGAACACGCGATCCGGCCGATGTTCACTTACCTGCATGCGATTACCGCGCCGACTGCCGTGTACGCTGCGACGGAGGACTTTGGTGCACACGCCGCCGACTCCGACGGTACGGGTGCCGGCATCCGCGGTCGGATTGACCGCACGGCCCGCGAGCTCGCGGCCATCGTGCAGGCCGTTAACCCAAGTGCCCAACAGGGGATACATGGCACGGACGAGGCACAGGGCGATGACGAGCTAGATGCACCGGCCCCAGAGGCAGATATTGCGGCCGCTCGCGAACTGTTCGAGGATTTTAAACCGATGGACGAGCTCTTCGGCTAGCCTCCACCCGCCTTAATGCCCGATTTGCCCGCCGGGGTTGAAGCCGGAGCGCTTCTTCCGGTACACGCTCATCCGATAGCGCGTGCCGTTGGTAGAGGTGTGCCAGCCGCGCTCGGGATCGGAGCTCACGGTTTCCCAATCAAACGGGATGTGTGGGGCAAACGTGTCAGCCCCGGGAACCTCCAGGTCAATATCGGTTACCACCACGCCGTCCGCTAGCTCTAATGCGGCTGCGTAAATTTGTCCGCCGCCCATCACCCACACCAACGGATCATCTTCCCCGGTGGCAGCTTTCGCCGACATCCGAGCAAGCGAGTAGGCCTCCTCCACGCTCGGAGCAAGCAGCGCGCCATTCGCAAAATATCCGGGATTGCGGGTGACGACAATGTTCTGCCGGCCAGGCAGCGGCCGGTATTTCTCACCGAGCGACTCCCAGGTTTTACGGCCCATGATGACCGGATGCCCGGTAGTCATCGTGCGAAAGAACGCCATGTCTTCTGGCACGTGCCAGGCCATTGCGCCGTCGCGGCCGATCGCCCTGTCATGGCCCTGCGCCCAAATCAGCCCGAGCACTAGACAGCCACCTCGCCCACAAGCTTCGGATGGTGCTGGTATCCCTTGGAAGCGAAGATGTCGTCCATCTCGTACTCAAAAATCGACGGCGCCTTCCTTAACTCGAGTTCGGGGAACGGGTAGGGTTCACGCGAAATCTGCTCTTTCACCTGGTCAACATGGTTGGTGTAGATGTGGCAATCCCCGCCTGTCCAAATAAATTCGCCAACCTCCAGGTCGGTTTGCTGAGCCACCATGTGAGTGAGGAGCGAATAGGACGCGATGTTAAACGGCACGCCCAGGAACAGGTCGGCTGAGCGCTGGTAGAGCTGGCAGGAGAGCTTGCCGTCAGCCACATAGAACTGGAAGAGCGCGTGGCACGGGTGCAAGGCCATGCGGTCGAGTTCGCCCACGTTCCACGCGGAGACGATCATACGCCGCGAGTCCGGAGTGTTTTTGATCTGGTCGATCACGTCAGCAATCTGGTCGATATGCCGGCCGTCCGGAGTGGGCCACGAGCGCCACTGGTAGCCGTAGACGGGGCCGAGTTCGCCGTCGTCGTCAGCCCATTCGTCCCAAATCGTGATCCCGCGTTCTTGTAGCCAGGCCACGTTCGTGTCGCCGCGCAAGAACCACAGCAGTTCGCCCTTGACTGCCTTCATTGCTACGAATTTGGTGGTGATGCGCGGGAAGCCCTCGCGGGCGAGGTCGTAGCGCAGCTGGCGGCCGAACACTGAGAGCGTGCCGGTGCCGGTGCGGTCGCCTTTGCGCGTGCCGTTGTCGAGCACGTCTTTGAGGAGGTCTTCGTACTGCCTGTTGATCATGGGGCAAGTCTAGCAAGGAGGCGATAGCGGGGAGACCGGGAGCTAACGATTGAGAATTGCGGGTTTGTTGCTTATATATGCAACGTTTCGAAAATCCTCAACCGTTAGCTCTGCATTCCAGCCGAGCCAGCCCTAGCCGGCCAACCGCCGGGCGATCTCTTCGTTGACCAGATTCGTGTCTTTGCCAAGCACTTTGCCTACCTGCTCGATGGCGGCCTTCTCGATCCGCCCGCCCACAAACGGCACGTTGACGTTGATCTCGCCGGTCACCTTCGCCGGGGTGGTGGCTCCAGCGTCGGCCAAAATGATGTGGAGGCTGCCGGAGGCGGGAGCGCCCTTGACACTGATGTCGTAGCTGAGGGAGGCGCCGTGAACGCCGGGCTGGTCGAGTGTGGTGGCCTTGCCAACAACGCGCAGTTGGACCCCGCCAGAGAGGAACGAGCGTGCGGCCGCCGGCATCTCATCGCCGGGGATCTGCGCGGTCACGGTGTGCTTGTTCGGATCGCCGCTGTAGCTGATCTCGCCGCCGAATTTCACGGCCTGTGCGCGCTTGCGAAAGAGCTCTTCGGAGCCGAGCACGCTGAGGGCGAGGTCGATGGGACCGACGTAACTTGTTTCAGATTCAAACTTCATATTTCCTATTCAACACGATCACTCGTTATTGTGGTGGTGTGTCAACGCTTTCACGAATTTTAGACAGGGTGGCCAACCTGAGCACGGCTCAGCGCGACTGGCTGCATCAGTTGACGGGCGACTGGCAGATTATTGCCGATATTAGCTTTTCTGACCTCGTGCTTTACGTACGAAGCGGGACGGAGATGGTGTCTGCGGCCCAGGCACGCCCATCGACGGCGGCCACGGTTCATGAGACCGACTTTGTGGGAGCCCGCCCGCAAGAATGGTTCGAAGCTAAGCTCGTCCAGACGCTTGATACCGGCGAGCAGATGTACGTTGACGACCCGGCAGGGGAGGTGGACGTGCGGCTCGTGCCCGTCCGCCACGACGGGCAGGTCATTGCTGTCATGGCGCTCGTCACGGCCAAGCGCGGGGACCGGGTGCCCACGGAAATGCTGGCCAACTATGAGACCCTGTCGGATGCTTTGTTGCGGATGGTTGAACAGGGGCAGTTCCCGATTGACGGCTCACCGTCTGGATACCGGCACGGCACGCCTCGCGTGCCAGATGGGCTTATTCATGTCGATCCCGACGGCGTGGCGCTCTATGCCTCCCCGAATGCGGTCTCGCACCTGCGCCGGCTGGGCGTGGAGCAATCGATCATCGGAACCGTGCTTGCCGAGCTCGTGACAGGCAATTCGGAAGGGATGCACCAGGTTGACGAGGCCCTACCGCTAGTACTCATGGGCAGGGCGGCGTGGATGGCGGAAGTGGAGCGCAACGACGTCGTCGTCATGCTTCGCGCAGTGCCGCTGCTCAACGGGAAGGAGCGGGAGGGCGCGATTATCCTGTGCCGCGATATTAGTGAGTTGCGCCGTCAAGAGCGAGAGCTCATGTCGAAAGACTCGACGATTCGCGAGATCAACCATCGGGTGAAGAACAACTTGCAGACCGTGTCGGCGTTGTTGCGGATGCAGGCGCGCCGGGCGGGCTCACGGAAAACTCGCACGGCGCTGCAAACGGCGCAGCGGCGCGTGTCGACCATCGCCGTCGTGCATGAAAAGCTGTCCCAGACCATTGACGAGGTCGTGGACTTCGATCAGGTCTTCGTGCCCGTCATGCGGATGGTGCGTGACGTGGCCGTTACGTCCAACCCGGTTGTTACCACGTTTAGTGGCAACTTCGGGCGGGTGGCAGCAGAGCAGGCGACGGCGCTCGGAGTCGTCATGAACGAAATCATCACCAACTCCATCGAACATGGTCTACCCGACGGCGGCCGGCTCGACATCAAAGCCGAACGTGACGGCCAAAACCTGCACATCGAAGTCTCCGATGACGGGGTGGGGATGAAGAAGCACAAACCCGGGCTTGGCACTCAGATCGTGCAGACGATGGTGGCCGGTGAATTGCACGGCACAATCGACTGGAAAAACCGAGAAAGCGGAGGCACCGTAGTGGTGCTTGATCTTAAAATTCGCGGGGCCTAAGCCGCATCTGGCACCCGCTGCTATGCCTCGTGGCTGGATCCCAGCCTGCGAGTTAGCCCGCGCCTAGCGGCGTGTACGGGCCTTGCGGCGCTTGAGGATACGGCGTTCGTCTTCTGACATGCCGCCCCACACGCCGGCGTCCTGGTTGTTGTCCAGAGCCCAATTCAGGCAGATCTGCTGAACTTGGCACGTAGCGCAGACCATCTTCGCGCGTTCTGCCTGTGCCACTGCCGGACCAGACGAACCGATCGGGAAGAACAGTTCCGGGTCTTCGTCAAGGCAAGATGCTCGATGGCGCCAATCCATGAATTTCCGTCTCCTTACAGGTGCGATCATTATCGCCGGTTAATACTGAACTAACTTTTGCAGGTTTTGCGCCTTCGGTAAAGGGAAAAAACTGTGATTAATGCCTAAGAATCGTTGAATTAGCGCCGTTTGTGGCCTTAACCACGCCCGCCACGGTGACTGTTGCGCCGTAGGTCACACAGATGATCAGGCTGGTGGTGGCAACAGCGGTGATGTGGAGCAGCGGCACGTGCAGCTGTCCCTGCGTGCCGGGTAGCTGCCACAGGATCGTCCATGCGCTGGCCACGCCCGCGAAGCATCCGGCTACGATCATCGTGGCGGCGGACACGGTGGCGCTCAGGAGGCGGCGTAGGGCGCGTTGACGGCGGGTGGTTCCGAGTGCGAGGAGGTAGCGGCTGTGCGCGTCGTAGAGGCGGAACGCGCGCGGTGCATGGCCGAGCACCACAAAACCGAGGACCACGCACACTGCTGCCTGCACGATGAAGGCCGCCGTGCCCGGGCGAGAAAGTGGCGGCACGGTCACGCCCTGGCTGGCGATCGAATAGGTGACGGTGAGGATCGCCGTGAAGGTGCTCGTGCCCACGAGGATGACGACGAGGGCAAGGGCCCTGATGAGGCCGCCGCGAGTGCGTGGGAACAGGTGGGTGCGTGCTCCGAGGCCGAGGCGGCGCATGATGAGGGCGACGAGCGTGATGACAAGCGCAAAAACTGCCGCGATCAACAGGGCGATGATGCCTATCGAGCGTGCTTGAATCGGCAGAGCGGGCGCGGGTTCGTAGCTTGGGATGGCCGCGCGGTAGATGGCGTACGCGCCGGCGATGATGAGAAGCGGTAGGAGTGCGCGGCTGCGGCGGCGGGGCGCGTCACTGCTCAGTTCTGTGTTGTGGTGCGGCCTTACGAATACTGCGGCCAAGAGTGCGGCTCCGGCAACGCTGGCCACCACGATGCCAAGCGTGAGGGCGTATGTACCCAGTGATACGCGCAGGTGTGCGGGCATGAACATTGCCCAGCCGGTTACTCGCACGATTGCCACCACTGCGTAGCAGGCCACAATCCCGAACACGAGCCCGGTCGACGCGCTGAGCGCGGTGACCGTTCCCAGCTCGCCGAGCGCCATGCGTGCCTGGCGCGTACGGGCTACGCCAAGGGATCGCATGTAGCGTAGTTGGGTGATTCGCCGCTGGTGTAGTGCCACGAACCCGATAAACAGCAACAGCGCGGTGATTGCCGCGCCGGAAAGAACGAGCCAGCGCATGGGAGTGAGTAGAGAGTCAAGTGCGTGGGCGTGACGTTCGCGCACGATCTGCGCGCGATCATCTCCCCGGATCACGGTGCCGGTTCCTGATTTGAGCAGGTCGGTCAACACTTTGTCGGCGCTCGCGGCTGACGTGGCACGCACCTCGATACCTCCGTAGCCGAGGTGGTCGCGTGGGGCTGCCACATAGTCGGCGGACGGTTCTACTACGAGGCCTTCTCCGCCGGGGTTGATCCCCGTTTCGAATGGGGAGCGGGCGTAGATGCCGCTGACGACGTAGCGTTTGGCCACTTTTCCAGATGCCACGGTGATTGTGGAGTCGACGTCGGCTCCGAGCCGTCGGGCCACATCTTTACTGAGCGCGATCTGGTCATCTGAGCTCGGGTAGGCCCCGCTGGTCAGGCTCTGGGTTTGGAAGGGGAGAGGTGCGAGTTTGCGCAAGGTCACGGGCGCTTTCCCGCCAGGTGAAAGGGCTTCGGCTGCTAGCCACGCGTCTACATGCACGTTGACGACGTCGGGGCTAGCGGCTATGTCGGCAGCGATGTCGGCGGCTGGTTTGTGGTCGGCGTACACGAGGAAGTCGGCTGACGGCGTGGACTTGCGTACCGACGTCGTCAAGGCGTGCTGTCCGTAGTCGGCAAGTGCGAGCGCGCCGAACGTTAACGCTGCTTGCACGGCGATGAGAAGGCCAACGAAGAGGTATTCACGCCAGTGGTACTCGAGCTGTCTGCGGAGCATTTAGACCTCGCCGTGGATGGCTTGCAGGGCGTTGAAGATCGCATCCAATGTGGGGTCGGTGAGTTCCCCTGCGTTTTTCCCGCTCGCCAAAATAAAGACCCTATCGGCGTATTGGGCGGCGAGCGCGTTCGCGGTGAACGTGACCACGGTCATGCCAAGTTCTCGCACGCACGTGCGTAGCAGGGCGAGGATCGAATCGGCCTGTGCCGTGTCGAGCCCGGCCGTGGGCTCATCACATAGCATGATCGTGCGTCCAGCGAGCACCCGCGCGGCAATCGCCACCCGTTGCTGGTCGGCGCGCGAGACGGCGTCGGGATAATATTTCGCGATGGGCGCGAGGTCGAAAAGTTCGCTGATTCGCGCCCGCTGCGCATCCGATACCTCAATGTTGCCAAGCCGTGCGGGCAGGTCGAGGTTATCGGCGATGGTGAGCGCTGGCATGAGGTTGTCGGAATCGTAGAGCACCCCAACTGTGTGAGCCAGTAGCTCGTGGCGTTCGGCGCTCGTGGCCCTGGTGAGGTCGGTGTTGCCGATGACGATGTTGCCGTCGTCGGCATCCGTCAGTCCTGCCGTGACCTCGAGTAACACCGTGTTAGCAGCTCCTGACGGGTCGAGCACCGTGACGAACTGGCCCGAATCGACTTCGAGGGAGACGTCGTCGAGAACCGTGCGCTGGGCGCGGCCAACCCCGCACGCCTTGCGCACATAGTCCAAGCTGATGAGGCTCACCCGAGGTCTCCTGGGCGAACGAGGCCGGCCTCGTAGGCGAGCACAACGGCCTGGACGCGGTCACGCGCGCCGAGTTTGGCAAAAATCCGGCTCACGTGGGTTTTGATCGTCGCCTGCGCAACGCTCAGTTCCTCGCCGATCTCGGTGTTCGAGAGCCCGCGGGCCATGTGGTAGAGCACTTCGCGCTCGCGATCGGTGAGCACGTCCACGATCTCCGGGCGTAGCGAGCGGTCCTCCACGGCTTTCTGGGCGAGGTAAGACACGAGGCGCTTGGTTGACGACGGCGCGATGACGGCGTCGCCCCTGTGAACGGTGCGGATCGATTCGAGCATCTGGTCTGGCGGGGCGTCCTTGAGCAGGAAGCCGGACGCGCCCCCGCGGATTGCGCGCATGACGTATTCGTCGAGGTCAAACGTGGTGAGGATGATGACCTTCGGGCGCTGGCCGTGCGGGAAGTTTGCCTGCGTGATCCGTTCGGTGGCTTCCAGACCGTCCATGCCTTGCATACGGATGTCCATGAGTACGACGTCGGCGGGCACGAGGTTGAGGCGGTCGAGCGCCTGCTGGCCGTGCGAGGCTTCCATGACGGTGCGCATGTCGGGCTGGGAGTCGATGACCATCGCGAATCCGCTGCGTACGAGCTCCTGGTCGTCAACGAGGCCGACTCTGATCTTGTCTTGTTCGTCAGACATGGGGTGTCCTTTCCGTGGGGGTTGGGATAGTTGCTGTGACTTTGTATCCGCCGCCTTGGCGCGGTCCTGCTTCGACTGTTCCGCCGAACACTGCGGCGCGTTCGGCCATGCCGATCAGCCCGTGACCTTTGCCGTCGTTGCGTGCGGCGGCGCCGCGCCCGTTGTCGGACACGTCGAGGATAATTCCGGACGGGCGCCAGTGTAGGGCTACCGTGATCTGGGCCTGCGGGCCTGCATGTTTCATCGAGTTGGTGAGCGCTTCTTGGCAGATCCGGTAGAGCGCGTTGCCCACGCCCACGGGCAGCGGGCGCTGCGTGCCGGTGGTGACGTATGAGACGGTTCGCCCCGACTCGCGCACGTGGTCCATGAGTTCGGTGAGGTCGGAGTCGATGGGCTCGGGGGCGAGCGGCGCGGTGGGATCGTCCGGGTCGCGAAGCACGCCGATGATTGAACGGATATCGGCGAGTGCGGCACGCGACATGTCTGCGATCACGGTGAGCGCGCGTTCTGCGGCCTCGGGGTTGGTGCGTGCCGCGTAGCGTCCGCCGTCGGCCTGCGCGATGACGACAGACAGGGTATGGGCCACGATGTCGTGCATTTCCCGGGCAATCCGGGTGCGTTCTCCGACGACGGCGAGCTCGGCTCCGCGTTCAGCATTCTGTTGGGCAAGTTTGGCTTCGTCAACGAGGTGGTCGATCCGGTTGAATTGTTGACGGCGCAGCAGTGCGCCCGTCGTCGTCGCGATCACCGTGGCCTGGGCGCCGAAAGCGGAGAGGAAGACGGTGACCCGGTTGGCGTCGCTGTCGAATGCTGGTAGCGCGATTAAAAATGCGCCGAGGCTGGCTCCTGCGATGGCGGGCCAGCGCGCTGACTTCGGCCCGTAGGCGAGCACGGCGTACAGGGCGAAGAGGACGGAGAGGTCGAAGATCCAAATGACTTGCGGTGCCACCACGTAGCGGAGCAGCGCGCCCACATACACGGTGATCGCGGCGGGCGTGGGGTAGAGGCGGCGGAAGAACGTGCCGAGCACGACGAGCGCGATCCCCGTGATCATCGCAGCATCGCTGAGCGCCCCGGCGCCCAGGAAGGCTCTTGCCTCCGAAATACCGAACCAGGCTGCGATCAGCGCGAGCACGAGATCGTATGGGGAGACCCCTTTGATCGTCGCGAAATTCCTCATGTGCTTAGATTACGTGGCCGGTGGGCGAGGTGTGCGGGCGGTTCTCACCCTCTAGGTTGAGTGACTGCTCGCCGTGCGACGCTGGCTCGATGTTTGCACGGGTGTTGTTGCGTACGTTGCCCACGGCCTTGTGAACTTGGTGGTAGGCGAGCGTGGGGTTGGTTCGCGCTTCGCTGACGACGACGCCGATATCCGGGTTCGCTGGGTCCAGCCAGGTGTCGTATTCGTGGCGTTCCAAAATGAGGGGGATGCGGTTGTGGATGTCGGCCATCTCGCCGGTGGCCTCACGCGTAACGATCGTAGCGGTGAGCAGCCATTCGCTCTCGTGTTTGTACCAGCCGTAGAGGCCGGCGAAGGCGAGCGGGCGGGAGTCAGGGCGGTAGATGTAGAACGGGGTTTTATCGGGTTTGCGCCACTCGAAATAGCCCGACGCGGGAATGATGCAGCGGCGGCGCTGCGCGGCCTGCGCGAACATTTTCTTCTCGGTGAGCGTTTCGGAACGCGCGTTAATCACCGGCCGGGAAAGATCTTTTGCCCACGGCGCGATCAGCCCCCAAAAGGCAGGTGTGAGGGCACGGACTATTGCGGATTCTGCGCTCGCGGTGGACGCGGGCCGGGCTACGGCGTCGTCGGAAAGTGCTTTGTTGCTGGACAGCGGCGCGTCGTCGGGAAGTGGCTTGCGGGCAACGATGATCGGCACGTCCTGTGTGGGTGCCACGTTGTAGTTGACGGGCGGGCGGTAGTCGGCGGCGGCGACGTCGATATCGAATTCGAGTTGAAGATCGCCGCGGGTCATCTCCGTTGCATAACGTCCGCACATGCTTCGAGCCTAGCGGGAAAAGCGGCGGACGTGGTGGCTGAGGGCGTGGTGGCTGGAGGGATTGCCTTCGCAAGTGTCGGAGGTTTATAAGACAATGGGGGCGTGAAGAATTTTGATGAGGCGAAAGCACGGTGGAACGAACTCGCGCCCAAGGTGCGCAAGGCGCAGGAGGCCTACCATTTGACGGGCGAGCCGATCATGGTGGATGCCGCCTACGATTCCCTGATTGCCGAGATGCGGGCGTTGGAAGATGCGTATCCGCAGCTGTGGAGCGTGGAGTCGCCCACGATGAAAGTGGGGGCGAAGGCGGCGCGCGGCGCGGTGGCGGAATTGACGCACCGGGAGCGCATGTATTCGCTTCAAGATGTGTTTAGCCGCGAGGAGCTGACCAGGTGGTACGAGGGGATCGTGGCCGAGTTGCCGGCCGGTTCGCGGTTTACGGCCGAAGTCAAGGTTGACGGGCTGGCGCTGAATCTTACCTATCGGCGGGGCGTGTTGGAGACGGCCGCCACGCGCGGCGATGGCGTGAGTGGGGAGGACGTGACGCGCAATGCGCTCGCGATTTCCACGATCCCGCAGCGGCTAGTCGGCGATGACCATCCGGAGTTGGTGGAGGTGCGCGGCGAAGTGTACTTCCCGGTGGCGAAGTTCGCCGAGTATAACGAGGCCGTGGCTGCGCGCAACGAGGAGGTCGAGCGGCGTAACGCGGAGGTGGATGCGTTTAATAAGGAGCTCGCGGCCACAAATCGGGAGCGTGCTCGGCGTGGGGAAGCCCCGCTTGCCCGGTTACGCAGGGAGGATAAGCTGCGCACGTTCGTCAACCCGCGCAACGCGGCGTCGGGCACGATGCGCCAGGAGGACACCACGGGGTTTGCCATCCGGTCGCTGGATTTTCTCGCGCACGGGATCGGCGCGCTGGAAGGCGCGTCGGACGAGCTGGCTGCCGCGATGGCCACGCAGGAGGGCGTGTACGAGGCGTTTGCCAGCTGGGGGTTGCCTGTTTCGCCGAACACCGAAATGGTGGCGAGCCTGGAGGAGATCAACGCGTATCTTGACAAGTACCAAGGGGCACGTACGGCCCTCGACCACGAGTTTGATGGCGTGGTGATCAAACTCGAGGACCGGCGGGTCCAGGAGCAGATGGGGTACACCGCGCGCGTGCCGCGCTGGGCGGTGGCCTACAAGTTCCCGCCTACCGAAGTGCAAACCCGGCTGCTCGATATCCGCGTGCAAGTGGGCCGCACCGGCCGGGTGACCCCGTATGCGGTGATGGAGCCAGTGTTTGTGGATGGTTCGACCGTTGCACAAGCCACTTTGCATAACCCGTTTGAGGTGGAGCGTAAGGGTGTGAAGATTGGCGACGTCGTCATCTTGCGTAAGGCGGGCGACATCATTCCTGAGGTGGTCGGCCCGGTGTTGGCTGAGCGGGATGGCTCGGAGCGCGACTTCGAGATGCCAGCCGACTGCCCAGTGTGTGGCGGCGCGATCGAGCCGGCCAAAGAGGGCGATAAGGATTTGCGGTGTTCGAACACGCGGTCTTGCCCCGCGCAGTTACATCAGCGCGTGATTCATATTGGTTCGCGTGGGGCGTTGGATATTGAGTCGCTGGGCGAGGAGTCAGCGCAGTGGCTTGCGGCTCCAGACAGGTATCGCGACGACGCCCTGATCGCCCTCGCCACCGGACACACCCTCGAGCTGACGGACGAGGCGGCGCTCGCGGCCGCACAGGCTGGGTGGCCGCTGGAGGACGGGGCTAATCCGCGGGTGCGGATGCAACTGAGTCTGGAGCAGCGGGTTGAGCTGGGGATTACCGACGAGGACGGCGCTTTACTTGATCCGGAAGCGATTATTCCCGGTGACGTGCAGGAACGGCTCGGACTGCCGGCTGCGCAACAGCCGTATTTGGACACCGAGGCAGGGCTGTTTGGGCTGACGGCCGAGGCGATGCGGGATGTGCGCACGTGGCAGCCGGTGAAGGTTGCGGGCGAGGAGACCGGCGATTGGCGGTACATCCGTGCAGGGTGGACGAAGCCGACCTGGCTGAAGCCGAACGCCACACGCGAGGGCTATGAGCTGCGTAAGGAGTCGGTGCCCTCGAAGACTCTGGAGAAGGTGCTTGACGAGCTTGAGAAAGCGAAGTCAAAGGAGCTGTGGCGGAAGATCGTGGCGCTGAATATTCGGCATGTGGGGCCGGTGGCTGCCCGCGAGCTGGCTGACACGTTTGGTTCGCTCGATGCGATGTTAGCTGCGGGCCGCGAGCAGCTTGCCGCGGGCGAGGTGCCGTTTGCTGATGTTGAGGGCGTGGGGGAGATTATTGCGCGCTCTTTCCTCGATTGGTTCGAGGAGGATTGGCATGCGGAGATCGTGGAGGAGTGGCGAGCTGCGGGCGTGGTGTTCGAAGACGAACGGGCAGATCCGGATGAGGATGCCGGGCCGCGCCCGTTCGAGGGTATGACCATCGTGGTAACCGGCGCAGTTGAAGGGTTTACGCGCGATTCGGTGGCCGAGGCAATCGTGGCTGCCGGTGGCAAGGCGACGGGCTCGGTGTCAAGGAACACGACGGCCGTCGTGGTAGGTGAGAAGCCGGGCGCGTCCAAGACGAAGAAGGCTCAAGAGCTTGGGATTCCGATGTGGAGCGCGGAGGAGTTTATCGCCAAGCTTGGGCAGTAACGGGATGGTTACGGTTGTGAATCACTTCAGCAAATATTGATTCATTGGAGTCATAGGAGCTAGAATTGAATCACTGAAGAGATGGGGTGATTCAGGTGGAGTTGAAGGGTATTGGCGGCCGAATCAGGCAAATGCGAGAGCTTCGCGGCCTCTCAGCGCGCGAACTAACTCGGCGTTTGGATGGGGTGATCTCGCAAGCTGGTCTATCCCGCATTGAAAACGGAACCAAGAATCCGGATGCGGCCGAGCTGCTTGCGCTTGCGTGGGCGCTTGGCGTAGCTGTTTCCGAATTAGTCGATGAATGCCCGCTTTCTGAAAGAGTGCAGTGGGCTGCTCGTTCGGAGCAACAGGTAGACGTACGCGACGTGCGGGAGCGTCTGCTTCCGTATCTGCAATTGCGCAACATCGTGTCGATGGAGCCCGCATAATGACATCGCCGAGCGCGCAGGGCCGGGAATTGGCGATGAAGCTTCGTGAAGAACGTGGGTTGGCAAGCTCACCGATCAGTTTCGCCGAACTTGAGGATCTCGTACCGTGCGATGTTGTGGTGACTGACATGCCGGATGGCGTGGATGGGTTGACGCTTCGAGATCCCCAAACGGGCAATGTTCTGATTGGGATAGCCACGTCGAGGGCTCCGTTCCGCCAGCGATTCACGTTAGCGCATGAAATTGGGCATATCTTGGCGGGCGATGTTTCTACGTCCACAAGCATCCATGAATGCACACCGAGATCTGCTGAAGAGACCCGCGCGCATTCGTTTGCGCGCCATCTTCTGTGCCCTGTGAGTGGGATTGCTTCGGATCAGACGATTAAGAATATGCACAAGACTGAAATGCTGTCACGAGTCGTCCGAAAGTTCAAAGTGTCGCCAGAAGTAGCGGCATATCAGCTCGAGGCTGCTGGCTTAATCACTGCCGACGATGTGAAAGAACTCGGTAAACATACTGCCAATGCTCTTGCGGCTCGTTGGGGATGGATCAACGAGTACAACGATTATGTTGAGTTTGCTAGCAAACCGCATGTGTCACGCCGCCTTGTCGAGGATGTCACCACTGCTTATTTGGAGGGTCAGGTAACGATTGGCTCGCTAGCGTTCGTGCGTGGGGACACCATTGGAGAAACGCAGGCGGACATGGATCTGGTGGAGTCAGAGGAACTAAAAGCTGACGGCCTAGATGATGAGCTTTCAGCCCAAGATGTCCCTACTGAGATGGAGCGCGAACGATTTCTCGAGGACTTTTTCGGGAGCTAAGTGATGAGCGCACGCATCATACTGTCTGACACGTCGATTCTGCTCTCTTTTATTTGCTCGCATAACGAGCATTTTCTTATCGACCTGGCTAACCAGGCTGGGACTTCCATCCGGATACCGAATGCTGTGGCTAATGAAATGGATAGGAAGCTCAAACAGCGGCGATTTTCTGGAGGAAGGACGAAATGGGTCACACTACTTCAAACGCGCCGTGTAGAAATCATTAGCGATGATGATCCAGCGTTGATCCGAACCATTGAAGGCTGGTCTGGCCCAAGATTCGATCTCCAAGGCGGATTAGCTAAGAATCTTGGCGAGTACATGGCAATCGCACACGCTAAAGAGTTCCAGAGGAACGGGGATAAAGTCATGATGTTTGTCGACGATGGTGAGGCGCAAAAGCTCGCTAAGCGGCATGGGGTCATGCATATGTCTTCAGAAGATGTGCTTGTGCGGGCCGTAATGAAGGGGCTCATCGCTACAAAGAAGCAAGCTGAAAAGATTTGGGAACAGCTTTCTAAATTTGATGTCCATGTTCCTTTCGAGGCTACCGAGCTTGCGAAAAAGGATCTCTATCGGAAACCGAAAACTCACAGGCAAGAGTGAACAGAACCAGCGTGTGACGATGGGAAAGTGTCAACGAACACGAAAGTTGTTGAGTCCGGATTTATTGCTGTGGTAGCAGTTCTGCCACGGGCGGCCGTACCCATGGGATGGGTGTTTAGTAGTCCCGCCGGATGTCGTTAAGGATGTCGACCGTGCTAGGCCCGTCAACAAGAGGGGTGGAATCAAAATCTGGCTCGCGACGCGCGGCGATGGCAACCCCGGCGGCAAGATCACGATCGATCGGAGACCTGGGGGCTGGAATGACGCGGGCGACGGCCCGCCCGTTGTCGGTCACCACGAAGGATTCTCCGGCCTCGACGCGTCGGAGAATCTTGCTGCTGTAGTTGCGCAGTTCGTAGTGGGAAATGGTGTCCATGTGGCAAGTGTAGTAAATGGGTGTACAAAGGGGAAGACACTCGACCAGAAATCAGGATGTCCCAATTTTATAGTTCTTTATAGATCGCGCGAACTATAAAGAACTATAAAATTCTGTCGGCCTTCCAGTCCGTTGGCGTTTTCCGCTAGGCCTACGCCGGTTTGCTTATTCGAAGCGGATGTCATCGCGGAGCGTATTGTGTACAGAATCCGGAATCGGCTCACCGGGCTGGCTGAGAAGACCGATGCGATACAGTATTCCGTCATAGCTCACGTAGTGCACTTCAACGGTTCGATCCGGATCGACGATCGGGTAAGTCAGGCCGTATGATTCCTGACTGCCCAGAGGGAAAGCGTCGAACTCTTCGGGCGGTGAGGCTCGTAAGACATCCCGGTAGTAGGAATCGCGAATGGCCTCTGCACTGTCGGTTGTTTCCCACAGGTCAATGGCTACCTCAACACCTTCGGGGGTGGTGTAAAAGGCTTCGGAGTTTGGGAACAGATCGGGATTGCTGTTGGCCTTCGTCCAGCCGGTGGCCTCCAGTGACATCTTTTCAACCATGACGTCTTCATGCGAACTGACCGACGGGCTGGGATCCGGGTTTTCTTCCGCGTCGGCGCACCCGCCCAGCATGACGAGCGCCAAGGCGAAAGTGAGAAGAGATAGAAACTTACGCATTCGGTTCCTCCCATCCGTTTCAAAACACACAATATCGGGTTGGACTGCGAAGGTGATGGGTGAGTTTTCGATGCGGAACACTTATGCGAGCCGTGGCCGGAAACTTTTCGCGCTATAGCGGGAGATCTTGGCATATACGAAGATGACCCGCCTAGGCAGGAAAAGTTTCCGCTGTCTAGGCGAGGTCAGCTTCGCCAAGTATCTGCTTGCCGATGTACACGCTCTCTTGCCTATTCACGCAAAGCCGCGCTTGCCGTTCGGCTGGCCGCATCTGGCTTACACTAGGGTGCAGGCGTGCAGCGTCGCAAAGAAGGGACAGTGTAGTGGCGAGGTTGAATCTCAGGGCTGTGGAGGAGCGGGTAGCGCCTTTGGGTGGCCGAGAGCACTACGACCGCGAGTTTATTTTCGACTTGCTACTGGCTTACGGGCGTTCCAAGAGTTCGGTGACTCGGTTGCGCAACGGGAGTCTCAATCTTGCGGCTGACAAGTCGCGTGACATCCTGCAAAAGGGCGTGATCTATTTCCGGGAAACGGACGGCGATCCGCTTAGTGAGCTTGAATCGATTAAGACAGCTCCGGAGACTGTGCGCTTCCGTCCGCGGTTCATCGTGGTGACTGATTACGAAGAGTTGCTCGCGATTGACACGAAGACTCGCGAGAACCTCATTATCCCGATCTCTCAGATCGACCAGTATTTCACGTTTTTCTTGCCGTGGGCGGGGATGGAGAAGGCGCAGTACACGGCGGAGGCGCACGCGGATGTGCGGGCAGCTGAGAGGATGGGGGAGCTGTACGACGAGCTTCTCAAAGTGAACCCCAAACTCCTTGAATCCGATGCCCAACGTCATGGGTTGAATGTATTCTTCACGAGGCTGCTGTTCTGCTACTTTGCGGAAGACACGGAGATTTTCCCGCAGAACTTATTTACGGAGACGATCGGGTCGCTTTCTCGCGAGGACGGGTCAGATACGGACGAGCTGATTCGCGCGGTCTTCAAGGCTTTGGATACCGAGAACTCCGAGAACAAGCCAGTCCACTTACGACGCTTCCCGTACGTTAACGGGCGACTATTTTCGATTACCGACGACGACGTTGTACCCAAGTTTTCTCCCCGCGCCCGCAAGCTTCTCGAAGATTTGGGCAAGCTGCAATGGCAGGAGATCAACCCGGATATTTTCGGTTCGATGTTCCAGGCTATTGCCCGCGATGAGCGTCGTTCGGAGCTCGGCCAGCACTACACTTCGGTGCCGAACATTCTGAAGACTATTGAGCCGTTGTTCCTTGACGAGTTGCGTGATGAGTTCGATCGTTCAGCAAACAGCGTGCCCAAACTCAACGCCCTTTTAAGTCGAATTAGTCAGATACGGGTGTTTGAAACTTCCAGCACGAAATGGATACAAATTAGCGGAACCTACGCGCTGGCTGCGTAGGGGGTGTTTTCGAGTTGGAAGGGGTAGGTGTGTTCACACCAATACATCAAGCGTTGGGCTTAGATCCTGGTGGGCTTTCCGTCGATTTGCTCGAGCAAGCTGTAGCGGCTGAAGTTGAAGAAACAGCTTCACTTGATTGGAAATCAGATCTTTACGATTCTCGTAGACCCGGATGGCAAGATGAAGCCGCGAAAGATATCGCAGCAATGGCGAATAGCGGCGGTGGTTGGATCGTTTTCGGGGTTGTTGAGGATAACGAGACAAGCGCTGCTTCAAAGCTAAAACCGATTCGCTGGAACTCGGATGAGCATCAGCGGATTCTTCGCACAGCTTACGCTCGTGTTAGCCCGCCGGTTTTGGGGCTAGAATTTTTCGCCTTGCCACTAGCAGAGGGCCACGTGGTTCTGATGCGAGTACCTGATTCACGCGACGCTCCACATTTTGCACGTAAAGGAAATGATGCCTTTGTCGCGCCCCGTCGAAATGGTCCTCACACTGCTTTCATGAGTGAGCGAGACATCGAACGAGGATTCCGAGAACGGTTTCAGCGTCGCGACGATGATGAGCGGGAGCTTCAACAGCTCTTTGAAGAGACAGGGAAGTCTCTCAATCCTTCCGATGGTGTTTGCTGTGTGTTGGTGGCGATCCCTAATGAGCCAACCAGCGTTTTACCGGCGCTTACTGAAGATGTTGTGTACAAGTACGTTTCGCTTCCCAACTTGCCAGAGCTCGTGTATTCAAGTTCTGGTGCCTTATTGCGGTGGGATCGTGGGCAAGTAAGGAAAGGCCTGCGCAAGTGGGTTATCCGCAGTTTCGCCGGGAATCGTTTCCCCTACCGTAAGTCGCTTTTTGATGACTCAACTGTTGCCTGCAGTTATCAGTTAGGGATTGCGGAAGATATCGCTGAGGCGAGACCCTACCTTCCGGTTGGAGAATCGAATCATTGCATGGTCTCGGACATCGAATCGGCTGTGATCGATTTTTTCAGTCTATTGCGCGCTTACGCCGCTGAGCGTCAGTCTCATGCGGGTTTCCGTATCCGGGTTGGCCTGATGGGTGATCCCGAAAAGCCAATCTATATTCGAACCACAACAGGTGGCTCGAACTTGTTGCTAGATATTGAATACAGCGACCCGATTGATAGTTTTCAGCCCGTTACGGTCGAACTCGATTCGTTAACAGAGTTCGAGGAGCTGCTGCCTACTATTAATGACATTACAAGAGACATCATCAATCAAAGTGGGCTTACAGCACTTCGGGTAATGGCTGAACCCGGCGACAACAATATGCCATAGCCAGCTTCTTCTCCACGCTACGCAAGTAAGCCCAAGCGTTTCCCATCTCTGAACGCGTAGGTGATGGTTCCGTTCTCGTCTACTTCGGCGTGGCCGAGGAGGGTGTGCCAGCGAAATGGCGTGTAGGTGGCGTCGTGGCCTGTTTTCAGGTCGGCTAGTTGGGTTTTGTAATGCTCGTATGCTGCTCGTCTGCTTTGCCGGTCGGTGATTTGGCCCGCGACGTCTTGGTGTTGGTTGAGCAGATTGGTGTGGTGGTCGGCGAGGGTTTGGAAGCGTTTGTTGTACTCGTCTTGGTCGAGGGGTTGGCGTGAGTTCGTGGCGATGAGTTTATCGAGTTCGGCTGCCGCTGTTTCGATTTGTGCAGCGAGAAGGGATTCTTGGGTTTCCAGTTCCCTGGTGTCGAGCCGTGCGAGTACGAGCGCATCAACATCAACGGTGGCTTGCGTTTGGGCGGCGAGTTGGTGGAGGGCTTGGGAGAAGGTGTCTTTGATTTGCTGGTCGGTGAGGTGGGGTGTGGGACATTTTTCGGCTTGCGAGTATTTGTGGTTGCATCGCCAGATGCGTTTTTCGTATTTGGTTCCGGCATGCCAGGTTTTCGAGCCGTACCAGGCTCCGCAGTGGCCGCATTTGATTTTGCCGGAGAATTCACGGGTGCGTGAGCTGGAGCGGCGTCCTTTCCTCACGTCGGCCAGTTCGGTTTGGACGAAGTCCCATACTTGTGGGGCGATGATGGGTTCGTGGTTACCGGTGACGTAGTACTGGGGTATTTCGCCTTGGTTTTTGACTTGCTTTTTGGTTAGGAAGTCAGCGATGTAGGTTTTTTGTAGTAGTGCGTCGCCTTTGTATTTTTCGTTGGTCAAAATGTTCCGGATGCCGGTGATTGTCCAGGTGGTGCGTCCTTGGGCGGTAGTGTGTCCGTGTTTTTCAAGGTGGCGCTTGATCCCGGCCATGGACTTGCCTTCGAGGAAGAGTCGGTAGATCAGTCGTACTGTGACTGCTTGGTCGGGGTTGATGACGAGGTTGCCGTCTTCGCCTTTGTCGTATCCGAGCAGGCTGCTAAATGGGACGGTGACTTTACCGTCTGCAAAGCGCTTGCGATGTCCCCACGTGACATTTTCGGAGATGGAGCGGGCTTCTTCTTGTGCCAGGCTGGACATGATGGTGATGAGTAGTTCACCTTTAGCATCGAAAGTCCAGATGTTTTCTTTTTCGAAGTAGACCTCGACTCCGGCGTCTTTGAGTTTGCGGACGGTGGTGAGCGAGTCGACGGTGTTGCGAGCAAACCGGGAGACGGATTTGGTGATGATGAGGTCGATTTTGCCGTCCAGGGCGTGGGCGATCATGGTTTTGAAACCTTCACGTTGTTTCGTGTTGGTTCCGGTGATGCCTTCATCGGTGTAGACGTCGACGAGTTGCCAACCTGCGTGGCTGGCAATGTAGCGGGTGTAGTAGTCGACCTGGGCTTGGTAAGAGGTGACTTGATCTTCGTGGTCGGTGGACACGCGAGCGTATCCGGCCACTTTACGGATGGTTGGTTGGTCGAGGGCTTGGCCGGTGTAGCGGCGTTTGGTGGCGGGGATCGCGGTGACGGTGCGTGCCATTAGGCATCACGCTCCGACTTCTTTCGTTTCCGAATGTCGGCCATAATGGCTTGGTGTTTAGCCTTGTTCTCGGGGTTGGCGTACCACTGGCGCATCTTTTGGCTGTGTTCTGCGCGACGCTGGGGTGTGGCTCGTCTGCGGGTTTGTTCACCGCGCTTGGCACGCATGTCATCAGTCCAGCGTTGTTTTTGGTATTCGCCCCATTCTTTGCGACGCTCAGTAGTCCATGACTTTGCTCGTTGGTTAGACTGCCATTCGCGTTCGATGATGGTTCCGTCGGCGAGATGGAAGGTAATGAGATTTGGACCTGGGATCTCAATGTGTTTGACGCGCTGGCTAAACGTGTCTGGGTCGAACTGGTCGATGTTGAGTACTTCGCAGCACACTTCTTGCAGGGTCGGTTCTGGGATCATCTTGTTGTCGCAGGTTCTGCCTTTGCTGCGTTTAGGTCCGTTGCGTTTGGTGCGACACAGCCACACGTAGTTGATGTTGCCGTTGGTTGAGCGTTTGCCGGAGCGTGAATATGACATGCCGCAGCGTCCGCATTTGATGACCGAGGTGAAACAGGTGGTCGGGATCGACCAGTTTGCCCGTGCTCCTAGTTCACGGCGTTGAGCGATTTCTTCTTGCACCTTTTGGAACGTGTCGTGGTCGATGATCGCTGGTATTGCGTTTTTGACTAAGTATTTCGGGTGCTGGCCGGTGTTGGGTACGGCTCTACCGGGTTTGCCTTCTGGTGTTGCCCATCGTCCAAGGAGCAGATCGCCGGTGTATGCGGGGTTTTTCAATATGTGGCGTACCCATTCTCCTGGCGCCTTGTTGTCTGCAAGGTGGGGCACTCGGTTGTCGTTGATGAGTTGGGCTGCCATTTTCTCGCACGATACTTGCTTCATGTATTGGTCAAAGATCCACCGCACGACGGCGGCTTCGTCTTCGATGATCTCGACATCGGTCGCATCGGCGGAGTCGGTGTAGCCGTAGAGGTGGAACCCGTTGGCTTTGCCTTCTTCGAATCCTTTCCATACCCGCCATTTCACGTTGTTGCTGATTTGTTCTGATTCGGCTTGAGCAAACGAAGCTAGCAGGGTGAGCATGAGTTCCCCATCCGCGCTAAGCGAGGAGATGTTTTCCTTTTCGAAGTAGACCTCCACATTGAGCTCTTTTAGCTCCCGGACGGTTTCGAGTAGATCGACGGTGTTACGAGCGAACCGGGAGATGGATTTGGTCAAGATCAGATCAATTTGGCCGTCGCGGGCAGCACTAAGCATGTCTTGGAATCGGGGCCGGTTGGTGGTCGTCCCAGAGATCCCGCTGTCGGCATACACGCCTGCGTATTGCCATCCGGGTGTGGATTGAATGAGAGCCGAGTAGTGCGAGACTTGAGCCGATAGTGATGTGGGGGTGCGTTCAGTCTCGGCTGAAATGCGCGCATATGCAGCAACTTTCTTCAGTTGCTGGCCAGCCTGGGGCGGGGTGATCCGTTCGATCTTTTTCATCATGTCCTCCTTGAGTGTGGCTAGTGGTTTTGTATCCTTGCCGTGTCTATACATCACTTATGTGCCGGGATTTATCCAGTCGATTCGCGGCTTTGAGGACAGTGATTGTTGCCCCAGTTTTCTGCGCCAGTTCAGTGGCGAGCGCGTCGAGGTCGCTGGTGGTTAACACGCCCACGTCGTGGAGGTGTTCGACGTAGTCCCAGGCGAGGTCGAAGGCTAGTTCTGCTGTGACGTTCATCGTTTGCCGCCTTTGGTGGCGAACCGGTGGCGGATATAGCAGGCGTGCGAACAGTATTTACGGCTCTTGTTGCCATAGGCGCTAAACCCGGTATCGCAATGGGCGCACGTAAAGGCGTAGAAGGCTTTCCTGTTGCCTTCATCTGGATGGTGTTTCCAAAACGCGCGGCGGTGTTCGGTACAGCAAAATCGTGGTTTCTTGCCGTCTGCTCGCGCAGGCAATCTTTCGCCGCACCACCGGCACCACCGCCACTGCTCATCGACGGTTCCTTGTGGTTGGGTGTCGGTTCGCAGCAGATAGGCGCGTACCTGGTCTCGGCCAACCGCGAGCCGGTTAGCAATCGCTTTATATCCCAATCCATCGGTGCGCATCCGCCTAATGGCAAGTTTTTCTCGTTCATCTAGTGCCATCTCGCATTGACCTCCTTCTCACGAAGGCCACATGTGGACGTAGGGCGGCCTTCCATCTATACGCCCTCACCAGGCAGCTAATCCGGACGGGCACCAACAGCCAGAAAATGAAAAATGCCCCGCCACCACCTGTGGTAGGTGGCAGCGGGCATGTCGTTGATGGGATTTTGCTCGTGGTTAGTAGCCGAGTTTCTGGTTCACTCGGGCTTGCACAGCCGCATAGTTAGAGCCGAGGCGGCGTTTGCGTTCTTCACCGTTGCCGTATTCACCACGGATGACCGCGTCAGCCAAAGCGTCAATATTGACTGCCGGGGCTGGTGCTGGTGTGCGGGGTGTGGCACCGAGTTTTTGGTTGACTCGGGCTTGCACGGCCGCATAGTTGGCACCGAGGCGGCGTTTGCGTTCGTCGCCGTTGCCGTATTCACCACGGATGACCGCATCAGCCAGCGCATCAATATTCACCGGTGCCGGTGCTGGTGCGGGTTGTGGTTTGGGTGTGGGGGCTGGGGTGTGGCCGGTCATCTGGTCGTACCAGTACTGGGCGCGTGCCATATACGCCTGGTGTTGGGTTCCGGCGAGGGATGCTGGGCAGGCGGTGGCGGAGAAGTGGGAGTGTCCGAACACGTTTTTGCCCCATTGCGGGCGGCCAAGCTTGTAGTACTTGCAGATGGCTGCAACGAGGTGTGCTCCGTTATCTAGGCAGGCTTGGGATACGCTCCACGGGTTTGTGGTGGCATCTGCGTGTTCGATGCCGATGCTGGTGGTGTTGGCATCCCAGTTTCCTGCGTGCCAGGCGGTGTCGGAGTCCCACACGAGTTGGCCGATCCGCCCGGAGGTTTCTACTTGGTAGTGGGCTGAGGCTGGCCGGGTCTGCCACACGTCCCAGCAGCCTTTGATGGTGAGGTTGCCTGCGTTGTGGTGGATGATGACCTTATTGATTCTCCTGCCGGAGCGGCCTTTGGTGTAGTGCTTGTTCATGATCTGGTTGACGTCAGCGTCAAGGGTGTCCCAGTTCTTCATGGGCTAGTTCTCCTCATCTTGAGTGTGATTGTCGTGGTTGGTTAGTGGTGGGCGGGTGTTGTCGTGGTTGGTGATCGCATCGAGTGCTTGGCGGATCTGGGCCGGGACGGGAAGTCCGAGCCGAGTAGCGTTTTCTAGTAGGCTGATGCCTTCGTTGGATAGGTAGAAGAAGATGGTGGCGGTGCGTAGCACGCCGGGTTGGCCGGTGATGTGGACATCGAGCAGGTGTGCCAGGCCGATGAGGGCGAAGAGCACGATTTTGCGGGAGATGCCTTTGAACCCGACCGCGCTAGAGACGCGCCGTTCGGTGATGGCGGCTAGTACGCCGGTGATGTAGTCGGCGATCACGAACGCCAGCAAAGCGTAGAGCAGGCCGTCGAAGCCGCCCAGGAAAGCGCCGATCCCTGCTCCGATCCCGGTGATGATGGTTTGGATTGTGGCCCATAGTGCTTTTAGTGACATGACAGGCTCCTTTCAAAGTCGAGGCAACAAAAAACCCGCACGTCACCAAGGACGAGCGGGACAAAAAGCAGCGTGGACGGTTACAGGTCAGGGTCGGTCAGCACCTCCAAAATCGGTGTGGAAAGGTCAAGACTGGCATTGTCAGCCTCCGGCACAGGGTGAGCACCTATTGGGTTTGCTGGCGGGGCCGGGGTCGGATCAGACGCGATAGGCGTGATTGGACTCGTTTCGTGGCCGTCAGGTGTTAATGCGGTGGTCATTGGCCTTCTTTCGTAGTTAGGGCGTCGTAGAGAGCATCGAAAGCATCGGCTTTTGTGCCGGAGAGTTCTCCGTCCCAGGTGTCGAAGAGTTCGATGAGGTCTGTGCGGTGGCTGTGGTAGGTGGGGCCTTCGACTTCAGCGAGGGATTCAAACAACTCGGTTCTGGCTGTGGCGAATTGCTCGGCGTGGCCGGGGTCTTTCAACGTGAACGTCCCCTCATCACTGATAACAGGTTGGCCGTTATCGTCGGTGACGGCGTGTGCGCAAACGAGGGCGTATTCGTCTTCGCTGAACCGGGCGTAGGCTTCGCGTAGCAGGCCGAGCAGTTTGGTGCGCGCCCGAGATTGGGCAGGTTTAAGCGCCATGTCGTCCAATAGCTCGATGGCTGGTTTCACATACTTGTTTGCTAAAAGCAGCTTCATGACCGTTTCTCCTTTTCTTGCAATGTGTGGCTAGGACAAGCTGGTGTTCATGGTGGTCAGCCCCGTGTTGGAGTGGTAGCGCCATTGAATGTTGGAACCGCTGCCTGTGATGGACACGATCCAGCCTTGGTTGAACAGTGTGATCAGCGTGTTGATCCGCCGCATCAGATCGCCGATCCGGGTGAATACTCGGGTCATGTTGTAGAAGGTGCCGTTGGTGACGATCATGACGTCGTGGGTGTGGAAGACGACCTTACCCAGCCCGCTGGGAGAGACCCATCCTGGGTAGGTGCCCACGTCGTTGAGGACGCAGTCTTCTAACGTGACATACCGGCTGCCGGAGGTGAAGAACTTGTATCCGTTAGTACGCAGGTCAGCACCCAGATGGATACCGGTTTTCCCGCCATTGAACGCCCCGCGTGGATCTAAGGTCAACATCGTGGTGTAGGTGTCACTGTGAGCTGACTCGCGGTAGGCCCAGGTGATGTAATCCCCGGAGTAGTCCAGCGAGTTCGAAATCCCGCGAATCGAGCTATCGCCTTTCTTGTACTGCTCACCGATACCTCCCAGGTATCGTGTCCCGTACCAAAACCCCATCCCGTCAGCATCCAGGCGGCCTTGCAGCGAGGAACCGGAATACCAAGCGATCTGGGTCGGGGTGATTCTGATGGCTTGGTTCCAGCCAGCTAGACCGACTTGGATCGCATTCGCGGCGAGCTTGTCAGCGGTAATCGACCTAGCCCGAATCCGATGCGCGTTGAGAAAACCGGTGGTGATCTTACCCGCATCCAAGCCAGCGATTTTCGCGTTCGTGATCGCCGCATCGCCGATCATTGCCGACTGAATATACCCTTCAGTAATCGTGAGCTTATCGGAGGTAATCGACGAGGCTTTAATGTGTTCACCGGTGATCGAGGTGGCTTGAATATGTTCAGTAGTGATCGCGCCTGCTTTGATGTGTTCGCTGGTGATGGCGGCGGTTTTGATGTGGTCGGCAGTGATTGATCCGGCCACGATCAGTTCGCTTCCAGCAGCCTCTACGATGACGGGGCTGTGGAAATCAATGACTGCGCCTTGGGGTGGGGTGAACTCGATAGCTAGCGCGCCAGCTGCCCGGCGGCCACGCACCGTCACCATGACACTCAGCTGCCGCCACCGTTTCGCCGCGATCTTTTCTTCCCAGGCGACCACCTCAGTCGGATTCGACATCATCGGGGAAAACACCAACCCAAGCCGGATCGCGTCAGGGTCTAAGGCGACGCTGGAGCGTACCGTGATTGAGATCCGGTAGGTGCGGCCACGCTCAACAGGGAACATTGCCCCATCTTGGGCACCCACCCAAATATGGCCATCGCCTGAACTGACTTGGGTGGCACGAAATGTGGTCGGTGTTGCAGGACCGTCCCAATTCATCGCGAACGTGCATGATCCAAACCCATGCCATCCATCAGCGTTATTGGCGATGGCCGGGTTATACACCAGGTTCGCCGGTGCGATGGTCAGCTTGTCAGTGGTGATTGACCCGGCTGCGATCCTGCCCGCATCAAGTGTGCCAGTGGTGATTTTCGCGGCATCTAGCGAGGCCACATGCGCGCTGGTGATCGCCGCATCACGAATATGGGCTCCGGTAATGATCGCCTCATCAATCATCGTCTGGCCGGTCAGGTGGATCCGTTTGCCAGAGATCAACACCGACTCAGGTGAGACATTGATCTGGGAAATCACCCCGCCCCGGTCAACTTTCAGCCCAATATCTGATGCCAACTGAGTAATCTGCGAGGCCACGCCTGCGTGGGTATCGCTAACTGTTAGCTTGTAGGCTGCTAGATCCTTAGCCACCAGGTCGGCACTGTCTGCGGCTTGTTGAGCGTGGGTGATTGCTTGGATGGCTTGTGCATGGGCGGTGTCTGCTTTGGCTTGAGCCCGGACTCCAGCCTGCCGTGCTAGTTCAACATCCGTCTTTACGTTCGTGACCGCCTGGCTGGTGTTGGTGATGTCCTCACGGACGCCAGCCACCTCAGTTTTCACGCTCGTGACGGCCTGGCGGGCGTGTTCGATATCCTGACGCGCGCGATCTAGTTCGGCACTAACGATGGCGTGGTTAAGATCGGTTGCAACCGCCACCCAGCCTGGCTGGCCGGTATCAGTTTCTTGGTAGACCCAAATCTCAGTAGTTTCACCGTTGGGTTTAAACCACGTATCACCCAAACGCGCCGCAGCTGGCTGGGTGTCACCGTAGTGGTTGGTGGTCTTCCCATCTGCTGATGCGAGCGCTATCCCGGCCATGTCACGCGCGGTTTCGGCCACCGACACGGCGGAATCAATGCTGCGAGTAATCGTGGTGAACTTAGCAGCCACCGACCCCAGCTCTACTGAGAGGTAGGCCTGGCGTAGCGGGTCGTATTCGTAGCCCACCACTCTTGCTGACAGTGACACCCCAAGATCGCCATGGCGTACCGTCACTGTGTCACCCAAGATCACCGTTTCTAACTGAGCAAAGTCGGCATACTCGCTAGTCGATGCCAAATCAACAAACGACACCTTGTACCACGCATGCGGCTCATCAACACGGCCGATGGCATATTCGGCTTTCGCGGCCTGGCGTAGCAGCTTGTGGGCTTGAGCTAGGGGTACTTCATCGTCGGCGGGACGCTCCGGGTTTTTGATGGCCTTAATGTGCGGGTAGCGCATCACCCGAATCCGTGGAGTGACAAAGGAGGCCAGCTTGGGTGAATCAACGTAGAGTTCTGGCAGGGTGATTCCGTCATAGCCGATGGGCACGATCCGAGTCACCACCGAGCTTAAGTCGATGGTGGACTGATAGCCGGTGAGGTTCTTACGATCCCTGATCACCACACCCCGATCCTGGCCGCGACGAACACTGTGGTGGATGTGCCAGTTATCGCGGCTGATCTCGCCACCCCACCGCGAGACGAACGAGTTATCCGCCTCCGCGTCCATCAGCGCGCCCGCCAGTGGCATGCGCACCACCCGAGCACTCGCCCGAGTCGTGCTGTCGGAGCTGGTTGCGGTGAACCGGTGTGCCGTGGTCGCAGCCGCGAGTAGCTGGTCGAGGGCGGCTTTCGCGGTCTTGTTAACCACGTAGGTGTCGGCAATGAAGTTCGCTGCCAGATCGTAGAACACGTGGAACGCGGTTATTTCAAGCAGCCCATCCAACGTGGTGGTGACTTCGTGGATCCGAAATCCTTGGCGTGCCGATGATCCTGGTACGGGGGCTGCGATAATGGCCTCAAGCGTTAAGTGCTTAGCTAGTGGTCCATCTGCCGGATATACCAACGACAGTGAATATTGGCCGCCGAGTTCTTCTCTCACTCGCACTTCAACTACATGCGGGTCGAGTACGCCAAGACCGGTGGTCGTAAAAACGGTGGCCCCACGCTCGTGAACAGTCAACATGACGCGTGATTCCTCTCAAGACATGCCCGCGAAGTGCTCGCAGACAAACAACAAAACGCGGTTACAGGGATCGCCAATTACCGGTAATCTCAACCCGGCTCACCCCAGCCCCGAAGGTGAACGTGTTGCTGCCTGGGGTAAGGCGTGGAAAATCACCGGTCAGTGCATCGGTTTGGATCCGGCCAGCCACGTGGGCGACCAGCCGCGCTGAGTCCAGCGTGACCTGCCCAGCAGGCGCACTCACCTGATACGCAGTGTTGTTGATGGTGAGCGTGAGCCTGCCGGTGCCATAGACGGTGATGATCGGCGCGGATTCAATCAGCCCTGGATTATTTACCTGCCCGCTCTTAGTTAACGTGACCGTTTCCAGCCCACTATCGAGGTAGGTAAACGGAGCACAGGTAAGTTCGACATCGAACATGCCCCAACTGGCTAGTTCGCGGCGCAGCGGAGAAACGCTGGCGTGTTTGATGTGTCGGAAAACCCCGGGCTCTCCCGACAGCCCGATAGTGGTAGCGCTCATTAATGCCACTGCTGCCTTGTCAAAGACATGAGTACCTTTGGTGAGGTTTATGGCTAGTGGCAGTGTGATGAGGGTGTCGTGCCAGCCGCCGAGCCGGGTGAGGGTGCCTGCCCGTCCAGCGACCTCGATATCTTCCACTACCCGCCGAGCGGCAGGGATCTCAACTAAGCCTGCGAGCCGCAGCCCCAATGACGCTGAACTGGTCGTGTGGTTGAGTGCGAAGCCTCGCATTAGATGACACCTCCGGTCAGCACGCTGTGATGGTTACTCAACCGGGCTAACTGACGATTCAAGCCAGGAGCCAGTTTGCCGACCAGCGTGCCATCGTTGAGCACCACCTTGATATCCAACCCTTGCAACACCCGTCGAGTGGTCTGGTCAACAACCGATGCCACATCCACCCCACTCCCACTACGGCTATCAGAGAACGCTTGGCTGGTGTGTGCCGTCATGGGCGCAAGTTCAATGTCGGGCACGCGCACTGGATCGACCGTGGTGGTGACTGGGACTGTGATGCCCTCAGTCAGCGTGGTCATGGCTGCGAGGGTGTCGCTTGCCATGTCGTGTGCTGCGTCCACGGCTTGTTTTCCGGTGGCGGTGATACCGTCGGCCAGCCCTTCGGTGAGCATGTGGCCCACCCAGGCCATTTCCTTGGACGGGGAGTGGATGCCGAAGAAGCCGAGGATGCCATCCCAAATATCGCTACACCAGCTGGAGACCTTGTCCCATAGCCATCCGGCAAGTGATTGGATGCCGTTCCACAGCCCGCGCACTAGATCAGCTCCGGCAGAGGCCATCCGTGATACGCCTCCTGCCAAGGCGCGCAGGATCGACTCCAACAACTGGCCCACACCACTAACGACGGTGGAGATGATCTGTGGTAGTTCACTAATTAGCGCGGTCAACAACCGCACCCCAGCCTTGGCGACTTGGCCTACCAGGCGGATAATCCCATCCACGATAGCCGAGACGATCTGGGGTAAGACCGCGACAATTGCTGAGATAATCTGTGGCAACGCATCGACGAGTGCGGTCAATAGCCGGATGCCGGTGTCGATCAGTTGCGGGATCGCTGCGACCAGAAAATCAATAATCGCCCTAATAATCTGTGGCAACGATTCGATCAACACCGGTAAGGCGGCGATGAGCCCTTCGGCTAGCCCCATGATTAGCTGCAACGCGGCATCAAGAAGCAACGGCAGGTTTTCCACCAGTGAGGTCACCAGCGTGGTGATCATCTCCACCGCTGCAGGGATTAACTCCGGCAACGCTTCGCCAATCCCAGTCGCGAGCGTGGCGATCACTTCAATCGCCGCCTCTAATAACAGTGGCAGCGCTTCAATCAGCGCCTCCACTAATGCGGTCACCAGTTGAACGGCAGTCTCCGCCAAGCTGGGTAGCACTTCGATGATGCCTTCGATCAGTGCGAGCAGGATCGACATGCCCGACTCAACCACCACAGGTAGTTGCTCGGCGATAAACGTTAACGCTTCTTGCAACACGTCACCGAGGGTGTCAAGCAAGGCGGGTGTGCCGCCTTGTTCGAACGCGGCCGTGAGCTCATCGACCCAGCCGTTGACCATCGGCAACACTGTGCCAGCAAGCGATTCTGACAGACCGGTAGCGAGCAGACCTTTCAGGTTTGCCACCCCGTCTTCTAGCGTGGCGAGCTGGCCAGAAAACGTTTTCGATTGGGCGTCCATCGCCCCATAAAACCGGCCACCCTCGCTGGTGGCGCTAGCGAACGCGTCAGCGACCATCTCGGCTGAGATCGCGCCTTTACCCATCTCCTCTTTCAACTCGCCGATAGACTTGCCGGTTTTGCGGGAGATTTCCTCTAACGGGTTGAACCCGGCGTTGATCATCTGATTCAGGTCTTGCCCGGTGAGTTTGCCCGTCGAGCTCATTTGCGCGAACGCCAGCGTTAACGATTCAAGTTTGACTGCATCGCCTTGGGAAATATCACCTAACTGTTTCAGGCGTAGCTGGGCCTCATCAGCCGATATTCCGAACGCCATCAGCGTTTGGGTGTTTTTGGCGAGGTCTTCCATCCCAAACGGTGTACGGGCAGCTTCCACCTTCAAATCGTTGACCAGTTGTTGGGCTTTGGCCTGGTCACCAAGCATGGTGGTGAAACTGGTGGTGTATTGCTCCATGCGGGCGTTGTATTCCACGCCGTCTTTCATCGCTGAAGCGAACCCTTTAGCTACCCCAGCAACAGCGCTCACGATGCCTTTGACCCCAGCCACGATGGCTTCAGAGGCCAGGTTGGCTTTCAGCACATCACCAAACGTGCGGGTCTTGCCCGCAGTGTCGTCGAGTTCGCCACCCAACTCGTCGACCGCGTCTTCGAGCTTGGAAGCGTCTTTGGCCGCATCAGCCGCATCATCTCCGGCCTCATCGGTGTGGTCAGCGAAACTGTCGAGTTGGGAGTTGTTGTCGGCGAGTTCTTTTTCCAGCCCGTTGAGCACCGCTTGGGCGTTATTGAGCTGGATCTGCCAGTTCTTCGTCCGCGAGTCATTCTCACCAAAGGAGGCAGCAGAATTATCCAAGGCTGCTCGAAGGGTTTCGATCTTAGATTTTTGGGCGTCGATCTCTTTCGACAGAACTTGATTGCGCGCCGTTAACGCCGAGGCAGACTGGTCGTTCTTATCAAACTGGGAGGCCACCAGCTTCATCTCGCTGCCGAGCACGCGCATCTCGCGGTTAATATCGGTAATCGCGCGCTTGAACTCCCGCTCACCTTCCAACCCGATCTTGAGCCCGAAACTGGAGTCAGCCATATCCGCACCTCCTTACACAATGCCGTTTTAGATGCCTGCGGGGATAATGTCGTCGATAAACCAATGCCTCACGGGTTCTGCCCGTCCGGTGTCGATCAGCCAACAATCCACTAGATCTAATAACCGTCCGAACACCATCAACTCCACTTCCACCAGGGGTAGACCCAGGTGGGCGAGCCCGATGTAGGTCAGGCGGGTGAACGTGGCATCAACGCTGCCATTTAGGCGTCCTTGGCCGGGTCTTTTGGGGCTGGCACCGTTTCGATTGCCCGCCTGGTGCCGTGCTGTAACGCAGCACTGATCGCCTGGCGGTAGTCAGCAATATCAGCCGGTACCGTCAACAACTCGACCGCCTCCACCGTCAGCTCTTCGCGCTGGTCATCTGGATGGGTAAGGTTGTGGATCGCGACCGACTGGTTCGCCAACAAGGTGATCAGCCAGATCACCTCACCGAGCGTGGCAGCGAAATCCTCACTGGCTTCTAACGCTTGGCCAAGGTTTTCTAGCCCGCCATAGCGGGCAGCGATCTGCCGGGTAGCGCGCGTGGTCAAAATCAGCTCATAGGATTGCCCACCAATCACCACCGACGAGTCACCTGCAGGCTGATTAGGCTGAGTTTGCTTTGTCTTTGCCATGAAAACTTCTCCTTTTGGTTAGCTGCTCGCCCGGGTCGTGGTAGCAGGTTCGTAGACCTGCTTGTACCAGTTGGTGATCGTCTCGGCCTTGACCCCAGGCCCGCCTTCGGTGACTTCGGCTTTCCACGGGTGACGACCTTTCGCGTCGGGTTTGTTACGGCGCAGGATCGTGCCTTCAATCGTCGGGGTGGAAAACGTAATCGAGTCAGCCTTCGTCGCCAGCGTGGTGGCAGGTAGCGCGAACTTGACCCGGTACAACCAAAAGTACTGGTATTTCCCGTTCGAGCGTGCGGCTCGGAAACCAATCGCCACCGGTGTGGTGTTATCTTCCGAGGTCGAGATCAACACCCCGTTAGTGTCAACGGTTGCACCAGTCAGCGCGGCAGCCACCTCTGTGCCCAGGTCATCCACCCCGAGGGTGAGGGTGCCGGATTTGAATTCTTTGACGATCTCGGATGCCCCGTCATCGGCATACAAGATCGCCTCAGCAAGCTCGACGGAGAGCTCGGCTGAGATTGCTTTCGCTAGCTGGGTGGGAGTGCCATAGGTTTCTGCCCCGCTGGCGGGATCCTCGGTGATGGTGGCGTAGTAGAGCTTGTCTAAACCAATTGTGGCCATTGATGTGTTCCTTTCATGATCGGTAGTGGGTGTAGGTGGCAATGTCGATGCTGTAGTGGTGATAGCCGGTATCGGGCTCGTAGCCGACGTATCTGCGTGCCGTGACCGTCAACCCAGCCTCCATAAGGGCGGCGGTGAGCTGGTTGCGTACGGGTAGATAGTTGGCTTTGGTGAACACAGAGATGCGGGCTTCTTCAACCTCGATGCCAGGTTGGTTGTCAGCAAACACCTCGAACACGTCGCTCAGGGGTGTCACCACGAGGTAGGTGTCGGGTGCGGGGCTGTCGGCGTAGATGCCTACTGCTAGTGGCAGGCCGAGCTGGTCGGCCACAGCTGTGAGGCGTTGGAGTAAAGGCGCGGTGGTCATGGTGCTATCTGGTTGATGGCTGCTGTGAGGGTGTGTTTCATTGCCTCGGTTGCGGGTTTGCGGGTTTGGTTGCGGGTGGGCGCTAGAAACGGGCGGGCGGCTTGGTTGGAGCGGCCGTGTTCGAGAACGTTGGCGATCAACGCATTCGACCTGCCATCAGACCGGTTTTCCGCAAACCCGACTTTCAGGTTGTACTCACCACGAGAGTTCACCTTCACTGAGGTCGTCCCTAACGCGGCCAGGAGTTGCCCGGTTGACCGCGACGGTGTGACGCCTTGTCCGATGGCGGCGGTCAGGTTTGCTCGCAGGCGCGGTTCAACCACGGCCGCCCCAGCTTTGAGTACGTCTTCAGCGGACGTGTCGACGATGGCACTTGCTGCGTCGAGAGCGTCGATGAACGCGGTGGGCAGTTTGATCTGAGCGCGTGCCATGGGTTAGCTCCCTTCAGCGGTGGTGTGGTGGGCGAGGATTTCGACATACCGTCCGAGTGTCTCCACGCTGTCGATCACGTAGCGGCCATCATGGGTAGCGATCTCCATCTCCTCGCTGATGTCCAGGCCGGGGATTGTTCGGATGCGGAACAAAACGGTGGCTTTCGTGAAGGCGGCTCGGTTAACCCACGCAGCCGACGCGTGGCGGACTTCCCGATAGGCCCTCACCGACGCCACAATCTGGTCGGTTGTCGTGGTGAACCCGGCCTGATCACGGACTGGGATGGGGGTGATGAGGTCGATGGTTTCATGCATGGAGCCGATACTGGCCATCAGATTTTCCATTCTCGATCAAGGCGCAGCAGAGTGTTGGCTGCGTTCCATACGGCTTTGGCTGCTTCGGGTTTGTCTGCCCAAAACCCTGCCGTCGAGCCATCACGGGATTCATAAAAATGGCTCGCTAGTAACACGATGGCTTGCCGGGTCGCTCCTGACATTGGCTGGTTGTCGTAGTGGCCATCGTCGAGGTGTTGGTAGGCCACCGCGTAGGAGGTGGCAGCTTCCACCAACGAACCAATCAAAGCGTCATCCTCATCATGAGCCACGATCAGGTTCGCCTTCACCAGCGCAACCAAATCGGCCTGCGGTGTGGGTGTGGACATTAGGCTGCCACCTCCTTTCCTTTCGCGGATGCCGGGGCAGGTTAGGCTCCGGTCTTTTGGGTGAGCACTTTGACGGCTTCTGGCAGGACGAGTTTGCCGTCCAAGCGTTGAGAGGCAAGGAATCCGACCTGGCCGGAGGTGGCGAATAGTTCGTTGAGGCGTTTGAACGAGCGGCCTTGCCGGTCAGCGATCCAGTAATAGCCCAAGTCACCGAAGGCGACCGTGCGCGCACCCGACTTGATTTCCGGCACGAACGCTGAGGTGTAGACCGGTTTGCCGAGGATCATGTCCGGGCTACCGGCAGTGAGCGCGGGCTGCCACAAATACTGGCCCTGACCGTCCTTGAGCTTGCGCACGGTTTTCACGGTGGCGTCGTTCATCAGCCACACTGCGTTCTTGCGATACGGTGCCCGCAGAGAATAGTGCAAGTCGATCAGCTCATCGGCCGTAATGTCCGTCGCCTTCGCCGCAGTCACACCTACCTGGCCGCCATGAGCGGTGAAGATACCGGTCGGCTGACCAGAGCCGGTGCCCACGAGGAAGGCTTCTTCTTCGGCCGCCCCGATCCGGCGAGCAAACTCTGAGGCCAAATAGCTCTCCACATCGAAGGCCGCATCATTGAGCAGCTCTTCGGAGATTTTCAGGAACGTGCCCAGCTTGAACGCGCTCAGCGTCACCTGGCTAAACACTTCGTCGGATTCGGTATACGGGCTGCCCTCATCCAACCAGCCTGCCGTGCCGCGTGTGGACACGACCGGGATTTTACGATCCCCGGACGTGGTTTGAATGACCTTCGCCAAACCGCGCATCACGTTCTGATCCGCGAGCGATTGCACCAAGGTGCGTTCAAACTCATCTGGTACCAGATAGCCGCCCTCAGAATCGACACCTTCAGATAGTGCGTTGCGTACCTCAAGCGGGCTGGCGTTGAGTCGCATCGCGTCCCAAAACGCGCGCTTATACGAGGCCGATGCTCGCCCTGTCTGCGGCTGGGAATCTTCCGTAGTAAGGCCAGGCATGGACGTCAGCGGCATGTGAGTGGCCCTGGCCAGCTCCGCGTCCCGACGCTCAGCGCGCTCACTACGGGCGATCTCAGCAGTGAGCCGTTCAATGTCAGCTTCCATCCGCGCATAGGTCTGATCGTCTTCGGCAGACAGGCAGCCAGACTCAGTATCACGGCGTTCATCAAGAAACGCTTTAGCTTTCTGCCATGCCTCGGCACGGCGGATGCGTAGGTCAGAAATAGTCACAGTAGACATAAGAGTTCTCCAATCAGGGTTAGTAGGGTTGATTCGTTAACTGGGCGTACAGGTCAACCACCCGCCGACCACAAGGCACAGCAGGTGGCGGGCTTTGGGGTGGTGATCCATCAGCAAGATGAGCGACGAGGCGTTGCTCGCTAGCACGGCGGGAAAACACCACACCACCCCGCATGTTCTCCTTAACCGGCAACGACTGTCGATGCTGGTCATCATCCTCATCAGGCGGGTCGGTTTCGTTGTCGTCGGCCTCGTCATCATCGGGGTCAGTGGGCTTAGTGGTGGTGCCGGTGAGGTAGTCATCGGCGAACCCCATGGCGATGGCGGCTTTCGCGTCCATCCAGGTTTCGGCATCCATCAACCGGGCGAGCTTGGCTCTCGACAGGCCGGTTTTGAGCTCGTAGGCGTTGATGATGGAGTCTTTGACCGCCTCCAGCATCGCCATGGCCCGGGCGAGCTCATCTCTATCACCGATTGCTAGCGTGGCGGGGTTATGGATCATCAACATCGACACCGGCGACATCGCCACCGTGGAACCTGCCATCGCAATCACCGAAGCAGCGGAGGCTGCGATCCCGTCAATACACACCCGCACCTGCCCCGGGTAATCGAGCAGCATGTTGTAGATCTGCGCGGCAGCCACCACATCCCCGCCCGGGGAATTGATCCACACCGTCACATCCCCAGATCCGGCGTTCAGTTCGGAGGCGAACAGGGCTGGGGTGACATCGTCGTCGAACCATGATTCTTCTGCGATCACCCCGTTAATACGCAAAACCCGGCCAGGATCCCCAGCCGGGCTATCAGTTGTGGAACCATCTGGTTCCCAGTTCCAAAACCGCCTCATCTATCTTTTCCTTTCACTACTGTGCTGTGCCGCAGCGTCATCGGGTGGCGGGCTAGCAGCATGGTCTGTATCGGCAGCCGGGTCTGTCGTGGTGGTGGCGTAGGCTCCTGCCATGGGGAGCGGGAGCATGTTGCCGTTGACCAGGTAGACGTCTCCGCCTTGGTCTTCAGGTATCCGGTCGAGGTTTTCTAACGCGCGGATATCATTCGCGCTCATCCACCCGTTCTGGCGGGCAGTGGCATACCCGTTCATCCGTGACTCGTAATCCCCACGCAACAAGCCTTCGACGTTGAACTTCACAAACACCGAAGGCTTCTCGCGCTCCGACAGCAGGGTTTTGTTGATGGCTTGTTCCCATCGGATCACCCACGGATCCAACGTGTACTTCACAAACTCCAACGACTGCTGCTCAATATTGCTGAAACTGGATTTGTCGAGGTCGCCGATCATGTGCGGTGGGATCCGGAAAATACGTGCGATCTCGTTGATCTGAAACTTACGGGTCTCTAAGAATTGTGCTTGCTCTGGGCTGACGGAAATCGGCGTGTATTTCATGCCTTCTTCCAACACCGCGACCTTGTTACCATTGCGGGCTCCACCGAATGTGGCCTGCCATGATTCGCGCACCCGGCTGGGGTCTTTGATCGTGCCTGGGTGTTCCAGTACGCCTCCTGGGGCGGCACCGTTAGCGAAGAAACTCGCGCCATAATCTTCGGTTGCTTGGGCGAGGCCGATAGCGTTTTTCGCCATCGCAATCGGCGAATAGCCCACCAGCCCATCAAACCCAAGACCTGGGATATGCAGCACGTCACCAGGGGTGAGCCGGACGCGTTCCCACTGGCCTGCTGGTTCATCCCACGAGGTTTGGTACTCGTAATAGAGCTGTTTGGTGTCCAGATCACGGCCGACCGTCATCCGGTTGGGCATGAGCGGATACAACCCGATCACTTCGCCTAGCCCGTTGCGGATCACTTGAGCAAACGCGTTACCCCATAAAAGTAGGTGCGTCATCAACGTTTCGCGGAACACAAAGCTCGTCATTTCCGGGTTCGGTTCATCGTGCAACAACCGGTACAGGCTGTGGTCGGTCGCTTTGACTTTCGATCCATCCGCCTCTCGGCGGTAAACGTGCAGCGGTAACCCGGCGATTGCTTCAGCTAGAATCCGCACGCACGAGTAGACGGCCGTCATCTGCATCGCGCTACGTTCGGTGACGGGACGGCCCGACGATGTCGGCCCAAATAAGAAGGAATAGCTAGAGCCGATAGCGTGATCGGTGGTTGTGCGGGTTTTGGTGCCGCGTAGCCAGTTCAGAAAGCCCATCTGTGTTCCTTCGTGACAATAAGAAGGCACCTCGCACGTAGCAGTGGGAGGTGCCCTGTGGTGGTCGTGGTGGCCGGTTAGTGTTGTGAAAAGTACACCTTGAGCTCTTCGACGATGCTGGCTCCGTAGGGATCGAAGACAATCCCGTGCTCGAGCTCTTCGGCAACAATCGCTTGGGCAAGATCAAAATGTTGATCAACGACATCCCAATCCAGGTCGGTTCTGTCAACGATTTCATCGGCGCTAGACAGGCAGTTGCTCCGCAGCTCGTTGAGAATCGTCATGAAATCGGCGTCGTTTTTGTACTGGTCGTAATTGATCATCAGGGCTCCTCAATGTCGGTTAGGTCGTCCTGTGACAACGATACGAAGAGCCTCCGACATTAATGTCGCCCACCAACATGGCGGTTAGAACACCAGCAGCCCACGAGAGTCATACACCGAGCTGTTCGTGTTGGTGTTGCCGCCTCTAATGGCGCGGTCTAAGGCCATGATGGTGGCCACGACGCCGTCGATTTTCTCGGTGGATTTTTGTTTGTCGGGTTTGATGTTTCCTGCCGGGTCGGTGCGTACGTGGATGTTGTCGACCATCCACGCGAGCACGGGGTGGCCGCCGTGGGCGAGCTTGCCTTCGAGGGCGAGTTTCATCAGTTCTTTGGATGGTGGGCTCATGTCTTTGAAGCCTTGGCCGAAGGGGACGACGGTGAAGCCTGCGTCGTGGAGGTTTTGGCTCATTTGTACCGCACCCCACCGGTCGTAGGCGATCTCACGGATATCGAACCGGGCACCTAACTGTTCGATGTGGTGCTCGATGTGCGCGTAATGGACGACGTTACCTTCAGTGGTGTCCAAGAAACCCTGTTGTTGCCACAGGTCGTAGGGCACGTGATCACGCGCCACGCGAAGGTCAAGGTTGTCTTCGGGGATCCAAAACCACGGCGCGATCTGGTATTTCTCATCCGATCCGTAGGGTGGGAAGACGAGCACGAACGCGGTGATGTCCGTCGTGGAGGCGAGATCGAGGCCGCCGTAGCAGGGACGGCCTTCCAGCTCGTCTAGATCGACTGGAGCATCGTTGTTGTTCCACACGTGCATGGGCATCCATCGCACTGATTGTTTTACCCACTGGTTGAGCCTCAACTGCCGAAACGTGTTCTCTTCGGCAGGGTTTTGCCGGGCAGAGTTGCAGGCGGCGCGGACTTTCTCGATTGGCACGGTGACCCCAAGACTGGGATTAGCTTTCGCCCAGACAGCTTCGTCTGTCCAGTCATCGTCTGGATCTGCTCCGTAGATGACCGGGTAGAACGTCGGGTCGTGCTTTTTGCCTGCGAGAATATCGTCAGCTTTTTGGTGCTGCTCATAGCAAATCGAGTGAGTATCGGTGCCAGCCGTCGTAATCAAAAAGTAGAGGGGCTGGGATCTGGCATCGCCTGATCCTTTCGTCATCACATCAAACAGCGCCCGGTTCGGCTGAGTGTGCAACTCATCGAAGACGACGCCGGAGATGTTGAACCCGTGCTTGGAGTACGCCTCAGCAGACAATACTTGGTAGAAGCTGTTGGTAGGTTTGTAGATGATCCGCTTCTGGCTCGACAGGATTTTAACGCGTTTGGAAAGGGCTGGTGATTGGCGCACCATATCTGCTGCCACTTCAAAGACGATGCTGGCTTGTTGCCGGTCTGCTGCACACCCATACACTTCGGCGGCCTGCTCACCATCCCCACACGTGAGCAGCAGCGCGATCCCGGCTGCTAACTCGCTCTTGCCTTGCTTTTTGGGGATTTCGACGTAGGCGGTAGTGAACTGGCGGTATCCGTCAGCTTTGACGGTGCCGAATAGGTCACGCACGATCTTTTCCTGCCACGGTAAAAGCGTGAAGGGTTTGCCTGCCCACCTTCCTTTGGTGTGGCGCAGGGCTTGGATGAACGCGACCGCATAGTCGGCTTTGCGTCGGTCGTAGGTGGAGCCTTCGGCCATGAACGGTGTCGGCGTATAGGCGGTCATGGCAGACGGTTCCTTCCAGTTGGGCATAAGAAAAGCCCCACGAGTTGGGGCGTGTCGTACGAGCGGTGCCCCATCCAGGTGATGGGGCTGCCGGGCTTGGGGCCGGGTTAGCGGGCCTGTTGTTGGCCGAGCTTGTAGGCTTCGGCGAGCATCGCTTTCAATCCCCAGACGCTGACTTCGATGAAGTCTTCGCTGTCGTTCATCCGCTGGTCGAGGTCGCCTCGGTTGGCGATCTCGAAGCTGTGGTTCTTCGCGATCTGTAGCAGCTGGTTGGCGGTTGTCTTGTTCATGACCTTCTCCTTTGTTCTCGTTTGGTCATGTATATACAGCCATACCTGCCAGGCTATATCCAGTCGTATTCGCCCTGATCAGGGGCTATTTTTAGCCAGATACATCACTAACGGGCCACACCGCCAGACAGGTTATTGCCTACCGGGCGGTGTGAACGGTTGGGTGAGCGTTTAGATGTGGGTGAGCGTCCAGGCAATCGCGTGTCCGGCATCAGCAAACAAGTGGTCGGCTTCGGTAACTAGCTCCAGGCCGCATTCGTTGAAACCGCGCGTGTCTGGGCCGAACCCGTTGATTGGTTCTTCGATCAGCCGGTAGACCTGCGCGTTATTGCCGAAGCCTTCGTCCTTCGTCCAGGTAGCGAAAGTGGCGAGCACGTAGTTGCCGTGGGCGAGGACCGCCCCGTAGGAGTCAACCCTGCGCTGGAGTTCTTCGGTGGTGATCTTCGTTGTGGTCATGGCTGTCATTGTCCTTTCCGGTGTGGTTTCGTTATGTATATACAGCCATACCTTCCACGGTATATCCACTCATTTTTGGCTTATTTTCAAGGAAAAATAGTGGTCTACATCCCTCAGATTCACGAGCGTAATGACAAGGAAACCCCTGCCCGGAGCAGGGATAACCTTGCGGCCAGATGCCGGGATTATCGGGTCATCCGATAGGGTGCCAGGCTAGCAGCGTCGAGCCGCTCGACTAGGCTCGCCATGATGGTCGCCTGCTGGTAACCATCGACCACTCTGCCGATCTCATCAGGTGCAAGTGGGCCGTAGGTGGTGGTCTGCACCAGCCACTGACCGGTTGCCCACTCCCGCGTCATCGGTGGAGTGTAGGAGGCCGGGTCGGTGGGGATCAGCTCAATCCGATTCGCATCGGGGTTGATCTCGATGATCGTGTAACCCAGCTCTGCTGCGCGGGCAATCAACCGTTTGGTGTTCTCTTGGCTGGTGGTCGTGGTCATGGCTGCCGGTCCTTTCCCTGAGGTGTGCCGTGTGTATATACAGCCATACGTTCGCCCACGTATCCAGTCATATTCACCCTGATCACCGCCTATTTTCCATGTGATTGTGCGATGTCTCGTTCACCGCTGGGTGGGGTGCGCCAGGCACTATCACCTTCCAGGTTGGCTAGGAGCACTTTCCGGGTGGTCTTGTGCTCAGGGCCGATACAGCCCAGCGAGATGAGGAAGCAGCGCATCGTGTACTTATCATTACCCGGCACGGGCGGTTTGCTACGAATCCGGGTCGCGGTCGCTGCCCGGTCGCATAATGCCGTGATCAACCAGGCCGCCGCCTCGCCTACTTCTTTACTCGGCATGGTGGCAAACCACGGGAAGACCACCGTGTCACAGGTGAACTCCACCGGTGTTGCCTCAATCTTGAGTGCGCGGGCGATCAGGTCACCTTTCGCGGCCAACAAGGCGCCCAGGTTGGCGCGCGTACGGCTCGTCCACCCATCAGCGGGCACCACGACCGTCAGCCCAATCTCGCCCGCCTCACCGGCGCTGGTGGGCGCCGTCGTGCCGCTAGTCGTTATTGTGGTGAATCCGGCCTGCGCAGCTGCCTGGCGCACCGCCTTGGCGTCCACGCCATCAGGTAGCGTGAGTGTCCAGTGGCGGTCGAGTGTGGCCTGACCGATCTGGTAGGCAAATGATGGCGTCCCCGCATAGACCGCCGCTACGCCGAGCAGGTTGGCGATGGTGCCAGTGAGTTTCTTACGGCCTGCCTCATGCGGTTCAAAGGTGATGGTGGTCATGCCGCCACCACGCCTTCACCGTCGAACCAAGAGAAAACCAAGTCGAGATAGCCGTTCGGATCCCGTTCGATCAGCCTAGGTAAGAGCCGGTAGCCGCGCACCTTCGCTTCCTGGTAGGCCTCGTCGGTATCGTAGATGTTGATGCCTGCTTCGATCAGCTCACCGATTTCGATATGTAATTCGCTCATGACCAGTCCTTTCATCATGTTTGCCCGCCAGCCAGGCGGTTCTTGGTCATGTACATACAGCCATACGTCGCACCTGATATCCACTCGTTTTTCGGCTAATCCACAGCGAAAAACGACTGGTCGTGATCGTTGGGGTTAGTCGCGTTCTACGTCTTTTACGACGTCGAGGTACGACAGTTGCCTACCGTCGCGGTGGCAGGTGATCCCGGCCGCGTCCCCGGTGTGTTCGGCGTAGCGGCGCAAGATGACGCTGGCGTATTTTTCGTCTAACTCCATGCAGTAGGCGATGCGGTCGGTGGCCTCACAAGCCATGAGTGTTGACCCGGAGCCTGCGAACGTGTCGAGCACGATGGCGTTGGCTTGCGTGGAATTGCGGATCGGGTAGGCCAGCAAGTCCAGTGGCTTCGATGTGGGATGATCTGAGTTCTTCCGGGGTTTGTCGAAGTTCCAGATCGTGGTTTGTTTGCGGTCGGCATACCATTTGTGTTTACCGCCTTGCTTCCACCCGAATAGCACCGGTTCGTGCTGCCACTGATACGGGCTCCTGCCGAGCACGAGGGAGTCTTTGACCCAAATGCAACACCCAGACAGTTTGAATCCTGCTTGGGTAAAGGCTTTACGGAAATTCAAGCCCTCAGTGTCGGCGTGGAACACATACGCCGACCCACCTTTTTCCAGGGAGGTGTTCATGTTGGTGAATGCGGCAAGCAGGAACTCGTAAAACGCCGAGTCCGACTGCTTATCACCTTTAATCTTGAGACCTTCGGATGATTCAAACGCCACGTTATAAGGCGGATCAGTGACCACCAGATTGGCCTGCTTACCACCCATCAACACAGCAACATCATCCGGATTCGTGGCATCCCCACACACTAGGCGGTGCCTGCCCACCGTCCACACATCACCCCGTTCCACAAACGAGGCCGCTTCAAGGGCTGCACTCAGATCAAAGTCATCATCGGCCACGTCATCATCGTCGAGGGAACCGATGAGGGTTTGGATTTCAGCATCATCAAAACCAGTCAGCTCCACATCAAAATCACTGGCATCCAGGTCAGCGATCAGCAGTGCGAGTTTGTCCTCATCCCACGCCCCACTGATCTTGTTCAAGGCGACGTTGAGGGCTTTTTCGCGGGTTTCGTCGAGTTCAACGATCACGCAGTCGACTGTGGTGTGGCCGAGGTCTTCGAGCACTTTGAGTCGCTGATGCCCACCGACCACATTGCCCGTGGTCTGGTTCCAGATGACGGGTTCGACATAGCCGAACTCGGTCAGCGACCGTTTGAGTTTTTCATACTCCGCATCGCCTGGCTGGAGGTCTTTACGCGGGTTATAGTCAGCAGGCTTCAGTTCACTGATGGGCATGGGTTTGACCAGCATGAGTGGTCACCGCCTTTCGTAGTGAGTCAATATGGCTAAACGCGTCCTCCCAGCGTTGCCCCGGGTAGCCGAGGCGCCCGTAAGTCGAATAGTTCGCGTAGCCCGGTGCGCGCAGACGCAGCAGGTCGATGATGGCTGCTGGGCGTAGCGGGAACACGTCTCGTGCAGCAGCGGTGAGTAGCCAGTCTGGGTGCTGGCCGGTACCGAACGTGTCAACAGTGAATGCGACCGGGTCAGCTTTGCCAATCGCATACGAGACCCCGACCTGGCATTCTTCAGCAAGGCGTGCGTCAACAATGGTTTTAGCGATCAGGCGTGCCATGTAAGCGGCTGACCGGTCAACCTTCGAAGCATCTTTACCCGAGAAGGCACCACCACCATGACCAGCCAGACCGCCATAGGTGTCAACCATGAGCTTGCGACCCGTCAGCCCCGTGTCAGCTTTCGGGCCACCAACCGTGAACACTCCAGCCGGGTTCACCAACACCTCCGTGCCAGCATCAACCGGTAGGTGGGGTCGGCACGCTGGCGCAACGATCAGCGATTTCACCTCAGCTGCCAGCTCGTCGAGGTCTTTGTCAGCCTCGTGCTGGATGGACACCACCACCGTCTCCACGGACACCGGGCTGCCCGTGTCGTCATAGCGGACGCTCACTTGAGCCTTACCATCCGGTTTAATCCCAGTGATGATTCCTTGCGTGCGGGCTTTGTCTAGGCGGTGGCACATTTCGCGGGCTAACACCAGCGGCAACGGCAAACGCTGCGGGGTTTCGTTGGTGGCATACCCGTAAACAGTGCCCTGGTCACCCGCCCCTTGTAACGCGAACGCGGTATCATCACCGGCGTGCGCTTCCAACGACCGAGCAACCCCTGCTGCAATATCCGGTGATTGGCGGCGTACCCACACAAAGACAATAAACCGCCACGGACGATAACCCGCCCGCAGTAGCGCGTCCCTTACCGATTGGCGGATACGAGGACGCACCGTCGACGAAATCTCACCAGTGACGATCACTCGGTGACCTGAGATCATCACCTCGACCGCCACCCTAGCTGCCGGATCATCCAACAGCACGTCATCGAGAATCGTATCGGCAACCAGATCACACAGCTTATCGGGATGGCCGATACACACAGCCTCAGCAGTTTTCAACACAACCAGCACTTTCCTTTCATCAATAAGGCCACACAAAAACGCCTGCCCCTAGATGGACAGGCGGAAAGAAGTTAGAAACTATCGGCGGGTTAGGAGCGGGCTTTGAGAAGCTGCTCCATCACCTCATCACCAGGCGCAGCACCGGAGTAATCAGTGGTGCATGTGGCGCGGACGATCTCGTAAATCTCGTACCAATACACATTCGCCTGCTTACCAAACGACTGCGACATGGCAACGAACGGCGAGGCGATGGCGGCACCGGTGGTGGGGTGTTTGCCCAGCAGGCCGAACTTCGAGATCGCTTGCTCACATTGCACGTAGCGTGCGAAAGCCTGCGCATAGGCTTCAATCAAGCGGGGTGCCACGAACTGTGAACATCCGCGCTGGTCGAGCCATTGCCAGGTTTCCCGATACACGATGTCAGCACCCAACGGTTTACCGTCGCGCTGGATTTCTGACAGGTAGTCAGAGGGTTCGGGCATGGTCTCACCAGCAAGTACCGCGCCTTCGCCAATATCGGATCCTTCAAAATCGAAGGGCTGGTTCAACGGATCCTCCAGGCGAGTAGCAGGCAGCCCCTTCGCAAGCTTGTCATTCAACGCATCTGGCTTCGCCCCCGCCCGCACGCGCCGTCCGCCCCGGTTGGTTCCGTCTCTGGCCACTGATGATCCTCCCTTGTCTGTTGGTATCTTGTGTCGCGGCCAGTCCGGGTATTTTGAAGATGTGGTTACTGATCGTCGGATTGATTTTTTCGCCTCAGAAACATGCGGTGCGCAAGATGCGATTACATTTTTCAGGTCGATTGGGAATGGCTCGACCTTTGGTCACAAGGTTCACGTTCGTGTCCCAAGTGTGACGAACCGTCTGATTCTGAGGACTGCGCCCGACCGTACATCTACGATTACGAACCCGTTCTCAACGACGACGTGCTTCGCTCACAGGCTTGGTTCCATACAACCCATATCGAAAACTGGCCACCACGTGATTATGATCCGATATCACAATTGGCTCCAGATTCGATCCCTAGGCTGCGACGCCAGATCAACCTAGATCAGTGGGCAGCCCGGCAAAAGACTAAAGCATTGCATCTTGGCACTTACGAGTCCGCCGTCCACAACGTTTATCGACGGATAGGAGATCAACGCGATGGCGGTAAACCGATCTATCTTTACCGCGTCGCACTCAGAGACGATGTAGTGATTCGCCCAGATTGGGTTGTTGACCCCAGTAAATTCGGCGGCGATATTCAGGCAGATGCCGTGTGCCGCGACCCGGAAACCGTCGCTAGGTACGTGAACTACCACGAAGACCCCGGCAGTATCTCGCTAGCCATCAGACCAGAAGCAATCCGCGCAGTCCAAGAGCTGCCTGTCCTATCAATTCCGACCAGCGACGTAGAGATCAACCAGATCGTTAGCCGACTCAACGAGGCGACACAGCGTCCACTTTTACCCAAACAGATGATCGGCAGGTTAGAACTGAAATCTGACCGTTCACCTGTCATCGCCGAGGCAAATGAAATAGTTCAGGAGAAAACTGAGGGGTTGCCTTGGCCGTTAAGAGATCATCTTCGCCATGGCGCGTTGGAGAGCTTCGACGAGCAAGAGCCTGGTGACTGGGCGCACTGGCTGTTAACCTGTCTCAGCCTCGTCTATCAGCCCGCCAGGGTGATGGATCTCCTTAATCGAAAACCATGGCGAATCATCTTTGAAACCGGATCGGGTCAATACCCCGTTTGATTCCAAATTTTTCTGCGCGGTTGGCCCCGCCCGCTGAGGAGCAGAAAGGCCGTAGAGATCGCCACCCCCTTACCCCCTTGCCAGGCGCACCAGGATCGCCCCTGTCGGGCGAACACGCCGCAGGTGGGCATCGTTGAGGTTGGGCAAACTGGACGCGACAGGGGGCGACGTGTGCGATCTACTAGTAGGAATAGACCCTTGGGGCTTGCCGCCATCGGTCTCCATCAAGAGCTGACTGGCGGGAATGGCACGGCTTGCACAGTGCTCGCAGGTTCGCCTCATCATGGGTGCCGCCATGCTCGAGCGGCATAACGTGATGGACTTCTTGAGCGGGCGTGGTGTGGCCACGCTCGAGGCAGCCTTCGCACAGTGGGTGTGCTGCGATGTATCGGTTGCGGATCTTTCTCCACCTGTGGTCGTAGCGTTTGTTGATTGCGGGGTCACGCTGATACTTGCGGTAGCGGGTGTCTTCTGCTTTCGCGTGGGCTGGGCAGAACCTATCGTGAGTGAGTTCTGGACAGCCGGGGTGGGAACATGGCCGCTTTGGTTTCCTTGGCATCCGGCTCACCCGCTTTCCACGAAAAGCAGCGACCCCCAGACTGGCTACCGAGAATTCGTCTGGGGGTCGCTGTTCCTACTTTTCAACCACTTACTAGGCTAGGTGGGCAAAACCGGAAATGCATCCGGTGTTTGTGACACCTTTTAACGCCAGCCTTCTATTCGAGCCTTCCGTACAAGGCGTTAGCTAGCCTGGCCACTGCTCGGGATTTCTTCTGATAAGCCGTGGAGCGTTCGACGTAGAAGTGGTCGCACACCTGGTTGACGGCGTCTTCTTGTGGCCCATCACCAAGAAAGAACGCTTCTAGCACGAACCGGTCGTCTTCGGAGAGCAGGCCCCAGGCTGGTAGGAACCAGTCCATGTATTGGCGGGCTTGGCGTTGGCGTTCGGCAAGCAGGTCGATCTTGTCGAGGGTGGCGGCGATCCGGTTTTCGGTTGCGTGCGGGTTGGCATGGCGTGGGGTGCCATCCATGCGCGGGCTTGCAGGCGTAGTCAGGTCGGCGCGCAGGTCGTCTGCGACGTGGCTGGTTTGTTCGGCCAGGTGCTCCATGACAGGGAAATCCTGCAGGGCGGCGATTGCTGCCTTTCTTGTGTCGAGGTATTTGGTCATCACATGCATTGCGTTCACGCCTTTCTGGTGTGGTCGGGTAGGTGTAGTTCGCTGGTGACCGCGTCAATGAGCGCGGATTGGGTGACGTCTTTATGTTCGAGTGCTGCTAGGACTGCTTCGTCGAGCGTGTCCTGGGCGACGAGGTGGGTGATCGTGACGGGATTTTGCTGGCCTTGTCGATGTAGGCGGGCATTCGTCTGCTGATACAGTTCCAGGCTCCAGGTCAGCGAGAACCACACCAGCAGGCTCCCACCGGTTTGCAGGTTGAGTCCGTGTCCGGCAGAGGCCGGATGAATCAACCCCAGGCTGAACTCGCCTGCATTCCAGGATTCGATGTCAGCCGATGTGGTCAGTGGCCGCGCGTGTGGGAAGCGCTGCCGGATGCGAGCCAGGTCGTGTTGGAACCAGTACGCCACGAGGAGGTTTTGTCCGTTGGCTGCTTCCACGAGGTCTTCGAGGGCGTCGAGTTTGGCATCGTGGACTGTGATCGTCTCACCGTCACTGTTGTAGATCGCCCCGGAGGCCAGCTGTAAGAGTTTGCCTGACAACGCGGCAGCGTTCGCGGCATCAATCATCTGTCCGTCGAGGTCTACGACCAGTTCGTCGCGAAGCTGGTCGTAGACTTTCCGATCCCGTGCTTCGAGGATCACGTTGGTGGTGGTGACCGTCAGTTTCGGTAGCTGCAGGTGGTCGGTGGTTCTCATCGACAACGTGATATCTGAAATCGCTGCGTAGATGTCGTCTTCTGCTCCCGGCCTGGGCTTGTAGGTGAAGATTTGTTGTCCGTTGCGTTTATCGGGAACGAACCAGCGGTTGCGGTAGCCGGTGATAAACCGGCCGAGGCGTTGGCCTTCATCTAACAGCCGGTACTGGGCCCACAAGTCCATCAGCCCATTCGCCGCTGGTGTACCGGTCAGGCCAACAATCCGGCTGATTTTCGGGCGCACGCTAGCCAGGGCTTTGAACCGCTGCGCGCGCTGGTTCTTAAACGAGCTCAGTTCGTCGATGACGACCATGTCAAACGGCCAAGCGTTCCCGAGCTGTTTGACGAGCCAGGGCACGTTTTCGCGGTTGATCACCGTGACCATCGCCTGCCTGGCTAAAGCGTTGATTCGTTCAGTTTTGGTGCCGACTGCGACAGCGACCGTCAGGCCCGATAGGTGATCCCATTTAGCGGCCTCGGTGGGCCAGGTGTCGCGGGCTACTCGTAGTGGTGCGATCACCAGTACTCGGCTGGCTTGGAAGGAGTCCAGCACGAGGTTCCAGATCGCGGTGAGCGTGATGACGGTTTTGCCCAGCCCCATTCCGAGCAGGATTGCCGCCTGCGGGTGATCTTCGATGAACTGCGTGGCTTGAGCTTGGTAGTTATGCGGCTGATAGCGCATCACGCACCTCCTCAATCCCTGCACGCGAATCAACAACATGCACGCTCATCCCGTGGTCGCGAAGTTGTTGGATACGACGGCGCTGAATCGGGCGCGGGGAACGTCCAGGTGCTTTAAGTTCCACGAACACGATGCGTCCGTGATAGATGCAGATGCGGTCTGGTACGCCAACGGTGCCGGGGCTGACGAGTTTCCAGCACAGCCCGCCAAGCTCATCAACGGCGTGTTTGAGGGCTTGTTCGATGTGTTTTTCGTTCATGTCACTCTCCGAATGATTTATGGAGGGTGACGGGGGTGTCATGTGGTTTCCTAGACTTCTATAGAGGTAGTTATTGTTTTTCTCTTAAGAGAAGTCCAGTAGCACCTGACACCCCTGTCACCCAAGGGCTGTTAGACAAGGAACTCACTGATGAGTTCAAGGCCATCGATCATCCGCGCGTTTTTTGTGCGACGACGGCTAAAACCGCCTTTGTCGATAGCGGCGTAGAAATCAGCTGCCGAGCGGACGTATTCGCCGCGCGCTAACGCCCATCCACGGTATGCCTCGTAGACCGCGCCCGATTTCTCTGAGAGTCCTGGCCCGGTCTGGCAGCATTCTTCGAGGAAGTGAGCGAACCAGTCGTTGGCTGCCCGATATTTCTCGGATGCTTCCAGCACGCATGGGGGCGGGTTGAGTCGGTAGTCCTCTGCATGGATGAGGTGAGCGCCTTCCATAATCCATGCCAATACCGCACCGCCTGCCTGTTCGAACAGGTGGTCGGCGTAGTTCTTGATGTCTTTGTCTGGTTTGATGGTTTGCTCGAATGGGATCACGATGAGCCGTCGCCAAATACCGGTGTCCATCGCACCGACCCTGGGTAGGTGGTTGGTGTATAACACCAGTGTGTGGGAAGGGGTGAAGGAGAAGGGGTCTTTATATTTCTTCTCTGCGGCGATTTTGTCGGTCGACGCTAACTGTTTGGTTGATGAGGTCGACAAGCGCACGCCCTCGTCGTTCTCGCCAGCAATCAGCAAACGTCTGGCTCTGGTTTCAGCCATTTCGTGCTTAGCGTTGTTTTTCTTCCCTGCGATCAGCACTTCGGCCGAGATGGTTTCTGAATACGAGCCGAGAACACGTGCGATGGTGTTCCAGAACGTGGATTTACCGTTATTGCCATCCCCGTAAGCAATAATGAGTGCTTCGATTAGTACCTTGCCGATAGCAGCGAGCCCGCACACGCGTTGCACGTATCCGATCAGTTCTTTATCTCCACCGAATGTGACCTCCAGGGATTCCAGCCACATGTTCATCCCGGTGGTGGATGGGTCGACGGCGGTTTGTTTGGTCAACCTGTCGCCCGGGTCATGGTCGTGCTTGTCTCCGTCACGTAGGTCGTAGGTTGCCGTGGGCGTGTTGAGCAGATAAGGATCGGCGTCAAGAACCTCGGGGTTGATCAGCGCGAGCGGGCGGGCCTGCCGCATGACAGCTAGGATTGCGCGATCTGAGCGGCATTTGTAAATGAACTTCACCCATTCTTGGGCTGCGACCATCTCGTCGTAGACTCGTTTCTGATCTGGGTTGAAGGCCGCTAGTGCTTTGGCCTTACTCATCGCAACCAGCATCGCTGTGACACCAAGATCGCCAGCGCGTGCTGTAATGTGGTCGAGTTCGGCGTGTGCTTGCTCAAGTTGGCGAGAAGTGAGTTCTTGAACAACGTGTTGGACTTTCGGCTCGTTCTCCTCCCACACACCACCGTCGTAAGCCATCCACGCTGTAGCTGGTGAATAGCAGATCCGATCCGCGTATTCTCCGGCCAGTACCGTCGCTTGCCCCACATCAGTGAAATCATCAGGTCGCAGGCTCGTCAGCTCCGCATACGCCTCGGGCGAGAGGTAACCAGGATCAGCTGCCACCTTGGTAGCAAACCGGCATGCCGAGCTCCAGATCGACTCCAACTCCGAGGCGGATAAGGGCGGCTCGCACAGGGACGCTTTCTGGTCGAACAAGTCCCGAGCCTGCGCGCTCTGCCCGTAGCGGATCAGTACCCGCCCGGCGAACCTCGACAAGGTGGCATTGCGGGAACCTTCCCCAATCGCCTGAGTGGAGGCATCAAACGCGGCGAACACGTCACGTTCATCAGCGGCATCCAACCACGCATCAAGCAACATTTCGCCCTCATAGGCGGTGACCTCAGGGGCCAGGTGCCCGTAGATGAACCGACCCGCATCCAAAGCCTGCGTATCGAAAAAGGAATACCTGGCGGCTAGACGACGCTTTAACCCCGCATACTGATTGGCGTCCGTCACCGCTGCTATCGGGAAGTAGACGTGAAAACGCGGCCTCGCCGATAACACACCCTTCGGTCTCATGTCATTGCGGGACGTGGCAGTCATGAAAGCCACACCCGGTAACCGGTCAGCCAGCCCGTCTGGGGTGACCCACTCGTCTGAGTGATCGGTGTGAGAGTTATCAACGTCCATGACCACGCAATCCGAGGCCACGAAGTTCGTCGAAGAGCGTCGCCCGCCTTGGTATTCGGCGACCACGTGATCCAGCCTGGCCACTTTCTCTAACTCACCGGCACTCGTGACAGCGTGTTTGTTCGGGTAGTAGGCGTTGTTTTCTTGACCCGTCACATTGGCGGTAAACATCGTCATCGTCTTCACAGGCTGACCTCCTCAAAAGCCTGGTCAAAATAGAAAATCGGTATCTCAAGATGGTGCGCCCACTCGATCTCGAGACGCATGCCCGCTGACACGTGCCCCGTGTACACCCAGACTTCTTCGCACTTCGACAGCAAAATCCGGTTAAAGAACATCGCCAGATCACGCTGCTCGGGATCGGCGTCGTTCATGAACTGGGGAAACAGCAAGTGCGGGGCGAGCGGGATCTTGCGTCTCTTTACCGCATGAGAGCAGAACTCTCGCGCCAGGTTGACGTTGGCTTCAGCATCACCCGAATACGGTGAGCAGATGTAGGTCAATGGCCGGTAACCATAGGCCGTGCGCTGGATATTCTTTAGTGCTTGAAACACGGTCGGATCCGCATAGCCTTCGATATTGCGTGGCGATAATCCTGTAAGAGTGGCGTGCATGTTAATTACCGCCGTTTTCTTGTTCGATCACCGGCAGCAGGCCACGCTGGTTTTTCAGCAAGTCGTAGATAAACAGGCGACCTTTTTGAGTCCAGTACATGTGAGTTCGGGTTTTGCCCTCGTCATATTCATGGGTTTTCGACTGCGTGTAACCCTGCTCTGCGTATTGGGCGTAGAGGAACCAGCGACCAGACTGGCGAAACTGCACACCCTCATCGGCAAGAATCCGATTCAACCGCTTAGCACTCAGCCCGTAGTCTTTCGCAATCTCTGTGGTCGTCAGCAACGAATCCGACTGCAACACAATGTCGTAATACGACACTTTCGGTGCCGCCTCCAGCAGTGCTTGTTCGGCTGCTAACCGTTTTGCTCGCTCACCACGTAGCCGCACGAGCGCCTGTTCGAGTAGCTCGTCGTTATCCAAAATCTCGTCAATGGCATACAAGCCGTGACGGCGAATCGACGGCAACACCTCATCGAAAACCCAGGACTCGAATTGCTGAGCCGCTGGCAGCTGCGACGAAGCAACCAGCCGATACAGGTCACCTTCGGTAATAAACCGCACCTGCTGGATACCACCAGCGGTTTGAAGGGGGTAGTGTTTCACGACCCCCTTGCAGTGACGAGCTAAAGCGTCCTTAGTGTTCACATATCCGAGGGCGGTGGCCACATCGCGGCCACAGAAATAGACCTTGCCATCGTGCTCTATCGTGCGAACCGTACCGAACGCATCATTACTAAACGCTTGAAGCGTGCTAGCCATGATCGGCTCCTTTTCTGAGAGCCAGAACTGACTATGTCCGCACACCGCCCACTGCGGTTTGCGTGAGGCTCTCAGCTATACGCCCCTGACAGCCCTCCAATCCGGACGGGGTAACTTAGGTCACTTTTTGAACCGGGTTTACCCAGCCGACAAAAACACCACAGACCACAACAATCGGCAGCATGGATCACGCAACAATGAGAACGATGCTGGAGTTCATGGACGACGAGATGATCTTCGAATGGTCATACCAACTCCAGGCAGACCCACGACCACAAGCCCGCGACCTCTACCTGTTCATCGAAGGCTATGTGGATCAGTCTTTCCGGTAGAACTCGCACTCATACCCATCTGCAGCTAGCGGCAACCCGTCAGCCCAATCAGGCGCGGTGGCCATGAGGGAGCATATTTCTTCGACGGTGGCGGTGGCGGTTTCGACGACGAGTTCGTCGTGGACGTGCATGACAATCCTGTGCCCAGCATTCGCGACGTGGTGCATGCCGTGAGTGAGGAGGTCTCTGGCGGTGGCTTGGACGATGTTCTCGGTCAGTTTCCCACCATAGGTTTCCATCACGCCCCATTTACGTCCAGTGGTAAGGCCTTCATAGAGGATTGAGGTGCCACCGAATCGGTTTTCACCTAGCCGTGGTTTCGCATAGGCGAGCCGTCGCCTAGAAGGCAGCCCGATGAACAAGATCCCAGACTCCACTGAGAAAGTTAGCGAGCCAACACTAGTGGGCGTTCGAGTGGTGATCGCCTCAATAGCGGCAGTGTTGATTTGTTCCCATAGATCGACGATGTTGGGGTTGGCGGCTCGCCAGGCGTTCACGATGGGTTGTAGCTCGTGTTCGGCTAGGCCCATGCGCAAGGCTCCCATGGCTTTCAGCGCGCCCACCGAGCCGCCGTACCCGCAGGCGAGAACCGCGATTTTGCCTTTCTGCCGCAGCTCACTGTTGATGCCGTGTTTGTCCACCGGTACACCGAACATCCTGCTCGCGGTTTCGCAATATAAGTCTTTGCCCTCACGGAAGGCTTGCAGTGTGGTGGTTTCGCCAGCCAGCCATGCAATCACGCGTGCTTCAATCGCCGAGAAATCAGCGACGACGAACTTATGACCGGGAGTGGGGATGAATGCAGTGCGGATCAGTTGGGACAGTGTGTCGGGTACTGATGGATACAGCAGTTCGAGTGCATCGAACAGGCCATCTCGGACGAGGCCGCGAGCCTGGGCAAGGTCGGGCAGATAATTGCGTGGCAGGTTCTGGACTTGCACCAGGCGTCCAGCGAACCTTCCGGTGCGGCCTGCACCATAGAACTGGAGGAGTCCGCGTCCGCGCCCATCACGTCCTGCTACGTGTTGCATCGCCTCGTATTTCTTGACTGAGGATTTGGCCAGTTCGCCTCGTAGTTCTAGGGCTTCGCGCACGTCGCCGGTAGCGGTTTCAAGGGCAGTAGCGACTTCTGCTTTGGTCAGCGAGGTCATCGGACATCCTTTGCTGGCGAGCCATTCCTTGAGTTGGATGGGCGAGTTTGGATTATCCAACCCGGTGAGTTGCTGGGCACGCGCGAGCGTGGTGGCTCGGTGTTGGGTATCGCATTCGACTGCATGATCGACGAGTGTGCGATCCAGCAGGATCCCAGTGTCATTAATCGTCTGGTCTAAGGCGTAGGTGTCCCATTCAGTATCTGGCATTGGGAAGGCGGCGAGCCGCTCGTGGATAGCTAGCTCAACTTCCACATCCCGACAGTTATAGGCTTTGAATGCTTCCCACGCGTCCGGATCAGCCGAGGGCGGGTTACGCACCGATGCGTGATTGAGCACGCTCGGCTTGGCTGGGGTGCAAAACTGGGTGATCAGTTTCTTTCCTCCCCGGTCTTTCTGTACTGGTAAGTCCAGTACGGTCGCTACCTGGTCTAGGCTCATCGGTAACCCCAGATAGGCAGACCACACCATCGTGCAGTGCCACTGGGCAGGATCAAGAAAACGCCGCCCAGCAAGCAGTTCTGGGTGGTGGCGGTGGATCCAGGCCGACAGGCAGACCCGTTCGAAGGCGGCGTTGAACGCCCACTTTGTCACGCCCGGATCAACCACAGCCTCCAACACCTCGACAGGCAGATCTTCGCCTGAGGCGAGATCGACCACCTCTACCGGGTTACCGTCGATGGAGTAGCCGAAGAGGAGGATGTCGAAATCTTTGTGTTCGGCATACGGGTAGACCCCGGATTTAGCGAGATTGACGGGGCTATAGGTTTCGATATCGATGAAAAGTTCACGCATAAAAGCTCCAACTAAGACCTTCAGGGAGGAAGCCCACTCCAATAGTTTGAAGAAGGCTCCCTCCCATCCGCTGTGATAACGGTTAGTCGACGACCCAGTCGCCGGTCACGTCCGGTACGCCAGCAGCAGGCTCGAGGGTGTCTGCCGCTTCGTGACGTCGGTTTTTCCACCATTTCCTAGCCCGGATTTGGATTGTTGCGACGACCCATCCCAAGGCCGCCCCACCAACCAGCGAAATAACCGTGACATTATTGGCAGCTAGCGTTGCTGAAAAACACTCAGACATATTCAGCGCTCCCATCTAGCTCAGAAAATCGTCTGTGGCAGCGAAGGCACCGAAGTCGTCTTCAGCGGAGACGCGGTTACCACCAAGGGGTTCACCGTCACGGAGTTTCTGGATATTGCCCAGTCCGCAGGCGATTCCCTTGTTGCCGTTGGTGTTGAACGCATAGAAGCTGATACTGACCCGCGCATAGCAGCCGGAGTACACCTCGGTCGGATCCAGAATCGGTTGCAAGTCGGTGTCGACGACCTGCGGTGGGGTGATGGAGTTGGCGTTGACGAACATAGCGTTCGCATAGGCCTCGTCATCACGCTCGACATCACCATCACGCAGCGGCAGCTTCAAAGCTGCTTTGTTGGGTCGTTTGCCACCGAACTTGCCGATGCCCGCTTCGATTGCCGCGTCGACGGCGCGCTCGATCTTGGCTAACGTGTCGGTATCGTGTTTCGGGATGATCAGCGACACCGAATACTTCGGCTTACCACCTTGGATCGATTTCGCTTCGAAAATGTTCGCGTATGACAGGCGTACTTCGCCGGTGACCACGCGGGTCGGATTTGTTGTAGACATCGTGTCTTACCTTCTTTCTTGATTGTTACTTGGTTTGTGTAAATTCGGTGACCGCGTCCCTCGTGGTGAGGGCGGGTCGTTTATCTGAGTCAGGGACGAGGGTGGGTTTACCTGCTGGTTTGACCACCACGTCCCCAAAGAGTTCGCCAAAGCGCTGTTTACCTAGCTGTTTTTCCAGTGCGGTAATGGTTTTCAGCTTCCGCTCCCAGATGTCAGTGACACCGGCAGCCTCAGCCACTTGAGCAACTGCTTGCTCGCTGGTGTATTTCCGGTTCGACCGGCCTTCTACGAGCTTGAAACCTGGCCAGTGTTTGCCTTGATTGATTGCGAGGGAGAGGGCGTGGGCTTCCACGTCAGCAGCCCAGGCTTTGAGCTGCGGCACTTTCGCGAGCACGTCAGCGATTTCCACATCAGAAAGTTCTGCTGGCGCAGCAAACTCATGCTTGGCGATGGCGAGGTTGGCCTCCGCACGTGCGCGGCAGGTTGGTGCGAGCTTGCAAAACCGGCACCATTCACCCGAGGTAAACTCGCCCTCTCCTACAGCAGCGAGGCTGGCGGTTGGTTTAACTACCTGTTCCGCCCACACCTCCAGATCCGTGACAGAGAGCGTCCAGGTGGAGATGCTGGCTCGCCGAGGCTGATAAATCGTCACCGCGACCTGACTGATGTCGTACAAGGCACCGAAAGCTTGCAGCGCTCCGAGTGCGTACAACATCAACTGCGGATTGTTTTCTGCCTCAACGAGCACGCCCTGTCCATATTTGAAATCAATGACTTCGAGCGTGGGTTCGGCGATAATCACCGCATCCCCGGTACCAAAACCACGCGGCACCACGTGAGAGAAATCCAGCCGCTGCTCGATCAACACGGTGGGATCCCCACACGTTTCACGGGCATGACGGAGCCGTTCTTGAACGAAGCTCACGTAATCATCCGTGAACGCTTCCATCTCCGTGTCGATCCACTCGGAGACAGGTTTGATAGTGGGCCCATCATGCAGGGCACGGCGTAGTTTCCACTCCGCTAGGGCGTGAGCGGCCGTGCCCTGCTCGGCAGCATCCGATGTCGTCCCAGGCAGGTCTGATTCCAGCCGGGCCGACGGCGGACACGCCAACCAGCGGTGTGCCCCAGAAGCACTTAACAGCGCGTGTTGGTCAGGCATCACCAATCGCCTCCGCCTGCCCCAACAACCACCCATACTTTTCCGCAGGCACGTTGGACAGCTTGTCCGCACCGGTTGCTTGGATCAGTTCACGAACCTTCACGGTATGACCCGCTTGCGACAACTTGGCGAGCACCGCGCGTACTTGCTCCAACGACACCTGTTCAGGTACCGGCTCAGAAACTGGAGCAGGCTGTGAATCTGTCTGCTTGAGTTCCTGTCCAGGCTCGGTGGTAGCTTCGACCAGTGCTGGTTGGGCTAGCCGTAAAGCCGCGACCGGACGCACACCAGGCATGCCTGCATGATCCTCAAACCGTTCCCACGCCGCTTCTTCAAGGGCTGCTGACAGTGCAGTCAACCCTTGAACAATGGTGTTAATAGCAACAGTCACTTTGTTTGATTCGGTGATGTTCACGCCACATCACCACCATCGTTCACCGCGTCAGCCAAAGCTGTTAGATCATCGCGTGGTTCGATGACCTCAATACTCGATACTTGTCGTCCGGGCACCACCACCGTGACTTGCTGTTTTCGACCTAGCAGGCGAGCCAGCAGTCGTTCACGCAACGTGACCGTGCGGGCTGACACTAGCGCGTCAGGATCCGGCTGGTCAGTGACCCGGATTCGTAACTTGTGTCGTGTAACCATGTGAATACCTCTTTCTCGAGGGTCTAGTTAGGTGTGCGAACCACCGTTTGGGGCTTGCACTTATACGTCCTCGACAGAGGTGGAATCCGGACGGGTTGAGCCGTGCTGTTTGTGAATTGCTTTTTTGGCACGGTTAACGCACTGGCGAACCCCGTCAGCCAACTTGTTTATCTCCGACTGACTTGCATCCGGGTTCTCTTGCCGGGCGATGTCGGCATACGAAAGACCGTCACCCAAAGACAAGGTCAAATACTTCTTCTGCTGGTCGGTTAGAGGGAGAAGTATCTGAGCGACGACCTTTTCGGCCTCTGCCTGCTCGGCTTGCTGGAGCGCATACACCTCAGGCAAAGACGTGCCGTGTGCTTCAACTTCCGCGTTATCCCATGGCTCGACCGGCCAATCCGAATACGACGTATCCTTACGTTTACGGGCATTCTCCTGCGCACGGAACTGCTCATATTCGGCAGCAAGCCATGCGACCTTCCACTCCGGTAGAAAATCAGGATTAAGAATCTGCTTGCGGACCTCATCATCAGGTAGATCAGGCAGTTCGAGCCATGCATAACCGCGCTTAGATGGCACAAAAACATGCCAATGCTTCTGGCCTCGAGAATCAGTTTTACAACGGCTTTCATACGGACGAGGGGTATTATTTTTCTTTGTCATCTCGGCTCCTTCCCGCCGTTAAGCGGATTTGGAGCGAGACCGGTTGAATCGTGTTAAAAGCGATTGCGAGACCTAGAAGTGGTTGGGCATAAAGAACGGGTCACCCCACCACGGCAGTGATGGAGTGACCCGTGGGCACCCAACCGGGTCTCGCAATTGCTAATAAGTAGGTACGACCACGCCCAGCTGGAGTCGTGGAAGGTAGAAAAGAATGCCGCGCTGCTGTGCACCGCAACCCAGCACCCAGTGATGTCACTTCCTGCGTGACTTAGGTCTGGCCTGTGCTAGAGCTGAGGCCGCGATTGATTTCGTGCGAGCAGACGACCGCTTATCTCGAAGCGCGTTTGAAGCTTTCTTAGCTACCGACGATGATGTCTGTTTAGAATTCCTATTGCTCATCTCATGTCACCTCCTTAAGCGCTTTACCTGTTCGTCTTTTTGCTGTACTGATCGACCTTTTTGTTAGAGGCTTCGAGTACAATGAAGAAGGTTTTCCGTCAGCTTCGTTGGACCCGTTACCACTGCTGATCTTTCCGAAGGTGGCGCGAGAAGTCCTTGCCACGGTTTTGCCGTCGTTTTGCCATCGTTTTCCAGGAGGGAGGTGTGATGGCACAGATCTGCTTCGCAACCTTCGCTGCTGCGCTCATGAGCGCTTTGCCGAGCACCTTCGGTCAGCAGCGAGTGTGCTCAATGTTGATCGACTGGATTGACGCTGAGGATTCAAATGGCGAATACATTTATGTTGACCCCAAGCTCGCGACGAACTTGATGAAGCAAAACATCGATGTTCCACGATCAATTGTTGAAGCAATCACTCAAACCGACCGCAGTAGCGATGCTGAAGACGCTTTTGTTGAAATCAGCGATAAAGTGATGAAGGACTTCGACGCAGATTTGGTAGCGCAACTCGTCCAGCTTTTGGAAAACGATCCGCAAGTAGCGACGACTACCTGTTCGGCGATGAAGGAACACTATGCGAATTACGGTTTGGCTGCCTTCCTTTCTAGGGTGTTCCTCTATGCCTGCAAGCGCCCCAATAAGAAGCGCAAGGATCAAATTGTTGATGCGGATGGTTGGTTTATCGACATTTCCCAGAACGTGTGTCCCTTATGCGGCAAGAATCCTTTGATGAAGACAGACGGCGGTGTCCCCACGGCTCTGTATGACGTTTTCGAGATTCCACAAAGTCCGAAATCAGCGAAAACCTACCGTGTACTTGTCTGTTTACAATGTGCTCGTAGCAAGAAGATGACTGCGACGGATCTCTTGTCCGAACCAGAAGGCTGGGAACCGCTGAGGGCCGCCTATCGATCCTATGAGACGGTGCAAGAACTCAATGAAGTCTTTTCCGCTGGTACTGCACCTCAGGATTTAGGCCGAGTGGTGCGAGCACTTGCTGAAGCTCCCGACCCTCATGCGCCGGAAGAGGTCTCTCCTGATAAGTTCGAAGCAACCGCAGTCAGCAGGAAGATCCGCCCGGAGTACTACGCACTTTGCTTAACTATCAAAACACTGGCAGAGGCGTACTACTACAAAGTGGGAAGCCTATTTACTGCGTTAGATGATGGTGAAGAACGCGCATACCGACGCATCAGAACCAAGGTACGCGCGATTTATGACGACGCAGTGGAAGTCACTGATGACCAACAGTTGATTTTCAATGACTTTGTTGATTGGGTCGCAAAACAAGCCGATGTTCCCACCAGATCCCAAGGTGCACTCATCGTCGCTGCTTTCTTCGTGCAGAATTGTCAGGTGTTTGATGAAGTATCCAAGTAAAGTCGTGCCTTTCAATGAATCTACGTTGGTGTTCTTTGCCCCGATTTTGAAGGCTCTAGGGAACAAGACGCTGCAGCCTGCAAAGCTCTATACCAAGATCCCGAAGGCGAACCGCCCCTCACTTGATGAATACGTAGACGCCTTGACATGCCTCTTTGCCCTTGGACGCATCGAGCTTGACCAACAGACAGGAATGGTGCACCGTGCTGATTGAAGTTGATTGCGACGCGTTCAAGAAGAACCGCCCGAGCCCGATTCCTTTCAAACCTGGCCTCAACATAGTTCTTGGTCTGACGAAAAACGACAACAATCCAAACTCAATCGGCAAATCAACCATGCTTATGATCTTGGACTTTGTATTTGGAGGTACCGACTACATCCGACTAGCCAAAGACGCGCTAGACGAAGTTGGGCCACACGAATTCCGATTCGCGTTCAAGTTCGGTGACACCATACGCAAATTCACTCGCTCTACAGAAAAATCGAACGTCATCAAAGCGCTAGACCCACACACTCACCAGTGGTATGAGATGCCTTTAGAGGAATATAACGCTCTCTTAGCGCGCCAATACGGGATCGAAGAACTCGGGTTAACCTGGCGCAACGCAGTTAGCGGATCCTTCAGAATCTGGCAGCGAAAGAACTATGAAACCAGCTTGCCTCTATCGACATTCCGATCAGACACCCACAAACAAGGAATTCTGCGCCTCCTTGGCCTGTTTGATGAATATTTGCCTTTGAAAGAAACACTCGAGATTGAGTCAGAGTCACGTAACGCCTTAGAGGGGGCGAAAGCAGCGACCAAACACTACGACCTTGTCGTTGCTAAAAACTTAAAAGAAGTAGAAGCCAACCTTGCTCGCATTGAAGAGCTAGAGTCGCAACGCGACCTACTCCGCGTTGCAAGTAGTGAAGGGCGAGAGACTCAGCTTTCTGCGCAGGAAGCAGAACAGCTTGCAGAAATTCAAAAAGCCAAGAGCAAACTGCTGCGCCGACGCACACGTCTGACTAACCAACTACGCGCACTAGAATCGGAAGACACCTTGTCCAACGAGTTCAAGGGAAGAACTAGGTTCGACGGACTTACCGAATTCTTCCCAGAGGCAGACCTTCGACACATTAAAGAAATAGAGTCTTTCCACCGTGATATTAAAAAGATTCTGACAAAGCAGATCAAAGAAACCAGCCTTGAAATCCGTGAAGAAATCCAATCACTTAACACCCAACTCGATCGGCTCGACAACGAACAGACCGCAATTACGACGGCTCCGACCCCGGGAGTGAAAGCACTTGAGTCGTACCATGCCATCCAAAGTGAAATAGGGCGCTTAACTACCGCTAACCGCCATTACCAGACTCGTGACAAGTTCCAGACAGAGCTCAAACAAGCGGAGAACCAACTCAAAGAAGACTCTGCCAGCATCCTTGCCAGCGTTCAGAAAACGATGAACACAGCGATGGCCAAGATCGACGGGTACCTCACAAACGAAAAACGAACCGCACCTGAGCTAACACTGCGCGAGATCGACAGATACGGTTTTCAAATCGTCAATGACTCCGGGACAGGATCAGGCTTTCGAGGGCTGATCACATTCGATATCGCCCTGCTGGAGACATCAGCCCTACCCGCCATCATTCACGACTCATTTATGATCGCTAATATAGAAAAAGCTACCGTCGAACGGATCTTGCAGCGCTACGCAAGCATCACTGACAAGCAGGTATTCATAGCAATCGACGAGATCGACCGCTATCACACTGACATCCAGCAACTCATCAAAGAGCACACGCGTATCGCACTTGGTGAAGGAGAAGAAGCACTCTTTGGTCGAGAATGGGGAACGAAGTAAACATGGAAACACCGAAAAAAACTCCACTCACCCTACGCCTGGATTACACCAAACTCTGGAAGCTCCTCATTGACAAGAAGAGGAAGAAAGAAGACCTACGTAGGGAAGCGGGTGTGTCCGCTGCCTCCATTTCGCGTCTGACCAGGGGAGAAAACGTCACCACTGACACGCTTCTCCGAATCTGCCAGTACCTCGACTGCGACATCGCCGACATCTGCGAAGTTGTCTCCTCCAACCCGAAAAGAGAGACTAACTAGAAAACTAACCACCTTCCTCGCCAAATCTGATAGGCAATATGGAGTGCGACACCCGTAAATAAAGCTCGAATGTGCTGTTAATACCGGCGCTACTCAGCGATGGCTTTGAATTTTGCTCAGCGATTGCAAGCATCGGGGTAAACCATTTAGTCAGAACAGTAGCTGGTCTGGCTCATACGTCAGTAAAAGTCGATCTGTCACATGCTCGCCTACTGTATTCTGTCCGTCAAGTTGAAAACGCCTTAGCATAGAGGCGCCTACAGCGATGTCAACCTCCGTTTCGAAAATACCCTCGGGAATATTAAGAGATACTTGTTTAGATCCACTTCTTTTGGAACCGTCGATGGATAGTGCGACTCGGATTCCCCGAGATTTAGCATCGTCTATTCTGGCTACCAGCTCTTCGAATATGAAACGCTGGGCACCATACAGAATCTTTTGACTATCTACATAGGGCGGATCACAGTAAATTAAATCACCAGATTCGGCGTCTGCAAATGCTTCTTCATAACTACGACAAGTAAAGGTGGTGTTTTTGACAGATTCCCGCCATGCATACACACGTTTCTCGAATGCCTCCGTCGAGATCGGAGTGTGGGCACCAACAGGTGTCGACATATAGCCATCGGATTGCCGGAAACGAATGACACCGCCGTAGCAAGCACGACTCAAATAAATAAATTCACTGCCTCGCCGTGTTCGATTGAACTCAGCCAAGGCGGTTTCGTACACGTCTTTCTTGTCTTTTCCTTGCTCCAACTGGGAACGATACCGATCATATGCGGCTACTAGGTCTTCGGGGTTCTCAACGACCGCTTGCCAGATTTCTATGAGAGGCTCCAGGACATCGGATCCGTGTCCTGACGAGGGCCGAACAGCCCCCAGCACGGCGCCAGAGCCGAGAAACGGCTCATAATATGTACCAAAATTCTGGGGAAAGTACTGCGTGATTTGCCGAGCAACTCTTTGTTTGTTGCCGACCCACTTCAGCAATTGGGGAGGCGGGGCTCCGTGCGTAGATCTCATGTTTGAGAGGATACCAGGATATCCGAATTTTAGATAATCAAATATCCGAATATAGGCTCGCCTTGTGGATAAGCGCACACTACAAGCTCGCAGGCTACAGGTTGCCGGTGCGATTCGGTCTTGGCGATCCGTTAGGAGGATGACGCAAGCTGAGCTTGCGTGTGCGCTCGGCGTCCCGCAGTCCTGGGTTTCGAACGTCGAATCGGGAGCCCGGCGTTTGGACATTGTAGAAGCAGAAGAACTCGCCAAAGCACTCGGGATATCAGTTATCCAGTTGCTAGAGGAACGAGGTCGTGAATAAATGAAGGCAGATTCACAATGGCTACGTATGCCCCAGGAATTTTGGCATTACGTACGTGCCCTCTCCGAGAACCTCGGTTACTCCAGGCGCAAAACAATCCTCAAGCATACTGAAGAAGACATCCGGCGCGGACTAGCTAATCTTGGGCTTTCTGCCGATGAACTAACCAGCAACCCTGAAACAAAGTTTTCTACCATTCACTTGGCCAATTATTTTAAATTCCGAGCCGACTTGATCGAAGGTTTCATTGCAGATCATTTGCAGACGGCAGAAGAAGCAAAAGCGTTGTTTGAAAGTGTGGTTGAAACCTACACAGACGGATACACCTTCACTTCGAACAAGCAAGGCTTGGAAAACTCCCGACTCTATAAAGTGATTGATGGAGTTCCTGCTGAAGCACCCTTCAATAAGCAAAAGGGAGAGAAGCGTGATATTGACTTCCTTACGGCCACGTCAAACATTTTGATTTCTCACTATTTGCAAGGGCGAGATTTCGATCAGGATCCGCGTCGTTTGCCTGTATTCACCGAAGAGGGAGTCATGGTGGGGTCGATGAGTCGCCGCATGGACGGTGCATTCCCGACATGCACAAATCCTATCGCTCTTTGGGAATTCAAGTGCTACTACTACACCACCACTTTCGGCTCTAAAATCAGTGACGCAATCTATATCGCGGATCTCGATGGTTTCGAGCGTCAAGTGGTCGAACGAGAAACAGGCACACAACTTTCTTTGACTCTTTTTGTGGATGCTTATTCAACTTGGATGGATCAAGGTAAGAGCTACTTATGTCGCATTATTGACCTTTTGCACCGTGGAGCAATTTCAAATCTGATCATTGGCTCGGAAGTTGTTACTGCGATCCCGTCGCTAGTCAACGAATGGCTCAAAATTGAAAAAGCTGCCCCCAGAACTGATGAGCCAACTGCCGCGCCAAGTGATTCTGCCTAATTCTGTCAGCCCTGTTATCTCCTTCGATAATGTGAGGTTCATCGAAGCTATCCGCACATCCATCAAGGTGGAGCAGAAATCGGAGAAGGCCAGTCTCTTTCAGAGTGGAATCACTAATTGGATATAACCCTTTCCAACGTAGGAACATCGATTGTTGTAGTCATTTTCCGAGTTGCATGACACAAAGTCGGAGAATCCAGTGGCTGGGACGGCCGAGCGTGCCTGTCCTATCATTAACGGAATAAAACCATTGCTGTCGTTAGTACGCGTACAGCTTCCCTCGGGGGATGCCCGGCCAAGTCCGGGGCGTGAAGCACGACATTGAACGGCGAGGCGGTGTGAACTTCTTCGGGTGCGCTGCAGCGCTATATGCCTGCTTCAGAAGACGCTACGGCGGCGCACTCGCCAGCCTTGGGGTGGTTTCGAGTGCCGAAATGGCACACGTTGCCACAGAATGTACATGTACGGCGTTAACAGATAAGTCCCCGTGATAACCGCATTCGGAATCACCTAGGTACTTGCGGCGCATCCCGGATGGCAGCCGCGAAAGCTCAAGTGTTGCGATCCTCGAGTGTTGACCTTTTGCTCCGAGCTCGAGACCCCTCATTCACTCGAGGTTTTTCTGTGCTGCAAGGTTTTCGTGGCTGAAACACATGAGGTAACGTTCCATTTGGTTTTCAACTGTCGGAAAATCGTTTACTACGATTTAGATCGTCCTTCCTGCGCGTCTCACACATAGACGACCTAATGAATGCAAATAACTAGCTCTAAAACCACATATCTTTTAGCGCTACCAACACAATTTGGCGGGACCCATATGGTTGTCAGAGCGAGGGTGGCGCCGAGCATGCCTATGTAACGCAGGCATGCGTCCGAACTCGGATAGAGGTAAAAGCGCACGATAATGCCACTAGTGAACTGACGCTTGCTCTAGATGTAACCACAAAGCCACGACTTGCCAAGAACCTCAGGCTAGCCCTTGTATCCAATCCGTATGCTTTCCCGATCCGGCTGCTGGCAGCGGAAATTTTCTCGTGATCGCCTACAAGGAGTTGCGCAGGCTCGAACATGCGATCCTTGATCAGATCGTGAGGTTAGAGAATGAGTTTCAGGAAAACCAGCTCACGATTTTCACCGAATCACGAATCAACGTCGAGAATTTTTACGGCATCGAGATCGACGACTTCGCAGTCGAAGTAGCGATTCTGTCTCTGTGGATTGCTAAGCACCAGATGAACGTGGAGTTTCGCGAGAAGTTCGGAATCTCGATTCCCCTGATCCCGTTGCGTGAATCGGGGAACGTGGTGGCAGCCAATGCCGCACGCATCGATTGGAACGAGGTGTGCCCAAACGACGGTGAAACAGAGATTTACCTTATTAGCAATCCTCCTTACCTTGGGCATCATCTTCAAAGTCCCGAGCAGAAGGAGGAATTTGCTCTAGTTTTGGATGCGAAACATCACTCAAGAAAGCTTGATTACGTTACAATTTGGCTTTTTAAAGGTGCTCAATACATAAAGGGGTCGCGGGCGAAAGTTGCCTTTGTGACCACAAACTCGGTCGCCCAAGGTGAGCACGTAGGAATGGTGTTTCCGTATCTCTTCGAGCAAGGTGTTGAGATTGGCTATGCGTACACATCGTTTAAGTGGGATAACAATGCTAAGAAAAACGCGGGTGTCACGGTAGTAGTGATTTCGCTTAGGAACGTCAGCTCTGAACCGAAATTTCTTTACACCGATGATTTTCGCGTCTCGGTAGATAATATTTCCCCCTACTTAACTCCAGGCCCAACAGTCGTCGTTAGTGCAAGCCGCAAGATTTTGTCATCTGCCTTACCTGCAATGGCATTCGGCTCAAAGCCGACTGATGGAGGGCATCTGGTGCTCAATCCGCGCGAGTATTCCGATATTGTGGCTGAATTCCCTGAAGCAGCCGAATACGTGCGAAAGTATATGGGGGCAACAGAATTTATAAATGGAGTCGACCGCTACTGCTTGTGGATTGAAGACGACGAAATAGTGCGAGCGCAGAGAATTCCTGAAATTTCCAAGAGGTTGGATGCAGTGGCGGAGTTTCGAGCTCAAAGCAAAGCGCCCAGTACCATCAAGTTCGCGCAGTACCCAAATCAGTTCAAACAGCGTGCTTACAAACCCACGGACGCGATTATTGTTCCGCGGGTGTCATCTGAGCGACGCGACTACATTCCGATGGGATACCTGGGTCCTGAAACTGTGATTTCCGATGCCGCTTTTGCCGTCTATGACGCTGAGCCTTGGCTCTTCGCCATCCTGACCTCGCGGATGCATATGGCATGGACGCGAGCCGTGGGAGGCCAGCTTGAAACTCGGCTTCGATACTCGAACACCATCGTTTACAACAATTTCCCAGTACCCGAACTTACCGATGAGGATAAGGAAAAGCTTGACGAAGCTGCATTTCGGGTACTCGACGTGCGCGAATACCACAGCGAGAAAACCCTAGCTGAACTATACGATCCCGATTTGATGCCCGAGAATCTGCGCGATGCACACGAGCGCGTCGACGCACTCGTGGATGGGATCTACCGCAAGAAACCATTCGAAACCGACGAGGAACGCCTCGCCCTCCTCTTTGAGATGTACCAAGAGATGAGCCAAGCCGAAGGAAAGACAAAGAAATGACGAAAGTGATGAACGTCGTCGACGTCACATACGCTCAGACCGGCGAGTCCGTCAACACCAACGAACTCGGTATGCGGCAAATGCAGGCCCGCGTGTGGGAGAAACGCGATGCCGAACGTCTCCTCATCAAGGCGCCACCGGCGTCGGGTAAATCGCGCGCGCTCATGTTCGTTGGGCTCGACAAGCTCTATAACCAGGGCCGAAAGAAAGTAATCGTCGCTGTGCCCGAGCGTTCCATCGGTGCATCCTTCGCGCCCACGGATCTCACCAGCCACGGTTTCTTCGCCGATTGGGAGATTGAACCGCGCAATAACCTCTGCCTGCCGGGTAGCGACAGCGGCAAAGTGGACGCCTTCCTGCGTTTCCTTGATAGCACTGACACGACTCTCGTCTGCACGCATGCCACGCTGCGCTTTGCCTTCGAACGGCTCGCACCAGAAGATTTCGACGGAACCGTGCTGGCTATCGACGAGTTTCACCACGTCTCCGCCGATGTTGAATCGAGCAGACTCGGCGCGCTTTTGCATGACATCATGGAAGGCTCCGACGCCCACATCATCGCCATGACCGGCTCGTATTTCCGAGGCGATTCCGTACCCGTGCTGTTGCCCGAAGACGAAGCGAAATTCACGCCTGTCACGTTCAACTATTACGACCAACTCAACGGCTACGAGCACCTCAAGAGTCTCGGCATTGGCCACCACTTCTACCAAGGTCGTTACACTGACGCCATCCATGAGGTGCTCGACCTCGATAAGAAAACACTCATTCACATCCCGTCCGTCAACTCCGGTGAGTCCACGAAAGACAAGATTGAGGAAGTCGGGCTCATCCTGGACGTCATCGGCGACGTAGTGGAAGTCGAAGAAGACACCGGAATCATGCTCGTCAAGCGAGCGGATAATGGTGACATCCTCCGAGTGGCAGACCTCGTGGACGACACCGACCAAAAGAAACGCGCCGACACCCTGCACTATCTGACATCCGTGGCAGCCAAAGAACGTGACGGAGTGGATATCATCATCGCTCTTGGCATGGCCAAAGAAGGCTTCGACTGGCCATTCGCAGAACATGCTTTGACCATCGGATACCGCGCCTCGCTCACCGAAGTAATCCAGATTATCGGGCGAGTAACGCGTGACAGCGAGGGCAAGGAACATGCGCAGTTCACGAACCTTATCTCCGAACCGGACGCCACGCGTGACGACGTCACCGTGGCCGTGAACAGCATGCTCAAAGCCATCACGGCGTCGTTGCTCATGGAACAGGTGCTCGCACCAAACTTCAAGTTCAAATCAAAGACCGACAAAGATGAAGACGATGCGCCCGGTACGCTCCGCGTCGTTGGGTTCAAAGAACCAAGCTCGGAGCGCGTGAAACAGATCGTGGAAACAGATCTTAACGATCTGAAAGCCAAAATCCTTCAGGACAACACGTTTGCGCGTGCTGTGGCGGGTGCTGTCGATCCGGAGACAACAAACAAAGTTCTGATCCCGAAGATCATCCGGGAAACATACCCGGACCTCGATGACGCTCAGGTGGAAGAGGTCCGCCAGCAGGTCGTCGTCGACTCGGTGATTAAGAACGGCGAAGTGCGAGAGGTCGGGGATCAGCGATTCATCAAGATGACGGATAAATTCATCAATATCGACGAGCTCAACATCAACCTCATCGATTCTGTGAACCCCTTCCAGCGCGCCTTCGAAGTGATGTCCAAATCCGTCACTACCGGCGTGCTGCGAATCGTGCAGGACTCCATCGCGTCAACCCGCGTAGATATTTCCCTAGAAGAAGCGCTCGCTGTATATCCGAAAGTCCAAGCGTGGCACAAGATCAACGGGCGAAAGCCGGACCGGCGCTCCGATGATCCAACCGAAAAGTATTACGGCGAAGTACTCCTCGTTGTGCAGCGAGCTGTGCAAGAACGCAAGAGGCAGCAACAGGCAGGGGAGCTTGCATGAGTTCCGAAGTAGAAAAGAACATCGCGGCCCAACTCGATCAACTCATCGCCGATGACACCGATGGACTTCTAAAAGTTGATGAGAAGCCAAAGAGAATCACCAGCGACGACCGGCTGGAACGTTCTTTCCTCGAGATCGTTGAGTTCTACGAGCGCGAAAGCCGCGAACCTAGCTCAACCACGCGTGATATCGCCGAACGCAAACTCGGTGCACGGCTTTTCGGCATTCGAGCAAACCCAGAGAAGAAAGAGGCTCTCGCACATCTCGACACCGTTGGGTTACTTCGCGAACCTGAAGCGCCCGCTTCGATAGACGACATTCTCGCAGACGACTCTTTCGGCCTACTCGACGATGACACCGGTATCCTCGACACCTCCACGCTCCCGGAGCCTTCGCGAACATTCGACATCGACGAACGTGCCCAGCGTATACGCGCCGAAGACTTCGCCGAATATGAGCACCTGTTCAAGCAGAAACATCGCGAACTTAAAGACGGTGCCTCCCAGCTCATGCCCTACACGGGCATTCACCAAATCCAAGAGGGTAGATTCTTCGTCCTACAAGGCGTCATGGTCTTCATCGCTGAGGTAGGCGAAACGGAAGCCTCGATTACGGCAGGTAAGCTTCGGCGTCGTCAGCGGTTGCGTGCGATCTTCGAAAACGGCACTGAATCCGCGCTCTACCGGCAGTCGCTCGCGATTCGGTTGAAAGAAAAGGAAGGCTTCGTCGTCATCAACCCCACGATGGACTTGGAACGAATTTCGGAAGACGACGAACTGGGCGGATACGTGTACGTGCTCCGATCCCTAAGCCGAGATCCCGAGGTCTCATCGATCCCGAATCTACACAAGATCGGCTTCTCGCGAGGACCAGTAGAAGAACGCGTGAAAGATGCAGCCTCCGACCCTACGTTCCTTATGGCAGACGTTGAGATCGTGGCAACCTACCGCGTCTACAACGTGAAAGCTTCAGCAATCGAACACCTGCTACACAGGGTGTTCGCGGAGGTGCGCCTCGATATTCGCCACGCGATCAACGACGGCGCCACTTACGACCCGTCCGAATGGTTCGTCGTCCCGCTGGACGCCATCGATGATGCTGTCAGCATGATCGAATCAGGCGACATCGTCGACTACCACTACAACAGGGCAGCCGGCCGCCTCATCGAAAGCTGAAGCAGAAACGCCGTCGTACCAGCGCGAAGCCGCAGATCTCTTAGAGCAGCGGCGCCAGCGGCTTTAGAATCCTCTCGGTGATTCGTGCCAGGCGCCCGCGCTTGGCCCACTCTTCGCGTAGGAGCTCTTCGGAGTTGCTGAGATCAAGTTCGAACACTTCCTCCATGAGCTCGGCGAAGGCTTCGTTGTAGATCTCCATGTTGATCTCGAAGTTCCCGGCCATGGACAGGCGGTCGATGTTCGTGGTGCCCACCGTGGACCACACGCCGTCCACCGTCATCGTCTTCGCGTGGATCATCGCCTCCTTGTAGAGGAAGATGCGCACGCCAGCCTCAAGCAGTTCGTCGTAGTAGGGGCGGCCCACCCAGTCAGCCACAATATGGTTCGAATACTCGGGGATGAGCACCCGCACGTCCACACCACGGGCGGCGGCCGCTTTCAGCGAATGCAAAATCGCGAAGTCGGGGATGAAGTAGCCCATCGAAATCCACACGTTCCGATCCGCCCGGTCAATGGTGGATAGGTACATGGCCCGCACGGGATACGACTTGAACGCGGGAATGTTCTGCACGGCCACCACTTCGGCAGACCACTGCTTCTTCCCCCGATCCGGAATCGTCGGATGATGGCTCTTACGGTACACCGCCCACATGTCCGCAAACGCGTTCTCCAACTCCCACGTGGCAGGCCCGCTAATCCGCAGGTGGGTATCGCGCCACTGCTTGGCATACAGTTCGCCAATGTTGTAGCCGCCCACGAAGCCAACTTCCTTGTCAACCACTAGGATCTTGCGGTGGTCAAGCCCGCGATCCTTACCCTGACCAGTGAAGATCCCCGTACGAATGAGAGGGAAACGGATCACGTGCAAGTTCGGATGGTCCGGGAAGTAGCGGAAACGCGGATCCTGGTTGAGGTTGCCGAACGTGTCGATAATGATGTACACCTGCACGCCACGCTTGGCCGCTGCGATCAGGGCGTCCCGGAACTGGTAACCCACCCGGTCGGCTTTCATGATATAGATCTCAAAAAGGATCTCCTCGCGGGCCGCTTCGATCGCCTCGAGCATCGCCTCATACAAATCCTCGCCGTACGTGTACAACGTGAGCTCAGAATCAGCCACGGTCACGGTTCGCGGATCAAGTTTTGGAAAAACCGAGGTTGGCGGGTTGCGCCGTTTACGGTGTTCGTCCACGGCGAGCACGGCAGCCACAGCCGCAACCTGAGCCGCCAAAATTCCGCCCACCGTCCACTTCAGAGCACGGTGGGCCGTCTCGCGATTTGGCCGAGGTATTAGCGACATGTGCACATACTACCGAAGGCGTTACACTTTGAGCATGTCGATATTATCCAAAGACGAAGTCGCCAAGCTCGGCGACATGGCACATATAGCCCTAACAGAAGAGGAGATCGAACAGTTCGCAACAGAGCTGACGACCATCTCGCAGGCGATGGAAAAGGTTGCCGAAGTTGCAACCCCCGATATTCCACCCACATCGCACCCCATTCCGCTACACAATGTGTGGCGTGAGGACGTGGTTGCTGACGACACGGTGGACTTAGACGAGGTGTTCGCGTCGGCCCCCGCACACGAAGACGGCAAGTTCGCCGTCCCGCAGATCCTAGGGGAGGATTCATGACCGCAGAAAACATGCTGACGCTGTCCGCCGTCGAACTCGCTGCCAAGTTGCGCGCTGGCGAGATCACGGCCGTCGACCTCACCCAGGCCACACTCGACCGGATTCACGCCGAAAACGAGCGGCTTAACGCTTTCCTTTTTATCGACGACGCCGGAGCGCTCGCCGTCGCAAAACAGGTCGACGCCGACCGGGCAGCCGGCAAGGAACTGCCTCCGTTTGCGGGCGTGCCGATCGCGCTGAAAGACAACATTTGCGAGCACGGCACGCCGGTGACGTGCGGGTCGAAGATGCTCGACGGCTGGATCGCACCCTATGACGCCACGGTGGTGAAGAACATTAAGGCCGCGCGCCTGCCGATCGTGGGGCACACGAACATGGACGAGTTCGCGATGGGTTCGTCCACGGAAACTTCGGCGTTCGGCCCGTCGGTCAACCCGTGGGGCGACGGCCTCACCCCGGGCGGCTCGGGCGGTGGCTCGGCGGCCGCCGTCGCCGGCTACCTGGTGCCGTGGGCGCTGGGCTCGGACACGGGCGGCTCGATCCGCCAGCCGGGCTCGTTCACCGGCACGGTGGGTGCGAAGCCGACGTACGGCAACGTCTCTCGCTACGGCGTGGTGGCCATGGCCTCCTCACTCGACCAGGTGGGCCCCGTGGCCCGCACGGTCGCCGATGCCGCGGCGCTCCAAGAGATCATTTCCAGCCACGACCCGCTCGATTCCACCTCGCTACCCGAACCGGCAACCGGCTTGCTGGAAGCAGCCGACGACGGCGCGAAGGCGAAGGATCTCGCGGGGCTGCGCCTCGGCGTCGTCAAAGAACTCGCCGGTGAAGGATTCGAACCGGGCGTGAGCGCCGTGTTCGAAGCGACCGTCGCATCCCTGAAGGAACGCGGAGCAAAGATCGTAGAAATCTCGCTGCCCTCGTTCGAATACGCGATCGCGGCCTACTACCTCATCATGCCGGCCGAAGTGTCGTCCAACATGGCGCGTTTTGATGGCGTGCGCTACGGCAACCGGGTGGAGCCGGAAACCGGCCCAGTCACGGCTGAGACGATGATGAAGGAAACCCGCGGGAAGATGTTCGGCCCGGAAGTCAAGCGCCGGATCATTCTTGGCACGTATGCGCTCAGCTCTGGTCACTACGACCAGTTCTACGGTTCGGCACTGCGCGTGCGCACGCTCGTCCAACGCGATCTGGCCGAAGCGTTCGCGCAGGTAGACGCCGTCATCACGCCCACGGCTCCGACCACCGCGTTCAAGTTCGGATCGAAGAGCGACGACCTGATGGCGATGTACATGAACGACATGACGACGACGCCGGCCAACCTCGCCGGCATCCCGGCGATGAGCGTGCCAGCCGGCCTGTCTGACGGCCTGCCGGTGGGTGTACAAGTATTCGCGCCCGCACACGAGGACGCCCGCATGTACAAGGTAGCCGCCATGATCGAAGCAGGCACGGACACCTCGGCGCGCGAGTGCCCGATAACAGTTGGGGAGGAAGCATAAATGGACGAACTGATGGACTATTCTGACGTCGTCGAGAACTACGATCCTGTTCTCGGCCTCGAAGTGCACGTTGAACTATCGACGAAGACGAAGATGTTCGACGCCGCCCCCAACGAGTTCGGTGGCGAGCCCAACGAATACACGACGCCGGTCTCGCTCGGCCTGCCGGGCGCGCTGCCGGTGTTGAACAAGGCCGCCGTCGAATACGGCATCCGGCTCGGGCTCGCGCTCAACTGCAAGATCGCCGAATCGTGCCACTTCGCGCGCAAGAACTATTTCTATCCGGACCTGTCGAAGAACTTCCAAACCTCCCAGTCCGACGAGCCGATCGCCTACGACGGCTACCTCGACGTGGAGCTGTCCGACGGCGAAATTTTCCGCGTGCCCATCGAGCGAGCGCACCTGGAAGAAGATGCCGGGAAGAACACGCACATTGGCGGGGAGGGCCGCTTGCAGGGCGCCGACTACTCGCTGGTTGACTACAACCGTGCGGGCGTGCCGCTCGTCGAGATCGTCACCAAGCCGATTGAGGGCGCCGGGGCGCGCGCTCCCGAGGTGGCAGCCGCCTACGTACGTACGATCCGCGACATCGTTCGTGCCATCGGCGTATCCGAGGCGCGCATGGAGCGGGGTAATGTGCGAGCCGACGTCAACGTTTCCCTGCGCAAGAGCCCCGATTCCCCGTATGGCACGCGCACCGAAACAAAGAACGTCAACTCCTTCCGCGCCATCGAGCGGGCCACCGAATACGAGATGCGCCGCCAAGCCGCAGTCCTCGACGCCGGTGGCACGGTTGTGCAGGAAACGCGCCACTGGCAGGAAGCTGATTCAACGACGTCGTCGGGGCGGCCAAAGTCTGACGCGGACGACTACCGCTACTTCCCAGAACCGGACCTCGTGCCCGTCGTCGCCCCGCGCGAATGGGTGGAAGAAATCCGTGCCTCCCTGCCCGAGCTGCCGGCCGCTAAGCGCCGCAGGCTCAAGGGGGAGTGGGGCGTGTCTGACATGGAGATGCGCGACATCGTCAACGCAGATGCGCTCGACCTCATCGCTGAAACCGTGGACGCTGGGGCAAGCCCGGCCGGTGCGCGCAAGTGGTGGATGGGCGAACTGGCCCGCTACGCGAAGGACGCCAACCTCGAGCTGGCTGACGTGCCGGTGACCCCCGCACACATCGCCGAACTCGACAAGCTCATCCAGGACGGCAAGCTGACCGACAAGCTCGCCCGCCAGGTGCTGGACGGCGTGCTCGCCGGCGAAGGTAGCCCAGCCGCCGTGGTAGAAGCACGCGGGCTGGAAGTCGTGTCTGACGATTCGGCGCTGCAGGCCGCCGTCGACGACGCGCTCGCCGCCGACCCGTCCGTGCTCGAATCGATCCGCAACGGCAAAGTACAGGCCGCTGGCGCGATCGTCGGTGCAGTCATGAAGGCAACGCGCGGGCAAGCCGACGCCGCACGCGTGCGCGAACTCGTCATGGAACGAGCCGCCCAGTAGCACGCCTTTGTGGCACACGTGATGCTGATAGGAAGCCCCGCCGGGATCAACCTGGCGGGGCTTCCCAATTTTTGAAACGTGCGAGAGCAAGTAGCCCGGATATGATGGGATAGGAAGGATTAATAAAGGGAGGAATCCAACTTCAATGGCATACCCAAGTTACGCAGTCACGCTCCGGATCGAAACGCCTTACGACGCCCAGGCAATTCCGCGAGCAACCCGCGTTGTCTCCGACAACGGCGCAATGGTCACCGGGCTCGACATGGTCAAATCAGAAGAGGGCCGCCTCGTCTTCGACGTCACGTGTTTGACTGTCGACCTCAACCACGCGAAGACCTTGCGCGCGAAGCTGGAAAGTCACGACGACGTCGTCGTGCACGGCATTCACGACGCCACGGTTCAGGTTCACCTCGGCGGCAAAATTGAAGTCTCGCTCAAGCGTCCGCTGAAGACACGCCAGGATCTGTCCAAGATCTACACGCCGGGCGTGGCAGCAATTTGTGAACGGATTGTGGAAGACCCGGCAGAAGCGCGCCGACTCACGATCAAGCGCAACACGGTAGCCGTTGTGACCGACGGTACGGCAGTGCTCGGCCTGGGCGATATTGGTCCGACGGCGGCCATGCCCGTCATGGAAGGTAAAGCCGCACTGTTCAAGAATTTTGCGAACGTGGACGCCTTCCCAATCTGCCTTGACACGAAAGACACCGAGGAAATCATCTCCATCGTCAAAGCGATCGCTCCCGGCTTCGGCGGTATCAACCTGGAAGACATCGCGGCACCGCGCTGCTTCGAAATCGAACGCCGCCTCAAGGAAGACTTGGACATCCCGGTGTTCCACGACGACCAGCATGGCACCGCCGTCGTCGTACTTGCGGCCTTGATTAACGCACTCAAGGTTGTGGACAAGAAGATCGAGGACGTGAAGATCGTAGTCTCCGGCGTGGGCGCTGCGGGCAACGCGATCATTCGTCTGCTGCTCAGCCAGGGCGCAAAGGACGTGATCGGGGCCGGCCGGGCTGGCACGCTCGGATCGTTCCGCGAAGAAGCCGATCCAGACCGGAACTGGCTGGCGCAAAACACGAACCCGCGCGGGGTTGACGGCTCGCTCAAGGACGCCCTCAAGGGTGCGGACGTGTTCATCGGCGTCTCGGCCGGCAACATCCTGACCGGCGAGGACATCGCCACGATGGCCGACGACGCGATCGTGTTCGCGCTCGCAAACCCGACCCCGGAAGTCGATCCGGCCGCCGCGTCCAAGCACGCCAAGGTTGTGGCCACAGGCCGATCCGACTACCCGAATCAGATCAACAACGTGCTCGTGTTCCCCGGCCTGTTCCGCGGAATGCTCGACATTCAGGCCGAGCAGGTGACGGACGGGATGCTCGTCGTGGCAGCGAACGCAATCGCGAATGCTGTTGCCCCTGAAGAGCTGAACCCTGCCTACATCATCCCGGGCGTATTCCACCCCGGTCTATCGCAGGCCGTTGCTAAGGCCATCAGGGACGCCTTCGCAGCATCGAAGAAGAAGTAGCGTTCAATAGCGCTTATCGGGACGCGCCGCGCGGCAACGCGCGGCGCGTTTCCGCATATTACCGCCGTTTTCTTGGGGTGTGTGGAGTGTCACCGCGAAGCAATTTGACGCTCGGCGCGCGAACCTCGTAAAGTTCTAATCCGTTGCCGAGAGATCGGGAAACGCGAAAGCGAAGAACGAAACTCGAAGCACGGCTTCACTAACAATGTGAAACCGATCGCAAGACTTGACGTCAAGCGGGAGGCGAGCTAAGTTAGAGAGGTTGCTCCGGCGGGGGCAGGCAGGTAAAACCGCAGGTCATCGCCGAAGAGTGTGTTGTTTGATATCTCAATAGTGTGTCAGCTTTTTATGTTGTTTTTGGTTTGGCTGGCTGGGTGTCTGCTGGTTTGTTCTGGTGGGTGTTTGGTTGGTTGGATCGTTTTTGTCTGGTGGCTGGCTGGGTGTCTGCTCTGTTTTGGGGTGGGTGTTTGGTTGGTTGCTGGATGTTTTTTGCCAGTTTGTTTTGGTATTTTTTGGAGTCTGTTTTCAGGTTCTCTATGGATTGGATGCTTCTGCTGGTTTTTGCTGGTGGGGGTGTTTGGTTTTTGTGGAGAGTTTGATCCTGGCTCAGGACGAACGCTGGCGGCGTGCTTAACACATGCAAGTCGAACGATGATGCTTGGCGCTTGCGCTGGGTGGATTAGTGGCGAACGGGTGAGTAATACGTGAGTAACCTGCCCTCTTCTTTGGGATAAGCTTGGGAAACTGGGTCTAATACTGGATATTCTGCTCTTGCCGCATGGTGGGGGTTGGAAAGGGTTTTTCTGGTGGGGGATGGGCTCACGGCCTATCAGCTTGTTGGTGGGGTGATGGCCTACCAAGGCGTCGACGGGTAGCCGGCCTGAGAGGGTGACCGGCCACATTGGGACTGAGATACGGCCCAGACTCCTACGGGAGGCAGCAGTGGGGAATATTGCACAATGGACGGAAGTCTGATGCAGCGACGCCGCGTGGGGGATGAAGGCTTTCGGGTTGTAAACTCCTTTCAGTACAGAAGAAGCTTTTTGTGACGGTATGTGCAGAAGAAGCACCGGCTAACTACGTGCCAGCAGCCGCGGTAATACGTAGGGTGCGAGCGTTGTCCGGAATTATTGGGCGTAAAGGGCTTGTAGGCGGTTTGTTGCGCCTGCTGTGAAATTCTGGGGCTTAACTTTGGGATTGCAGTGGGTACGGGCAGACTAGAGTGTGGTAGGGGTAATTGGAATTCCTGGTGTAGCGGTGGAATGCGCAGATATCAGGAGGAACACCGATGGCGAAGGCAGGTTACTGGGCCACCACTGACGCTGAGGAGCGAAAGCGTGGGTAGCGAACAGGATTAGATACCCTGGTAGTCCATGCTGTAAACGTTGGGCACTAGGTGTGGGGCCTTTTCCATGGGTTCTGCGCCGTAGCTAACGCATTAAGTGCCCCGCCTGGGGAGTACGGCCGCAAGGCTAAAACTCAAAGGAATTGACGGGGGCCCGCACAAGCGGCGGAGCATGCGGATTAATTCGATGCAACGCGAAGAACCTTACCAAGGCTTGACATGCACTGGGATCTCTCAGAGATGGGGGAGTCTTTGGACTGGTGTACAGGTGGTGCATGGTTGTCGTCAGCTCGTGTCGTGAGATGTTGGGTTAAGTCCCGCAACGAGCGCAACCCTTGTCTTGTGTTGCCAGCAATTTTTGGTTGGGGACTCACGAGAGACTGCCGGGGTTAACTCGGAGGAAGGTGGGGATGACGTCAAATCATCATGCCCCTTATGTCTTGGGCTTCACGCATGCTACAATGGCAGGTACAGTGTGTTGCGATCCCGTGAGGGTGGGCTAATCACTTAAAGCTTGTCTCAGTTCGGATTGGGGTCTGCAACTCGACCTCATGAAGTCGGAGTCGCTAGTAATCGCAGATCAGCTACGCTGCGGTGAATACGTTCTCGGGCCTTGTACACACCGCCCGTCACGTCACGAAAGTTGGTGACACCCGAAGCCCGTGGCCTAACACGTTTGTGGGGGAGCGGTCGAAGGTGGGACTGGCGATTGGGACGAAGTCGTAACAAGGTAGCCGTACCGGAAGGTGCGGCTGGATCACCTCCTTTCTAGGGAGCCACCGTTGTGGCCCTCGACGTTGTGTTGGGGGTTTGTGTTTGTGGTGGTTTTTAGTGGGACTGCATATTGGGCTGGCATGCTGTTGGGGTGTGGGGTAACACCTGTTTCTGCCCGTGTTCGTACTGCCTGTTTGTGGTGGTGTGGGTGTGGTGTTGGTGTGGTGGTTGAGAATTGTATAGTGGATGCGAGCATCTTTTGGTTTTTGTAAGTGTTTTATGGGCGTTCGGTGGATGCCTTGGCACGTGGGGCCGATGAAGGACGTTGTAGCCTGCGATATTCCTCGGGGAGTTGGCATACGAGCTGTGATCCGAGGGTTTCCGAATGGGGGAACCTGGCCGGAGTTGTTTCTGGTTACCATCATCTGAATGTATAGGGTGGTGGGGGTGACGAGGGGAAGTGAAACATCTTAGTACCCTTAGGAAGAGATATTCTGTGAGTAGTGGCGAGCGAAAGCGGATGAGGTTAAACCGGGTGTGTGTGATAGCTGTCGGGCGTTGCGCATTCGGGGTTGTGGGAGCTGCTTGATCATACCGGCATGTGGTCGAAGAGTGATAAAACGGGTGGATAGCTGAACTGGTTGGGAAGCCAGACTGTAGAAGGTGAGAGTCCTGTAGGTGAAATCTGTTCGTCTCTTGGTGGTTGTCCCGAGTAGCATGGGGCTCGTGGAATCTCGTGTGAATCTGCCCAGACCACTGGGTAAGCCTAAATACTCTGCGTGACCGATAGTGTATGAGTACCGTGAGGGAATGGTGAAAAGTACCCCGGGAGGGGAGTGAAATAGTACCTGAAACCGGGCGCTTACAATCCGTCATAGCCTCCGTTGTGGGGGTGGTGGCGTGCCTTTTGAAGAATGAGCCTGCGAGTTATGATGTGTGGCGAGGTTAACCCGTGTGGGGTAGTCGTAGCGAAAGCGAGTCTGAATAGGGCGTTGTAGTTGCATGTTGTAGACCCGAAGCGAGGTGATCTACCCATGGGCAGGGTGAAGCGCGTGTAAGAGCGTGTGGAGGTCCGAACCCACTTCAGTTGAAAATGGAGGGGATGACCTGTGGGTAGGGGTGAAAGGCCAATCAAACTTCGTGATAGCTGGTTCTCCCCGAAATGCATTTAGGTGCAGCGTTGCGTGTGCTTGCTGGTGGTAGAGCGACTGGATGGTTGATGGCCCTTGTTCGGGTACTGAGATCAGCCAAACTCCGAATGCCGGTTTAAGTTTTGCGTGGCAGTGAGACTGCGGGGGATAAGCTTCGTAGTCGAGAGGGAAACAGCCCAGATCATCGGTTAAGGTCCCTAAGGGTGTGCTGAGTGGGAAAGGATGTGGAGTTGCTGTGACAACCAGGAGGTTGGCTTAGAAGCAGCCATCCTTGAAAGAGTGCGTAATAGCTCACTGGTCAAGTGATTTCGCGCCGATAATGTAGCGGGGCTAAGTACACCGCCGAAACCGTGGCAACATTTTTGTTGGGTAGGGGAGCGTCGTGCATGAGGTGAAGCAGGCATGTGAGTGTTTGTGGATTGTGTGCGAGTGAGAATGCAGGCATGAGTAGCGATTGACAGGTGGGAATCCTGTCCTCCGTATGACTAAGGGTTCCAGGGCCAGGTTGTTCCGCCCTGGGTTAGTCGGGTCCTAAGGCGAGGCCGACAGGCGTAGTCGATGGGTAACCAGTTGTTATTCTGGTACCGGCGTAGAACCGTCCGTGCTGAAGCAGGGGATACTAACCATCCTCGGCCATGTCGTTCACCTTTGGGTGGGTGGTGTGGTTGGGTGTGGGGCCTGATCTTGTGGTAGGCAAGCGTGTTAACAGGGGTGACGCACAGTGGTAGCTTCCGCGTGGCTTATGGCTTGCCGCGTTTAACAGCGCAGCCCGTTTTCTAGGTAAATCCGGGAAACATGTAAGGGTGAGGCTGGATGATGACACCGTTTTTTGGTGGAAGTAGGGTGATCCTGTGGTGCCTAGAAAAGCCTCGACGTGAGGTTCGAGCCGCCCGTACCCGAAACCGACACAGGTAGTTGGGTAGAGTATACTAAGGAGTTCGAGTGAATCGTGGTTAAGGAACTCGGCAAAATGCCCCCGTAACTTCGGGAGAAGGGGGGCCTGATCCTTGAAGCCCTTTTGCGGGCTAGGGGTGATGGCCGCAGAAACCAGGGAGAAGCGACTGTTTATCAAAAACATAGGTCTGTGCGAACACGTAAGTGGATGTATACGGACTGACGCCTGCCCGGTGCTGGAAGGTTAAGAGGATCGGTTAACCCCTTTTGGGGGTGAAGCTGAGAATTTAAGCCCCAGTAAACGGCGGTGGTAACTATAACCATCCTAAGGTAGCGAAATTCCTTGTCGGGTAAGTTCCGACCTGCACGAATGGCGTAACGACTTCTCCGCTGTCTCAACCGCGAACTCGGTGAAATTGCAGTACGAGTAAAGATGCTCGTTTCGCGCAGCAGGACGGAAAGACCCCGGGACCTTTACTATAGCTTGGTATTGGTGTTTGGTACGGTTTGTGTAGGATAGGTGGGAGACTGTGAAGCCCGAACGCTAGTTGGGGTGGAGTCATTGGTGAAATACCACTCTGGTCGTGCTGGATGTCTAACCTTGGACCATGATCTGGTTCAGGGACAGTGCCTGGTGGGTAGTTTAACTGGGGCGGTTGCCTCCTAAATGGTAACGGAGGCGCTCAAAGGTTCCCTCAGCCTGGTTGGTAATCAGGTGTTGAGTGTAAGTGCACAAGGGGGCTTGACTGTGAGACTGACGGGTCGAGCAGGAACGAAAGTTGGAACTAGTGATCCGGCGGTGGCTTGTGGAAGCGCCGTCGCTCAACGGATAAAAGGTACCCCGGGGATAACAGGCTGATCCTGCCCAAGAGTTCATATCGACGGCATGGTTTGGCACCTCGATGTCGGCTCGTCGCATCCTGGGGCTGGAGTAGGTCCCAAGGGTTGGGCTGTTCGCCCATTAAAGCGGTACGCGAGCTGGGTTCAGAACGTCGTGAGACAGTTCGGTCCCTATCCGCTGCGCGCGTTGGAAACGTGAGGAGGGCCGTCCCTAGTACGAGAGGACCGGGATGGACGAACCTCTGGTGTGCCAGTTGTATCGCCAGGTGCATGGCTGGTTGGCTACGTTCGGGAAGGATAACCGCTGAAAGCATCTAAGTGGGAAGCCTGCTTCAAGATAACGTTTCCGTGACACTTTTAGTGTTGTGAGGTCCCCTATAGATCATGGGGTTGATAGGCCAGGCGTGTAAGCCTAGTAATAGGCTCAGCTGACTGGTACTAATAGACCAAAAACTTACAAACAATATGCTGATTGTTGTTCGCGTCTACTATACGATTCTTGGCTCCCACACTGTGGGTTGCCTTTTGGTTTTGGTGGTGGTTTTAGCGGTGGGGTCACGCCCGGTCCCTTTCCGAACCCGGAAGCTAAGCCTGCCAGCGCCGATGGTACTGCACTTGAGAGGGTGTGGGAGAGTAGGACATCGCCACCAACTATTTTTTGTGGAGGGTGTGAGAGAACCTGGGTTTGGATACCAGGGTTTCTCACACCCTCCACTTTCGTGTCTTGAGTATCGGCAACCCATGCGTGCTTAGCCGGGCAGGCCTGGCTGGTGTGGCCTAGTGGCACGGCTTCTTGTTGTTTCTGCTTATATAGCAAAAACGCAGGATGTAGAGGGCTCCAATGCGAAACGCCGAGACTGTTCGTTCAAAACAGGGAAAACCTATGGCTAATGTGCGATACAGCTCTAGTTAAACCGATTTTTCTGCGCCATAGCCCATCGTCTACCACGCGATGCATTTTTTGAAGCACGGCGTTCATCACGTCGTTGTTGCTGCGCGTATGCGGGATCATTGCGTCGAGCTTCACGTAACATCCGTTGGTAGCGTTCTAGACGTTCCGGGTCTATAACGCCATTTGCGATCATCTCCAGGACAGCGCAATCTGGCTCTGAGGAATGTGTGCAATCAGAAAAGTAGCAGTCCTCGGCTGCTTCTACTATGTCTGAAAACACTTCCTCGATTGCTGCTGGGTCTTCTACCGCGGCCAGCTCACGTACTCCGGGTGAATCGATAAGAATGAAACCGTTGGCGGCCGTGAGCGTTCGGCGTGTAGTTGTATGCCGTCCTTTACCATCTTCTTGTCGTACTGCTTGGGTGGGAAGATCAGTGCCTGTCATGATATTTATTAGGGTCGATTTGCCAGCACCGGATCGACCGAATACTACTGCGTTTCGTCCGAAGGCCAGCTCCCGTTTTAGGGAGTCAAAAGTCTGTAGATCTCCTGTTGACGTGACGAAAAACTTGTCGACGACATTGCAAGCATCGCCCCTAACTTGGTCCACGATACCATCGCCGACAAGATCGGCTTTGGTAGCAATAAGCCAGGCTTCCACCCCGCTAAAACGTGCAATGGCTGCCATCCTCTCTACCCTTGAAAGGGAGAACTGTGGCAACGGTTCTACGATGAGAAGCACATCTATATTTGCGGCAACCGGTTGGCCTTCGTGTCCTCGTTTGGAAGAAGGCCGCTCTAGAAAAGTATTACGGGGTAGCACGAAGGCGATTTTAGATTGCTCGACTGCGACCCAATCTCCGATGACGGGCGGCCAAGTATGCCCGCCCGGAGAATCTGTAGTGAGATGAAATCGTCTTCTCCCAGCTTCTGTGGCGATTTGTACGCTATCGCGATCAACAGCCACCACTCTGCCGGGGCTGGCATTTATTCTTGAGAACTGGCATAACGCAGAAAACTGCGACGCGTGAGCGCTAGTCCAACCAAGACTGGTTAAAATATCTGACATCTCGATTCTCACAGGGAATTGAATTTTAGACCTGAGCGCATTTTGCGGATAGCAACGCCAACCATTGACAGCCCGCCGCACGCCCACACAAAACTAACGCTAAGATCGGTGAGGATTGCAAACCAGTCGAACCCCGCACCCGCTAGTACATCCGTTAAAGCTCGCACGATTCCGGAACAGGGAATCGCATAGCTCACCGCACTGAGCCACTGTGGGAAAAGCCCGGCAGGAACAATTACGCCGGCGAGAATCGGAACAATCGCACTAGCAATATTGGAGCCCTGATAAGGATCTGACATTGCAACTCCAAGGCCGGCCATGGATACGCCCAACAAAGCACCGACCGTCAAAACACCCAAGGTCAACACGGAGAGCACAGCGAAAGATTCGAACCCAGCAGCGCCGGTGGCGAGGGCGATAGCGCCAAGGCAGGCCAGCCCCGTGGGAAGCACGAGCACCATTGGCATCAACGCTGAACCTATCCAATAGGCGACGTCGAGCCGTCGATACTGGTGTACCTCTTGAAAAACGCCAAGGTTACGATCAGTCGCCACTTTAGATACCACTCCGGAGGTCACACCGAGTCCCATGCCTACGAGGGTTGCCGCATGCGCGGTTCGTGCCAGGTCGGGAGCACCGAGGTCACTGCCGAGGAGAACGTTGAAAGTAATCGATAACAGGGGAGAGATCACGATGGTCACGAGCGTCGTCCCAAAAGTAGCGAACGCGATGGACGACGCACGTGAGACGGTAAACGTTGATTGTATGCGCCCGAAGAACCCCATTAGATCACATCCAAAGTTCCGGCTACCCGTGCACGTCGAAGTGCAACCCGCCCCAAAAAGTACGCCAGCACGAGCCAGCAGGCTGTCGTCAGGAGTGTTTGACCAGCTGCAAGCGCGACGCCGTTGGGATCAGTTTTCCCTAACAGAACGCTAATGGGCTCGGTAATAGGAATAAGCCAACCCAACGACTCGATGAACGCAGGAGCTTCGGTGGACGTAAACAGCATTCCGGAAAGAATGAAAACGGGGACGACGAGCAACTCTTCATATGTGATCGCATTCGGTGTGAGCACAAATAAGGCGGCTATCGTAAAAGAAATGGCAAGGCACGCCAACCACAACAGGAAGACGAATAATAGGAACGTGCCCGCGGATACGGGTGCGACTCCGTGCCCGACGTCGGAACCAATCGTGACCAGGTCCCATGCCGCCCACGAAACACCGAAGGCCAGCAAGCCGAAAAGCGACGCCGCTGATACCACTGCCGTGAGCGGTTGAAACACATTGATGCGTGCAGTCACTAAATGAACAAGTGTCCCTTTGAAGCGCTCGAAGCCGAGAATACCGGCGGCCGCCGTGGTGGTCGTCCACATGCCCACGATTGCGCTGCGCACCCATGCGACCCACGGGTCGGCGTCCCACGCGTACAGAGCAATCGCTTGAACGGCCAGCATTGACAGGGTTGACGTCACCATGAGAAACACGAAGTAAGGAACCTTCGCAAATTCGGCGACGTGGAATCCGGTGAGACGTAATTGGCGGAGCATTATGACCGCCGCAGTTCGTTGGCCATCGACACGTAGGCTTCTTCCAAGGTTGGGAGCCGAGACACGAAGTCAACAGGCACAGCTACGTGGGAGTTAGCGAAGACTCTCGTCGCGGCCTCGTGCGCCTGGGCCGGCGTGATCGGCGCCTTCCACAACAATGTGACAGCCCAGTTTGCGCCCTTTGGAGATTTCTTCACGTCTTTAATTTCTGGCAGGTCAGCCAGCGTATCGATGACGTGGGCGTCTGACACCCGGAGCGTGCCCACCGACGTTACTGATATGCCAGCTCGCTCCTTGATCTCGCCCACGTTTCCGGACATAAAGATTCGCCCCGCACCCAACACCGAAATCTGTGATGACAGGTCCTCGATCTCCGACATCGTGTGACTGGTCAGCAGCACGGCATGCCCGGCGTTGGCAAGATCCTTGATGATCGCGCGAACCGTCATGGCAATATCCGGATCGAGGCCGCTGGTCGGCTCGTCCATGATCAGTAAATTCGGTTCGCCGAGCAGTGCCCGAGCAATGTGGAGCCGTTGCACCATTCCACGCGAGAACGTGTTGACCTTGTCGTCTGCCCGATCAGCAAGCGCCACAAGCTCGAGTACCCGGTCAATCTCTGACGTGAGCCGCGAGCGGGCAACCCCAGCAAGATCTGCAAAGAAACGTAGATTTTGCCGCGCGGTTGCACGCGGATAAAAGCCGAGCTCACCACCAATGACTAGCCCCAAACTCCCTCGAGCGGCAGACGGCGACTTCACAGTATCGAAACCATTAACGACGACGTTGCCCGAGCTCGGATTAAGGATCGTCGCCGCCATCTTCACCAGGGTTGTTTTGCCTGCCCCGTTCGGGCCGATGATCGCGTGGATGTCGCCAGCGTCCACGCTCGCCGACACCCCGTCAACTGCGAGGAACTTCCCGTTCTTGAACGTTCGAGAAACGTTGTTAAATTCGAGAACTGGCCGGTTAGTTCTGTGAGTAAATCTGCTCTGATTCAGCGTGTGCCTCCGAATGATTGGAAACCAAGGGGGTCGGTATCAATGAGACGTGCAACCACATCGGCTTCATCGTGCTGGTCTAACTTATAATACGACGCGGCGACGATCTCCCGGAGAGCAACCATAGATTTTAACGCGCCTATATGAAAGAGTCTTCCAAATGCTTGGTTTGCAATGTTGATTGCCTCTCTGTGACGTCCTGCATAGTATAGACCGCAAGAAAGCTCAGAGTAGGCCTCCGGAAGATATTCTGGAGATCGTTTTGCAATACGAGCACAGTTACTCTCCAGCACCGCCACGGCTTGGGTGTAGTCCCCATCTGTGACGTGGAGTTGCGCTACATTGATCGCGATTTGGCTGGAGTAACGAACAGCCATAGATGACTCAACATCATTTAAGATACGCCGGGCCAACGCGTCCTCGATGATGGTGGACGCTCGCTCAAGAAGCTGGAATGCACTTTTTAGAGCACCGGATTTTTGGACTGTGAGCGCTTCAAGATTTAACTTCAGAGCGGTTTCAAGGGGCGAGCCAGACTGAGTTAAATGGGTGCTCTCAAAACTTGAGTTTAATATTACGGATCCATGTTCGACTCGCGAAAAACGCTTGATTTCAGCGGCAGCTAAACGGTGTGCTGCTAAGTAACGCTCGCTTGGGTCACGAGTGCGGTCTTGAGCCAGCTCAAAACACTCTCTTGATTTTTCGCTCCCTATAGCCGCGAGTACGGTGCCTGCAACTATAAAGTCGTCGTAATCGCCACTTTTTAACAGTTCTTCCCAACACATTTCGGAAGCCAATGACACCGCTTCATACGATCCAAAGAAGGTGAGAGCAGCGTCGGCGCAGATGCCAAAACTCTTGCCGGAAAAACAAATCCACTCCGCAATCTTGTCGTCACTCACCGGATCTATGCCAGAAATGCGGCAGTGTTCAACGTAAAAGATGCTGAGTTCGTCGAACTTTCTAACACCGAGGTCCGTACTGATCACCGGGGCGGAAAGACTGCGCCACTTCCTGCCTGGTGATGGGTGTGCTCCATGAGCATCGGCGATGAGCAGGCTTCGCTCGTAAAATGCGGGAGAATGCGGGAGAAATTCGAGTTTCTCCCGCATCTCCTCAATATGGCTTTGAATATAATTCACTGCGTCACCAAATCATCGCGGATCCGGCTTCAATCCTCCACCATGATTCCACGCGTGCATGAGATCAGAGAACTGCCCGAGTTTCTTTGCTTCAAGCTTGGCTGCGATCTTTTCGGCCTTTTTCATGTTTACTCCTTCAACGAGTAGTTTTGATTCCATTTTCAGTCTCTCTAATCTAGAGCTAGTCCAAATAATTGAGACAGCTTCTAGTAGAGCACATCCAGCTACCCAAGTGTTAGGTTTCCCAACTAACCGCGTTGTGAGGTGCATCACAGTTCGGGCGTGCTCGGCTACGCTTGCCGAGCACTTTAAGAGAATCCCCAACGCCCTTAAGTAGGTAGCACGCAGGTAACTGGGCAAAAGGGGCTTTGGGATATCATCACGACTTGGATTGCGCTATATAATCTTCACGAAGCAGCGAAAATAGCCAAGAACTTAGCGATTCGCTCGGTAGGCGCATCGAAGAATGCTGCGGGATCGCCGTCGTAATCCACCCGCCCGTCTTGGAGGAAGATGATGCGGTCGGCGCTGTGGCGGGCGAAGGCCATGTCGTGAGTGACGACGATGAGCCCGGTGTCAGCAGACGCGATGTCAGCGAGCACGCGGCGTACCTCCACCGCCAGCTCCGGATCGAGCGCGGAGGTCGGCTCGTCGCACAGCAGGAAGTCCGGCTCCATGGCAAGCGCGCGGGCGATAGCCACCCGCTGGCGTTGCCCGCCCGAAAGCTGGTACGGGTAGGCGCTCTCCCGCCCGGCGAGCCCTACTTTGGCCAGCAGGTCGTCGGCAAGCTGGTCGGCCTCGTCCTTGCTGCGCCCCTTCGATTTCACGACGCCGAGCGTCACGTTCTCGCGTGCTTTCAAGTGTGGAAAGAGCTGGAAATCTTGGAACACCATCGCCGAATGCGCACGCACCCGGCGTTTGGTCTGCTCGGGGACGCGCCCGCCGAAATCCACGGTGACGTCCGCGAACTCGAGTGTGCCGGAGTCAGGGAACTCGAGCAGGTTCACACACCGTAGCAGCGTTGACTTGCCAGAACCGGACGGGCCGAGCACCACCGTCGTCTCGTCAGAACGAAAGTCGAGCGAGATCGAGTCGAGTGCGACGACGTCGTCGTTCGTCTTAGACGTGAACGTCTTCGAAAGATTGCGTAGTCGGAGCATTAGGCGTCACTTTCTATGAATCGGGACGTGCGCTTTTCGAGAGCCATCTGCAGCCACGTGAGCAGGGTGCTGATCACCAGGTAGATGACGGCCACCTGGATGTACATGAGCAGCGGCTCGAAATTGCGCGAGGCAATGAACTGGGCTTGTAAGAACACGTCGACGAGCGTGATCGACGAAACCAGCGACGTCCCTTTCACCAAGTCAATGAAATTGGACGTGAGCGTAGGGATCGCCACCCGGAAACCCTGAGGGACGACGACGTAGCGCAAAATCTGCACATGCGTCAGGTTAAGCGACCTGCCGGCTTCCCACTGCCCCTTAGGGACGGAGGTCAGTCCGCCGCGCAAAGCCTCCGCATTATACGCGCCTGTGTTTGCGGCGAGTGTGCAGATTGCGGCCGGCCAGGCATCGATCTGGATGCCGGCCGACCCCAATCCGAAGAACACGATAAAGAGCTGCACCAGAAGGGGAGTGCCGCGGAAAATCCACACGTACACGGCGCCCAGCTGGCTGAGTACCGGCACCCTTTCGAAACGCACGATCGCCACCACGATCCCGATGGCAAACGCCAGCAGAAACGACACCACTGCCAGAGGGATCGTCACCTTGACCGTGGCGGAAAGTAGCGTGGGGAATGATTCACTCCAAATCTCGATAGCTCGTTGCATGGTTTACTTCGCGTTCTGGCGAGCAGACAGATCCTCGCCCACATACTTCTTCGTGATCTCGCCGATCGACCCGTCGGCGATTCGCTTTTCGATAGCTGCGTTCAGTTCGTCGATAAACTCCTGTTCGCCCTTGCGGACCAGGATGGAGCAGCAGCCAGGCGATTCGATTTCGCCCTCGAGCAGGCGGAGCGAGACGTCCGGGTTTTGCTCTTGATAGAGCCGGAAAGCCACGATGTCGTTAATCGTCGTGTCAGCACGCCCGGAAGCGACCAGCTGCAACGACGGCACCAACCCCTCCGAGACCACGAGTTCCATTCCGAAATCATCGGCTGCGATCTTGCCCCAATTCGACGTGGGTGTTTGCGCGGACTTCACCGACGAATCAAGATCACTCAAACTCTGCAACGGGGAATCGGCTTTCACAGCCGCCTTACCGATTGCACGAGTGTAGGGATCGGAAAAGTCAAACTTTTCTTTGCGTTCGTCCGTGACCGCGAGCGAGTCGATGACGACGTCGTACTTATCGGCATCCACGCCGGCGATCAACGAATCCCACGGAGCGGGCGTCCAGTCCACCTCAAGGCCAAGATCATCGGCGAGCAGCTCCATGATCTCTACCTCGATACCGGTCAGCTGATTGTTATCGTCATGGTAGGCATAGGGAAGATAATCGCCTTCCGTGCCGACTCGGATTTTCCCGGTTTCGCGCGCCTGCTCGAGAAGCGTGTTGCCAGCCTCTGGCGAGGCCGTGCCTTCGTTCGATCCGCCCCCTGAACAGGCAGCGAGCGCAAGGGAGATAGTTAGTGCGCCGAATGCGGCAAGAGATTTCTTTGACATGGGTAACCTTTCATTGTGTGCTTGTTAAAGTGCTTGGTCGGCAGCGCGCTATCGGGTACGGGCTGCCGCCTCGAGAGCGGATGACAGGGTGTCGATGATGTCGTCGATGTCTTCAATCCCGACGGCGAAACGCAAGAGCGTGTCGGAGATTCCAGCTTTCGCGCGGTCAGCTTCCGTAAACGACTCGTGGGTCATCGTGGCAGGCGTGCAAATCAGGGACTCCACGCCGCCAAGGGAGACCGCGTAGTCGATAAAGCCGAGGTTTGACACGAACGCCTCGTGGTCGACGTCGGGGGCAAGCTCAAAGGAGAGCACTGCGCCGATGCCGCGAGCCTGCTTACGCTGGATCTCGGCTTCCTGCGCCGAGCGCGAGCCGGCGTAGTTCACCCGCGAGATCTCCGGCCGGTTGCTCAGGAAATCAATAACCGCCAAGGTGTTGTCCTGCTGGCGCGCAAGACGCAGATCGAGAGTCTTAATCCCGCGAATCAGACTGTAGGAATCGAAGGGAGCAAGCGGCGAACCGTACGTGTTGCGGTGGAACTGGACGCGCTCGATCAGATCGTCGTCGTTGGTCACAACCGCACCTGCGAGCAGATCGCCGTGCCCACCCAAATACTTGGTGGCCGAATAGACGGACACGTCCGCGCCCAGTTCGAGCGGACGCTGCAGACGTGCGGTGAGGAACGTGTTGTCGACGGCGAACAGCACTCCTTTAGCTTTTGCCGCGGCGGCGACGCGCGCGATGTCAATGACCTCGAGCCCGGGATTCGTGGGGGTCTCAATGAAGATGAGCGCGGTGTCATCCGGGATCGCATCCGCGGTCAGCGAGTTGGGATCGTCGAGGAAATCGTAGGAGATCCCGTACTTGGGGAAGTAGGTGGTGGCGTACCGGTACGTTCCGCCGTAGAGGTTACGCGAAAGCAGCACCCGCTGGCCGGGGTCGACGAGCGAGAAGATCGACGCCGTCGCCGCCATACCTGTGGCGAATGCCGCCGCGTGCCGGGCGTCCTCGATAGCCGCGAGCAAGGTCTCAGCCGCTGCGCGCGTGGGATTCGAGCCGCGCTGGTAGGCGTGCGGGCCGAACGTGCCATCCGTGGGCTGGGCGAACGTGGACGATAGCTGAATAGCAGGAACAATACCGCGGTCGGGAGATTTTCCGGAACCGTGAATAAGACGGGAATTGCGACGCATGGGTATACCTTTCTGAGTATGGAAATGTAGAAATATGTAGAGATCGGTGCCCGTAGATACAGTTCACCTACAAAGGTGCAATTCACCTGTGAAGGTGCCCGTCACCTGCGGGCTGAAAAGGATTTGGGTGCAGTTATCCCGTAAACGGGAAACAAAATTTCGATTCGGCTATGTGCGCGAGCCGGGCTCAAGCGCGAAAAATTAGCCACACATTCGGAAACAGAACATGGAAGCACACATCATTGCGCCGCGGGTGGCGGTCGCAACGGTCGAGGTCAGCTTCGTGTTCGTCATGGGCAACATTCCACAACATAGAAATTGAAAAGTCAACTTCAGATCAAGAGAGTTTCGAATACCGTCCAAACTTTAAGACGGATGGGGCTTTCGTCCATGATTCGCGCGGGGCTAAATCAGCGGAAAAGCGGGTCAGTTGAGTTGAACAAAAGTGCGCGGCGGGAGATGATAATAACTGCGAGATTAAACCGCAAATGCGTGAAACGCAGAAAGAAGGAGCAATGAAGGATATCGACGGTATCCTGGACGAGGCTGGTCTTACGAACCCGCACGTCCGCGAATATGTCAAAGAGTGGGCCGAGATTACCCAGCCTGAGCGTATTGAGGTAGTCAACGCGGCAGATGATGACCGTCTGCTCGCCGAGTCCGTTGAAGAAGGCGAAATTCTCCCTGTTAAGGGCGGCCTGTACTACTCGCGCTCCTACTGGAAGGACACGGCACGCTCCGAAGAGCGCACCGTCGTCGCCACGTCGGATCCGAAGGAAAAGGGCGTTTACAACAACTGGCGTGACGCCCAAGAAACCGTGGACGTGCAGATCAAGCGTATGACCGGCGCGTCCAAGGGCAAGACCATGTACGTCCTGCCTTACCTCATGTCGCCCGTTGGCAACCCGCTTGAGAAGTACGCAGTGGGCGTGGAGCTCACCGATTCCCGCACGGTTGTTCACCACATGATCCGCATGGCTCGTGTGGGCGTTGAATACGTCAACAACCTCAAGGAGCCCGATCACTTCGTGCGCGCCGTCCACGTGACCGGCGATCTGGAGAACCTCGGCCAGGGTACCGACGACGACCAGCGTCTGTTCGCGACCGTCGCCGACCGCCGCACGATCCTCCACTTTGGTTCGTCCTACGGTGGTAACGCGCTGCTGGGCAAGATTGCTCACGGCCTGCGTCAGGCCTGCTACGACGGCTGGGACTCGAAGGAGTTCCTCGCCGAGCAGTTCATGCTCATCGGTATTACCGATAAGGAAACCGGCCGCCGCTACCACATCTGTGGTGGCTTCCCGTCGGCGTCGGGCAAGACCAACCTTGCGATGATGCTTCCGCCGGATGCACTTGGTGACCGCTACCAGGTTGACTTCTACGGTGACGACATCGCCTGGCTCTGGGTCAACCCGGAAGATGGCAAGCTCTACGGCATGAACCCCGAGTTCGGTGCGTTCGGTGTTGCTAAGGACACGAACGAGGTCACGAACCCGACAGCCATGGAGTCGATCGCTCCGGGCACCAAGGTTCTGTTCACCAACGTTGCCTACAACGAAAAGACGCAGGAAGTCTGGTGGGAGGGTCTCACGCCTGAACCGCCAGCCGACGTCGATGGCTGGATCGACTGGAAGGGCAACCGCATCGCGGACCGTCCGGTGGAGAACCAGCGTTCCGGTGCGAAGGAAGACGCCTGGGCACACCCGAACTCGCGCTTCACGACGACGCTCGCGAACGTTCCGAACGTGGCTGAAGACTTCGAGCGCCCCGAGGGCGTGCCGATCGACGCCATTATCTTCGGTGGTCGTGCACGCGACCGCGAGCCGCTCATCCGCGCACTCCGTTCGATTCCGGAAGGCGTTTACGACGGCCTCACGCTCGGTGCGGAAGCAACCTTCGCTGCTGAAGGCAAGGAAGGCGTGCTCCGCTACGATCCGATGTCGATGCGTCCGTTCATGGCCTACCCGGAGGGCGAGTACGCTGCACACTGGCTGCGCATCATCGGCGCCGCGAAGGAAACGCCGATCTTCGCTCACGTCAACTGGTTCCAGCGCGACGAAGACGGCCGCTACATCTGGCCGGGCTACCGCGACAACCTTCGTGCACTGCTGTGGCTCATGGATCTCAAGGAAGGCCGCGCTGAAGGCCAGGAGACCCCGGTGGGTATCCTGCCGCGTCAGGAAGAGCTCAACCTTGAGGGCATGGACATCGCCCAGGAGGATCTCGATCAGCTGCTCTACATCGATGAGAAGAAGTGGCTGGCTGAGATGGAGCGCCGCGAGGAGCACCTCGAGCAGTTCGATGGTCTGCCAGAGGAAATCTGGGAGGCTCACCGCGACGTGCTGAAGAAGTTCGAAGAGAACTAATCGCTTCAAAGCCGTACGGCGTCTCGTGACTGACACGGATCGTTCGTAACGCGCTTAGCTGAAAAGGACCCGGCCACGCTATAACTGGCCGGGTCCTTTTCTTCATGTACAGTAGTCTGAGGAGGTTTCGACATGAAGAAAATTGTTGTTTTGGTCGGTAGCCTACGTACCGGCTCCTTTGCTCGTAAGATTGCCAACGAAGCAATCCGGCTGATGCCGGAAGATTTCGACGCCAAGATCGTCGAGATTGGTCATCTTCCACTTTACAACTTTGACTATGATGACCCGGACAACACTGACGTGTCCACGCCGGAGGAGTACACCGAGTTCCGCGAGACGTTGAAGGCCGCCGATGGCGTGCTTTTCGTGACTTCGGAGAACAACCGCACGATCCCGGCGGTGCTCAAGAACGCTGTGGACATCGGTTCCAAGCCGAACAGCGACGTGGCATGGGTTGGCCTGCCGGCCGGAATCATCTCGCACTCGGTTGGTCGCATGGGTGGCTACTCGGCGCACAAGAACCTGCGCCTGGCTCTGAGCTACTTCGAGATGCCGATCACCGGCCAGCCGGAAGTTTTCCTTGGTCAGTCGAACACGCTGCTTGACGATGACGGGCGCTTCAAGAGCGATGACACCCGTGACTTCGTTGCCAAGTACCTGGGCGTGTTTGAGAAGCTCGTGCGGGACAACCCGCGTAAGCGCGACTAACACTCTGCGCCCGTGAGTGCGGACCTAGGTGGGAGCAGGCTTAACTCAGACTGAGCCCAGCTAGGAACGTGGAAAGACAACTTGCTCGCCAATAAGGCTGGCGTATACGGGGGTGTGGCTCTTCGGAGCCACACCCCTTTTTTCATGCGGTACTTCTGTGGTTTATGGCGTATCGCTGAACGTCTGGCCATTCACGGCAGTAGCAGTCCACGTCACTTCACATGTAGACACGCCGTCAGGTGCCGAGGAGGTCTGTGCAAAATCGTCAGTTTCCAACGAGTACGAAATTGATCTGACGGCCGAGAGGTCACTGTGGAACTGAACGGAACCAGCCACCACCTGCCATGAGCCATCTTGCCCGCAGGGCGTCGCGATCTGCGAACCAGATGGTATCTCTAGCCCGCCAGCAACAGTTCCGCTTGCTAATCCGGCGCTATCAGGGCTGGTAAACACGGTGTTGTCGAGGAGTAGTCGCATGTCTGAGCGGAGCAACGGCAACGGATCGTGCGGGTTCGGTTCCCGACCATCGACGGCCACGAGTTCGACCTCGTCGCCCTGGCCGTAATTCGCGGCGAGCGAGTAGGCGAGCGCATCCTGATCTCCGAGCAATGAGGAGCGTACCTCAACGTTGAAGGCCGCGTAGTCTAAGTCGTCGATTGTTGATAGTGCGTCTGCGGCGAGCCCTGTGCCAGCATCGGGGCGCGGCATCGGCGTGTGAGAATCTGATGTTTCTGGTGTGGCCGGCTCGGGCTCTGACGGCAGGGCATCTGACGAATCGGTGGCGCTTTCTTCGGGTGGTGTTGGCGAATCTGCACATCCTCCAAGTGCAAAAGCCGCAGCAACAGCCACGCTACATCTGGCTAGTGTGCGCAAAACTCGCATTGTCCTACCTTTACTGGCTTACTCGTTGTGCTCCTATGCTGTGTCGATGCTACCAAGAGCTTTTGCCCCGGCGTGGGAGAAGCGGAGTGCTGTGCCAGCTGTTTACGCAACATTCGTCTGCCGGTCTGAAGATAGGGAGTTGGCGTTTGCTTTCCCTCCGTAGCCTCGAAAGAGACGTGGTATCACACGTCCGTTTCGAGTTTTAGGGGAGAAAAGTGTCTCGCTATCGAGTATTTTCTACGGCTGTCGCCGCACTTGCCGCGGCAGCAGTGTTTACACCTACGTCTGCGATCGCTGCAGATGATGGGCAGGCATCAAATGACCCAGCTGATTCTGGGATCGTCGTCGTTGTAAGTCTGGACGGTGTGGAGTCCGATCTTGAAAACCCGGTGCCTGCACAGGACAGCCCGGCGCCAGCACAAGACGAAGCAGCGCAGCAGGATGCGACGTCGCAACCCGCTGGCGTCGAAGCATCGGCGCAAGCTCATGCGGCAGGGGAGGAGACGACGTCGTCGAACTCTTCGGCAGAGCCAAACGCAGCCGAGCCAAACGCAGCGGAGCCTAACGCGGCAGAGCCAAACGCCTCAGACGGTGAAGCTTCGGAAGAAGGCGGGCCAGCTCTGTATTCGACCCGGGCCGCTCAGCCTGAGGTGCTCGCGAAGGTATCGGTGGAATCGCCGGCGCTGTCGTCGACGAATCCGAACCCGGTGGTGGTTGATGGTGTGACTGTCCCGCCGGCCCCGCGGGCAGGATTCCGCGTGTTGCCGTACTTGCAGCAGCCGTCGTCGGATGGCATGACGATCAACTTCTTCTCCGAAACGGGCACGCAGGCCACCGTGAAAGTGACCGGCCCCGGGCTGCCAGCCGAAGGTGTGACGTTCGCGGTTGACGGCGTCGCTAATCCAGTGACCAACTATCAGGAAGCAGAGCTGAAGCAGGGTGATCGGGTCCAGCCGGGTACCGTGACGGGTGGTTCGCAGTTGACTGTTCCGCAAGGCACGTGGATCCGAGCAGCGAACGCCTACAAGTACTCGCAGCGAATCGCGGATCTGCTGCCGGATGCTGAGTACCGTTACACGGTGACGGTAGACGGCTACGAGCACACGTCGCATTTCCGGACGTTCCCAACGATCGGCTCCGAGATTGCGCGGCCGATCCACTTCATCGCGTTCTCCGATACGGAAACCGATCAGGTTGGGCGTGTCACCTACCGTGAATGGGTGAAAGGCCCGCTTGCTGAAGGTTCGGAACCGCGCCCGGATGCCAACGATTCGGACTGGGTGCGCAAGTTTGGCAACAATAGGCGCGACGGCGAAATGCAGCTTCGCTACATGCTCACCGAAGACCAAGCGCAAAAGTTCAACAACGAACTGATCAAGCAGGCAAACCCGGACATGCTGATCATCGCGGGTGACATCGTGGAGCGCGGCTCGTGGCAGACCCACTGGGATGAGTGGTTCCGCTACTTCGCGGGCGACGAGAATGCGATTTTGGATTCGATTCCGGTCAATACGTCGCTGGGTAATCATGAGGTGTACGGGTACTGTAATTCGGCCGATGATTGCACGCCTGTGATCCGGGCTCGCGCCCAGTACAACTGGCATTTTGATACGCACGGATCGTCGAATCCGGAGCATCGGGACGCCTACCATCGGGTGGATTACGGGCCGATCACGGTGATCTCCTTGGACTCGACGAATGGCACGGACCAGACGACGGGCGATGCGCTGCCAGATGCGATGCGGATTACCGGCGACGATTCCACGTTGACGCCCGACCAGTACGGCACGGACACCCAAAACAGATTCACGTTCGAGCAGTACGAGCGAGACTTCCCCAAGACCGTTGAAGCCGGCTGGTGGGGTGAAGGCGCTGATCCAACAAAGCCGGACCAGCCCAACTTCATGCCGGGCACCCCGCAATACCAGTGGCTTGAAGAGCAGCTCAAGGATGCGCGAGATGCTGGTCAGGTGATTATTCTGCAGTGGCATCACGTGGCCTACTCGAACGGCGTACACGGCACGACGATGGGTCACGAACACGTGGATGCCCAGCCGGGCACGCCAATGCGTCACTTGCAGCCGCTCCTGGAAAAGTACCATGTGGCAGCCGTGATCTCGGGGCACGACGAGACCTTCCAAGCCTCCTACGTGGATGAGGACGGCGACGGTATCGGCACGTATCACTGGGATGTGGGCGTGGCGTCGGACGGGCTACGCGGGGAGCGCATGATCAAGGATCCGAACAACCCGGACGGGCCGTACATCCCGCTCGCGTTTAACACGCATTCGGTGTGGATGGCTCAGCGCGACGTGCCTGAAATGTGGGTGACGAACGAGAACGGTGTTAAGCACCTCGTCGACGGCGGTAAGAACTACGGCTACCTTGACCTCGTGCTCAAGCGCTACGAAGGCGAACCGCTACGTTCTGGCGAACTGCCACATTCGGTACTGCGCATGCTGCCGGTGGCCATGTTCCCGATTCTCAACGATGCTTACGACGTCGTACGGGTTGAGGCTCGCCCGATGGAAAGCGGTCTGCAGCTGGTGTACTTCGACTCGAGGGGCAACATCCTTGATCCGAACAAGTTGCCAGTGCCGGACGTGATTGAGCTGCCGGGCGGTCAGGCTCCGGGCGCGCAGGTTGCGCCGGCTGCGGATGGCAAGCCGGCAGGAACGGTCGTGGCAGCGGCCAAGGCTGATCCGAAGAAGGCTGGTTCTGCTCAGGCTGACCCGAAGAAGGCTGATCCGAAGAAGGCGCGTGCAGCCTCGGCGAAGGACTCGCCGGTCTTGGCGAACACGGGCGGTTCGGCAGCTGGTCTGGCAGAGGCAAGTGCTCTGCTGGCTATCGGCGGGCTGCTACTTGTGGTCTCGCGCCGCCGTGGTGGCTCACAGGCGTGAGCGATCTGAATCAAACAGTGCGCTAGCGAGCTGGTCGAGTACGCTGGCGAACTGTAACGGTGGGGCCGGGAGTATTCCCGGCCCCACCGGCGTCTACGGGTAGGATTGCGCTCGATAGTCAACAGGAGGGGAGGTGCGATGGGCATGACGCCGAATCCGTTCGCCTCGGTAGGCGCTGCAGCGCAGGCCTACATCGACGTGCGGCCAAACTACCCGGAGGCGGTGCTCGACTCTCTGAACATTGACCGTGATTCGGTGGTGCTCGACGTCGGCGCAGGCACCGGCAAGCTGACCGCGCAACTGGCTGAGCGTTCGGCACACGTGTGGGCCGTAGAACCGGCGGCGGACATGCGCGCCGCCTTTGCCAAGGCGCTTCCAGACTTCCCACCAGAGCGCCTGCTGGCGGCACCCGGCGAATCGTTGCCCGTTGCAGATCAGTCGGTCGACGTGCTCACCTATGGCCAGTCGTGGCATTGGCTTGATGAGCGGGCGGCCGCGGCAGAGGCCGCCCGCGTGGTCCGGCCAGGCGGGCTCGTCGCAGTACTCTACAACCAGTTAGACGTGCGCCAAGCGTGGGTGCACCGCCTGTCTCGTATCATGCGTTCTGGCGACGTCCACCGCGCCGATCGCCCACCCGACCTGCGCATTCCCGGCCATCACGGCCACATGGAACGCCCATTCACCCAGCCCGAACTGCTTCGCACCGTATGGATCGACCAGCTGAGCCCCGAGCAGATTTACGCCCTTGGCACCACCCGATCATCGTGGATCAATAACAACGACGCCGGGCGAGCTCGCATGCGTAAAAACCTCACCTGGTATCTCGCCGAACATTTAAAGGTGCCGGGCGACGGCGTCGTCGGGCTTCCCTACCAAGTACACGCCTGGATCGCACGGCGACAACCCGCAAAAACCGCCCCCGGCGGGAAATAAAAGCCCAGCTTGAAGCGGCCACGCTCACAGGATGAACCTCACAGCCCAACACCGGAACAGATGAGTAGACTTGAACGAACACATTTACGTATGAAGGAAAGATATGCCTCAACTTCGTTCAGCAACATCAACCCAGGGCCGGAACATGGCCGGGGCGCGCGCACTCTGGCGCGCAACTGGCATGAAAACTGAGGATTTCGGGAAGCCGATTATTGCGGTGGCTAACTCGTTTACCCAGTTCGTGCCCGGCCACGTGCACTTAAAAGACATGGGCCAGCTCGTCATTAAAGCGATTGAGGATGCCGGCGGCGTCGGCAAAGAATTTAATACGATCGCAGTCGACGACGGGATCGCGATGGGTCACGACGGCATGCTCTACTCGCTGCCCTCGCGCGAAATTATTGCCGACTCGGTCGAGTACATGGTGGAAGCCCACCGTGCCGACGCGCTCGTGTGTATTTCGAACTGTGACAAGATTACGCCCGGCATGCTCATGGCATCGCTGCGGCTGAATATTCCGGTGGTGTTCGTCTCTGGCGGACCGATGGAATCCGGTAAGGCGGTTGAGGGCGTGGTGGACCACAACACGAACCTCATCGACGCGATGACGGAATCGGTCAACGAGAACGTGTCCGACGCCCAGCTGCTCGCCATCGAAGAGGCGGCATGCCCCACGTGTGGATCGTGCTCGGGCATGTTTACCGCCAATTCGATGAACTGCTTGACCGAGGCTCTTGGCCTGTCGCTGCCAGGCAACGGCTCGACCGTGGCCACGGCCCTGCGGCGCAAACAGCTGTTCATCGAGGCTGGGCACATGATCGTTGACCTCGCCAAGCGCTACTACGATAACGACGACGAATCGGTTCTCCCGCGCAACATCGCCAACCGGAACGCGTTCTTAAACGCGATGACGATGGATATCGCCATGGGCGGGTCAACCAACACGGTTCTGCATATTCTGGCGGCTGCCCAGGAAGGCGAGATCGATTTCGACATTTCTGACATCGACGCGCTGTCCCGGAAGACCCCGAACCTGTCAAAGGTCGCTCCGAACTCGGTCATCTACCACATGGAAGACTTCCACCGCGCCGGCGGAATCCCTGCGATCTTGGGTGAACTGTACCGTGGCGGCCTGCTCGAAAAGGACGTCCGATCTATCCACTCCGATTCACTCGAGGAATGGCTGGACGATTGGGACATCCGTAGCGGAAAGGCAACCGACGAGGCGAAGGATCTGTTCGCCGTCGCACCTGGCGGCGTGCGGACCACCGTGGCGTTCTCGCAAGACAAACGCTACGAATCCCACGACCTCGATCCGGTGGACGGCTGTATCCGCAGCGTTGAGCACGCCTACACCGAAGACGGCGGCCTGTGCGTCCTCTATGGCAACATCGCAGAAGACGGATGCGTCATCAAGACGGCCGGCATTGAAGAAGACCTGTTCCACTTTGAAGGCAGGGCCCGCGTGGTGGAATCCCAAGATGCGGCGATCGAGCTCATCTTGTCGAAGTCCGTGGTGCCTGGCGACGTCGTCGTCATCCGCTATGAAGGCCCCAAGGGCGGCCCGGGAATGCAAGAAATGCTTTACCCGACGTCCTACCTGAAGGGCCTTGGGCTGGGCAAGGTGTGTGCGCTGATTACAGACGGGCGTTTTTCGGGTGGTACCTCGGGCCTGTCGATCGGCCATATTTCGCCGGAAGCGGCCTCGGGCGGTGCGATCGGCCTGATTGAAGAAGGCGACCGCATCGTCATCGACGTGCCCGAGCGCAAGCTGCACCTCGATGTGTCCGACGAGGAACTGGACGCCCGGCGTGCTGCCAAGGGTCCGGCTCCCTGGTACCCCAAGCGTGACCGTACGGTGTCGAAGGCCCTGCGCGCATATGCGTCCATGGCCACGTCGGCGTCGTATGGTGCGGTACGCAAGGTCGACTAGACCAACTGGGCCGGCGCATGTCGCCGCTTAGATACTGTCCGCTGCAAGCTTGTTCGCTTTCGGTTCCAAAGGCGAACAAGCAGCGGACTATCCCAGTAGACTGCTACCGTGCGCGCAACGGCGCGTGAAGACCAACGAAGGAGTTTAGATCCATGGCCAAGTCTCCAGTTACCGTTACCGTCACGGGTGCGGCGGGCAACATCGGTTACGCGCTACTATTCCGCATCGCGTCAGGTGCGCTTTTAGGAAATGACGTTCCTGTACGTCTGAACCTGCTTGAGATCCCGCAAGGGCTCAAGGCAGCCGAGGGCACCGCGATGGAGCTCAACGATTCGGCATTCCCGCTTCTTGAGTCCGTCAACATTTACGACGACGCCAACAAGGCTTTCGACGGCTCCTCGGTGGGCCTGCTTGTTGGGGCTCGCCCGCGCACGAAGGGCATGGAGCGCGCCGATCTCCTCGAAGCAAATGGTGGTATTTTCGGCCCGCAAGGCAAGGCCATCAACGACCACGCGGCTGAGGACATTCGCGTGCTCGTCGTCGGCAACCCTGCCAACACGAACGCCGTGATCGCGATGCAGAACGCGCCAGACGTGCCACGCGACCGCTTCACCGCGATGATGCGCCTCGACCACAACCGCGCAATCTCGCAGCTCGCTGAGAAGACGGGCTCGCGCGTTGCTGACATCAAGAAGATGACAGTGTGGGGCAACCACTCTGCTGACCAGCACCCGGACATCTCGTGGGCCACCGTCAACGGTAAGCCAGCAACCGACCTTGTTGATGACGCGTGGGTGAACGAGTACTTCGTACCCACCGTTGCCAAGCGCGGTGCGGCGATCATTGAAGCGCGTGGAGCCTCGTCGGCAGCGTCAGCCGCTTCGGCCGCGATCGATCACGTGTTTGACTGGGTGAATGGCACGCCGGAAGGTGACTGGACCACGCCTGGCATCTACTCTGACGGCTCGCACTACGGCGTACCGGAAGGCCTCATCTTCGGCTTCCCGGCCATCGCCGAGGGCGGCGAGTGGAAGGTTGTTGAAGGTCTGGAGATTTCCGAGGCCACCCAGGTGGGTATCGATCGCAACATCAAGGCGGCGCAGGAAGAACTCGACGCGGTTCGCGCACTCGGCCTGATCAAGTAAGCGCGGTCTGTTTAAGTAAATCGCGTGCGGCCGAGTTCTCAGTAACTCGCTGCAAGCTATCCTAGGCGGGGCAGAGGGGATATCCTCTGCCCCGCCTCTGCTATCTTTTCGCGCCGGCACGTCTTCTGCCACACTGCAATAAGTTTGCTACTACAGCAATAGTGCCTGGAATAGCGAGCGCGGCAACGCTTTTTAGAATCATTATAAAGACGGGAGTCTGCTGGTAAAACGCCCTCGAACGCGCGGATTTAGAGCTACGATGTAAAAGGAGTCGCAGGAGACAACGAGGTCTGCTGCTCCGGCTCGTAGCAAAGATGCGCGAACCAATAGCTAGAAGGGAGAATCATGAAGGCAGTTCAGTATCGAGAGATTGGAAAACCGCCGGAGTACGTAGACGTGGAAGACCCAACTCCGCCGCCAGGTGGCATGGTCATCAAGGTCCTCGCATCCGGCTTGTGTCATTCGGACGAGTTCGTGATGAGCCTTGATGAAAAGACCTTCCGTGAAGCTTACGGTTACGAGTTGCCGATGACTCTCGGCCACGAGTCCGCCGGTGAGATTGTGGAACTGGGGGAGGGCACGAAGGGCGTCGAGGTTGGCGACCGCGTACTCGTCTACGGCTGCTGGGGCTGTGGTGTGTGTGATTTATGTGCACGCGGAAATGAGAACCTGTGCCGCCGCGGCATGACCTCGCCGGGCTTCGCCGAGCCGGGCGGTATGGCTGAATATATGGCTGTGGATTCGGTGCAACACATCGTGCCGATCGAAGATCTTGACCCGATCAAGATGGCTCCGCTCAACGACGCCGGCCTTACCCCGTACTCGATCATTAAGCGTTTCCGGCACAAGCTTCGCGCCGGATCGACTGCCGTGGTGATCGGCGCCGGCGGTCTTGGTCACGTGGCGATCCAGTTGCTGCGCCGCATGTCCGACGCACAGGGGATCGCGCTTGACCTCAAGGGGCCAAAGCTGCAGTTCGCAAAGGAAGTGGGTGCTCACCACGCCCTCGTCTCGGAGCCTGCCGCTGCGAAGAAAGTTCTCGAATTGTCCAGCGGGCGCGGCGCGGATCTCGTTCTCGACTTTGTCGCCAACGGACCAACGCCCGATCTTGCAGTGGCCTGTGGTGGCATCCAATCTGCGGTCGTGTTCGCAGGAGCTGGTTCAGGGCATGCCAAGGTCGGCTTCGGAATCGTGCCGTGGGAGATGGAGCTTTCCAACTCGTTGTGGGGCACACGCCTTGAGCTCATGGAGCTCGTGGAGATGGCCAAGCGCGAACCGCTGGAGATTCGCACCACCCCGTTCCCACTCGAGCTGGCGCCCATGGCATACCGGATGTTGCATGAGGGCAAGATCGACGGGCGCGCCGTGTGCGTGCCGTAAACACATGAAGTGAGCCTAGAAGCTCATGCGGCAGGGCTCGGCGTCTCTTTCGAGGCGCCGAGCCCTAAAGTTACGGAACCGTTATAAACCTCACAGGGGCCGGTTTTCGGCGTGAAAACTGGCCAAAGTGGGCGTCGGGGCTCGCGACACGCGGGAAGTTACCCTACCGTAGCGTAACTTACGTTAGGGTAACCGCATGGCTAAACCACTTGCCGATAGCTGTGCGAAACACGCGCGCTACACCGTTCACCGGGTAGAGACCACCACCTCTACCCAGGATGCCGTGCGCGCACTCACCGACGCCGCGCATCTGACCACCGTGGTTGCCGATCGCCAAACAGCGGGGCGCGGGCGCCTTGGCCGAATATGGGAATCACCAGCACGCCAGTCGCTTCTAGCCTCAACTTTCCTCACCCTTCCCGATACGCCACTTATGCGTGATCGAATCGGATTCCTTACTTTGATCAGCGCTGCGGCAATGCGCGCCGCGCTCGCGAAACTTACCGGCTTTAGTATCGAGGTCAAGTTCCCGAATGACCTCGTGATCAGCACGGGCGGAGCACCCGGCAAGATTGCGGGGGTGCTCGGCGAGTTCTTGCCAGAGCACACTAGCGAGCGCGGGGAACTATGTGCAGTGGTTGGGGTCGGCGTAAATATCTACCAACAACAAGGCGTACTGCCTGCGGGCGGTACGTCGCTCGCACTCGTGACTAACGCCAGCACGGAGAACACGATGCTGGCTGCCGCCGAAGCCCAATCCGCACCCCAATCTGTGATTGACGCGCTCCTCGATTGTTACCTCACCGAACTCGATGAACGCGTCAGCGCCTTTGCCACAGCTGGAAACCGCGCCCCCGTCATTGCCGAAATTAACGAACATCTTTATGGCAAGGGCGCCGAGATGACCGTGGCCGGGCACACCGGCATCCTCACAGGTCTCACGCCTGAGGCGGACCTCCTGCTCGAAGGCGAAACCCCCGCTCGTATCTCACCGGGCGATGTTGCGATGTTTGCCGACGACGACACGCACCCAGCCGCGCCAGCTGCCAAAGCTGCACACGTACTCACACAAGCCACCACTAACAAAAAGGACGACCAACCGTGAAAATTCTGATTGCTAATCGTTCGGAGATCGCCATGCGCGTGATCCGAACGGCGAAAGACATGGGAATCCCAGCCGTTGTTGGCTATGCGGATTCTGATTTTGGCACCCCGTTCACCCGCTTCGCTGACGAAGCTTACGCACTGGGTGGCACGAGCTATGCCGATACGTATATGAACGGCGACAAGCTCATTGCGCTGGCGAAGCAGACGGAGGCGACGGCAATCCATCCCGGATATGGTTTCCTGTCGGAAAGCCCAGAGTTCGCACAAGCTGTTGCGGACGCGGGACTGACGTGGATTGGCCCGTCCCCGCATACGCTGCGCGCGCTTGGCGATAAGATTTCGGCACGCCAGCTTGCCCAGGCCGCGGGCGTTGCACCCGTGCCGGGCATCTCCGAGGCGATCACAAGCCGCGCCGAAGTCGAAGAGTTTATTGCCCAGTGGGGTTACCCGATCGTCACGAAGAAGGCCGACGGCGGTGGCGGCCGTGGCATCACGATCATCCGCTCGGACGGCGATCTGGATCATTTCTTTGCGGCAGCTGGCCCGAATCCGCAGGGCGTGTTCGTCGAGAAGTTCCTCGAAAATTCCCGCCATGTGGAAACCCAGTGCATGCGCGATTCGCATGGCAACTTCGCAGTGGTTTCCACTCGTGACTGCTCGATTCAGCGCCGCAATCAAAAGCTCATCGAAGAGGCACCCGCGCCGGGGCTGAGCGAGGAGCAGGAACGTAAACTCACCGACTGGTCGCGCGCACTGTTCGAGGGTGCCGATTTCGTGGGCCTTGGCACGTGCGAGTTTCTTGTGGCGCCGGGCGAGCACGGTGATGTCTTCTTCCTTGAGGTCAACCCGCGCCTCCAGGTGGAGCACACGGTTTCCGAAGAAGTCAGCGGCATTGACCTGGTGCGCGAACAGATCCGGATCGCGAGCGGCGAGCAGATGTCCCCGGTGCCCGAACCGGTGGGCCATTCTTTCGAGTTCCGCATCACTTGCGAAGATCCGCGTAACGACATGATGCCCAGCGAAGGCACGATTACGAAGCTGCATTGGCCGCTCGGGCACGGGGTGCGGATCGAGGCGGGAGTCTCGCAGGGCGACGTCGTCACGTCGGCTTTCGATTCGATGCTTGCCAAAGTGATCGTGACTGGTCCGAGCCGCGAGATCGCGATTGCGCGGTCGGTGCGTGCGCTTGCCGAGCTCGCGATGGAGGGTATTGCCACGCCGGTGCCAATGTATCGCGACCTGATTGCTACCGAGCGTTTTGCGAACGTGGACTATTCCACTCGCTGGTTTGAAGAAGTGTTTTTGCCGAACTGGCAGGAGGTAGCCGCGCAGGATCCGGCGATGGCCGTGACCCGGCAGGCACCTGCTACTACGACGGGCGCGCCAACCGCGCCCACCCCGGAGCAGGAGACTTTCCTGATCGAGGTGGATGGCAAGCTTTCTCAGTTGCGCGTGCCAAAGGGAATGTTTGCCAGTGGGCAGGCTGCGCCCGCGCGGCGTCCGCAACCGTTGCGCCGCGCACACCGCACTCGCGAACAGATAGCAGGAACCAGCGAGGCGAACGGTGACGTGCGCTCGCCGATTCAAGCGATTGTTGTGCGCGTGGTTGTGGAACCGGGCGCGCAGGTGCGCGAGGGCGATCTGCTCGTCGTGCTGGAGTCCATGAAGATGGAGAGCTACGTGTATGCGCCCGTTGACGGCGTCGTTGACACGATCACCACAAGCGAAGGTGCGAACGTGGCCGCGGGAGACGCGCTACTGACGATCGCGGAAGCTGGAAAGGACAACTCATGAGGTCGGATTTTAGTTTGACGCCCACGGACGAGGCGCTCACGATTGACACCTCGTCGCGCGAGGTGGACCGCGACCGGTTCATCACTTACCAAAATGCGCTGACCGACAAGGCGGAGGCGAAGGCGAAGGATCGCCAGCATGCCAAGGGCAAGATGACGGCGCGCGAGCGCATTAACGAACTGCTTGATCCGGGCTCGTTCACGGAGATTGGTCAGTTCGTGGGCGGGAACGTGGCTGAGGGCTTCCAGGGTGCTGCGGTCACGTGCGGGCTCGGCCAGATCGACGGCCGCCAAGTAGCGATCTACGCGCAGGATTTCTCGGTTCAGGGCGGAACGCTCGGTGAGGCTGAGGGCGACAAGATCATTTCCACGATTGATAAGGCGCTCATGTTGCGCATCCCGGTGATCGGGATTATGGATTCGGGCGGCGCCCGGATTCAGGAGGGCGTGGTGGCGCTTGGCCAGTATGGCCGGATTTTTAAGAAGACGTGCCAGGCCTCGGGGGTTATCCCGCAGATTTCGCTGATCCTGGGCCCGTGTGCGGGCGGCGCGGTGTATTCGCCGGCGCTCACGGATTTCATCATCATGACGAAGGACAATTCGCACATGTTCGTTACGGGCCCGGACGTGGTGCGTGCGACGACGGGCGAGGACGTCTCGTTCGCAGATCTGGGTGGCGCGCAGGTGCACAACTTCCAGTCGGGCGTGGCGCACTACCTGGCAGAAGATGAGGAAGACGCGCTCGATTACACGCGTACGCTCCTGACCTATCTGCCCTCCTCGGCAGATGATCCAGTGCCGAGCTATGACTACATGGGCGAAGAAGCGCCGGTGGACCTGGGTGCGCTCGTGCCGGACGAGACGAAGGTGCCCTATGACATCGTGGACGTGATCTCCGGGATCGTCGATTACGGCGAGTTCGTGCAAATCCAAGAGTATTTCGCACGCAATATTGTGGTGGGCTTTGCCTGCATCGAAGGCCGTTCGGTGGGGATCGTGGCGAACCAGCCGATGGTCGACGCCGGAACGCTCGATGTGGACGCCTCCGAAAAGGCGGCGCGTTTCGTGCAGTTCTGCGACGCGTTCTTCATTCCGGTCGTCACGCTCGTGGACGTGCCGGGATACCGCCCGGGTACCCAGCAGGAGCAGGCCGGCATTATTCGCCGCGGCGCGAAGCTGATTTGGGCGTATGCCACGGCGTCGGTGCCGCTCATCACCGTCATTTTGCGCAAGGCCTACGGCGGTGCCTACATCGTCATGGGTTCGAAGTCGCTGGGCGGGGATCTCGTCTACGCCTGGCCGGGCGCAGAGATCGCTGTGCTCGGTGCCGACGGCGCGGTGTCAATTATTCATCGCCGCGAACTGGCCAAGGCCCGCGAGGAGGGCAACGAGGCGCAGGTGCGTGCCGAGCTGTCCGATGAGTACACACGCAAAAACGTCAATCCTTATCTTTCGGTGGCTCGCGGAGAGCTCGACGGCATTATCGCACCGGCCGACACCCGCGCCACCATCGCTGCCTCACTTGAGGCGCTCCAAACCAAGAACGTTCGATACCACGGGCCTTCACGCCACGGCAACATGCCGATGTAGCGCCCGCCAAACCAACTCACTAGGAGAAAATTTCATGACACTTGCTCGTAAACTTGAAGATGGCACGCCCTACGTGCTGCAGTTTGGCGGTCAGGCCACCCCGTGGCGTACAGCCTTGAAGGATCTGGCTGAAGATAGCGCGTTGCGTTCCACGCTGGAGGCCGCGATCGCGCGTTCCGATGAGCTGCTTGCTCCGGTGTTGCCGGAGATCACGCGGATTAGCGCGGGTAAGCTCGACCTATTTGGCAACCCGTCCACTGACGCGTTCGCCTCCGTGCCGGGAATCTTGCTCGCCCAATACGGCGCGTTGCTCGACTTCCAGGTGATGGCAAAACCGCAGCAGACGATCGGCTATTCGCAAGGCGTGCTTGGCGTTGCACTTGCGCAGAAGGTCGATGACGCCGAACACGCGGCCCGCGTTTTCGCTCTGGCTCGCCTGATTGGCGCGGCGGCCACCAAGGTCACCCGCGCTGAGGGGGCAGCCCGCCACGGTGAGCTCACCCCGATGATGGCCGTGCGCGGGATCTCTCAGGAAGCCCTGGCAAAGATCGTGGAGCGCCACAACGGCGTGTCCCTTGCGATCCGCAACACGCGCACGTCGTTCACGATTTCCGGCATTCCCGCCGAACTCGACGCGGTGCGCCGCGACTTGGCCGACCTGGCGGCAGCTGAAGAAAAGGCGCGCGAGGATAAGACGATCGGCGGAGCCGCAATCCAGCCGATCACCGACTTCCTTGACGTGTCCGCCCCGTTCCATTCCCCGCTGCTCGCCCCGGCTCTCGCTCAGGTACACGACTGGGTGGCGCAGTGCGATTTCGGCGGCGACTACGACGTCGATGCGCTCGCGGCTGCCGTCCTCACCGAGCCGCTGGACTGGAATGCGGTGTTCGCAGATGCTATGGCCGGAGCGCAGTGGGTCATCGACCTTGGCCCGGGCGCAGGGCTGAGCCGCATCACTGAGGAAAACATTCGCGGTATGGGCATCGGCTACGTCAACGCAGCGAGCTCGAACGCGCGCGATCAGATCATGATCCCAGGCAATAACTGGACGCCGGGCGAAGACTGGTCGCAGTTCGCACCGAAGCTGGCTCGCCTGGATGACGGCCAGCTCGTCGTCGACACGAAGTTCACCCGTCTCACTGGCCGCGCGCCAGTCCTGCTTGCGGGAATGACGCCAACCACCGTGGAGCCCGACATCGTGGCAGCCGCCGCGAACGCCGGCTACTGGGTAGAAATGGCCGGTGGCGGTCAGGTGACCGAGCAGGTCTTCGAAAATAACCTGGCCGGGCTGGTTGACCAGCTTGAGCCGGGCCGTACCGCCCAGTTCAACGCCATGTACATGGATCGCTACCTGTGGAACCTCCAGTTCGGCACCCAGCACATTGTGACGCGGGACCGCGAATCGGGCGCGCCGTTTGACGGCGTCGTCGTGTCCGCCGGTATTCCGGAACTGGAAGAAGGCATCGAGCTCGTCACCGAGTTGCGTGCGAAGGGCTTCACCTACGTGGCCTTCAAGCCGGGCACGGTGGAGCAGATCCGCCAAGTGCTCGACATCGCTCGCGGCGTGGACGACGACGTTCCCGTGTTGATCATGGTCGAAGACGGCCATGCGGGCGGCCACCATTCGTGGGAGGACCTCGACCAGCTGCTGCTAGCCACCTATGAAGATATTCGCCGCGAACCGAACACGATCCTCGTGGCCGGCGGCGGCCTGGGCGTGCCCGAACGCGCCGCAGCGTTCTTGACGGGTGAGTGGGCGCTCGCGCACAGCAACGTCAAGATGCCGGTGGACGCGATCATGATCGGCACGGCTGCGATGACGGCGAAGGAAGCTAAGACGAACGACGACGTCAAGCAGCTCCTCGTTGACACGCCGGGCGTGGCTCCGGAAGATAACGCCGGCTGGGTTGGCCAAGGTGAAGTCAACGGGGGAGTGACCTCGGGCCTGTCGCACCTGCTCGCTGACATGTACGAGATCGAAAACTCGGCCTCTCAGGCAGCTCGCCTCATCATCGAGGTGCATAACGATCCGGAGGCGCTCGAAGAGCGCCGCGACGAGATCATTGAGACGATCAACAAGACGGCCAAGCCGTACTTCGGTGATCTGGAGAAGATGACGTACGCGGACGTGCTGCGCCGCTATGTTGAGCTGTGCCACCCGTGGAATGACATTTCGTGGATTCAGCGTTTCCACGAACTGGCTCAGCGCGTTGAGGCTCGCCTGGCGCCGGTGGAGAGCGGCGAGATCGTCTCGATGTTCCCTGATACCGCGTCGGTGGAAGAGCCGCAGGCTGTGATCGACCAGTTGCTTGCGGCTTACCCGCAGGCAGAGCAGATCAACCTCACCACTTTCGATTCGGCGTGGTTCGTGGATCTGTGCCGCAAGTATGCCAAGCCGGTGCCGTTCGTTCCGACGATCGACGGCTCGCTGCTGCGCTCGTGGGGTACCGATGGTCTGTGGCAGTCGCACGATCCGCGCTACACGGCCGACCAGGTGCGTATTATCCCCGGCCCGGTCTCCGTGGCAGGCATTACCAAAGTCAACGAGCCGGTGGCAGATATTCTCGCCCGCTACGAAGACGCCACGATCACCGCGCTGGGCGGGGCAGGCGCGGCCGAGATCGGCGAGCGCTACTCGCGCGCTTGTAATTCGGTGGAGGACTACATCCGCACCAGCCCGCACATTCAGTGGCACGGCCATCTCATGACGAACCCGGCCACCGTCGTCGACGACTACGATCTGGTCAAGACGGACAAGGGCTACGACATCGTCGTCAATCTTGACACGATGTGGGACGGCACTGACGCAAACCAGCATGCTGTGCGCGAGCTGCGCGTTCCGCTCCTCATCCCGGAGGGTGCGACGACGGGCGCGGTGCCGGTTGTCGACGACGAGCGGCTGCCGGAAGCGATGTACGGCCTGCTCGCGGCGACGGCGGGCGTGGGCGCCCCGAACCCGATGGGCGACCACATCACCGAACTGCCGAAGATTCACCCGGATTCGCCGGATTCCGAATTCGGTGAAGCGCACTACCGCTTCTCGTTGCGCCCCGAACTGGGCACCTTGCACGCGGGAGTGTCGGCCGATTCCTTGCCGTCATCGCTCAAGCTTGCTCCGATCGTGCCCTCGGCCGTGCTTGGCATGTGCTGGCCGGCGATCTACGCGGCACTCGGCTCGGCGATCGTGGACGACTACCCGGTGATCGAAGGTCTGCTGAACGCTGTTCACCTCGATCACACCGAAAACCTGGACACCGATAGGTTGGCAGGCCTCGATCACCTCGATGCTCGCTCGCGGTGTACGTCTTATTCTGAGTCGAGCTCCGGGCGCGTCGTCGTCGTGGAAACCGAGCTGACCCACGAGGGGCAGTTCGTCGGCTCGTTCATTGAGCGCTTCGCGATCCGCGGGCGCGTGTTCGGCAAGGAACTGCCGGCTGATCCTCCGTACGCGGGTGGTATCGAACAAGAAATCCGCGATACCCCGCGCTCGGTGCTGCGCCGAGTGCAGGTGACCGCGCCGTCAGACATGACTCCGTTCGCGATGGTCTCGGGCGACTACAACCCGATCCACACGTCTTACCGCGCCGCCAAGGTGGCGGGTATGCACGCTCCGCTCGTGCACGGCATGTGGCTGTGTGCAGCTGCGCAACACGCCGTGTCTGCCACGGATGAGGACGGCCACCGTTGGCACATCCAAGGCTGGACGTACCGCATGTACGGCACGGTGGATCTGAACGACGAGGTGGACATCTCGGTCGAACGCATCGGTTCTGTTGCCGGTGGCGGCCTCATCCTTGAGGTCAACTGCCGGGTAAACAAGAACGTCGTCTCGCAGGCGACTGCCACAGTGACCCCGGCGAAGACGGCCTACGTGTACCCGGGTCAGGGCGTGCAGGCTCAGGGCATGGCCCTGTCCGAACGTGGAGTCTCGCCTGCCGCACGCGAGGTGTGGGAACGCGCCGACGCGCACACCCGCAAGGCACTCGACTTCTCGATCCTTGCCATCGTGCGGGATAACCCGCAAGAACTCACGGCTAAGGGAGTTACGTACCGCCATCCGCAGGGCGTGCTCAACCTGACCCAGTTCACCCAGGTGGCACTGGCTACCGTGGCCTTTGCACAGACTGAACGCCTGCGTGAAGCTGGCGCTCTGGTGGAAGGCTCGTACTTGGCTGGCCATTCGCTTGGTGAATACAACGCGCTGTCGGCTTACGGGCAGATCTTCCCGCTCGAGACCGTGATCGAGATCGTGTTCCACCGCGGTTCGACGATGCACAACCTTGTGCCACGCGATGCTGAGGGGCGTTCGAACTACCAGATGGGTGCGCTGCGCCCGAACCAGTTCGGGGTGGGCGACGACGAGGTAGCCGACTACGTTGCTTCGGTTGCTGAAGCATCCGGTGAGTTTATCGAGATCGTCAACTACAACCTGGCCGGCGAACAGTATTCGATTGCTGGCACGGTGGCAGGCATTGAGGCGCTCGCGGCCGATTCGGCGGCACGTGCCAAGGCTGCCGGCGGTAAGAGCCCGTTCATGCTGGTTCCCGGCATTGACGTGCCGTTCCACTCGACGGTTCTGCGCGGCGGCGTACCCGACTTCCGCGAGCTACTCGAAAGCTTGCTACCGGAAGAGATCGATCCGCAGATCCTCGTGGGCCGCTACATCCCGAACCTGGTGGCACGCCCGTTCGAGCTGACCACGGACTTCCTGGATTCCATCCTCGAGGTCGTGCCATCCGAGACGGTGGCCGACCTGCGCTCGCGGTGGAACGAGATCGACGTGGACGCGAACGCTGGCAAGGTGACGCGCGCCCTGCTGATCGAGCTTCTGGCCTGGCAGTTCGCCTCGCCGGTGCGCTGGATTGAAACCCAGGACTTCCTGTTCCGCGCAACCGCCGACGGCGGAGCCTGCGTGGAGACGCTCGTTGAGATTGGTTTGGGTGCGGCTCCCACGCTCGCGAACCTTGCAGCAAAGACGTTGGCTCAGCCGCAGTTCGCGGCCCGGCGCGTCAACGTTTACAACGTTCAGCGTGACGAGAAGATCGTCTACCACCAAGATCAGGCGAGCGCGCAGCTGCCTGTGGACGACGAGGCACCGGCAGATGCGTCGGCAGAAGCAGCCGCTGCACAGCCGGCTCCGGCCGAGCAGACTCCAGCTGCGGAAGCTGCTCCAGCGCCGGCGCCCGAGCCTGCGGCACCGGCAGCTCCGGCTGCCCCAGCGGCGTCCGGCCCGGTTGCCGATATTACGTTCGATGCCGCGGACGCGATCCGCGTGCTACTGGCCGAGTCCAACAAGCTGACGCTCGATGACATCGGGGACGCCGACAACGTCGAGACCTTAACCAACGGCGTGTCGTCCAAGCGCAACCAGGTGCTCATGGACATGAGCTCCGAGCTCAACCTGTCGTCTATCGACGGCGCTGCTGAAGCGTCGGTCGCCGAACTGTCGAAGACTGTCAACAAGCTCGCACACAACTACAAGCCGTTCGGCCCGGTGCTCTCCGAAGCCGTGGCAGATCGTATCCGCAAGCTGTTCGGAGCGGCCGGCCTTCGCCTTGATCACATTCGCGAGCGCGTGTCCGGAACCTGGGCTCTGGGCGAGGGCTGGATCGCGTGGACGACGGCGGTCATCCTGCTGGAGACCCGTGAAGGTAAGTCTGCCCGCGGTTCTGAGCTGGCTGGTTTGCCGACTGCTCCGACCTCTGTGGCTGAGGTGGACGCACTCGTGGATGCGGCCGTGGAGCGCGTGGGCGCGATCAAGGGCGTGGCGGTTGCTAAGCCGAGCGCTGGCGGAGCGGCCGGTGGCGGCGTCGTCGATTCTGCTGCTCTGGATGCCTTTAGCGAGGAAATCACCTCGGTGCTTGCCGATAACGCGCGCGATCTGCTGGAGCGTCTGGGTAAGACGAGCCCGGCCGCCGTCGCCAAGATGGACGACACCGAGCTGGTGGAGGCGGTCTCTGCCGAACTGGGCTCGAACTGGCCGAAGCTGGTTTCCCCGACGTTCTCGGCGAAGTAAGGCCGTGCTGCTCAATGATCGTTGGGCGAGCGCCCGCGAGGATTTGGCTCGCATCGTCAACGGCGAACTGACCGTTGATGCGGGTGGCTGTACGCTGAACAGCTTCACGGGTACCGGCCCGGAGGTAGCACGCCAGGCGGAGTACTATGCGGATAACGCGGACGTGTCTGACGAGGTGCGCGACCTGCTGCGGCAGATCGCTAGCCGGGCCCTCGACACCTCGAAGGGCGAGTTTAGTGGCCAGATCGCCGTCGTGACCGGTATGACTCCGGATTCGATTGGCGGAGCCGTGACTAAGCGTCTGCTCGCAGGGGGAGCCACGGTTGTTGCGACCGCGTCGCGGGTTGATCAGAAGCGTCTGCTGGCTGGGCGCAAGCTCTACCGTGAGAACGCACGCGGGGATGCTGCGCTGTGGCTGGTACCGGCAAACCTGTCGTCGTACCGTGACATCGACGCGTTCGTGGACTGGGTAGAAAACCCGGTTCGCGAAACGGTGGGCGGCAAGACGCAGGAGAAGAAGCCGGCGATGATCCCGGATCTGCTCTTCCCGTTCGCCGCGCCGCGCGTACACGGCATGATGGACGACGCCGGGGCCGACACGGAAAGCCAGGCACGCCTCATGCTGTGGGGTCTGGAGCGTCTGCTCACCGGCCTGGCGAAGATCGGCTCGGATACGATGGTCGGCCACCGCATGCACGCCGTGCTGCCCGGATCACCCAACCGCGGACTGTTCGGTGGCGACGGCGCCTACGGCGAGGTCAAGGCCGCGTTCGACGCGATTGTCAACAAGTGGAAGGTCGAACCGTGGGCCGAGCGCGCCTCCATCGCGCACGCCCGCATCGGCTGGGTGCGCGGAACCGGACTCATGGGTGGAAACGATCCGCTCGTCGAAGCCGCGGAAGCTGCCGGTGTACGCACGTGGTCGACTGACGAGATGGCCGACCAGCTGCTGCAGCTGGCAAACTCCGAGGCCCGCGAGCGGGCTGCTAGTGAGCCGATCGACGCCGATCTGACCGGCGGGCTGGCCGAACTGGACTTCCCGGCGCTCGCAAAGAACGCACGCGTGGAAGAACCAGAAGCGGCCAGCGAACCGGAAGGCGAAACCATCTCGGCGCTCCCGAGCCCGCAGGTGGTGGGCTTGCCCGAGTATGCCGACGTGTGGGATGGCGGCAGTGCACGCCCCGAAGACACGATCGTCATCGTGGGCGTGGGCGAAGCCGGCCCGTGGGGCTCGTCGCGTACCCGCCTGTCCGCCGAACTGGGTATCCAGGCCGACGGCGAGGTCGAACTCACCGCGGCAGGCGTGCTTGAACTGGCATGGATGATGGGTCTTTTGACCTGGCACGAAGCGCCGAAGGCTGGCTGGTACGACGCCGAGGACAACTACGTCGAGGAATCCGAGATCTTCGCGCGTTACCGCGACGAGGTCGTAGCACGCGCCGGCGTGCGCCGGCTTTCCGACGACGGCCCGATCCAGGACGGCGGAACGGTTGACATGGTCACGGTGTTCCTTGACCGGCCGGTCTCCTTTGCCGTCGACTCCGAGGCCGAAGCTCGCGCCTACGAGGCTGCCGACCCGCAGTTTACTGAGGTCAGCGCGCCGAACCCGGACAACCCGGACTGGGTGGTCACCCGCAAGAAGGGCGCCACCGCTGTGGTTCCGCGCAAGACGACCCTGTCACGCTACGTGGCCGGTCAGCTTCCGGAAGGTTTCGATCCGAGCCGCTGGGGTATCCCGGCGTCGATGATCGAATCGGCGGACAAGATGGCCGTGTGGAACCTCGTGACCACGGTGGATGCCTTCATTTCGGCAGGCTTCGAACCAGCCGAACTGTTGCAGGCGATCCACCCCACGCAGATCGCCTCCACTCAGGGCACCGGTTTCGGTGGCATGAGCTCGATGCGCAGACTGTTCGTGGAGCGCTTCCTGGGCGAAGACGTTCCGCAGGACATCCTGCAAGAGACCCTGCCCAACGTGATTGCTGCACACACGATGCAGTCGTACGTGGGCGGCTACGGAGCGATGGTGCAGCCGGTGGCGGCATGCGCGTCTGCGGCCGTGTCGCTCGAAGAGGGCGTAGATAAGATCGCCACAGGCAAGGCCACCTTCGTGGTGACCGGCGCCTGCGACGACATCTCGGTGGAATCACTCGAAGGGTTCGGCTTCATGAACGCCACCGCCGACTCGAAGTCGCTGGAAGAGCAGGGGATTAACGACCGCTTCTTCTCCCGCGCAGGCGACCTGCGCCGCGGCGGCTTCGTGGAGGGTCAAGGCGGCGGAACCGTGCTCATCGCGCGCGGTGACCTCGCACTCGAACTCGGCCTGCCGGTCTACGGCGTGGTCGGCTACGTGCAAACCTTCGCCGACGGCGCGCACACCTCGATCCCAGCTCCGGGACTCGGTGCACTCGCAGCCGGCCTAGGTGGAAAGGACTCGCGTCTGGCACGCAACCTTGCCAAGCTCGGCGTGAGCCCCGACGATATCTCGGTGCTGTCCAAGCACGACACGTCAACGAACGCGAACGATCCGAACGAAGCCGAGTTGCACGACCGGCTGGCCAAGGCACTTGGCCGTACGGCTGGCAATCCGCTGCACGTGATCTCGCAAAAGACGCTGACCGGCCACTCGAAGGGCGGCGCGGCACTGTTCCAGATCGCGGGCCTGACCCAGGTGTTTGAGACGGGCATCGTTCCGGCGAACCGTTCGCTCGACAATCTGGATCCGGTGTTCTACGAGCGCGACTACTTCGTGTGGCTGCGCGACCCGCTCAACCTGGGCAAGCGCGGACCGATCAAGGCGGCGCTCGCCACCTCGCTCGGCTTCGGCCACGTGTCCTCGCTCATGGCGATCGTGCACCCGGGCGCTTTCGAAGCGGCGATTGTGCGCGCTCACGGCCGCGAGGCCGCAGACCAGTGGCGTACACGCGCTGAAGCACGCCTGCGTGCCGGTGCCCGTCACATCGAACAGGGCATGATCGGAAGGCGCGAGCTCTACGCTCCGATTGACGGACGCCGCTTCAAGGCCGATTCGCCGGACTACGACGCGCACGAAGTAGAAGCAGCCATGCTGCTCGACGCCGATGCGCGCCTGGGCGCGGACGGATTCTATGCCTAACGAGGCTCGTGGCACGGTGGGGCTGGGAGTGGACCTCGTCCACATCCCCGGCTTCATCGACCAGCTGGATGCGCCGGGCACGCGGTTCGCGGAGGTTTTTGCCTCCGCGGAGCGCCGCGCTGCCCGGCGCCGAGCCGCAGCAACCGGCAACCACCAAGGCCACCATTTGGCCGCCCGTTGGGCCGGAAAAGAAGCTTTCATCAAAGCCTGGTCGGCCGCACTGGTTGGCCAGCCGCCTGTGCTCCCGCCCGAATCGGTCAACATGAGCGAGGTGCGCATCATGGCCGACGCGTGGGACCGCCCCTACGTGGAACTCGACGGCGACGTGGCAAGCGCGTTTGCCACATCCGTTCCCGGGATGCGCCCGGTGATCTCGCTCAGTCACGACGCCGACTACGCGATCGCCGTCTGCCAGCTCGTCCCTAGTCATCCCTAGCGTGGATAGTCCCCACTAACCTGCTGGATAATCATCGAAAGAACACCAATGAATCTAACCAATATCCTTTCTTCCTTGCGCATGTCCTCCCGCCAGATCGGCGTTGCACACCAGCCGCACACCGCGGCAACTCTCGCACGTCAGATCGCAGCAGTTCTCACCGGCACGGCGATTGTGGCCCTTGCCGCTCAGATTGCGATCCCGTTCTACCCCGTCCCGATCACCATGCAGACCCTGGCCGTCGTGCTCGTGGCCTGGCGCCTTGGCGCAGGCCGCGCGTTCGCTTCGCTCGGGCTGTATGGTGCGCTCGGTGCGGCCGGCCTGCCCATCTTCGCGGCCGGAACGTCGGGTGCCGGCGCCTCCGCCGGATTCATTATTGGCTTCGCACTTGCCGCGGCCTTCGTTGGCCACATGTCCTCCCGCAAGCCGCTGACCGGCTGGCGCGCCATGGGCGTGTTCGCCGCAGGCCTTGCCATTCCGTACGTGCCCGGCCTGATCTGGCTCGCAGCAGCAACCGGGATGGGCGGTCCGCTGTCGGCCGCTGTGCTCGGCGTCGGAGTCGTCCCATTCATCCCAGGCGACCTCGTCAAGCTCGCACTCGCCACCGCGATTGCGTCGGCATGGGCATCACGGGCGAAGCAGGGGTAATATCGCCTATTGTGACAACCGTGAGTAATGACAATCTGGTCCTAACAGTCAAGTGCCCGGACAGGCCGGGGATCACCTACGCGATCACCGGCCTGCTGGCCTCCGTGGGCGGAAACATCCTCGAATCCCAACAGTTCAATGATCGCGAGTCGGGATACTTCTTCGTCCGAATCGAAGCGGAAGTGCCCGGCGGGCTGCCAACGATCGAAAACGCGTTCGCGGCCCTAGCAGCCAACCATGGCATGACCTACCAGATTTCACAGGCAAACAGGCCCATGCGCACGCTCATCATGGTGACCAAAGACTCGCACTGCCTAGCCGACCTGCTGTCTAAGCAACACGAGGGCCGGTTGCCGATCGACGTCGTCGGCGTCGTTGGTAATCACGAAACGCTGCGCCCGCTTGCGGAGTTTTACGGCCAGGACTTCATCCACATTCCGATCACGAAAGACACGAAACCCGAGGCGGAAGCTCGCCTGTGGGAGCTGATCACCGAGCGCGATGTGGAACTCGTGGTTCTTGCCCGCTACATGCAAATCCTGTCCGAAGACATGTGCACCAAACTCGCTGGGCGGGCGATCAACATTCACCACTCGTTCCTGCCTTCATTTAAGGGAGCACGCCCCTACCAGCAGGCACACAACCGGGGAGTCAAACTCATTGGCGCCACCGCACACTACGTGACCGCAGACCTTGATGAAGGCCCGATCATCGAACAGGATGTCGTCCGCGTGGCACACGACGAAGACGAACGTGAACTCATGGCCAAAGGCGCCGAAGTAGAACGCCAAGTGCTCTCGCGTGCAGTCCGCTGGCACGCCGAACACCGCGTGATGATGAACGGCCAGCGCACGGTCATCTTCAGCTAGCGACGGGCGGGTTACCGGCTGCCGCCGGGCACCCACTGTTCGCCGTCGTAAACGCTCACCCAGTGTGAATTCGCGGCCGTCACCTCAAAGCCGAGGCGGTCGTTGACCTTGCACATACCCACGTTCGATTCGGCATTCTCGGTCTGGATGCGTTTGATACGCGGCTGGTGAATAAGCAGCTCGCGGTAGAGCTCAATTTTGGCCAGTGTGGCCAGGCCGCGCTCACGGTAATCGGAGCGCACCCACGTATCAACCTGCTGGGCCACCGAGCCTTTGGAGCGGAAGAACGCGTGCGTGGTTGCCACCACCTGCTGTGTGTCGCGTTCGCGGATGATGACTATCCGCCGGTCATTACCGCGATCCGCGGACGCTTGCAGGTTGCGAGTGTAGTCCTCGACCGTCGTCGTGAAGGCCGCTGCTGAATCCGATTGCGGGTGGTCAGCGTTAAACGCGTTGACGGCTGCCACGAACTCGGGCGTGATCTTGCCAATGATGTCGTTGCAGTAGATGAGGATCTCAAGCGAATCAGCAAGCGGCGGAGGCTCGATCGCCCCGGAAACGAGCCGGCCAGAAAACGTCTCCAAGTCGAGTTCGGAAACCTTTTCTACCATCTCCAAACCGAAACCTGCTGACTGCAGGAAAGCCACCGTAGGGTCTCCAGCCGGTAGTGTGCCGATTCCAATGCGGGGAGTGATGGCCTCGCCGTCGTCAGAAATACTCGTATTCGGCCGGCTCTCGGCCTGGGTACGCCCGTGTTCGCGAAGGAACCCACGTAGCTCGCCAAGCCCGGCCCGCCCGAACCCGCGCCGGCGCCTGTCCGGATCGATGTACATGCCGATATGAGATGTGAACGTGTTTTCCTTCTGCGGTAATACTGCGGAGGCTGTTCCGACGACGTCGTCTGGTTCGAGATCGTTAAACGACACCGGTTCGGTCACGGTGGTGATAGCGAACTGGTAGAACGGAAACTCAAGGTGGCGCGGCTGGATCACGTTATCCCGGTAATCGGCCGTCGTGGGCGCCAAATAATCGGCATGCCCGCGCACTTCAATCTGCTCGGCACGGGCCAAATCGTAGACGCGCTGCCACGCCGGTCCGATCACCTGCGCACAGGCAGAATCCGCAACAGGGAGCTCGATGAGCGTAACGGGAGTATCAGTGGCAGCAACAGTATCCATATAGTGATCATTTCAGCCGCCCGCATTTGCAACAAATCAGCGCGATCGCACGTCTCAGAACGTGGGAATTTTCGGGCCGTGGGGTAAACTGGCGCCGATGCGACTGGCGTAGGTGGTTACCACCGGGGAGCACACGGAAGCGTTGGCCGTTCGCCTGGGTTAACGCTGAGGAAGACGAGGAGATTGCCAGAATGTCTGACCTTTTTACCATGTCCATTGACGAACTTGATCCTGAGATCGCGCAGGTGCTCACCGATGAGCTATCTCGCCAACAAACCACACTCGAGATGATCGCGTCGGAGAATTTCGTGCCGCGCGCAGTGTTGCAGGCACAGGGTTCGGTGCTCACGAACAAGTATGCGGAAGGCTATCCGGGCCGGCGTTACTACGGCGGTTGCGAGCACGTTGACGTTGCTGAAAGCCTTGCCATCGAGCGGGCGAAGGCACTGTTTGGTGCCGAATACGTGAATGTGCAGCCGCATTCGGGTGCGCAGGCGAACGCCGCAATTTATCACGCGTTGCTCAAGCCGGGTGACACCATTATGGGCCTGGAGCTCTCGCATGGCGGGCACTTGACGCACGGGATGAAGATCAATTTCTCCGGTAAGAACTACAACGTGGTGTCCTACGGCGTGAGCGAAGAGGACCACCTCATCCACATGGACGACGTGCGGGCGAAGGCGCTCGAGCACAAGCCGAAGATGATCATTGCTGGCTGGTCGGCCTACCCGCGGCACCTTGATTTTGCGAAGTTCCGCGAGATCGCTGACGAGGTGGGCGCCTACCTGTGGGTGGACATGGCACATTTCGCCGGTCTCGTTGCTGCCGGCTTGCATCCGAGCCCGGTGCCGCACGCCGACGTCGTCACCACCACAATCCACAAGACGCTCGGCGGGCCGCGCTCGGGCATGATTCTTTCCCGCGACGCCGAAAAGTTCGGCCGCAAGCTGGATTCGGCCGTGTTCCCCGGCCAGCAGGGCGGGCCGCTCATGCATGTGGTGGCTGCGAAGGCGGTGGCACTCAAGGTGGCTGCAACTGACGAGTTTAAGGACCGCCAGAAGCGCACGCTGGAAGGCGCGAAAATCCTGGCTGAACGCCTGCTGCAGCCAGACGTTGCTGACAAGGGAATCTCCGTGGTCTCGGGTGGCACGGACGTGCACCTGGTACTCGTGGACCTGCGCAATGCCGAGATGAACGGCCAGGAAGGCGAGGATCTGCTGGAGAAGGTCGGAATCACGATCAACCGTAATTCGGTGCCGTTCGATCCGCGGCCTGCCTCCGTGTCCTCGGGCCTGCGCATTGGCACCCCGGCTCTTGCTACCCGCGGTTTCGGCGCGGAGCAGTTCCGCGAAGTGGCCGACGTGATCGCGCAGGCGCTTCGCGATGGCGACCAGGCTGATATTGCCGGGTTGCGCGCCCGCACGGCTAAGCTCGCCGCGGATTTCCCGCTCTACGAAGGGCTGGATCAGCTCGCATGATCGTCATGGACGGCAAGGCCACGGCGGCCGCGATTAAAGCCGAAGTGGGCGAGCGTGTTGCCGAGCTGCGCGAGCGGGGTATCGTGCCCGGCTTGGGGACGATCCTCGTCGGCGACGACCGCCCGTCCCGGGTCTACGTGGATGCCAAACACCGTGACTGTGCCGACGTCGGTATCCGCTCGCTACGTATCGAACTGCCCGCGGACGCATCGACCGCCGACGTGCTTGCGGCCGTCGAACACTTTAATGAAGCGCCGTCGGTCACCGGTTTCATCGTGCAGCTTCCACTGCCGAAGCAGTGCGACACGGATGCGATCGTGGAGGCGATCTTGCCGGAAAAGGACGTGGATGGTTTGCACCCGGTCAACGTCGGTCGCCTCGCCGGCACCTCGACAGGCGAGCTGCCGGCTCCGATTGCGTGCACTCCGCGCGGGATTGTGGAACTCGGCCAGCGCCACGGCGTGGACTGGGACGGCGCCGTCGTGTGCGTCGTCGGCCAAGGGAAAACCGCCGGCCGCCCGCTTTCGCTCCTGCTCACACACGAAAAGATCAACGCCACCGTCATCTCCTGCCATATCGGCACCCGCGATCTGGCCGCACACACCCGCCAAGCCGATATTGTGGTTGCTGCCGCCGGGTCGCCGCGGCTGATAAAACCTGACATGATCAAGCCGGGAGCCGCGGTGTTCGACGTCGGTGTCAGCCGCGAAGTCGGCGCGGACGGCAAGTCGAAGCTCGTGGGTGATATCGACCTGGCTGTCCGCGAGGTGGCGGGCTACTTTTCTCCAAATCCTGGGGGAGTGGGCCCGATGACCCGCGCGATGCTCTTGGTCAACGTGGTTGAGGTGGCCGAACGCCTCGACTTGGCCTACACGTAACTGAAAGAGGAGAGTCTGTGCTGGTAGCAACTGTCAACGTCAACGGGATCCGCGCCGCGGTGCGCAAAGGGATGCGCGACTGGGTAGAGGAAACGGGAGCCGACGTCATCCTCCTGCAGGAGGTGCGCGCCCCGGAAGACCTCGTGGCAGACATCGTGGGCGAGGACTACACGCTCATCCAGCGGGCTTCTACGCTTAAAGGGCGGGCGGGCGTCGCCATCGCCGTTCGCAAGGGACTCGAGGTCACCAGTGCGGTGATCGGGATCGGCGAAAATGAGCCGGACGTGGATACCGGCAGGTGGGTCGAGGCCACAATTCCCGAGCTGGGCACCACCTTTGTTTCTGCCTACTTGCATTCTGGGGTGGCGGATAATCCGGAGAAAATGGCGGCCAAGTACGCGCATCTGGACCGCGTGGAGGCCCGGCTTGGCGAGTTACTGGCTGAGCGGAGCGCCGACGTGCCGCACGCGCTGGTAGGCGGGGATTTCAACATCGTTCACACCGAACGCGACATCAAGAACTGGAAGCCGAACTACAACAAGACTTCCGGCGTGCTCCAACCCGAAATCGACTATTTGGACCGCTGGTTTGCCGGGCAGTGGGTGGATACACACCGTCAGCTTTCGGGCGAGGCGCAAGGCCCGTACACGTGGTGGTCGCAGCGCGGCAAGGCTTTCGATAACGACGCCGGGTGGCGGATCGACTATCAGATGACGACGCCGGAGCTCGCCGAGCGTGCCGTATCCGCG